>CABMKY010000002.1:0-78232 GCA_902387145.1 Campylobacteraceae bacterium | reverse complement strand
CCCACGCCGATATCGCCTGCGGGCACGTCCACGGTGTTGCCGATGTGGCGGTATAGCTCGCTCATAAACGCTTGGCAAAAGCGCATTATCTCGCCCTCGCTCTTGCCTTTTGGATCAAAGGTGCTGCCGCCTTTTGCGCCGCCTATATTTACGCCCGTGAGCGAGTTTTTAAAAATTTGCTCAAATCCTAGAAATTTTAGCACGCCAAGATCCACGCTAGGATGCAGTCTGATGCCGCCTTTATAGGGGCCCACGGCTGAGTTAAACTGCACGCGGTAGCCGTTATTTACCTGCGGTCTACCGTCGTCGCCTGTGTACGTGACGCGAAAGATTACCGTGCGCTCAGGGATAACTATGCGCTCTAGGATCGCGTGTTTTTGGTACTTGCTCTCTCTTTTTATAAGCGGCTCGAGGCTATTTAGCACCTCGGTCGCAGCCTGGACAAAGACGCCTTGACCCGGATTGGTCTTTTTTATCCACTCCATCGTTTTTTCGATGTACTCGCTCATTTTGGCTCCTATTCGTCAAATTTTCGTAGTTGAATATTAACTCTCCTAGAAAAAATTTTTATTTAAATTTATTTTTATATTTTTATTTTAGGCAATGAGCGTTACATATCGAAACTAAATTTATAAAAAGTGGTTTTTGTTTCGATCGCTGGGATAAATTTATAAAAGAGAATTTAGGCTGAGTGGAGCCTAAATTTACTAAATTTGCGCCATCTCTTGCCAGAAAAGAAGGGCTTTATCATCTGTTTGGACAAATTTTAGGATTTGCTCGGTTGATGGCATAGCTTTATCATTTAGTCTTGCTATATTGATGCTAGCAAGCGCTATAAAAAATTTCTCAAAGTCACTTGCGACGCACCTACCGCAAAGCTCCTCATCTCCAAAGATCCATGCATAGACCGCGCCACTCGTGCAATCAAGCAAAAATATCCACGGATCACCCACGGCAAAGACTATCAAATTTAAAGGACGAGTCTCGCCATTCCACCATTTGCCACAAAACTCATCTACGCTATTTAGCCGTACTAGCTCACTCGCGTAGTCGCCTCTGGAGCCAAATTTGATATTGCAAATTTCAAAATTTCCAAGGTCAAATTTGCTTAAAAGCTTTGTAAATTTAGCTGGGAAATTTATGCCAAGAGCTTCTTGTGAGTTTTTAAGTGCTTGTGTGGTAGCTTTAACATCATTTTGAAGCAAGAGTCTCATGCCAGTCATACCCTCTTGCTCTAGTGGCAAGAAAATTTGATCTAACTTTTGAGCTATCTGGTTTAACTTTAAAAACATATCAGTCCTTTAATCTGCTAAATTTTGGCAAATTTTATCAAATTTAACTCGGTGCGCTTTTAAATTTGACCCATTTGTCGCCAAATTTAGACCACAATCTTCATAAATTTAAGAAGCTGGCAGAGATAACTAAGAAAACTAGCAATCACTAACTGTGAGATGTTATAAAGGATTAATGATGAGGTAAATTGGCTTTGTAAAGCCGCGTAGCCCATAAAAGAGATTTATAACGACGCTAAAACATACGAACTTGAGGGCTTTGCGTACGAATGAGCTCGCCACTTATAGTGGAGTGTAAAGAAATTTTAAGCGGCGCAGCATTCAAAAGTGGAGCAAAAGATAAAAAATTTAAATGAGAGTGTGCCGCCTAAAGACATAGTACAAGAATAGGCAA
The DNA here is from genome assembly GCA_902387145.1 of Campylobacteraceae bacterium. Lineage (GTDB taxonomy): Bacteria > Campylobacterota > Campylobacteria > Campylobacterales > Campylobacteraceae > Campylobacter_A. Next base: position 76,546 of record CABMKY010000002.1, on the reverse strand, counting down.
AACCATCTGGCGGCTAAAGCTTGGCGCATATCTCTACACGCCAGTTTGCCTACATGAGGGGAGTATTTTACTTTGGCACAGCTGGCAAGGGCGGAGATCTCTATGCCGTGGATGCAAAAAGTGGCGAAGTGATATTTAAGTTTAAAACCAGTGACATGGAGCATTTTGCTTTAGTTGATGGCCAAATTTTGCTCGCAAACCGTAAAAATAAGCCAGTTTTGATAAGCGCTAAAGATGGCTTTCTATTAAAAGATATAGAGTTTGAGAAATTTAGACTTAGCACAGATCAGATCATGCTAGCAGGCTCTACGCTGTGGTAAATGATAAAACTAAGACGCACGCAGTTTGCGCGAGAATTTAGCTTTGGCGAAATTTATCGCCAAAGCCGCGATGCGAGATAAATTTATCTCTTTTTCTTATATCTTTTTATCGCCTCTACGATGACCTCTTCTAGGTCGTCGTTTGGCTCTTTATTCATATCGTCATAGGTGTTTTCAAGGATAGTTTTTAAGTTTTTCTCAACGTAGCTAGTATCGAAAAATCCTCTTCTAAACTCCTTGCTTTTGCTGATCGTTAGCAAAAATGGGATGATCGTTCGCACGCCTTCGATGGTAAATTCTTCAAGTGCTCTTTCAAGCTTATTTACCGCCAGATCGTAGTCGGTCGCCTTTACGATCAGCTTTGCGATTAGTGAGTCATAAAATGGCGGTATGGTGTAGTCTTTATAGACGTGGCTATCGACGCGCACAGATGGACCAAGAGCTGGGTAGTAACCCTCGATCGTGCCTGGTGCTGGGATGAAATTCTCCCAGACATTTTCAGCCGTGATCCTTGCTTCTATCGCGTAGCCACGCGGCTTGATGTCGCTTTGCTCGATCTCTAAAATTTCACCCGCAGCGATCCTTATCTGCCTAACGACTAAGTCGTGGCCGGTGATCTCTTCAGTGATGCCATGCTCCACTTGGATACGGGTATTCATCTCCATGAAGTAAAAGTTGTTGTAGTCATCTAGCAAAAACTCGATCGTTCCTACGTTTGAGTAGCCCACAGCCTTTGCAGCGGCCACCGCGGTTACGCCCATTATCTTTCTTAAATTTTCGCTGATAGATGGGCAAGGTGCGATCTCGATGATCTTTTGGTGGCGCCTTTGGATAGAGCAGTCACGCTCGCAAAGGTGGATGATATTGCCGTAGTTATCGCCTAAAATTTGAAACTCAATGTGACGAGGATTTACGACAAGCTTCTCCATAAAAACTTCATCGTTGTTAAAGTAGGTCTTTGCCTCTCTGGTGCACGACTCAAAGGCATCTTGCATATCTTCTTCTTGCCAAACTTCTCTGATACCACGGCCTCCTCCTCCTCCGCTTGCTTTTAAAATGACTGGATAGCCGATACGTCTAGCGTGCTCTTTTATGGAATCCATGCTCTCATCATTTAGCTTTTCCGTGCCTGGAACGATTGGTATGCCGTTTCTTTTCATTAGGTATCTTGCGATATTTTTATCACCCATTTTTCTGATCACTTCAGCCTTTGGACCGATAAAGATAAGCCCAGCGTCCTCGACCGCCTTTGCAAATTCGTAGTTTTCGCTTAAAAAGCCGTATCCTGGGTGTATCGCGTCAGCCCCGCACTCTTTAGCAAGCTTTACGATAGCTTTGGCGTCAAGATAGCCCTTAATCGGATCTTCGCCCACTTGATAGGCCTCATCAGCGATCCTTACATGCAAGCATTCGCTGTCTGGTGCTGTGTAAATTCCTACGCTTTGGATGTGTAAATCCCTACAAGCTCTGACTATCCTAACTGCGATCTCACCACGATTTGCGATAAGAATTTTATGTATCATAGGCTATCCTTTTTGAGTTTTGCTTATCATATAACTATTCGTTTTATTTTTAGATAAATTTGTTAAGTCTGGTTTTAAAATTTGAGTGCAAAGGCTAAGTTTACACTCAAATTTGTCTATCTATTGATGATTTGTGGAAAAGGTGTGGCTAGGGCTTTTTTGCTAAAATCTTGCGACTCGATCGTGAAATTTGTAGCAAATCTTTGAATGCCCTCTTTTTTATAAGCGCGCCTTTGGATGGTAAAAAGGACTAAATTTCCGTCTTGTTTGGTGTAGCGATATATCGAGTGCTCAGCTGTTGGTACGCCATTTAGGTTTGAAAATATCGTGATATCAAGATAAATTTCATTTGCGAGTGAGCCTTTTTTGTAAGCCACTTTTAGCCCTTTTGCTTTTAGTTCTTTTAGATCATTTATCTTTTGCTCGACTGCTTGCTCTGGCGTAGCGTCAAATTTAAGCGTATTTAGCGAGAGCATGTAGCTAAAACTATCTAGCTTTTCGCCAGGTAGCAAATACTCCTGCGTGAACAAATTTGGCACAGGTTTGGCTGAATATGCTAGTGAATATAGTCTGTTGTCAAATTTTATCTGCACCGGCTCAAAGTACTGAGTCGCTGCAAGCAAGAGTGCTGGTAAAGCGATAAATGCTAAAAATTTCTTCATCAAATTCCCTTAAAATGGATTTACTATCATGACCCAGATGATGATGAGCATCGCGATAGTTGGCACTTCGTTGTAAGCTCTAAAGAAGATGCCACTTTTGTTACAGCGTTTTTCTTTGAGCTGCTTCATGTAGCGTCCAAGGTCTAGGTGATAGATAGCCATTAAGATGACAACTAAAATTTTAACATGGATGTGACCAGTTTTTATAAGATCAGGCATTGCAATAAGTATCAAAATACCAGTGACAAATGAGCCGATGAGCGCGACCCAGCCGATGTAGTGATACATCTTATACTCCATCACTTCGACCACTTTTACAAAGTCTGGTTTGTCCATATTTTCTACGTGATAAACGTAGAGCCTTGGCTGATAAAACAGCACTGCCATCCACGAGATGAAAAATAAATAGTGGAGGTATTTTAAGTAAAGATAATATTCTGCCATAATGTCTCCTTATCTAAAAAGTATCTCTTTTCTAGCTTCAAATTCAGCCTTGCTGATCGCACCACTCTCAAAAAGTTCGTAAAGCCTTTTTAAGTCCTCTTCTTTATCTTTTAGTTTTAGTCTCTCTTTTAGCTCGGCCTTTTGTAAATTTTTATCCACACCACTGCCGACTAAAAATGCGTCGATGATCCACCAGATAAACCAGATAGCTAAAAATATATATCCAACAAGGATGATTTGCAAAGAGTAGCCGATAAAAAATAGTCCCATCATCAAAAAGCCAGTGATAAATTTACCAAGGTAAATTCTATGCGCTCCAAGCCAGCCAGTAAGTAGCCAAAGCGCGTATGCGACGTAGATATTATTTCCCACTCTCTCTCCTTTTTCTAAAACTTTGCCAAAGTATCATCACTACGCAAAGATCGATCATCACATCAGCGAAGTTAAAGACCGCAAAGTTAAACCACTTGTGCCAAAAGACGTAATCCACGACACCGCCATGGATAAATCTATCTGTGATATTTGAGCTGCCAGCTCCTAGTAAAGCTCCAAGCCAAATGGCATGCGAACAAAGCAGCTTTTTTTCGACGACCAGATAGACAAAAACGCCTAAAATGAGAGCTATCTGGATAAATTTAAGCCACTCATCTAAAAAGGCAAACATCGAAAATGCAACGCCCTTATTATATGTAAGAACTAGCGAGAAAAACTCGCCCTCCCACGAAAAACCATCTATAAATATCATCTTTATCGCTTGATCAACGATAAAAATGAGAAAAAACGCTATGAAAAATTTAACTAAGCTTTTACGCATTTAGGGCTTTTACAAAAAATTTCTCAACTTCATCCATGCGTTTTTCAACTAAAGTTTGATTTTTGCCCTCAAGCAAAAGTCTGATCAAATTTTCAGTGCCAGAGTATCTAAAGAGCGATCTTATGCCCTCTTTTGCAAGGCTAGCCTCAAGCTCTTTTAGCCCCTCTATCTTATCAAGTGGCTTTTTCTCTGTGATCTTTAAATTTAGTAAAATTTGCGGATATGGCTTTAGCTCGCCAAAAATTTCACTAGCTTTTTTACCTTTTTTAAGCATCATCGCGACAACTTGCATTGAGGTAACAAGGCCGTCGCCAGTTTTAGCGTAGTCGTTAAATATCACGTGACCGCTTTGCTCACCGCCAAAATTTATGCCATTTTCTTTCATCATCTCAAGCACGTATTTATCGCCTACGTTTGAGCGAAGTAGCTTGATCTTGTGAGCTTTTAGATAGTCATCAAGTGCAGCGTTACTCATTACCGTAGCTACAATGGCTCCACCTTTTAGAGCCTTTTGCTCGTGTAAAAATGCAGCTAGTGAGCCAAGTATCGCGTCGCCATGCACAACTTCGCCGTTTTCATCGACAACTACAAGCCTATCAGCATCGCCGTCAAATGCGAAGCCGATGTCAGCACGAAGCCTTTTTACCTCGCTTGCTAGATCTTCTGGGTGAAGTGCGCCACAGTTTTGGTTGATGTTGCTACCATTTGGCTCGTCGTTTATGACGATGACATCAGCTCCAAGCTCACTAAATACAGTTGGCGCGACCTTGTAAGCAGCTCCGTTTGCCACGTCTAAAACTACTCGTAAATTCTTTAAATTTAGCTCTTTTGGGAATGAATTTTTGATCTGCACGATATATCTACCGATAACATCATCGATCCTCTTGTTTGCGCCGATCTCTGTCATCGTTTTTTGGGCATTTGCGATGAGCTCGTCGTCGTAGAAGATTTTTTCTATCTCGGCCTCTATCGTCTCATCAAGCTTGTTGCCAAAGCTGTCAAAAAATTTGATGCCGTTATCGTAGTATGGGTTGTGCGACGCACTTATCATTATGCCAGCGTCACAGCGCATATTTTCTGTTAAAAATGCGATCGCAGGTGTTGGCATAGGGCCTATTTGAAGGACGTTGTAGCCAACTGCAGTCAGCCCCGCAACGATGGCAGTTTCTATCATATAACCGCTTTTTCTAGTATCTTTTCCAACCAAAATCACATTTGTCGCTGAAGTCTTTCTAAAATAAATTCCAGCTGCCATTGCAAGACGCATAGATGTTTGAGCCGAAAGCTTCTCACCAGCCTTACCACGAACCCCATCCGTTCCAAATAGTTTCATAAATTTATCCTTCTTATTATAAAATTGTGCTATTTTATCAGAATTTACCTAATTTAAAATCTAAAATTTTACTTTCATTAAGGATGACTTAAATTAAGGTTAAATTTATTATATCTTTAATATAATCACCGACTAAAATTATTTAAAAAGGTATATTATGGCAAACCATAAATCTGCTGAAAAAAGAGCTAGACAAACTATAAAAAGAACAGAAAGAAATAGATTTTACCGCACAAGACTTAAAAATATTACAAAAGCAGTGCGTGTAGCTGTAGAAGCTAAAGATCTAAATGCTGCAAATGAAGCTTTAAAAGTCGCTAACAAAAGCATCCACAGCTTCGTAAGTAGAGGCTTTTTGAAAAAACAAACTGCTGCTCGCCGTGTTAGTCGCCTTGCACAATTAGTAAATACTCTAAAAGCTGCTTAATCTATAAAATTTAATGTTTGCTGATAAACTTCATCCATTTTTGGATCGCTATAATGAAATTTCTGCGCTTCTTAGCGATCCAAATATAGCAAACGATATCGAAAAGATGACAAAGCTCTCAAAAGAGCAATCATCTATCGAGCCAGTCGCAACTGCCTCAACAAATTATCTAGAAATTTTAAAAGACATCGACGAAAATAAAGCCCTACTTGAGGACTCTGAGCTTGGAGAACTAGCAAAAGAAGAACTTAAAAATTTAGAGATTTCAAGAGAAAAGCTTGAAGAAGAGATAAAAATTTTACTTCTTCCAAAAGATCCAAACGATGATAAAAACATATTTTTAGAAATTCGTGCAGGTACTGGTGGCGATGAGGCTGCGCTATTTGTTGGAGATCTTTTTAATGCTTATATCAGATATGCAGAGCTTCGTGGATATAAATTTGAGATCGTTAGCCAAAGTGAGGGCAATACTGGTGGCTTTAAAGAGATCATCGTACTTATAAAAGGTAAAGGTGCTTACTCAAGACTAAAATTTGAAGGTGGCACGCATAGAGTTCAGCGTGTACCAGAGACTGAGAGTCAGGGTAGGGTGCATACTTCAGCTGTGACTGTGGCTATTATGCCAGAGGTTGAAGATAGCGAGATTGAGATCAATCCAAATGATATAAGGGTTGATGTGATGAGAAGCTCAGGCCATGGCGGTCAGTCAGTAAATACAACCGATAGTGCCGTTAGGATCACACATATACCAACAGGCCTTGTTGTCACAAACCAAGATGGCAAGAGTCAGCACAAAAATAAAGAAGCTGCGATGAAGGTGCTAAAGGCTAGACTTTATGAGCTTCAAGAGCAAGAGAGACTTGCAAAAGAGACTAGTGAGCGAAAGAGCCAAGTTGGTACCGGAGATCGTTCTGGCAGGATAAGGACATACAACTATCCGCAAAACCGCATAAGTGATCACCGTATAAATTTAACACTTTACCGCCTTGATGCGATTATGGCTGCGGGATTATTTGATGAGATCATTGAGCCACTTATTACGCATTATCAAGCAGAAGCTATGCTAGAAGCTGGCATTTAAACTTTCAAATTTTTACTTCAAATTTTATAATTTATTTCTTTACCTAAAAATATTGCTTTAGCTTAAAATACTTTTAAATTTACCAATCTTTAAAGTCAAATTTACAAGAATTTTACAAAAATGGATATTTAGAAGTAGTAGTTAGTAATATTTTTTTCTCGTTTTTTTAAAAATAATATAAATTAAATTTTTAGATTTTATTTCTCAAATAGCGATTTCTAGGGTATTTAAAAGTATAAAATTTTTATTTTTGATATTATAATTTTGTATAAATAGTTTTTAAGTTTTGCTTAATAATTCTACCTTACAATTTCACCATAATTTAATTCAAAACAAGGAGACAAAATGTCAATAAGTGCAAGAAATCAACTAAATGTTGAGATATCAGAAGTAAGAACAGGTGCGGTAAATTCGCTAATATCTGCTAAGCTTGCAGGCGGTGAGGTGCTAAAAGCAACTGTTACGGTTGATAGTGAAAAAGGTCTTGATCTTAAAGTTGGCAAAAAAGCTATCTTTTTATTCAAAGCTTCAAGCGTTATCGTTTCAAAAGATGACAGCATCAAACTTAGCGCTACAAACCAAATCAAAGGCGTTGTTAGCGAGATAAAAGACGGAGCTGTAAATGCTGAAGTTATTATCGATGTAAATGGCAGCAAAATTTCAGCTATCATCACAAGAGAGTCAGTTAGCAGCCTAGCTTTAAAAGTGGGAGATAAAGTAACTGCGATCATTAAAGCAACTCAAATTATAGTTGGTGTTAAATAATTTACGGAGCAATTTTGCTCCGTTCTTCTAAACAAAATTTCATTCTTAAGCTAAAATCTAAAATACTCTAAAATTTATCAACAAAATTATAAATTTAAATAAGTCGTAGTGAATATTTTTTAGAAAATTTATAGCTAAAATTTATATTATTTTTTACTTTTATATCCTATCCGTCATTTTACGCAGAGTGTAGCATACCAAAAGTTTATCATACAAAGGGTGGCCTAAATATCAATACAAAAGCCCAAGTCATAAGCTCTCAAACGGGCTATGCCTATACCAAATCTATATGTAGCTGGTAAGATCACAGGTGGCGTTCATGACGCTAGCCGTCTAGGGTCGTCGTGATAACTAACTACTTAACATTTGGAATGATCAATGCTGAGACTATCGGCTAGAAAGAGGTGGCAGGCGTTTGCTTGCCACTATAAATTTTTAAATCTATAAACTCCGTTTTTCACTCGTTCAAAAATTTTCTTCTCTTCAAGCAACTTAAACGTGCTTATCACGGTTGGTTTGCTCACATCTAGCTTTTCACAAATTTCTGAAATTTTTACTACAATAAAGCCATTTTCATCACAGCTTTTAACTAGCAAATTTATAATTTCTACCTTTTTCTCACCAATGATTGCCTTGTAAATTTCTTCATTCATACTAGCCCCAAATTTTATACCCTATTGCCACGCACCAAAGCGCGCCACATAAGAAATTTGCGATCATCACAGCTGCACTTCCTGCATCTTTTGCCGCCTTTGCTAGGGTGTGATAGTCTGGGCTTGCAAGATCAGTTACTCGCTCTAAGCCCGAGTTTAGGCACTCGCAAACTAGCACAAATGCCATGCTAAAGATCAAAAATAGATTAAAAACAAGATCAAAATTCCAAAAAAATAACGATAGTGCTACTAATAAAAATATGCAAATTTCTATCCTAAAGCTCTTTTCGTTTTTGAAAATTTCAGCCAAACCCTCTCTTGCGTAGCCAAAATTTTTAAAAAATTTATACTCTGGCTGGTTTCTCATAATTTTCCTTTTTGTGATTTTTGGCATAATTATAATTAAAAAAAGGATGAAATTTGAAACTTATTAGCTGGAACGTAAATGGCCTTAGAGCACTTGTAACAAAAGATGGTTTTGCATGGCTTACGGAGCAAAAGCCTGATTTCTTAGCGCTTCAAGAGATTAAAGTCAAAGAAAGTGATGTGCCAAAAGAAATTTATAACCTTGGCTTTAAAGATATAAGCGTAAACTCAGGCGAGAGGGCCGGATACTCTGGTGTGATGAGCCTAGCAAATTTTGACATTTCTACACAAAAGGCAGCTTTTTTCGACGACACGGAGGGGCGTGTTTTAGAACATAGATTTGGCGATATCGTGCTTTTTAATATCTATTTTCCAAACGGACAAAAGGATGATGAGCGTCTAGCCTATAAAATGGACTTTTACGAGAAATTTTTAGCTTACTGTAAAGACCTTATAAAAAGTGGCAAAGAGGTGATATTTTGCGGTGATGTAAATACCGCTCACCGCGAGATCGATCTGAAAAATCCAAAGGCAAATGCTAAAACTTCAGGCTTTTTGCCTATCGAGCGAGCATGGATAGATGAGGTGCTAAAAAGTGGCTTTATAGATACCTTTAGAGCCATAAATGGCGATATTACGGACGCTTACTCGTGGTGGAGCTACCGCTTTAATGCAAGGGCTAAAAATGTCGGCTGGAGAATTGATTATTTCTTTATTTCACAAGGATTAAAAGATAGGCTAAAAGACGCATTTATCTTGCCAGAGATCACAGGCAGCGATCACTGCCCAGTTGGTATAGATATAGAAATTTAGCCACTATTCCATTCTACGAGGCTTACCTAGTAAGAAACCTTGTGCATAAGGTATTCCAAAATTTTTGATTTGATTTAAAATTTCTTCCGAACTTGCAAACTCGGCTACTATTTTGTAGCCTTGTTTTTTCGCAAAGCTTACGATGGTTTCTACTAGAACTCTCGCATTTTCATCAAATGGAAGCTTTTTGATTATCGAGCCGTCTATTTTTATGGTGTCTATATCAAGCTCCAAAATTCGGTAATAGTTTGAGTATCCTGAGCCAAAGTCATCAATCGAAATTTTACACCCATAGCCTTTGACGCGTTTTATGAAAGAATTTACCGCAACGTAGTCGCTAAGCTCTTCACTCTCTAGCATTTCAAAGCAAATTTTATTAGGATCTTTGCATTCGTTTAGCTTGCTCTCTATAAGCTCTCTCATACTAGCATCAGCAATATCAGTAATTGATAAATTTATCGAGAACATATAATCTGGATATCTCTTGGCAAGATCAAACGCAAGGCTTATCACCTTTTTGGTTATTTGCGGATATAGTTGCGTCTTCATGGCAATATCTAAAAATTCGCCCGGATAATGTATCTTTCCATTTTGATCGATTATACGAACCAAAACTTCATAATACTTTGCTTCAGTCTCATTTTCTTCTAAGTTAAAGATGCCTTGTGCTTCTACGATTACTCTATCGTTTTCTAACGCATCTTCGATTAGCTGGACTGCCAGCTGGTTTTTGTGATATTTCATCTCAATGGCGTCATTTTCTAGATAGTAGTAAATATTGCTACCATTTTCTATTGCGAGCTGATTTGCAAGGACTGATTGCATTAGACGGTTAGTTTGTGGGGTATCGTTTGGCAATGAAACACCAAATACCATCTTTATGCCTGGTAAATTTTCAAATCTTTCATCAATAGCAACATTTATTCTATTTGAACCAAAATATTCTCTAATATACTCAATATCTCTTACGATATTATCGCCTTCATACCACATATAAAATGCGTCATCTTGAAATCTAAATAGCTTTGCTTTTATCTCAGAAGTATCTATACAAAGCTTTAGTGTATCAGCTACTGCTTTTAGCATTGCATCGATAATCTTGGTTTGATAAAAGAATCTTAAAATTTTAAAATTTTTAATGCTTAAGCAAATGAGCACTCCATCTTTTTGCGCGTCTAAAATTTCAGTTAAAGCAAAGTAGTTGCCAAAGCCTGTTAGCTTATCGATTGAAGATTGTATTTTTATTTGTTCATTTTTTTGAGTTAACTCGTTTAATATCAGTGTCTCTTTAGTCCTATCAAGCTTTACCGCTATATAGCCCTCAAATTTATTTTTAAAGAAAAATGGTGAAAATTTTACCTTTTCATATAAAAAATCACCACTTTTTGTTCTGCTTATAAGCTCATCACTCTCCCAAGGTAGAGATTTTTGCAGAGCATCTTTTATGGATTCATAAAAGCTTTGTGGGTGCATATATGATTTTAGTATTCTAGGATTTTTACCGATTACATCCTTTAGCTTGTAACCAGTTTTTTCTTCAAAGGTTTTATTTACATATGAAATTCTATTGTATTTGTCGCAATAGACAATAGAGCTATGATCATTTTCAATTGTAGAACTTAGAAGTTTGATCTGCCTTAAGCGCTCTGAGGTCATTTTAATTTGATATAGGCCAAATGCACAAAATATTATAAATGCAAGCAAGCAAATTGTCTGAGCTATTTTTGTGTTATCCACTGCGTCAGAGTGAATTTCTAGAACTTTGTTTCTAAAATTTTCTATTAGAATATCAAGATGTAGTTCTTTTGCACTATTTGAGATTGTATGTAAAGTTTTTGTAGCTTGAGCTGCATAAAGTATCTTGTCTAATACGCTTTGAGCTTTTTGGTTATCTTTATACTCGTTTTTATACATTTTTATTTGCTTTGAAATTTCATCTATTACTTCAGGACTAAGCATCAAAGCACCTTTTATCGCATAAAATATAGGCTCAAGCTTATTTGGAAGTGCGAGATTTTGTATTTCATATTGACTTATTTGGATATAAGAATCTATAGATGAGTTTACATAAGCTGATCTTTGTAAAAAAAATACTTTTTTACTAAATACATCTCTTATGTTTTGTAGGTCTTTTTTTATTTCATTTTGATGAAACAACATCATCTCATCGCTAAGCATTGAAAGGTTGCTCAAATTTGTATCAAAAGAATTTATGTCAGCATTGAGTTTGTCGTAGTTTGAGATATCATAAATATTATTTAAAGAAAAAGTTATCTCATTGTCTATAAATTTTAGATTTAGAATTCCATCATCAAATTTATGAGCCGTATCAATGGCTATATTTGCTTTATATATAAAAAGTGCACTAATGAAAAATATAGCTGTTAAGACGCTAAGTATGGTTTTTATTCGTTTAGTACTCATTTAGTATCCTAGGCTTTTTACCATTTAATGTCAGAAAAAATGAGTATAAAGCATCAATTTCATCTTTGCTAAGATCATATCCTAGCTGATAGTTACCAATAAAGCTTATAGCCTCTTTTAGATCATTTATCTCTCCATGAGATAAATATGGAGCAGTTTTTGTAATATTTCTTAGTGATGGCACTCTTCTTAATCTTTTGTTTGCATCTAAGGCAGAAATTCTTTCTCGGCCAATATCTTGTGTCAAATTTCCTCCCAAATTTCTACCATTGTGACAAGCGGCACAGCCTATATTATTAAATATCTCAAATCCTTTCTTTGCGCTATCATCTATGGCATTGTTATCACCTGATATAAAACGATCAAATGGCGAATCAACACTTAAGACAGCCTTTTCAAACTCAGCTATTGCATCTGCAATATTATCAAAATTAATGCCGTCATTATAAATTTTTTTAAATAAAATTTTGTACTCAGAGATATTATTTACAGAATCCACTATCTTGTCGTTATCTGAGTTTAGTTCTATTCTAGAGGTTATGGACTCTTTTACTTGATCTTTTAAATTGCTAATCTTTGCATCGCTATAAAATAGATAGTTTGCTGCAGCATTTAATATGGTTGGAGGATTTAAAGTGCCTTTTTCCATGCTATCTTGGTTGCTTCCGCTTAAATTCCAGTACAAGTTGTGACAAGTTTGGCAAGAGTAGTTTTCATTTGGGCTTAGTCTTTTGTCAAAAAAGAGTTTTTTGCCAAGCAGAGCCTTTTCTTCATTATATTTTACTACCGTGAGAGGTTTGTAGGATTCATATTTGCAAAATGAAATCGTGATGATAAATAGACAAAGTATAACGCCCTTCATAACGCCCCTAATTTTTAATTTTCTTTTTTATATCGGCAAATTTTTAATTTTTTATATAGTACATTATTTTATTGTTTTTTTGAAATTTATGATACAATTCGCTCGATTTAGAAAATATTTATATTTCAGGGAGGAGAAGTCATGAAAAAAGGCTTTACGATGATTGAGTTGATCTTCGTGATCGTTATATTGGGTATATTAGCTGCGGTTGCTATACCAAAATTAGCTGCAACAAGGGATGATGCAGAGATATCAAAAACTGCTTCAAACATACAAACACTTATTTCGGACTTGGGTTCTTACTATACTTCACAAGGCGAATTTGCTTCTGGTTCAGATGCTGTTAAGAAGATGTCAAATGTTAAAAATCCAGTAAATGCAAAAAATGATAAGTGCCTAGAAGTAGGTACAGGAAACAATACTAATGGTGAGATAGGAATAACTATAAAAACAGATGGTCTTTGCGAGCAAGTTTGGAAATTACCTGGCTTAGCAGACGTTAAAGCTCTAATCGAAAGTAGCGATAATAAGACAGCTAATACGCTTAAATTTGGTGGCATGGGCATAAAATATAAATAAAATTTTAGCAAGGTATTTTCCTTGCTTTTTATGATTTTTGTATTACTAAATTTTTAATATAACAAAGATTGATATAAATACAAATTTTCTTTTACATAAATAATACACATAAGATTAAAAGCTTTCTAAGAGTTAATACATCACCAAAAGATATCAATCCTAACTTATTACTCATGGGTAATGGCCTTTTATTAAATTTAATTGATTTTATCCTTTACAAATTTTAAAGATAAAAAACGTAAAATCAAGCCATGGATTTACTAAAAGACCCGTTAAATAAGCTCATCATTTCGTTTTCGCTTCCAGCTGGCACCGCAATGATGTTTAATACTCTTTATAATGTTACCGGCACATTTTTTGCAGCAAAAATTTCTACCCTTGCCGTAGCTGGTATGGCTATGAGCTTTTTGCTTTATCTAAGTATTGTAGGCATTGGGCTTGGTTTTGGCTCAGCACTAACTGCGCTAATAGGTAATAGCTTTGGAGCAGGAAAGATAAAAATGGCTAAATTTTATGCGGCAAATGGAGTTATCTTTGTGCTAGTATTTGCTATTTTTATGGGATTTTGTGGCTATTTTTTAGCACCAAATTTACTCACTTTTTTAGGGGCTGATCATCACTATTTAAAAGAGGCGCTTGATTATGCGGGTGTTATCTTTCTTGCTGCGCCATTTTTCTTGATTATCAAATCTCTAAACGGCGTACTCGTGGCACTTGGAGATACAAAAAGTTACCGCGATTGGCTATTTTATGGCCTTTTTATTAACGCATTTTTTTGCTACTTTTTTGCATTTATTTTGGATCTTGGTGTAAAAGGACTTGCTCTAGCAACAGCGAGTGTTCAGCTTTTGGGCATGATCTACCTTTTTGCAAAAGTTAAAAAAGCTAAGATGATCGAGCCAAGAAATTTAAGCTATTTTGTACCAAATTTTAGCATTTGGACAAAGATTACAAAGCAAGCTCTACCAGCTTGTTTGAACTATCTATCGATGTCGCTTGGCTCACTTGTACTTTTAAAATTTATAAGCTACTATGGCGTAAATGCCGTAGCGGGGTACGGTATAGCTTTAAGGATAGAGCAAATTTTGGTATTGCCGACCATTGGTATGGCTGCAGCAGTTTTAAGTATCGTTTCAAGAAACTATGGCGCTAAAAATTTTAAAAGAGCTAAACAATGCTATAAAATTTCGCTTCTTTTTTTACTTATTTATTGTGCGTTTGCTTGTGTTTTTATTAAATTTTTTGGTGAAGATATGATAAGAATTTTTGATGATACGCCGGCAGTTTTGGAGATAGCAGGGCTTTATCTTGGTATAAATTCTCTTGTTTACGTAGCTTATGGCACGATAAATGTCTCAGGCAGCACTCTTCAGGCCATAAAACGCCCAGTGGCCATCTTTTTGCTAAATGGATTTAGGCAATTTGTGCTTCAAGGATCACTTTTTTACGCTGTAGTTTTTTATTTTGGTCTTGAGATAAAATTTATATGGCTGTCTCTATTTTTTAGCGTCTATCTCACAGCCATTTGTTTCGTCTTTTGGACGCTTTATCAGTTAAGAATGGCTACTGACGTAAGCTTTTAAATTTAAAACAAAAAGCAAAAAAGCAAAGTGAAGCAACTAAGATTATGCTAGCTCCGCCTGTTAGGTTAAAATAAAAGCTAATAAACAGACCGCTAAAACAAAAAATAACTGAAAAGATAGTAGAGATTAGCATCATCAGTCCAAGTCTTTTGGCAAAAATTTGTGCTAAATATGGCGGTATAGTAAGAAGAGCGATGACTAGAATCAGCCCAACAACACGAATCGTAGCCACTACACAAAGTGCCATCATGCACACTAATAAATAGTGAAAAAATGTTGTATTTACACCGCGCAACTTTGCAAACTCTGCATCAAAACTAATAGCTACAAATTGACGATAAAAAAGAGCAATGAGCGCTAAAAATAAGATATCTAAAATACTCATAAATGTTATATCTTGCCCGCTTACTGCTAAAATAGAGCCAAAAAGATAACTCATAAGATCGGCATTGTATCCCGGAGTTAAATCGATAAAAATGATACCAATAGCCATACCAAATGCCCAAATAGCACCGATAACTGAGTCGATGTTGGTTTTATCTTTTAACGTGATAGTGGCTATTATAAGGGCTAAAAAGAGTGAGAATATGCTAGCTCCAAGAAGTGGTTCAAGCGAGAAGAAAAAAGCAAGTCCTATGCCGCCATACGCTCCGTGCGCGATACCGCCAGCGATAAAAGTCATTTTATTTATAACAACGAGTGAGCCTATGAGCCCACAAATGATACTAACTAAAATGCCAGCAATAAAGGCATTTTGCATAAAATTTAACTCTAAAATTTCACTCATTTTTATCTCTTTAGCTTAAAAACATTACTTTTGATTTTGCACTCACATTCGCCAAGCGCGATCTCGACGTCGCAAAAATGGCTATGAGATTTTGCCAAATGCTCTATAAATTCTCTTTTTGCAGTATCTTCATGAGTTTTATGAATATGTAAATTTTTACTCACGTAGGCGATTTTTGTAGCATAATTTAGCACGATATTTAGATCATGACTTACCAAAACTACGCCAACACCGCTTGCATTTATATTTTTTAAAATTTCATAAATTTCAGCCTGGCCCTTTGTATCGATACTGGCTGTTGGCTCGTCTAAAACGAGAACCTTTGCATTTGCACAAAGCGCTCTTGCGATATATACACGCTGTCTTTGGCCACCGCTTAGCTCACCAATTCTAGCGCTTGCAAATTCTTTCATGCCAACTTTCTCAAGGGCTGCAAGAGCCATTTGTTTCTCATCTCGCGAGTAAAAACCAAAAATTTTTTTATCAATTAGCCCCATTAAAACTACTTCTAAAACCATCATTGGAAAGCTTTGATTTGAGAGAAAATTTTGAGGCACATAACCTATAAATTTACTGACTTCGCTTGGCTCTTTTCCAAAGAGTTTTATCTCGCCACTTTGAGGCTTAAGTAGTCCTAAGATAAGCTTTAAAAGTGTGCTTTTGCCACCACCATTTGGACCGATGATAGCTAAAAATTCATCGCTATTATAATCTAAATTGATACCTTCTAAAACCACTTGCTTATCGTAGCTAAAGTTTAAATTTCTAATTTTTATAATTTCTTTCAAAACAGACTCTTTTGCGTAAATGTCGTAGTAAAAATAAAAAGTCCAAGCCAAAGCATAACGCTAAGAGCCATAAATTCGGCATAGATTTTAAACTTTTTTAACTTAATGTTTGTGCTCTCATTTATCTTGGCTCCAAAAATAGCCGCTAAAAATATCACTGTGCTCATGCCAAGCGCCATAAATACGCCACTTATAACGCCTGCAAAATAGCTGCCTAGCTCATTTGCTAGCACAAAGACAAGTATCGTGCCAGGACAAGGAATAAGTGCCGCAGCAGCTGCAACCAGCCATTCTTCTTTACTTTTTGGTTTTTTTGTAATGCAGATATTACAGCCACAGTCGCTAGTAAATTTTGTATTTTTACTCAAATTTTGGCTTAAACTTGAGCTAAAAATATAAAATTTATTTAACTCTTTTTTGCTTGAAAGATAAATTTTGATCTTTTTATAAAGCATAAAAATCGCTACAAAAAAGATAATAACGCCAGAAAATGCTGTCGTAACGCTTGCTGTATCTTTTGTCAGATCGCTACTGATCTCACGTAGTATCATAAAACTAGCAAGCACAAAAATAAATGCGCCCACAACATGTAAAAATCCGATCTTTAAAGAGAAGAAAAAGGCTTTGGCGTAGCTTCCGCCAGTTGCGGCAAAATAGGAGCTTGTAAGCACCTTGCCATGTCCCGCAGATGCAGCGTGTAAAAAGCCATAACCAAATGATATTAGCGCTAAAAATAGCAGAGTTAGCGGACTTTTTTGATCAAAATTTCTTAGAATTTGCTTTAATCTATCAAGCATGCTTAGACTTGTTTTTGAAACAAGATCAAACTTAGCCTCATCGATCTTATCGATCTGGCTTAAATTTTCATCTTCAAAATTTACCGAGTTTGGCTCTTTTAGAAGCTCTTTTAATGCAGGCTTTTCATTATGAGCTTTGGCTGCAGCCTTACTTGAAAATGTAAAAAATATTAAATTTGCATTTGGATTTGGTATCGTCCAAAACTGATCTGATACCAAAAATGCGTTGTTTTGTGTAAATTTAAAATTAAAATATCCCTCTTTGTCGTCAATTTCAACAGATACCACAAAGCCATCTTTGATAAGCAAATTTGTCTTAAAACTAACGTCAAATTTTAGTCTGCCCTCATCAAAATAGAGTTTATACTTTTTTAAATTTAGCTCAAGCTTTGTAGCATTTTCATCTTTGTAAAAGTACTCAATATTCGTTAAATAGTGTCTTGGTACAAGATAATCAAGTAAATTTAAGCGGATCTTTTTGATCTCGCTTTCATCTATCTTTTCATCCTGATTTAGGTCAAAATTTTGCCTCATAAGCTCTGAGAAATTTTGCGAAAATGTCCAAGAAAAAGCAATTGTAGTGATATTGTTTTCGTTTGAGTCAAATTTTACGCTCACGTGAGCGGTCGGGCTATAAAGCGAGCAAAGAGCACACCCGAAGGCATTTATAGCGAAGAAGCAAATGACAATCAGGCGTGCTAACATTTTTATAGACTCTTGGCAAAAATTTCTGCTGTTTTTTTCATCTCATCTAGCCAATTTTCCGGTAGCTGATCAATGCTTATAACCTTTGAGCCAGTCTCTTTTGCTACTAAATTCGCAGCCTTTGTTGGAAACTGCGGAGCTATGAAAATGACCTTTACGCCGTGCTCTTTAGCTTCTTCTATGAGCTCTTTTAGCTCAGCTGGCTTTGGCTCTTTGCCCTCTATCTCGATGGCAATTTGCTCTAAGTTATAGCGTTTTGCAAAATATCCCCAAGATGGGTGATATACGATAAATTCGCGAGTTTTAACATCTTTTAGAGTATTTTTTATAAAGCTATCAAGCTCGTCAAGACTAGCTTTAAATTTAGCCAAATTCTCCTCATAGAGCTTTGCATTTTGCGGGAATTTCTCTATTAATGCCTTAGCTATATTATCAGCTTGGGTTTTTACTAAAACCGGATCAAGCCAAATGTGCGGATCAAGACCATCATGATGATGGTGATGATGTTCGCCAGCTTCGTGGTCATGGTCATGATGCTCGTGATGTTCATGTTTATGCTCGCCCTCGTGCTTGTGCTCGTGATGCTCGTGATGTTCATGATTCTCATGTTCATCGCTCATAGCGATCTTTTCGATGCCTTCTTGTGTTTTTACAATGTGTAAATTTTTAAAAGATTTTGAAAAACGCTCTAGCCAAGTATCTTCAAACTCAATGCCAATAGCAAAGTAAAGCTCGCTCTTTTCAAGCTCCTTCATCTGTTTTGGCTTTGGCTCATAAGTGTGCGGATCAGCACCTTTGCCAACCATTGTATTTACGCTTAGTGTATCACCAGCGATCTGCTCAACAAAAAATTTTGTAGGCAATATACTAGTAGTAACAACTGGCTTTGCAAAAAGTGACAAAGCGCAAACTGCTAAAAAAACAAAAATCTTTCTCACCATCTCTCCTTTGTTTGAAAAAATATTGCGGAAGTTTAGCAGATTGCAACTTGGTTGCAACTTAAAGAATGAAAGCCTAAATATAGTGCTTTTTAAATGAAATTTAAAACTTTTAGCGTTAATATACAAAAAATAAAAAGGGCAAGGATGAATGCAAGAAATTTCTTAGAAGAGCATAGTATCAAGGCAACTACTTTTCGCATAAAGCTCGTTGAAATTTTGCAAAATGCCAAAACTCCATTAAGTTATGATGAAATTTTAGAAAGCCTTAATGCGAATAAAACTACTTTTTATAGAAGCATAGAAATTTTTGAAAAAAAGGGCCTTGTCATAAAAACTGAAAATAATCATAAAAGCTACTACGAACTAGCAAATGAGGCAAAAGCGTACTTCATCTGCGACGTCTGCCACAAGGTGACAAACATCGACATGCCACACCTAAGCGTCGCTAAAAATATAAAAAGCGCCGTGATAAAGGGCGTTTGCGACGAGTGCGGTCACGAGTAAAGCGCGATGATCTGCGCTGGGATCGCCTTTGGGCGGTTTTTCTCAAGGTCGATATAGACAAACTCTGTCTTGCCAGTTGCTATTAGCTCGCCATCTTTTTTAAACTCAAAATATCTACATGATGTCGCCTTACCCTCAGTCTGCGTGTAGGTGTGAATTTCTATCTTGTCCATCAGCTTTGCGCTTTTTATATATTTTGCTTCATTTTTTCTAATGAGCCAAATTTCACCCCTTTTATACTGCGCCTCAACCGTGTCACCAACAGCGGCGGAGTGGGCAAATGCGGCCTCTTGCATAAGCGTGAAATAATAGACATTATTCATGTGACCGTGCATGTCTATGGCTTGTGGCGGGATAGTGACGTGATATATAAAATCTCTCATTTTTGACCTTTTTTGCTAAAATTATAACCAAAAATGAGGAGCTAAAATGCAAAATTTATGGGATAAAAAGGCGTCAAACTACCAAAGATTTGACGGCAAGATCAGCGCTATCCAGCAGCAAATTTTTAGTAAAGCCTTAGCTTGGGGAGCTAGCTTTAGTGGCAAAGATATCCTTGATATCGGCTGTGGTACGGGCGTTTGGAGCATATTTTTATCAAAAACGGCTAAGCATATAACTGGCATCGATAGCTCAGAAAAGATGATAGAAATTTTAAACGAGGACGCAAAGAGATTTGGCGTGACAAATTTAACCAGCGAGGTTTGCTCGTGGAGAGAATTTAAGCCAACAAGGCTCTTTGATATCGCTATTTGTACGATGAGCCCAGCCATTGCAAGCGATGAAGATTTTGCTAAATTTCAAAACTGCGCCAAGCAAAAGCTCTATCTTGGCTGGGATAAGCCTAGAAGCTCTGATCTACTTGAGCCATTTTTTGAAAAATTTGGCCGCGTGCTCTCTCAAAAAAACGTAGTAGATAGGCTTGAAGCGTGGCTAAATGAGCAAGGCATCGCTTTTAAGAGTCAAATTTTAAATGAGACAAGGATCGCTAGACGAAGCCTGCAAGAAGCAGCTGAAAATATCTGCTGGCACCTTGAGATAAACGGAGCTAAAAACTACGATGAAAAGGCGGTTTTAGCAATGTTAAAAGAGAGATTTGAGGGTGAGTTTATAGATGAGAAAATAGACTCACAAATGAAGCTTTTTGTCTTTTAGAGCTTAAATTTAGAGCAAATTTGCTTGCCAAATTCGCTAAAAATGACACCAAAGATGATAAGCGTTGCTCCAAAAATTTGCCAGATACTAAGTATCTCGCCTGCAAAAAAGTAGCCTATTAACCCAGCAGAGACTGGCTCTAGGCAGAAAAACAAAGCCGCCTTGCTAGCGGTCGTGTATCTTTGAGCGATCGTTTGCACAAAGTAGCAAAATATGGTGCCTATCACCGTCGTGATAAATATCGCTATGAAAAATTCCCTATCGAAATTTAGCACGATACTGCCCTGAAAAAGCGCAAAAACAAGCGAAAGCAGGGCATTTGTGAGAAAGACCACAAAGACAAGCAAATAAAGCTCGCTCTTTCTTACAAAATGGCCATTTAGCGTAGTATAAAGTGCATAAAATATCGCACAAACAAGCGCTAGTGCCTCTCCGCTCCCAAGTGAGAGCGTGGCGCCACTTAAGAGCCAAAGCCCAAAAATAGCGATCATAGCGCCTAAAATGGCAAAAATGCTTATCTTATTTTTAAAAATAAAAGCCGCCATAAAAGGCACTATCACGCACTCAAGCCCCGTGATAAAGGCGACGCTAGAGCTAAATGTGAGCTTTAGAGCGTAAGTTTGCGTGGCAAATGACAAAAAGAGCACCGCTCCAAGGATAACGCCGTAGATGACGCTTTTTTTGTCAAATTTCTTAGTAAATTTAAGCGCGACAAAGCCCATAAAGATAGCCGAGAGAAAAAACCGGCAAAAGAGCATGACAAAGACGCCATTTGTCTTTAATGCGTTTGCCATGGGTAAAAACGTAGCGCCCCAAACGATGGAAACTACGATAAGAGCGATGTCGGCTCTGTTTTGAGCGCTTAAATTTCTCATTTAAATATCGAGTCTAGCACCTTTTTGCCACTATCTAGGCTAAAGCCACTTCTTAGCCCCTTTTCCTTCTCGCTCATCACGTTAAATAGCCCATCTAGCGTCTTTCTCGTGATATATGCGTTTAGATCCTCGCCATCATCTGGCACATATTCGCTTGCGCCTAAATTTTTAGCTAGGCTTTTGACTGATTTTATCGTTTCATTGTTTTTAGCTGAGCCGCCGATGAAAGAATTTAGCCCATTATAGGCAGTCGCAAAGCTATTATCGCTCATCATTTTTTCAATTATCGGTGTAAATGCCGCCTTTAGCTTTTGACTGGAGCTTTTCTCTAAATACTTCGTAACGCTGTCGCTGCCGCCATTAAAGAGCTTTTTCACGTCAGCCTCGCTCATATTTTTTATGCTCTCGCTAAAAATTTCAGCTGCCTTTGGCACGGCCGTGGTCGCAGCGTTATTTATCGACTTGCTAAGGTCCTGCGCCCACTTCTCGCCGCCCACTTTTTTGGCTAAATTTGACGCCATCTCAAGGCTTTTTGGGAGTGGGATTTTAGCTGTGGCGTTGTTTATAAAGCCCTCTTTTGAAAGCTCGCTCACAGCGGCATTTAGTGCCTCACTAACTAGGCTTTTGTAGTCGCCACTTGATGCGTGAGTGGCGATTTTGACGCCTTTATTTATCATATCATCCATGCTTGCTGCTTGTAAATTTAAAGCAATCGCACCACAAAGAATAACAAGAGATCTTTTCATCTTCTCTCCTTTTTTAAATTTAAAGCAAAATCATACAAAAAATATCTAAACGCTTAAAATAAATTTAATATTTTTGCACTAAAATTCACCCTTTTTTGAGAGGAATTTATGCAGCTTTTACTTCTTAGCTTCGCTCTTAGCATGGATAGCGCGGCTCTAAATATGGCAAACGGCGCAAGGTATAAAAGCCTTGCTCTTGGCAAAATTTTATTTATAGCTTTTATGCTTGGCTTTTTTCAGTTTCTCATGCCGCTTCTTGGTTATCTTTTAGGTGTTAGTTTTGCAAAATTTATAAGCTCGGTTGATCATTTTATTGCATTTTTTATACTTTGCTTTCTTGGTTTTAGAATGTTTAAAGAGGCCTGTAGCAAAGAGGAGTGTGAGTATCTTAAGATAGGATTTAAGACCATTTTGTATGGGGCGTTTGCTACTAGTGTGGATGCTCTTGCTGTTGGCGTCACACTTAGCTTTGAAGAGATAAATATCTTTCAAAGCTCGTTCATCATCGGTGTAGTCTGCTTTGCATTAAGTTTGATTGCTTTTTATATAGGTAAATTTATGGGTGAAATTTTAGAGAAAAAGGCGCTCTTTTTGGGAGGAGCGATATTAATTTTTCTAGGTTTTAAAATTTTAATAACACATTTAATTGAAAGCGGCACAGTCCAGTAAAATTTAAAATAACAATTAAAAATAATATTTAAGATTAACTATATTTTAAAACTTATATGGATAAGATTTTGATTTTTAGAAGTGGTGACCCATACGAGACTCGAACTCGTGTTACCGCCGTGAAAGGGCGATGTCCTAACCGCTAGACGAATGGGCCACATGTCGGTTATGAAGTTGGGATTATATTTCTTTTATACTTAATTTTAGTTTAATAAGGAAAAATTTTTGAAAAAATTTTTATTTACTTTGTTGTCTGTTTTTATTTTTACAGGCTGCGTGGCTACTAAAACACCGCAAAATTCACAAGCTTTTCAAGTTACTTTATTTTCTCCGATGATCAAGATAAATGATGTTGGATTTTTCCATAAATATAAAAATGAGCTAAATTTGCAAATTTATAGCTCCGGTGTAAACACCGCAAACATAAGCATAAGAGATAAAATTTGCATAAATAATGCTTGCTTTAACAAGACTAAGTTTAATGAGAAATTTTTTCTAGCCCCACACTATGAGAGCCTTTTTGAAGAAATTTTGCAAAAAGAAAAGATTTATGAAGGCAAAGGCTTGATAAATACGGAGTGTGGTTTTAGCCAAGATCTAAGTTCATATTTTATAAAATACGAGGTTTGCGACAACTACGTCAAATTTATAGATAGCAAAAATAAAATAAGAGTGATAATAAAAGAGTTAAAATGAGATACATCGGAGCTCACGTAAGTGCTGCTGGAGGCGTGTTTAACGCTCCGTTAAATGCTGCAAAAATAGGAGCAAATGCTTTTGCGCTTTTTACAAAAAATCAACGCCAGTGGAATGCAAAAGAGCTAAGCGTCAGCGAAATAGAGCAGTTTAAAGAAAACCTAAAAATTTCTGGTATAAGCACAAAGCATGTTTTGCCACACAGTAGTTACTTGATAAATTTAGGCCATCCAGATGAGGAGGCAAGAGCAAAGTCGCTTGAAGCCTTTGTAGATGAGATAGATCGCGCCAGTAAGCTTGGGCTAGAGCTTTTAAATTTTCATCCAGGCTCGCACCTAAAACAAATAAGCGAAAAAGAGTGTTTAGATAATATCGCAAGCTGCATGAACACAGCACTTAAGCGCACAAGCGGTGTCAAGCTAGTCATAGAAAATACAGCTGCACAAGGCTCAAATTTAGGCTTTAGTTTTAAGCAGATTGCTTATTTAATAGAGCGAGTAGACGATGAGAGTAGGGTTGGTGTTTGCTTTGATACCTGTCATGCATTTGCTGCTGGATATGATCTAAGAAGTAAAGAGGCCTACGCTAAAACTATGGGGGAATTTGATGCGATCATTGGCTATAAATTTTTATCCGGCATGCATTTAAATGATGCAAAATTTGGACTTGGCTCGAAAAAAGATAGGCACGAGAGCCTTGGCAAGGGTGAGCTTGGATTTAGTGCTTTTAAAAATATAATAAATGATGATAAAATAGGCGAAATTCCTTTAATATTAGAGACGATTGACGAGAGTATTTGGGAAGACGAGATAAAAATTTTAAGAAATTTCGAAAAGGAAAAACTATGAAAAAAGTGCTATTAAGCATTATTATGGCATCTACTTTGCTAAATGCTGGAGGTTATAAAGTTCCTGAGCAAAGTGCTGATTCTTTAGGTCTTGCTGCTAGTAACGTAGCCTTTAGTTTTGGGGCTGATGCGGCATATTTTAACCCAGCAAATATGATGTTTTTAGATGGACGCCATCACATAGAAAGTACCCTCGGCTGGTTTCATATAAATAAGCTCGAGTTTAAAAGTGATAGTGGCAAAAGCTACAGGTCAGAAAAATTTGACTCGCTAGCTGGTACATTTAGTTTTGTAACGCCAGAAATTTATGAAAACTGGAAATTTGGTTTAGCTCTTGCCGTTCCTGCTGCTGTTGGTGTATCGTGGGAGGATCCAGCTACCGCATTTACCGCTAAAAGGTTTAAGCTGCAAGTTGTTGAGTTAAATCCAACTGTGGCTTACCGCATAAATGATAAACTTGCCGTTGCTCTTGGTGCTAGAGGTGTTTACACCAAAGGTAAGATAGCAAGTGACTTTGGACAGATAGGCTACAGAGAGATAAAAGGCGATGGTATGGGCTATGGCTACAATGTTGCGCTTACTTATAGACCTATTGAGGATTTGAGCTTTGCTGTTACTTACCGCTCAAATGTAAATTTAGACCTCAAAGGCCATACAGATGCTGATTTTAACGGAGCGCTATCTCCTATAAGCTATCATGGCAAAACAAAAGTTGAGATCCCACTTCCTGCACAGCTTGTACTTGCAACTGGATATAAATTTAGCGACTTTACTCTTTTACTAGCTTTTGAGAGGACGTATTGGTCTAAATTTAAAGGCTATGACTTTGAATACATGGATAAAGGTCCAGCTCACTCGCATCCAGCTTTTGCAAGATTCATGGACGATCCAGTTATTAAAAACGCAAAAGATACAAATACATATAGACTAGGTCTTGCCTACGACGTAAATGAAAAATTTAGACTAATGGCTGGCTTTGCTTATGATGAAGATATTACAAGTAGTAAGCATACTGGCTTAGAGCTTCCAAATACTACGTCTAAGGTATATTCTTTTGGAGTAAATTATAAATTTACACCAAATCTTGAAATGGCACTTGGATATGTTTATCAACACCGTGATAAGAAGCGTGCGACAGGTATTACCAACAGTATTGCTACAAAAATGTCAGGGGAATTTGATACTGGTACGATCCAAATCCTTGGTACGACTTTTAAATATACATTTTAGTTAGGGTCAATAATGCGATACTCTTATAATAATTTTTATGAAATTTTAACCAAAGTAGCAAAGGAAAATCCAAATCAAGTAGTTCTTTTTGAAGAAAAAGAGAAGCTAAAATATCGCGAATTAAAGCAAAATGTCGATAAAGTGGCAGCTTATTTGCAGCTTGCTGGAGTAAAATTTGGCGATAAAGTAGCTATGGCGGTTACAAACTCGAAAGAATTTATCATCTCATACCTTGCGATAACCGCAATAGGCGGTATCGCAGTGCCTATGAATACTTTTTTAAAAGTAAATGAGTTTGAATATATCATAAATGATTGCGGCGCAAAGGTGCTTTTTGCGTCTAGCTCGCTTGCAAAAGAGTTAATCGCATTAAATGAGCTTGAAATTTTAAGAAAGATAATCTGGATCGGAGCAATACCAAAGAAGCTTCAAAGTGCTTCAAAAGATGAATATATAGACACTGATGAAGAGTATGGCGAGAGCGCGTATCTCACTTCAACGCCTCAAATTTCAAAAGAGGATATGAGCAAGGGCTATGAAAATAATGGCCTTGTTAAAAACATAAATTTTACAGAAACTCTAAATCACAAATACGCTCTTAGTATCGCAAAGCATCCGGTAATAGATGATTTAATGCATATAATTTATACTTCAGGCACTACTGGCAAGCCAAAAGGTGCAATGATAAGCTATAAAAATATCTTTTCAAATTTAATTGGAGCTCATGATCGTTTTATAGTGAAAAAAAGTGATCGTTTCATAGTCTTTTTGCCGATGTTTCATAGTTTTACGCTAACTGCAATGGTGTTGCTTCCGATATTTGCGAGCGCTTCGATGGTTCTTGTAAAGTCAGTATTTCCATTTTCAAATGTGTTAAAGCAAACTTTGCTAAAGCGTGTAACCGTATTTTTAGGAATCCCAGCCATCTATACAGCTATTGGTAAGGCAAAAATTCCTTGGTATTTTAGATGGTTTAACCGCATTAGATTATTTGTAAGTGGTGCGGCTCCGCTTGCAAAGCAGACGATAGATGACTTTAGAGTGAAATTTCCGCGCGCGACACTTGTCGAGGGATATGGTCTTAGCGAATGCTCGCCAGTCGTAGCTGCAAATTTATATGATAAACAAAAGCTTTTAAGTGTAGGGCCTGTACTTGATGGCTATGAGGTAAAGATCGTAAATGATGAGATGATGGAGCTTCCAGTTGGCCAGATCGGTGAGATCATTGTAAAGGGCGACTGCGTCATGCAAGGCTACTATGGTATGCCAAGCATCACTGATGAGACCATAATAAACGGCTGGTTAAAGACCGGAGATCTTGGAAAAGTCGATGAAGAGGGCTTTATCTATATCGTTGATCGTAAAAAAGACCTTATCATATCAAAGGGCATTAACATCTATCCACGTGAGATCGAAGAGGTTATTTACAAACTTGAAGCAGTCGAAGCAACAGCGGTAATTGGCGTAAAAGACGTACATGCCGATGAAGAGGTCGTCGCTTTCATACAAGTAAAAGAGGGCATGGATCTTGATGAAAAAATAGTAAGAGAGCATTTGAAGAAAAATTTAGCGAATTTCAAGATACCAAAGAGTATCTATTTTGCCGAAGAGTTGCCTAGAAATGCTACTGGCAAGGTGCTAAAACGTGTATTAAAAGAGCAAATAGAGCAGATGAAGGATAAATTTTAGTGAAATACTTGCTTGATTTTTTAAACCAGGACCTCAAAAAAAGTAAAATTTACGAGCTGATAAAGTGCGGCGATGAAGAGGGAGAAATTTTAAAATATCTAAGTAAAGCTTATGTGCAAGGAACGGCTAATATGAGCGTTTTTGAGCTACTTGGAGCAGTCTTTGGCACGCAAAATGATAAGCAGCTTTTGTATCTAAAATTTATAAAAAACTTGCTTGATAGCGGTTGGATTGTACAAAATTATAGTCTTTTTAAAATACCTGAGAGCACGCAAAGGGCTTCAGCTCAAGGGCTTCTTTCGTTGCTTCATTCTGAAATTTCTCTATCAGCCACATTTTTAAAAATTCTTGAAGATGGCAACGCTGACATAAATTTACCAGAGCTTGCGCTATATGAGGATCATTTGGAGTATTTAAAAGATCAGTTTTTAAAAGTAGAGCTTTACTCAAAGGCTGCTATTTTTGGCGATGGCTCAAGTGATGCAAAAAAGCGCATAAATGAGCAAATTTCTGAGCTAACAAAGCGAATCAACGAGCGCGTCAAACTAAGCAAGATCAGCCTAAAAATAGAGCAAATTTTTAAAGAAAATTCGCTTGATGAAAAAGAGCAGATTATATTTTTAGCCCTTTTAAAAGAGGAGTACGCGGGCGACTTTGAAAATGGTCGCGACCTAAACACGCTAGTTGGGCTAATAAGCAAAGACGAGCTTGAACGCATTAAAAATCGCACTCTTTTAGAGGATGGCTCAAGGCTCATCGAGAGCGCACTAATTGACTACGATGAGGTTTTAAACGCTTATGGCAACGTTAGCAAGAGCTTTTTTATAAACGAAGAAATTTTGCAAAGCATAATGCACCCAAAAAATGACAAAAATAGCAAAAAAATCAAGATTGAAAGCCTGGTAAAAGAGCAAGAAATTTTTGAGCTCATAGAGCCAGTAACGAGCCTAGAAGACGTCGTGCTAAACGAAAAGACAAAGCAGCTTTTAAGCACGATACTAAAGCAAGTCGATAAAAAAGTACTCGCTAGACTTAGCAGCTGGGGCATAAAAACTAGAAAAAACATAGACGCTAAGATCATCTTTTATGGCGAGCCTGGCACTGGCAAGACGATGAGCGCCGTTGGGCTTGCAAAGAGCCTAAAGAAGCAAATTCTAAGCTTTGACTGCTCAAAAATTTTAAGCAAATATGTCGGCGAGAGCGAGCAAAATGTAAGGAAAATTTTTGATACTTACAAAGAAATTTGCAAAAAAAGTGGCAGCGAGCCGGTGCTCTTGCTAAACGAGGCCGATCAGTTTTTAAGCACGAGAGTGGAGAGCTCGAGCGGGGCTGAGAAGATGCATAATCAAATGCAAAATATCTTTTTAGAGCAGATCGAGCGCTTTGAGGGTGTGCTGATCGCCACGACAAATTTCTTACAAAGCCTTGATGTGGCGTTTTCTAGGAGATTTGACTACAAGATCGAGTTTAAAAAGCCTGATTATAACGGCAGGCTTGCCATTTGGCGTAAAATTTTGCCCGAAAATGCAAGCTTTGAAGATGGCTTTAGCGTAGAAAGGCTGGCTGAGTTTAACCTAAGTGGCGCGCAGATCGTCCTTGCACTAAAAAATACCGCTTTGAAAGTGGCGATAAAAGATGATGGGATTTTTACCTTTGAGGACTTTAAAACGACGATAGAGCGCGAGCTAAACTCAAGCTTTGGCGAGGATAAAAAGATGGGATTTGGCTCTTAATCTCTTCCAAATTTTACTATCTCGTGTGGCTATACGCTTTTGCCAAGAGGTAAAGTCTAAAGTGCTAGGGATTACTGGACTAAACGTAAAATTTTGATTTTATAATTAAATTTGCGCTATGACTGCCACCAAAATTTATAGCAAGACAGGCATCAGCATATAATTACTTAGTATAAATTTGGCCCGCTTACTTGCCTTAAAATTGTAACATGGTCTTTGCTAAACAAGTAGTTTTTGTTAAAAAATCCTAAATTTTTGGAGTTTATCCACTCCATGACCGCTGCTTGGAATGTATATTTGCACGTTTGGTGCTTTAAAAAAGTTTTATTAAAATCTTGTCATTTTGTGTAATACAAAAATAGCCGTCTCACGAAGTCTAAAATAAAAAGCCTCATAAATTTCAAATTCTCTTTCATGATATTTGTAGCAGCGCTTTTTGAAATCAAAAAAGAGATGAGAAAATAGAAATTTATAGGTCTTTGAGTGCGATTTTTACATCCGAAGTAAAGAAGTAATGCGTGATAACTTTAACAATTAGTATAAAAAATTGATTATATTTTTAGTATCCAAATTTTATAAAAATGCTTATAAATTTTTAGAAATTTACTGATTGATCTTATCGAGCAGCTCTTCGACCTCTTCAAGGGAAAAGGCTTCTTCTGAGCTTTGTTTCAAGAAATTTTCCATAAATTCTTTTTTTGAGATCGCAAGATCAAGCTCCTTGTCGCTACCCTTTTGATAAGCACCGATACGAAGCAAGACTTCGTTTTCTTTTAAAAGCGAGTAAAGACGCTTAAATTTCATCGCATTTAGCTTATGCTCTTTGCTGATCACATCGCCCATGACACGCGAGGCCGAGTTTTGGATGTTGATAGGTGGATATATGCCAAAGTCCGTTAACTCGCGGCTTAGCACGATGTGTCCGTCTAGGATAGAGCGGCTTTGGTCAGCTATCGGGTCGCTCATATCATCGCCCTCGACTAGCACGGTGAAAAATGCCGTGATACTGCCCTTGCCTTCCTCTTTGCCGGCGCGCTCCATTAGCTGTGGCAAGAGCGTGAGTGAGCTTGGCGGATAGCCTTTTGATGTAGGCGGCTCGCCAAGTGCGAGGCCGATCTCACGCTGCGCCATCGCAAAACGTGTGACACTATCCATGATAAAAAGCACGTCATTTCCTTGTTGTTTGAAGTACTCAGCCACGCTCATCGCACAAAATGCGCCATACTTTCGCATGAGTGAGCTGTCATCGCTGGTCGCTACGATGATGACCGTACCCTCCAGGTCACCGCCTAGGTTTTTTTCTATAAATTCAGGCACCTCACGGCCGCGCTCGCCTATTAGCGCGACTACTTTTATGGGAGCTAGTGTGTTTTTTACGATCATGCCCATGAGGGTTGATTTGCCCACGCCTGAGCCTGCAAAAATTCCTAGCTTTTGCCCCTTGCCGCAAGTAAGCAGTCCATCTATCGTCTTTATACCAACGCTAAAAGGCTCATTTATAAGCCCTCTCTTCATCGCATCTATCGGTGCTCTCATGATCGGCATATATTCAGTCGTTTCAATCACTCCTTTGCCGTCAATCGGCTTCATAAATGGATCGACCACGCGGCCTAGTAAATTTGGCCCCACAGGTATGCTCATGCCTTGATCACTCTCGTAGACAAAGTCGCCTATCCTAAAGCCCTCGACAAAACCAAATGGACTGATATAAGCGCCATCTGTCTTTATCTGTGTGACCATGCCAAGGCCATTTTTACTCTTATCTTTTGCAACTATACGCACGATATCACCGATACTTGGACGAAGTCCAGTGATCTCGATAGTTGTAGCTGTGATTTTGGTTATGATGCCAAAGGTGTTTGAGAGTTTCACACCCTCTTTAAGCTTTAAATTTATATGCTCTAAGCTCAAAAATGCGTTTCCCTAGGAGAATTTATAAGCGAGAAAAATTCTCTTCTTGTGTCTGCGTTTTTGATAAAGCAACCTCTAAGAGCTGAGGTAGTAGTTGTTGAGTTTATCTTTTGCACGCCTCTCATTTCAACGCACATATGTCTAGCCTCGACGACGACACCAACGCCTTTTGGAGCGATTACGTCCTCAAGCGCCTTTGCGATCTGCTCAGTCATCTGCTCTTGAATTTGCAAGCGTCTTGCGTAGATATTTACCATGCGTGGAATTTTACTAAGGCCAACGACCTTGCCATTTGGGATGTAAGCTACATGCACTCGGCCGATAATAGGCAACAAATGGTGCTCGCAAAGGCTGTAAAACTCAATGTTTCGCATGAGAACCATTTCGTTATTTGAGCTAGTAAAAAGTGCGTCACCAAGAACCTCTTTTGGATCTTCATCATATCCGCTAGTTAGAAATTTAAATGCTTTAAAGACACGCTCAGGCGTCTTTATAAGGCCTTCTCTGTTTGGATCCTCGCCTATAATCGTTAGCATGTTTTTAACCGAATTTTCAAAACTCTCTTGCATAAATTTTCTCCATAATTTTATTGCTAGATTCTACGTTAAAACGCCTTTTATATCTATAAAAATTTACAAATTTACAATGAAATAAGGAAAATTCTGCTATATTTTGGGCTAAAAATTTGTATTCATAAAGGAATTAGATGGAAATCAAAACAAAAGCTCTAGATAGCGTAAATACCTTAGCAAGCACGACTATAAGTGCGGATGCTATAAAATCTAGCGTAGAAAAACTAGCAAAAAAAGCAGCAAAAACTATGAAAGTAGATGGCTTTAGACAAGGCCATGTGCCAGTTGCTATTGTGCTAAAACGCTACGAGAAAGAGCTAACAAATGATGCTGAGCAAGATGTCTTAAGAGATGTTGTTGATGAGGCTATAAAACAAGCAGGCAAGAAAAATGATGATCTTATCGGCGAGCCTATTGTTTCAAAATTTGACAGAAAAGATGGTAAGATCGATGTTGAGCTAACAGTTTCATTTAAGCCAAGTGTCGATGTGAGCGGCTATGAGAGCTTGATACCTGAGTTTTCAAACCCACGTGTTTTGAAAAAAGATATCGATGAGAAAAAAACTGAACTTTTAAAAATGATAGCTCCACTTGAAAAAGTAGAGAGCAAAAGAGGCCTAAAAGTTGGTGATTTTGCTAAATTTGACTTTGAGGGCTTTGTTGATGGCGTTGCATTTGATGGTGGCAAGGCTGAAAACTATGTGCTTGAGATCGGCTCAAATCAATTCATCCCAGGCTTTGAAGATGGCATGGTAGGCATAAAAGCTGGTGGCGAAAAAGATATCGAGGTTAAATTCCCAGAAAACTATGGCGCTGCACATTTAGCTGGCAAAGACGCTATCTTTAAAATAAAACTTCATGAAATTCAAGAGAGAAAAATTCCTGAAAAACTAGATGAAGAGATGTTAAAAACTCTACTTCCAAATGAAGAAAAACCAACTGAAGAGTTACTTGATGAGCGCATAAAAGAGCAAATCCGCCAAGAGAAAATTTATAAACTTATAAATGATGAGCTTAAGCCAAAATTTGCTGAAGCTGCGGTTGAGAAATTTAAATTTGACGTGCCAAAAAATATTGTCGAGCAAGAGATTGATATGCAGTTTAGAAACGCATGGAGCTCATTTACTCCAGATGATATGAAAAAATTTAGAGAGGACAAAGATGCTCTTTCTAAAAAACGTGATGAGTTTAGAAAAGACGCTGAAAATAGCGTTCGTTTAACTTTCATTATCGATGAGCTAGCTCGCGTAAGAGGCGTGAAAGTAAGCGATCAAGAGGTTGTTCAAGCGATCTATTTTGAGGCGTATAGAAGCGGTCAAGACCCAAAAGCACACCTTGAGATGTACCGCAACCAAGGCATGCTTCCAGCTATAAAGATGTCAATGATCGAAGAGAAGCTATTTGGTGAGCTCTTTAACAAAGAAAAAGACGAGAAAAAAGCAAGTAAAAAAGAGAAGGCCGAGTAATGAGCTATTACGTTCCTGTCGTAGTTGAAAGAACTAGTAGAGGTGAGCGAAGCTATGATATATACTCCCGTCTTTTAAAAGACAGGATCGTTATGCTAAGTGGTGAGATAGAGGACGGCATGGCCGCTTCTATCGTCGCTCAGCTTCTATTTTTAGAGGCTGAGGATCCAGATAAAGATATCTATCTATATATAAACTCACCAGGTGGCGTTATAACAAGTGGCTTTAGCATCTATGATACAATGAACTACATAAAGCCAGATGTTTGCACGATCTGTATCGGCCAAGCTGCTAGCATGGGTGCATTTTTACTAAGCTGTGGTGCGCCAGGTAAAAGATATGCATTGCCAAATTCTCGCATCATGATACATCAACCACTTGGCGGTGCTAGAGGACAAGCGACTGATATCGAGATACAAGCTCGTGAAATTTTGCGTATGAAAGAGATTTTGAATGGAATTTTGGCCAAAAATACAGGTCAGAAGCTAAGTAAGATCGTAAAAGATACTGAACGTGACTTTTTTATGAGTTCGGCCGAAGCCAAAGAGTACGGACTTGTTGATAAAATTTTGGAGAAAAGTTTTAAATAAGGCCCAAAGTGATAAAGATAGATAATGCACCAGACCCTAAGAAAAAAGCGGTTGAGGTAAAACATATTCTAGAAAAAGAAAAGGTAGATATCTACAGATTTTCAGAAAATGTTTTGCATGAATTAAGCGATGATAATGTTCCATCTACGCCAAATAATTATTCTATTTATTTTGAGAAAATGCTTGATGGGCAGCCTGATGAATTTAGAAAAGAGATCGGTGATATGATAGTTATAAATTCCGAGATCTCAGTACCATCAGGCAGTAATATCTCTATTGAAAAAGAGATAAAGCAAGGTTTTATCCAGATAAAAAGCATGCTTCAGGCTGTGGTGCTAATCTATAAAAATTTAGGCATCATGAGAGGCCTAGTACAAAAGCGCATGGATGCACTCAAAAATAATACAAATATCCTAGCTCTTCAAAATGTTTTAAGTGCATTTAACCATGACTTAATAAAATTAAACAGCCTTATGGATAAGCATCTTGATGTCATTAAAGTAAGCTATGACGAAGTAGCTAAGATGCTTAAATCTATTGAAGAGCAGTCGATTTATGATACGACATATGACGTTTATAATAAAAAATTTCTAGTAGCCACAGTACAAAGTGAAGTAGAAGCTGTTAAGAGATATGGCTATAACGCATCGTTTTTACTAGTAAGAGCAAAAGATAGGTTTACAAATCGTGTTAAAAATTTAAAAGAGCGAAACAATATGTATAAAGCTATATCACAGCTTCTTTTAAGAACTTCTAGAAGAAGCGATATAGTAGCTCATTACGGTGATGGCTGTTTTGCTATGGTTATGAAATATACTGATGAAAATGGCACAAAACAAGCCGGTAGCAGAATTTTAAATATGCTTTCATCTATACCTTGGAAGATTGATGGTGAAGAGTGCAAGCTTGATATCCAAGTGGTTTCAAGCATGATAACAAAAACAAGAAGCGCTGAAGAATTAATCTCTTACTCGTTAGATCAACTAATACTAACACAAGATGATGAGCAGCCTATATTTTTGGGTGAATAAGTAGGAGTTTGGGCTTGATCTTAGAGGTTTTATCTTATCCAAATAAAAAGCTTTACGAAGTCTCAAAAGAGGTTAAAATTTTTGATGAGGAACTTCACAAACTACTTGATGATATGTATGATACGATGATTGCAAAAGAAGGCATCGGCCTTGCAGCTATTCAGATAGGTGTCGCAAAAAGAATTTTTATTATAAATCTAGCCAATGATGAGGGCGTGCAAGATAAAGAAAATTTAATCGAGATCATAAATCCAAAGTTTGAACTACGCGAAGGAGAATGCATCTATCAAGAGGGTTGCCTTAGTGTGCCTGGATATTATGAAGATGTAAAAAGAAATGAGGTTGTGGCCATCAAATATCAAGATCGCTTTGGCAAAGAGCAAAGCTTAAAGGCTGATGGGCTTTTGGCTATCGCTATCCAGCATGAAAACGATCATTTAGATGGACATCTTTTTATAGAAAAAATCGGCTTTAACAAACGCAAAAAATTTGACAAGGAATACAAAAAGCAAAAAAAAGAAAAAGCTTCATGAAGTCTTTAAGATGTGCTACTTACGGCGATAGACTAAAGATAATTGATGTTGAGTCTATCTTCTCTCGCGGGCTTCCTGGTTTTAGCATCGTTGGGCTTGCAAGCACAAGTATAAAAGAGAGCACAGAACGTGTAAAAGCAGCACTTCTGGCACTTGATTTTTCCTTCCCAGCACAAAAGATAACCATAAATTTATCCCCTTCAGATCTGCCAAAAAGCGGCTCACATTTTGACCTGGCTATCGCTCTTCTTATAGCTCTTCAAAAGGCAAAAAGCTTAGAGAAAATTTTTGTATTTGGCGAGCTTGGACTTGATGGAAGTGTAAAAAGCACAGCAAATTTATTCTCAATCCTTCTTTTTTTAAGTACGCAGGTAAAAAACGTAAAAATTTTAGTGCCAAAAGAGATAGCGCAAAAAGCTTCAATGATCCCAAATTTAGAGATTTATGCGGTTAGTACTCTAGAAGAGGCGATTAGGTTTTTTAATGACGCAGAATTTGTAAAAAGCATACGTTTTAACGCTACGCATGAGCTATTTTCAAACGTATTAGAAATTTCTGGCAAAAGATATGTTCCAAATTTAAACTTCGAGCTTGATTTTAAGGACGTTTTGGGTCAGGATCGCGCAAAAAGAGCCTGCGTTATTGCAGCTGTTGGCATGCACAATATTTTATTTGAAGGCAGCCCAGGTAGCGGCAAAAGCATGTGTGCAAAACGCCTAGTTTATATCATGGCGCCACAAAGCCTAGAAGAGGTGCTAAAGTCTGCCGCTTACCGCTCTTTAAACCTTCAAGATAGCGAATTTACAAGTATTAGAGCTTTTCGATCGCCACATCACACCTCGACTAAAAGTTCAATATTTGGTGGTGGCTCAAATGTCGCAAAGATCGGCGAAATCGCACTTGCAAATGGTGGAGTACTATTTTTTGACGAATTTCCACACTTTTCTAAACAAGTGATCGAGAGCCTCAGAGAGCCACTAGAGGATAATCAAATCCACATCGCAAGGGTAAATTCAAAAGTGACTTATGAAACGAAATTTATCTTCGTAGCCGCTCAAAATCCATGTCCTTGCGGAAATTTATTCTCTCGCAATCTAAATTGTAAATGCAGCGAAAATGAGATAAAAAACTATAAATCAAGAATTTCAGCTCCAGTGCTCGACCGCATTGACTTAAAAGTTGCTATGGACGAGAGTTCGCCAGGTGACAAGGCGAGTTTGAGCTCACAACAGATGAGCGATATGGTTTTAAAGGCGTTTATGTTTCAAAAAAAGCGCGATCAAGATGAGCTAAACGGCAAGCTAAATGATGCACAAGTAGAAAAATTTTGTCTACTGGATAATGAAGCAAGAGAAATTTTACAAAAGGCAGCCTCGAGGTACAATCTTTCTCAAAGAGGCATAAAAAGGACACTTAGAGTGGCTAGAAGTATCGCTGACCTTGATGAGAGTGAGCAAATTTTAAAGCCCCACATCTTAGAGGCGCTTAGTTTTAGGGCATAAAGATGAAAAATTTATATTTAGATACAAGAATTTTAGACGAGCGAGCGAGCAAGAAATTTGGCCTTAGTGAAGAGCTTTTAATGGAAAACGCTGCCGCTGGCATAGCAAATTTCATCCGTAAGAAATTTAAAAAAGGCGAGAGGGTGCTTGGCATTTGCGGTGGTGGGAATAACGGTGCTGACGTGCTTTGTGCTTTAAGGATGTTAGAGGGCGAGTTTGAATGCGAATTTATCTTAGCTAGTCAGAATTTAAAGCCACTAGCCATTAAGCAGCTTGAGCGAGCTAAATCTGCTGGCGTGCGAGAGAGTAAAGACGCAGAAAATAGCTTAAATAGCGTAAAATGCGTCATAGACGGGCTTTTTGGTTCTGGTTTAAATAGAAATTTAGACGAAAATCACATAGAGCTTATCTCAAAAATAAACAAAAGATCTGCCTATACTATCGCTTGTGATATGCCAAGTGGGCTAAGTAGTGACGGCAAGATGCTAGGTGCTTGCGTAAAAGCGGACATCACGATCACAATGGGAGCTAGAAAGCTTGGGCTCTATAGCGACGCTGCAAAAGACTTTGTTGGCAAGATAAAGGTCGCTGATCTTGGTATAAGCGCTCAAAACTATGAGTGCAAGAGCGACTATCACTTGCTTGAAAAGTGCGACCTCGTGCTTCCAAATAGAAAAAATCAGTGCGTAAATAAGGGCGACTTTGGCCACGCATTTATCATATCTGGCGAGCGCATAGGAGCTAGCATGCTTTGCGCAAAGGCGGCATTTGCTTTTGGGGCTGGGCTAGTTAGTGTGATAAGTAATGAGAACCTAAATTTGCCAACACATATTATGCAAGCAAGCAAGATAAGTGAGAAAATGAACGCTGGAGCAGTTGGCATGGGACTTGGTGAAAAGGGCATAGAAGAGCTTGATGTGCAAATTTTAAAGGGCAAAAAGCTTGTTCTTGACGCTGATATCTTTTACAGTCCAAAAGTGCTTGATTTATTAAATGAAAACTGTATTTTAACGCCCCATCCAAAGGAATTTTGCTCACTTTTAAAGCTTTGTAATATAGCAGATATTGACGTAAAAACATTGCAAGAAAATAGATTTGCTTATGCTAAGGCTTGGAGTGAGAAATTTAAGGCCGTGCTAGTACTTAAAGGAGCAAACACTATAATCGCCAAAGACGGGCAAATTTTTGTTATGCCTTATGGTAAAAATATACTTGCAAAAGGTGGCAGTGGTGACGTGCTAAGCGGACTTGTGCTTGCCCTTTTAGCTCAAGGCTACGAGCCACTGGATACTGCCATCTCGGCTACACTAGCTCATGCACTAAGCCTTAAAAATTTCAAAAAAAATAGCTACGCGCTCGAGCCAACAGACATTATAAAAGGAGTAAAATGCTTACGAAAAAGATAGCCGTACTTTTTAGCGGTAGTGGCTCAAATTTAGAAGCGATACTTAAAAAAGTTCATAATCAAATTTTTAATGGCATAAAGATCGAAGTTTGCCTTTGTATCTGCAACAAGCCGGGCGCATACGGTATAGAGCGTGCTAAGAAATTTGGGCTTGATACGACGATAATAGAGAGTGCCAAATTTGCAAATAGAGAAGAATTTGACGCTGCAGTTGTGGAGCAAATTTTAAAAAGTGGCGCTGAACTAACAGTGCTTGCTGGGTTTATGAGGATATTAACTCCTGTTTTTACATCAAAGATAAAAGCCATAAATTTACATCCTTCTATATTGCCACTTTTTAAGGGTGCTCATGCGATAAAAGAGAGCTTTGAGAGCGATATGATGATAGGTGGTGTGAGCGTTCACTACGTGAGCGAGGAGCTTGACGGAGGTAAACTCATCGCACAAAGAGCGTTTGAAAGAGAAGATGGTATGAGCTTGGAGGATTGGGAGAGCAAAATCCATGCGATAGAGCATGAAATTTTGCCTGAGAGCATAATAAAAATTTTAATAAAGGAAACAAATGTTTGAATGGTTTAGTTCGCCAGAAGCGTGGATATCACTACTTACGTTAACTGGCTTAGAGATAGTTTTAGGCATAGATAACATTATATTTATCGCTATTTTGGTAGGTAAACTACCTCCGCAGCAGCGCGGCAGTGGTAGGATTGTTGGCTTAGGGCTAGCTATGGTGACTAGAATTTTACTTTTACTTTCATTGTTTTGGATCATGAAGCTTACGAAGCCACTCTTTACTATCGCAGAATTTAGCATAAGCGGCCGAGATTTGGTGCTTATACTGGGCGGTCTATTTTTACTTGTAAAATCAACCCTTGAAATACATTCTAGTGTTTCTGGCGAAAGCGAAGAACATAAAAATAGTAAAAAATTACATGCAAATTTCTTGGTTATTGTAAGTGAGATAGCTGTTTTGGATATCGTTTTTTCTCTTGATAGTGTTATCACAGCTGTTGGAATGGCTGAGCATATAGAGATAATGATCATAGCTGTTATTTTAGCAGTTGGCGTGATGATGCTAGCGTCAAAAGGTATTTCTAATTTTGTGGACAATAATCCAACAATAAAAATTTTAGCACTTGCATTTTTGGTGCTTGTGGGTATGACTCTTGTTGCAGAAGGATTAGGATTTCATATTCCAAAGGGATATATCTATTTTGCGATGGCATTTTCATTGGCAGTGGAAAGTATAAATATCTATGCAAAAAAGAAAGCAATAGCTAAATAATATTTTTACGACGATGAAAAAGCTAATGATATGATGGATAAAATATCAATCAAAAAATCTAGCCCGAAAAGATAAATCTGTTTAAATTTGAAGGTAAAATTTTGATAAGCATGAAAGGTGTAATAGAAAATAGATCAATGTTTATTTAGTTGTATATTAGTTAAAATATTCATGTTAAGCTACTTAAAAATCAGTAAAATAAAGGTCAGGTTTTATAGTTAGGTAGTAAAATAGAGAAGCATAAAAAGTTGGCTTGTATAAAAAATTATGTATTTTGTGAAGTATTACTTAATATTTTTGGTTGAATTATCTTTTATATATAATTTCTATTAATTTAAGTGTTTTTTAATTGACTTTATAAAAAAAACAAGTTAAAATACGACTTTTTAATGAGGTAGTGGCATAAACTTACAAACACGACTCAGGCGGGGTGTAGCGCAGTCTGGTTAGCGCATCTGGTTTGGGACCAGAGGGCCGAAGGTTCGAATCCTTTCACCCCGACCATGTTAAATGGTGAGTGTAGCTCAGTCGGTTAGAGCATCAGATTGTGGTCCTGAGGGTCGTGGGTTCGATTCCCATCACTCACCCCATTTTGGGCGCTCGTAGCTCAATTGGATAGAGCGACAGACTTCGGATCTGTAGGTTATGGGTTCGACTCCTATCGGGCGCGCCACTTAAAATACTTTATGCGCTCATAGCTCAGCTGGATAGAGCAACGGCCTTCTAAGCCGTAGGCCTCAGGTTCGAATCCTGATGGGCGTACCACTTTATTATTGTTGTGCGGATGTGGTGAAATTGGCAGACACGCCAGACTTAGGATCTGGTGCCCCACGGCGTGAAGGTTCAAGTCCTTTCATCCGCACCATTCTTTTTTATAATTTGAAATAATCTTATATAATCAGCATTTATTGTAGAAAATATTAGATATTTTTCTTGTTTCTTGACATGTAATAATGTTTTTTGTATAATCTCAATTCTTTTTTAAGCAAATGTCTTGCTAGCTCAGTCGGTAGAGCATCTCACTTTTAATGAGGGGGCCGTTGGTTCGAATCCAACGCAGGACACCATTTTTGGGTTTATGACCCTTTCGTCTAGTGGCTCAGGACTCTACTTTCTCTGTGTAGAAACAGAGGTTCAAATCCTCTAAGGGTCGCCAGATATTTTTAAATTTTTAGGTCGCTTAGCTCAGTTGGTAGAGCGCCACCCTTACAAGGTGGATGTCATAAGTTCGAGTCTTATAGCGACCACCATTTTAGGTGCAGCGGTAGTTCAGTTGGTTAGAATGCCGCCCTGTCACGGCGGAGGTCGCGGGTTCGAGCCCCGTCCGCTGCGCCATCTATTAAACCTTAGGTTAAGGTTGTGTCTCATAGAGCACCCATTATTGAGTGTCAAATTAAATTTTAAGATTATAAGTTCTAAGATAACACTTTAAGATTTATTATTACTATTTAATCTTGCCTCGTTAGCTCAGTTGGTAGAGCATATCACTCTTAATGATGGGGTCGTAGGTTCGAGGCCTACACGGGGCACCATCCATTTGGCCCATTCGTCTAGCGGTTAGGACACCAGCCTCTCACGTTGGTAACACGAGTTCGAGTCTCGTATGGGTCACCATTTTTCTAATCCTTGTTACTTTTCAATTTGTTACATAGAAATTTTTATAGAAAATTTCTTAAAAATGTATACTTATTTGCTTAGCAAATTGCTACTAAAAACGTAAAAACCAATTTTTATAATATTGTGCTTAATGAGTGTGTATTAAGCGATAAATTCTAGAAGTTAGCTTGTAGTAAGCTAAAAAATCTTTATAAATATAATAAAAGTACATCATAGAAACGTGATTACATAGCGTTACAAGTTTTTTGCTTTGATCTATTGGACAAAAAACTTATAAGCATTTTTAATTTTTAAGCTTATAAAACATAAAACAGCTATATTTGGTAATAAAATGGCCAATTCTCTTGTTTATGAGAAAGGTACTTAAAATTTTTAAGATCATACCAGCCAGGATCCATGCGTAAAAATATATTAAGGCTTACGATAAAATATAGCTCTTTTATAATATAAAGAGCATTTAGTGGCAATGTAAAAATATTAAAGACGCAATTATAAAGAAAGCTCAACTTAAATAGCAAAAATAAAGGTTAAAATTTAAGCTCAAATATAAAACTAGCAAAGTAAGCCATTTCTTTGTATTTAGTTTTTGCCTATCATGTCAAGCTTAGCTTTGCAAGCATCTTTATACGGGCTTACAAAATTTGAGTCAGAGCA
Source organism: Campylobacteraceae bacterium (assembly GCA_902387145.1). Classification (GTDB taxonomy): domain Bacteria; phylum Campylobacterota; class Campylobacteria; order Campylobacterales; family Campylobacteraceae; genus Campylobacter_A. The sequence goes on along the minus strand of CABMKY010000002.1, from coordinate 35,169 downwards.
CTCATTTAAATAAGGCCTAGCCAACTTAAACTGCTTTTGTCTTATATAAATTTCGCTTATCAAATTTAAAGCGTGTAAGCGATCTTCTGGCTCAAGTTTCATGTTTAGTATAAATTTCGCCTCGTCAAGTGCCTCACTTAGGTTATCTGTCTTTAGTGAAGCTTCTGAGTAGTTAAAATTTATCTTTGGCGAAAATGTATTTATCTTGGCTTTTGTTTGTAGTTCAAGAGCTTTTTTAGCATACGTTGTAGTGATGGTGTAGTCATTACTTTTCATTGCATAGTCACTTATGGCCGTATATGCTTCGATAATCTTAAAGTCTTGGCCTCTTAGTTGCTCGATAGCGCTTATGGTTGAGATTGCCTCCGTAAAGCGTTTTAATGCAAGTAATGAGTAAAACCTATCAAAAAGAGATGGTGTTGGATCTGAGTATTCGACTGATGAGCCAAGTGAAAGTGCGTCATTTGCGGCAATGATCGCATGCTCATAGTCTTTATTTTTATATAAAATTTTGCTCAAATTTACCAGCCACTCGACCCTATCTTCTAAATTTTCATCTTTTGCATGAGCTTTTGCCAGCTCAAGTGCATCTTTGTAGCGGGCCGTTCTGTAATAGCAGTTAAAGAGCTTAAATTGCGGTAATGAGATTTTGTTTATATCGTAGTTTTCAAGTAAATTTATAACAGCCGTGCAATCATCTTTTATAAAATACTCTTTTGTAAGCTCTAGCGCAGCCTCATTTATCAGCTCCATTGCCTTACTTAAATTTCCATCTTTTGCCATGGTTTTGTAAGATAGTGCATCGGAGAATTTGCGCTCTTTAATATCCAGCTCAAGCTCGCTTATTAGAGCCTTTTGACTAATATTTGTTCCAGCATATTTTTCAATTAGCTCTTTATATCTTGCATGAAGTGCAGTGGCATTTTTATCCTTTTCTTCAAAAAATAACCCATCTTTTGCTTTAGTCACCTCATCGATATAATCACCATATTTAAACTCTGTCTCATATCTATTTAAGTATTCGTATGCTTTTTTCTCATCTTTTGTTTTGGCTAGATTGAGTGCTAAATTTTTTAAAGCAACTTCATAAAAATCTTTCGTTCTATCGCTATTATTTATCAAGATTTCATAAATTTTAGCAGCCACATCAGGCATATCTTTACTTGCGAATGTAGTTGCAAGATTCATCGACTTTGTTGGGTTATTCATAAAAAATTTTTCATTCGCATTTGCGATTTTTAGTATAAATTTCTTTGCTTCATCAAATTTTTCTTTATCGATATTTGCATCAGCTAGGCTTAGCGCTGCTCTACTTGCAAGGTCGATGTCGTTTGTGGAGTAAAGCACTTTTTCATAGTCTTTTAGCGCCTCCTTTTGTCTGCCTATCTTGTAGAGATAATCAGCATAATCAAGCGATGCAAGTTTTGTAAATTTTGAGTTTGCATGCTCTTCGTTTAAGATATCAAGCATATATTTTGCATCACTTGCGATGCTATCTTTTAGGTAGGCTCTAGCGATTAGATATAGCACTTCTGGATAGTTTTCATCAGATGGGAATTTTCTGATCCAAGCCCTACCTTCACTTACGATATCTTTTGGCTCGATCTCTTCAAACTCATTTTTTGTCTCAAAAATTTTATCAAGAGCCCTTAGACGAAATAGTAAAAATTCACTTGAAAAAAGGCTATTTGGATGCCTTTTTATCGCTGTTTGAGTATCTTTTACTACATTTTCATAAGCGCCCTTTTCATAAGCTCTTTTTATGCTTATGTAGATATCAATGTCATTACTATCAAGTCCAGCAATAGGAGCTTTGTTAAGATCAAGCGCTCCGATACTAGGATTTAGCATATCTTTAAAATCAGGTTTAAAATTTAGCCCAGACTTTCTCTTGCTATTTTCACTGAGCGAAGTATCTATAATTATGCTAAAGTGTTTTGAAATGGTTGTTTTTGGGCTATCTTGCACGTTTTGGCTATTATAAAGCTCAGTTTTTATATTTAGCAGTTTTGACGGTGCTTTTGGCATTATGACGATAAAAAGCTTGCCATCTTGCTTTTTATATTTTATATCCATTAATGGCAGTGTCGTATCTTCAATTTTTGGCAAAATTTCATCATCTAGCATGCATACATAGCGTTTGGTGTCGTAAGCTAAAATTTGCTCCACGCATTCAAATTCTTGCTCATCGCTTAGCTGAAGAACGCTATAAGGTTTATCACCATTTGCGCCGCTATTTAGGCTAAGATTAAAAGCGGTTAGATAAAGCGGAAAAAATAAAATAATTAAGAGCTTTTTCATGCCGCAATTATAGTTAAATTTTCTAAAATCCTGAAGCAAAGACAAAATGCTCAATAAATTCCAAAATCGCTCCAGAAAATAAAAACGAAAAGGCCGTTCCAGCTACCGCAATGCCAACAATTACTTTTAGCGCCATCGAGATATTTGCAGTGTAGAGATTTTTATCTTTTACGATCGGCTCTTTTAAAAACATAAAGACGATTAGCTTTAAATAGTAATAAATCGCAATGGCAGAATTTATCATGATTATAACGCTAAGAACGACGTAATCAGACTTTATGAGCGATGAGATAAGTACCATCTTGCCCCAAAAGACGCTAAAAGGCGGAATGCCAGCAAGAGCGATCATAAAAATTCCCATTATCACGGCATAGCTTGGTAAAATTTTTATAAGTCCTGAAAATTTCTCAAATGGGTGCTTAAAACGCTTATCCCAGCAGACGACATCGTCGCACCTTGCCACCCAGAGCATAGAAAATGCGCCCAAATTTGCAAACAAAAACATAATCCAGTAAAAAAACAAAGCGACATTTGCCTCGTGAGAATTTACTACAAGCGCGCAAAGCACGACACCAGCGTGAGCTATGGAGCTAAAAGCAAGCATTCTTTTTACGTCTTTTTGCACTAGCGCCATGATATTTGCAAGGCTCATCGTAAGCACAGCGATGATGTAGAGCATATCTTTTATCCACAAAATTTGTGAGCCTTCAAGCATCGCAAAAATTCTTAACGCGACGATAAAAGCTGCCACCTTTGGCACGATCGACATATAGCCAGCTAGTGGGGCATTTGAACCCTCATAAACGTCTGGGATCCATGTGTGAAATGGTATGAGTGAGAGCTTAAAGCCAATGGCCGAGGCAATGAAAACGCAGCCAAGCAAGATGATCAAGTTTTGATTTAGGGTAAGATCTTTTATCGTAACACCGATACGAGCGATGTCTATTGAGTTTGTCGCTAGATAAAACATCGCTATTGCCATCGCAAAAAAGCCAGCTGAGAGCGAGCCCATCGCAAAGTATTTAATGGCAGCTTCTACGCTTTTTGCCTTATTATGAAGGGCGATTAGGGTGTAGAGGCAAAGCGAGCTGATCTCAAGGCCTAAAAAGATGATGAGTAAGTTATTTGAGCTCACCATAAATAAAAAGCCAGCTATCATAAATAAAAATAGAGCGTAATACTCATAAATTTTGTACTCAAAATACTCTTTTGTGCTAAGTGCGAGCGGGATAAAAAGGGCTGAGGCGATTAGGATGATGACTTGAGAAATGACCGAAACTCCATCAACTAAAAGCATATCCCAAAAGCTAAAGCTAAGACCGTTAAAATCAAGTATTAGGCCCAAATTTACAAATATTGCGATGATACAAAATACGCAGTAGAAATTTCTTGAAAGGTCTTTTTTTATGGTACCAACGATCAAGATAAAAAGCGCAAAGATTATCATACTAAGCATCGGAGCAACCGAAGATAAAGAAATTTCTTTTAGGTCTAAAAAGGCTATTTCGTTCATAGTTTGCTCCCACCATTTAAAGATGAAAATTTATCCTTTGTGTCGCTATTTACGGCTCTAGTTTGCATTTTATTTATGATATTTTGCACGCTTGGCTCAAGTGGTTTTAGGATTAAATTTGGAGCGACGCCAAGAGCGATTATAAGTAAGCAAAGTGGCACAAGAGCGGCTAACTCTTTGAAATTTAGATCTTTTAGGCTTAAATTTTTCTCCTTGCATTCGCCAAAAAATACCCTTTTATAAAGTACCAGCATATAAACAGCGCCCACGATGATACTAAAGCCACCAAGTAACGCAAAGAGCTTGTTTAGCTTAAAGACGCCAAGTAGGCTCAAAAACTCGCCAACAAAGCCGATCGTTAACGGCAAGCCGATACTTGCAAGCGTTGCTATAAAAAATATAAGTGCGTATTTTGGCATCACCTTAGCAAGGCCGCCAAATTCGCAAATTTCTTTTGTGTGAGCCCTCTCGTAGATGACGCCAACTAACAAAAATAGCGCGCCACTTACGATGCCGTGGCTTATCATCAAAAATATCGAGCCACCAAGGCCTATTAAATTTAGTGAAAAGATGCCAAGCATGATGACGCCCATGTGTGAAATGGAGCTATAAGCGATCACTTGTTTCATATCGCTTTGTGCGTAGGCAACGAGGGCTGCGTAGATGATCATTATGATAGCTATGACGCAGACAAAGCCACTTAAAAGTAGGCTCGCGTCTGGAAAAAGCGGTAGTGAAAATCTCACAAAGCCATAAGTGCCCATCTTTAAAAGCACGCTAGCAAGCAAAACTGAGCCGATGGTCGGAGCCTGTCCGTGTGCGTAAGGTAGCCACGTGTGAAATGGAAATAGCGGAGTTTTGACGCCAAAAGCGAAGAAAAATGCTAAAAATAGCCAAATTTGAGCGCTTTGCCCGATACCAAGCTTATACCAGTCAAGCAGGCTAAAGCTAAAGACGCCGCTTTTTTGATAGCACAAATAGCCGATAAAGATGATCGCCACTAGCATAAAGACAGAGCCTAAAAATGTGTAGATGAAAAATTTAATCGCAGCGTAAATTCTATTTTTGCTGCCAAATGCGCCGATGATGTAAAGTAGCGGTATGAGACTAAGCTCCCAAAAGCTGTAAAACAAGATCATATCAAGCGCGCTAAATACGCCCATCATCGTGCTCTCTAAAAAGAGCACGCTAATAATTAGATGCTTTAAATTCCCATCATCGCTAAGTGCCACGATAGAGATGAAACTTATAAATGTACTAAGTACGATAAGTGCTAGTGAAATGGTATCGATGCCGACAAAATAGCTGATATTTAGGCTTGGTATTAGCGAAATTTGATGCATGAGCACGAACTCATAGCCTTTAAAATCAACATTAAAACAGATAAAAATGGCAAGCAAAAGCTCAATAAGTGCGATGCTTGCTCCATAAAATTTGATGCTTTTATTTTCTATCAAAAAGCCAAGCATGGCACTAATGGCAGGAAAAAATATGATGACACTTAGCATTATTTGGCTCCGTTTAATAAAAATATAAAGCTTAAAAGCAAGGCAAATCCTGCGACCATAAACCTAAGCATGACGCTAAGATCGCCACTTTGCATTTTGTTTGCTAAATATGCAAATTTGGTTATTATAAGCGCGATAAGATCGACGCTTCGATCAATTATCATCTCATCAAATTTCTTACAAATTTGTGAAACTAACGTATAGCCATTTATAAAAAATTTCTCATAAAATTTTGGGATAAAGTAGGCATTTTGCAAAATTTTATAAATTCTACTCTCACAAACACTCTCTTTAAAAATTTCTTTTTTATAAGCATACACAGCAAAGCCAGCACTTGCAAGAACTAAGCCAAGCGTTAAAACGAGCAAGAAAATTTCACTACCGTGAGATAAATTTAGTGAAAAATCTTTTAAGCTTTTTTCTAAAAACTCACTAAAGTTGCTCCAAAAAAAGCCACTTATGACTGAGAGAATTCCAAGTACGCCCATGCCAGCTAGCATGTAGTTTTTAGCTTCATGCACGTGTTTCTCGCTCTTTGGCTTTGTAAAAAAGACGAGCATAACGAGCCTAAAACTATAAAACGCCGTAAGCACCGCACCAAAGAGTAAAATGATCCATAAAAATTTATTTTCACTAAAGGCAACCTCTAAAATTTTATCTTTAGAGAAAAAGCCAGCAAATGGATAAAATCCTGCCAGCGCGCAGCTTGCGATGATAGAAAGGAGCGCAGTTGGCTTCATAAATTTATAAAGTCCGCCCATTTTTTTGATATTTAGCTCATCATGCATCGCGTGCATAACATTTCCAGCGCACAAAAAGAGCAGCGATTTGAAAAATGCGTGCGTGACAAGGTGAAAAAGTGCGATCTTATAAGCGCCAAGCCCAGCTGCTACAAACATATATCCAAGCTGCGAAAGCGTCGAGTAGGCGATAATCTTTTTAAGGTCATTATGCACTAGCGCGATGCTAGCGGCAAATATCGCTACAAATGTGCCAAGGCAGGCGATAAAGTGCGAAATTTCAGGTGCGTTTGTAAAGATAAAATTTGCACGTATGACTAGATAAACGCCAGCTGTTACCATGGTCGCAGCGTGAATGAGTGCAGAAACTGGTGTTGGCCCCTCCATGGCATTTGCAAGCCAGGTGTGAAATGGAAACTGTGCACTTTTACCCATGGCGCCTATAAAAAGAAGTGTGGCGATGATGCCTAAATTTAGCCCAGAAAAGTCGCTTCTAGCGTTAAAAACCTCGCTAAATTTAAGTGAGCCAAAGCTATAAAATATATAAAAAATGCCAACAAGCATGGCAAGATCAGCCACTCTGTTCATCACGAAAGCTTCGTTTGCAGCGACGTTTGCGCTAGGCCTTTTATACCAAAAGCCAATGAGCAGCCAAGAGCAAAGCCCAACGCCCTCCCAACCAATAAATAGCCCTATAAAGTTATCGCTTGAGACAAGGACGTTCATACAAAAGACAAAGAGCCCCAAGTAGCTAAAAAAGCGGTTAAAGCTCGCATCGTCTTTCATATAGCCAACCGAGTAGATATGCACGATGCTTGCGACCACGCCAACGGTGCTAAGCATAACAAGGCTAATGGCGTCGAGGTAGAAGCCAAAATTTAAATCCAAACCGCCAAAATTTATAAACTCTTTTAGTGATAAATTTAGAGGCTCATCTATGCCAAGACTGGCTATTAGCATAAGTGAGGTGGTTGTGCTAATTATCATTAAAAGTGAGCAAAAGATACCAAGTAAAAAATTTTTACTACTATGTGAAAAAAGTCCAGAAACGATAAAGCTAAGAAGTGGAAAAAATAATGAAATGCAAAATAAAGTCATCTCTTAGCCTTTCATATTTGTCATCGAATCTAGGCTAATGCTGCCAGTCTTTTTATGCCAAAGCACAAGCAGGCCAAGCCCCACGGCGACCTCGCTAGCAGCGATAGCCACTATAAAAAATGCAACTATTTGTCCAGTTAGATCAAAGTGGTATTTTGAAATGGCAGCAAGTGCGATATTTGCCGAGTTTAGTGAAATTTCACTTGAGAAAAATAGCATGATCAAATTTCTTCTTCTCATTATGCCAACTAGCCCTATGACAAAGACCAGACTTGCAAGGATGAGGTAGTGGGTAAGCCCTATCATAGCATCTCCTCTAGCGTATTTTGAGTATTTAGGTCTTTATGTATCAAGATAATGCCAGCAACCATTGCCACAAGAAGCATTACAGCACACATCTCAAAAGCGATTAAATACTTGCTAAAAAGAAAAATTCCAATAGCCTCGATATTGCCAAGCTCGCTAGCAATGGGACTTAATCCATCAAATTTTGCACCATAAATAGGAGCTAAAAATATAAATATCAAAAGAAGCGCTATAAAGCTACTTAAAAGATAGATAATGATCTTTGCTTTTTTGCTACTTTTTGGCTCACACTCTTTGCTACTATCAAAAAACATCATTGCAAATGCGTATAAAACGACCACAGCACCTGTGTAGACTATTATCTGCACTACGCCTAAAAATTCCGCTCCAAGTAAGAAAAATATAGCCGAGATAAAGACCATGCCAGCAGCTAGTGCAGAGACTGCATTTAGTGCGTTTTTACAAAATACGCTAAAAGAAAAACTAACTAAAACCAAGGCGCTAAAAATATAAAATGCAAAGCTCTCATACATCTTTTGCCCTTTTAAAATTTATACTACTCATCACTTTTTGTCTCATTTTCATTTTTGCTTATAAATGCATTTGGCGTCTTTTTGATTAAGCTATCAGCATTTTTAGGAAGCGCTCCGTATCCTTCAAACTCGCTTTGATCTTTTAAAAATTTATCCTTTGTCAAAAACTCATCTTTTGTGCCAAATATAATCCTGCTCTCGCTAGCAACTTCGTACTCTTGCCCGCAGACTATCGCAAGCTCAGGGCAAACATCAGCGCAAAATCCACAATACACGCACCTACTTAAATTTATCGAGTAGCTTGCGACCTTTTTGCGGCCATCTTCGCCAAGTGAAGTTTTCATCGAAATGCAGTTGCTAACGCAAATTTTCTCACATAATCCGCACCCAATGCAACGTTCATTTTCACTTTCAACAAATTTTAAAAGCTTATGAATGCCCCTATATCTAGCGTTTAGCTCCATCTTTTGCATAGGGTATTTTAAAGTATGTGACTTGCTAAAGAGCATCTGCTTTATCGTGACTTTTAGTCCGATCAAAAGATCAGGCTTAAATGTGATAGCGATGAAGTGCTTAAATTTATCAAACGCGCTCTTTGGCTTTAACTTTTCATCTATTAAAATATATTTTTTCTCACTCATTTTTCGCCTTAGATTAGTAGCATAAAGCCAGTGATTACGATATTTAAAATTCCAAGTGGAAGCAAAATTTTCCAGCAAAATGCACTTAATTGATCAACTCTTAAATGTGCCCATGAAGCCCTTACCCAAAGAAAAAAGAAAAAGACAACGCTTGATTTTAAGATGATCATCAAAGCACCTGGGATAAATAAAAATTCGTTAAATCCACCTAAAAATAAAATCGTAATAATGATGCTAGCAGCGATCATATTTGTGTACTCGCCGATGAAAAACATCGCCCATCTCATGCCGCTATACTCGGTGCCATAGCCTGCTACTATCTCTGTTTCGTTTTCTGTTAAGCAAAATGGCGTTCTGTTGCACTCCACAAAGCTTGCTATTAAAAAGAGTAAAAAGGCAAAGGGCTGCTTGAATATAAGCCAACCAAAAATTCCTTTTTGATAGTTGTTTATATCCACAAGTGAGAGTGAGCTAGTTACCATTACGACGCTTAAAAGAGCCATGCCGGCGACTATTTCGAAACTAAGAAGTGAGACTACTGCGCGAGCTGCACTAATTAATGCAAATTTATTATAGCTTGCAAGACCTGCTGCAAGTGGAGAAAAGACGCAAACTGAAGCAACACCAGCGATGTATAAAATACCAACATTTATATCTGAGAGAACCGGACGTAATGTATGTCCAAAAATTTCAAACTCAGGCAAAAACGGCACAGGTGCAAGCGCTGCAAAGGCGGCAATGGCTGATATTAGTGGAGCTATTAAAAAGATAAATTTATTCGTATTTGCTGGTACGATGTCCTCTTTTGTAAAGAGTTTTATCATGTCAGCTACTATCTGTAAAATCCCAGCAGGTCCCACCATATCAGGTCCTACGCGGCGCTGCATGTAGGCTAGTACCTTTCTCTCAGCGTAGGTTGCCAGTCCTGCAAGGCTTGCCATGACGGCTAAGATGACCACGGCTTTAATGATAGTGCTTAGCACAAAAAATAGTGTTTCACTCATCTTTTGCCTTTATGATTTTAACTGCGGCGTAGCTTTTGCCATTAAATATAACGCCCACATCAAGTTTGTCGTCATAATCGCCTAAATACGCAGCAACTCCGCCAAGATCGCTATCAAGCTCCACGCAAATGGCAAGCTTGTGCCCATCTTTTTCTAAAATAATCGCTTCATTTTGTGAAATTTCAAATTTAGCCATAAATTCGCTACTTGCATAAAGCTTCGCTCTTTTGGCTGTTTGTGTGGCATAGTTTGCAAAAAATGATGGTAAATTTATAGGATTTGCAAGATTTATAAGTGCCTCGTCATCTTTTAAATTTATGCTCTTGCTATCTTTTAAAAGTGGCTCTATATCATCATTTGGTGTGAAATTTGAAATTTCAAGCTTGTAGCCTCTGTGACTTGTGCCGTCATTTGCATAAAAATTTTCTAAATCATCAAATTTAATGCCTTTATAACCCTTTTCTTTTGGTAAATTTGGCGTGTAATCAATCGTATTTTTAGCTATTAACCCAAGTGCGTTTGCAATATCGTTTAGAAAATAACCTTTGTGCGGTATCGCCACATTTGTTGGCACTAGGGCGTTATTTATGCTTGTAAATGTGCCTTCTTGCTGATTTAGTGCGCTAGCATCGATATCGCCTTCAAAAATGCTAAATTTATAATCGCCATTTTCGTTATAGCCAAGCGTCTTGCCAGGCTTTTTCTCGCTTGCAAGAGTGCAAATTTTAGCAACACCAAGTGAGTTTGTGCGTGGTGGTATTAGCATCACACGAAACGGCGTAGCTCTTGCGATCACTCCAGTAAGTGCTGCTAGTAATTTTGCATTTTCATACGTATAAAAATCGCTTCCTAAAATGAGCGTAAATTTGCTTTTGCCCTCGCTTAAAGCTGGTACATCTATGTCAAAATTTTCATCAAAATTTTCAAGTTTTGATGTAAGTGCGCTAGGTAAATTTTCACCCCAGTTTTTAAGTATAAAAAGTAAAATTTGCTCTAATTTTCCAGCTTCATGCGTTGCATAGATAAAATTTTTAGAATATTTTTTAACGATCTCATCGGCTATGTGATGAAAGTAAATTCCAGCTGCTTTATTCATTTTTAAAGTGTTATTTAACTTGAAGCTTGTCACTGGGCTTTCGTGTCTTAAAAAACTACCAGCAGTGATGATAAAATCGCTATTTTTGATATCTTCATAGTCTGCGTTATACGAGCTAAGTCCACTAAATTCGCTAAATTTATTTAAAAATTTTTGATAATTTAGCGCCTCATTGTTTATTAAATTTAGATCAAAGTTCTCTCTTAAACGCTCTAAAATAAGGGCCTCTTCGTTCGTGATGAAGCTATTAAATTTTATATTTTTGATCGCGCCATTTTTAATATTTAAAACAATCTCTTTAAATTTTTCTTCATTTTTACAGGCAAGCTCGTTGTGAAAGTCATAGCCAAACCTAGCTGCTCCACTTATCTCGCCAAATGTAAAATCATTGCTGACGCGGTAAATTTGCTTACTTCTATCGCTAGTGCTCTTTTCTTTTATGTCATAGTAAATTAGCTCGCAGTCGCTTTGATGTGGATTTGCTGCTGGGATAGGGTTTAGCTCCCAGATATTCGTGCTATATTGAAAATGCGAACTAATAAGTGCTCCAGTAGGACAAACGCTGATACACTCGCCGCAAAATGAGCAGTCCAGACTCTCGCCCACGCTTGGACCTATTAAGCTTTTTTGCATCTTGCTAAAAACCGCATAGGCATCTTTTGGCATGCTCTCTTTTAGCTCTTTTGGCACTTCAACGCCCCTTGGTACGGTCTTTAGCGCGCTCTCACCGATCCTGTCTTTGCAAACAGTGACACATCTTTCGCAGACTATGCAAAGAGCTGGATCGTAGTTGATTAGCCCCCATTCTTTATGTGGTTTGTGCGTGTCAGCGATGGCAAATTTTTGTTCATTTACTTTTAGATGTGTGGTTAAATTTTGTAGTTCACATTCGCCACTTTTGTCACAAACGCCACATTGAATCGGATGATTTACGCAATAAGTCTGCATGATCGCATTTCGCTCGACAGCGATTTCTGGCGTGTTTGTATAAATTTGCATGTCCTCTTTTGCTTTGGCATTGCAGCTATAAACTACTTTGCCGTTTGCCTCGACCATGCAAAGCCTACAAGCAAGAGTTGGTGAGCAGCCACTAAGATAGCAAAGAGCTGGGATATAAATTCCATTTGCCCTTGCGATATTTAGGATGCTCTCGCCCTCATCTGCTTCTAAAATTTGATCATTTATGCTTATTTTCATTTACTAACTACTACTTGCTTAAATGCGTATCCATCAAATTCTTTTGCGCCAAATATCGCAACTGTGCCTTTTAGTGAATGGTCTAGTTTAAATTTTGCCTTCACGCTAAAATCTTTTGCTTTAAGCTCTAGCATATCGCCATCCTTTGCCTTTGCTACGATACCAAACTGCACGCCACCTACGATCTCATCGCTTGCGTTTTTGTTTAGATAGACGACCGCTCCGTCAAAATTTTCAAGCTCTTTTAGCTCGTCTATTTTGTGATAATCATTAAATTCTTTCTTGCAACCACCAGCTAAAACGACATTTTTGCCTAAAATTTCAAGTAGCCAAAAGATCGCATCTTTATCTGGATGAGTAAAAAATGAATCATCAATAATGATGTTTTTAACGTCCTTTATCCACTCGCCAAGCTCTTCAAATTCCTCTTCTCCAACATTGCACTCGCCGCTTATCAGTCCATCATCAAGCTCGCTAAAAAACTTATCGCAAGATAAATTTGCGTATTTGCAAAGAAGAGCTAAGACGTAGCTTATTGAGCCTATTTCGCAGCGGATTAAATTTTCGCCGCCAAGCTCGCTATCTTCGATGCAAGAGATGTATTTAAACTCGTGCTCTTTTATCTTTTTTGCTAAATTTTTATCGCTCAAACTTAGTAAATTTGCGATGCTTAAGCTTTTGCCTGCTATTAAATCATTAAATTTCATATCTTGCCCTTTTTTATGGTTAATACCCAATCAACTTGGTTAAATTTAAGCGAGTTCATCACTTCGCAGTTTAGATTATAGGCTAAATTTACAGCCTTTGCCACGCCGCTAAAATCGCCTATCTCAAATAAAAATATAATCACTTCGCCAGCCTCGCTAGCCTTTATCTGCTGTCCAAGAGCGCTCAAAAACTCACTCTTTAAGTGCCTAAGATCGACCCTTCTCATCTATCGACCTCGCCTAAGATGATATTTGTGCTACCAATTATCGTAGCGACATCAGCGATGTACTGACCTACTAATAAATCTTCATAAATAGCGCAGTGCCAAAAGCTTGGTGTGCGAATTTTTAGGCGATATGGGCTTGCGCTGCCGTCTGAGTTTATATAAATTCCAAGCTCGCCCTTTGGCGACTCGCTAGCGAAGTAAATTTCACCTTTTGGAGGCTTTAGTCCCTGAGTTATTAGCACAAAATGCTGCATTAGCGAGTAGTTTTGGCTCATTATCTGCTCTTTTGAAGCACTCACGTAATCTGGCGCATCAGCGATAATGGCGGGGCTGCTTGTTTGATACTTGCTAACGCACTGCTTTAAAATTTTCACACACTCACGCATCTCTTTCATGTAAAGCAGATACCTTGCGTAGCAGTCACCGTGTGTCGCATAAGGCACGTCAAATTCTAGCTCATCATAGATGAGATAAGGCTCTTCTTTTCTTATATCACGTGCGATGCCGCTTGCTCTTAGCATGACGCCAGAGCAGCCAGTACTAAGGGCTAGTTCTTTGCTAATTACGCCCACATCTACAAGCCTTGCTTGCCAAATTCTATTTTCACTTAGCAAATCTTCATAAAGTGTGATGTCGCTTGGAAATTTTTCACAAAATTTAAGCAGCTCCTCGCACCAGCCATCAGGCAGATCAAGCGGTACGCCACCGATCCTTATCGAGCTATGCGTTAGCCTTGCGCCGCAGTATTTTTCTATTAGATCAAGGACGTATTCGCGCTCTCTAAATGCGTATAAAAAGACGCTCATAGCGCCCACATCAAGGGCGTGCGTGGCTAAAAATAAAAGGTGTGAGCTGATGCGGTTTAGCTCTAAAAGCATCACTCTAATGATCTGTGCACGTCTAGGCACTTCTATAGCACAAAGCTTCTCCACAGCCGCGCAAAATGCGTAGTTGTTCGCACTTGATGCGATGTAATCAACCCTATCAGTCACTGGGATAAATTCCTGATAGGTCATATTTTCAGCCATCTTTTCAACGCCTCGGTGCATGAAGCCAACCTCTGGCATGGCACGCACGACCTTTTCGCCGTCAAGTTCAAGCACTAGTTTTAGCTGTCCATGTGCGCTTGGGTGCTGTGGGCCAAAATTTAGTATCATCTTGCCATCATTTTGCTCAAATTCTAAATTTTCAAAAAATGGTTTTAAGCGGTTTGGTGCCTGGCTCAAGGTCTTTCCTTTACTATCTGGCTTTGGTTAAATTTAGCCTTTTTGACAAATTTTACGCCACCATCTTCTTGATACTCGTACTCTTCGCTAAACACCCTTGAAAATCCAAAGGTATCTTTTTCATCTACATATGCTGGATCGCGGTTCTCTTCGCCGATCTGCTCTCTAAACTCGCTTCCAAAAATTTTATCCACCTCGTACCATTTAGCAGCCTCGTCACCCACTAGCGGATAGCTCTTTAAGAGTGGGTGTGAGTGCCAGTCATCAGGCATGATGAGACGCTTTAAATTTGGATGATCTTTAATGAGAACGCCACTTAGATCATACATCTCGCGCTCAGCCCAGTTCGCGCTTTTGTAAAGCTCGCAAACGCTTTTTAGCATTTCATCTTTTTTTACAAAGCATTTTACGCGAGCGCGTCTATTTTTACTGATACTAAGAAGCTGATAAAAGACTTCATATCCGCCTTTTGCGCTTGTAAAATCAAGTGCTGCAAGCTCACTAAGCTGTTCGTAACCAAAAGATTTTAATACTTCAAGAGCTTTAAAATTTTCACTAGAATTTACATAAACTATAAGCTGATCAAACTCCACGTAGCTAGATAAAATTTCTACTCCGTTTTGTTCTAAGATGGCTAGCTCTTCATCAAATTTAGAACCTTTTACTTCATCTTTTGAAGCCTGCTTTTCTATGTAAAATTTCTCTTTGTAATACTGTTTTTTTTGCAGATCGTTTTTTGGCTTATACTCTCTCATATCTCAAGCTTTCTTGGCTTTTGCGCCCTAAATGCACTTTGCTTTCTTATCTTTTTTTGAAGCATCATAAGTGCGTATTGAAGCGTCTCTGGGCGCGGGGCACAGCCTGGGATGTAGATATCAACTGGTATTATGCGGTCTACACCTTGAACGGTAGAGTAGGTATTAAACATGCCGCCAGTGTTCGCACAGCTACCCATCGAGATGACCCATTTTGGCTCAGGCATCTGATCATAAAGACGCCTTGTAAATTCAGCGTGTTTTTTAGTTAGCGTGCCAGCTATAATCATCACCTCTGAGTGTCTTGGACTTGCCCTAAAAATGGTGCCAAATCTATCAAAGTCATATCTGCTAGCGCCACTTGCCATCATCTCGATCGCACAGCAAGCAAGCCCGTAGCTAAGCGCCCAAAGTGAGTTGCTCCTGCCCCACTGAACTAGCTTATCAACGGTTGTTAAAACTACTGGCAAGCCGCCATTTGCAGCGTAATTTATCTGATGCTTTGCCATTTAAAGACTCCTTTTTGCCAAGCATAAGCAAAGCCGATAAGTAAAATCGCCACAAAAAGCAACATTTCGATTAGTCCAAAAATTCCAAGTAGCCTAAAATCCACCGCCCACGGATACATAAAGATGACTTCAACATCAAATAAAATAAATAAAATTCCATAAAAAAAGTAGTGAATATTTATCTTGTTTGGTTGTTTTACCGTGGTTGGACCACACTCGTAAAAGCCAAGTTTTAGACGCTGAGTATTGCGGTTGGCTAATTTTTTACTTATTTTTGAAGATAAGAATGTTATTAAACAAAATGAACAAGTCGCCAGTAAAAGTATGATAAATGCACCAAAATAGGTACTTTCAAGCTCTGAATGTGACATACTTTGCCTTTTTTAATTTTTAAGATTCTACTAAATTTAAATTTATTTGAGCTTGAAACGGCTTAAGAGTATGGTGAGTATTGTGCTTTTGTGTAAAAAATACTCCTATTTTATCTTCTCAACTGCATCTTTTGCAGCACTTATTCGCTCGCTCTCGTCTAGCTCACGCACAAAGCCATCTTTTACCAAGATGATCCTAGTTGCTACATCAAAATAGCTATCATCGTGGCTAACAGCAATTATGCTGATGCCTTTACTTTGTAAAAATGGCAAAATTTCTTTATAAAATTTTCGCTTAAAGAGCGGATCTTGATCGGCTGCCCATTCATCTAGGATAAGGATAGAGCGGTGCTCTAAAATAGCTATTAAAAGACTTAGACGCTTTCGCTGACCGGTTGAGAGTTGCGTGGTGCTAAGCTTATTATCTATGACACTTACTTTTTTGTCGATCTCAAGCAAGGCCAAAAGCTCGTCTATCTCGCTTTGGCTAGCAAAGCCATTATGAGAGAGCGTTTGCGAAAATAGATAAAAATCAGCAAAAATAGCGCTAATCTTTGCCTGGTAGCTTTGTAAATTTGCCTCATCTATCTTTGTGCTATCAAGGTAAATCTCGCCACTACTTGGGCGTATTAGCCCGCAAAGTAAATTTATAAGCGTACTTTTGCCGCTACCATTTTTACCGATGATAAACGTTATCTCACCACGTTTGATCTCTAAATTTACGTCTTTTAGGCTAAATTTGCCGTGAGTGTAGTTGAAATTTATATCTTTTAGTTTTATGTTTTGCCAATTATCGCTTAGGCTATCGTCAAATTTAAAGCCTTCCTTAAATTTATTTAGATTTAAACTCATGATCTTTTCTAAACTCACTTTTGCGCTAAGTGCGGCTGGTATGGAGCCTACCATGCTCATAAAAGAGCCTCTTAAAAATAGTATCGTAAGACTTATGCTTAGTGCTGTTTGTAGGCTCGCCCAGTCAAATGCCACGCACAAAAATACACAAAGACCAACTGAGCCAAGAAGCATAATATTTGTGAAATTATCACTTAATGCGTGATAAATATCAGCTTTTACCATATTTTGACGTTTTTTATCGCCTGTAAAATTTAACTCATCAAAGCAGGCACTTGCCCTTGCCCTGTTTAAACTAAGCTCTCTATGCCCCTCTACGATATCGTCGTAGTGCTTTTGCAATGCGTCATCTTGAACTCTAGAATGCTTAAAATAAAGATGAATTTTTTTCATAAAAAGCGTATTTATAAAAAGAGTCGCACCGATCCAAATGGACAAAAAGATAAAAATTTTTGGAGCGATTACACAAAGATAGATGCTAGCACAGACGATAAAAACTAAGCTTTGTATAAAGCCAGTAGCGCTCATAAATGCAAATGTGATCGTTTTTATATCATTGTTTAGGCTAGCTATGATCTTTGCCTTACCGATCTCGTTTATCACGCTATTTGGCGTATCTAAAATTTGCTTTACACTTTGATATCTAAGCTCGTAGATAAATTTATGTCCAAAATTTGTAAGCGATATATTTGCAGCGATGGCGCTTATAAAAAATAAAAGTAAGACTGCTATAAATTTAATTGCAAGAATCGGGTCAAATTCCTTTAAGCTTACAAGCTCATTATTTATAAATGAAAGAGTCCAGACACCAAGTCCGCTAAATACGAGTGTTAATAACACTATTTTAGAAATTTGGTAGATATTTTTTTTGATTAAATTTGCAAGCATTACATCGCAGCTCGTGGCTGAATGATATTTGGCTCATACTTTTGTTCAGTATTTTCGCTCATTATACGAAGCACCTTGCTTCGTTTTATCTTAGCATCATCTTTAAATATCGCACGCACTTTGTCCATACCAGCGTAAAAATCACGCATAAGCACGATGCAGATATATTTGCCAAAAAATGTCGGCTTGATAATACCATTTTCTTCATATACCGCATTTACAAGCTTAAGCAAGCTAAGCTCCATAAATAAGGCCTTGTTAATGTTTGTGTTATTTTCATCGTTATATCTTTTAATATCAACTCCGCCATCAAAAAGCCTTGTTAAAAACGTGTATTTAAGTCGCTCTTTCTTGCTAAAGCCACATTTTGCGATGACTGGGCTTTGCCTATTTTTTATCCTTTTGCCGTATTCAAGTAGATTAAACGCATTTATTACAAGCTCACCGTTAAGAAAGCTAAATGCTCCGCTACCAACGCCAAGATACTCTAAATTTGAGCCAACATATTCGTCGCGAAGGTCAGCACTTTTTTCATTTGAAAATGCCCAAGCGTTGCTTTGTTTGTAGTTACTTTTGCTAAATTCTTCAGTGATTATCTCATAAAATTCACGCTCGTTATCTACGTTTGAAACACCAAGCGAGCGAGCTATATTCTCTCTTGTTAGCTCTGATTTCATGAGTGGATAGAAGGTGATTTGTTGCGGAGAGATCGATTTTGCGGTATTTATATCGTTTATGAGCTGCTCTTTTGTTTGATTTGGCAGGTTAAAGATGAGATCCAGGCTAATGACTGGGATCTTACCAAGAGCGAGCTCAAGTTTTCTTTTTACCTCCTTGGCTGAGCCAAATTTCTCATATCTGCCAACTCTCTTTAACGTTTCATCATCAAAGCTTTGTACACCCACGCTTAAGCGATCAATTAATCCATCAAATCTGGCTAAACTCTCGGGTGAAATGTGATTTGGATCGCTTTCTGCTGAAATTTCATCTATACTAAAAAGCTCTTTTGCAAGCTTAAGCGTTTTCTCAAGCTCAGGTTCATTTATAAGCGTTGTGCCACCACCAACATAAAGTGAATCAAAGTCAAATCCAGCCTCTTTAACCTGTCTCATCTCCTCGCGCAAATTTTCAAAGTAAATTTTTGCAAGCTCTTGCTCATAGTGGTACTTATGAAACGAACAGTATGGACAGAATGTGTGACAAAATGGTACATGAGCGTAGAGCATATACTTTTTGTTTTTTTTGGGAGTTTTAGTGTAGGTTGTGGTTAAAATGTCTATATTAAATTCATTATATAGTGATCTTTGAATAGAATTATGAGCGTAATTTACGGCAAAATTCTCGACAATATTTTTAAAGATCATAACTAATCGCCTTAAATAAGTTTGGTTTTAAATTGATGTGTTAGGATAGCTAACTTTTAATAAATTTAGCCTTGTGCTAAAGAAAATTTTGGCTTAGCCAGATAAATTTGGCCTATAAATTTTAATTTTTTAAATCTATAAATTTCACATATCGATCAAATTTTAGCCCCAAAGCTTAAGGATTTTACTCCTTGGCTCTTGAGATAATTTTGCTTGAATCAAGCTCAAATCTTATTTTCTCATTATTTTCACAACCTATTGCTTCTAAATAATAAAATTTACCAAGAGTTGATAATGCTTTGATGTTATAAAGCATTACAACATTACTTATATCGTTTGCATCATAATAAGTTCTTATTGAATCTTTTTCTATTTTTTCGCAAATTCCTTTTGGCAAAGCCCCTAATGCACTTTTTTCAATAGATAAATATTTATATTCTACATTTGTCATCCCAAGCCTATTCGCGATTGAACCTAAAAAACACCAAGATAAAAATACTATTATCATAATTGATATGGCCATTATAGGGGCTATATAATCTTTTTTTTTACAGAAATATTCCAAACCTTTAAAATAGAGGGGTGGTATAATAAAAAACCCAAGCATTGTACGCAAGAATTCTACTTTAGAATTAAAAATTCCAAAAAAATACATAATCGTCGAAAATAATATAACGACTGCAATTGTTACCATAATAAAACAGCACAAAGAGAGAGCCCGTGTTTTCTTATCGATACAAATCATAATAGATAAGTAGGCCAAAGAAATAAAAAATGATACTATAAGCGACATTTTACTCAAGTTGATACTCTGTAATGCCGCCATACAAACTATTGTCATAAAAGGAAGCAGAGAAATTGTAACAAAAAGTGACCATCCTCTATAGTTTTTATAGTAACCAGGATAAACCAAGCAAGGTAAAATAATAGAAAGTGAAATGAAAGCTGTTATAAAAAAGAATGATACACCAACGTATGCCACATCAGATCCACCCAAATCAGGAAAATATCTTAATTCAAACCCAAAATATGCAAAATAATAGATCATGCCAATCAAACTAATATTAGATAGTATTAATGGATGTAGTCTTAAAAGATTTTTTAAAAACTTTTGTAGTAATTCTTTTTCATTATTATTACTCATACTATTTTCGGTTACATTACTATTTGTGGAATTTATTTCATTTATTGTTTTTTGTGTATCGTTATGTTCCATAATTTTTCCTTTAACATTAAAATATCTTGATAACTCAAATTTAAATCCTAAAAATTTATAAAAACTTGCTATTTAAGCACCTTCGCGATTTCGCTCCAGCCCAAAATCTTGGCAAATTCAGCTGCCGTTTTGCCACTTTTTGTACGGGCATTTTTATCAACGCCGTTTTCTAGCAAAAGATTTACAAGATTTAAATTTCCAGCGATTGCCTCGTTGTGAAGCTGCGTATAACCAAACTCATCAGCATCCGTGACCATATTTGGGTGCTCTTTTATATATTGCTTTACTTGCTCATATGTATTTTTGCTCATTGGATGCTCTATCAAATTTTCAGGGTGCTCTTTTTGCTCGTAAACTACCAAAATATCGTTAAAATCACCAAAATCAAGCCCCCACTCTTTATCGTGCTCTTTTAGCTCTTTCTTTTGCATGCGTGAGCGCATCGCCTGCACGCTAAATCCGCCGTATGCGCGTCCATCTATCGAAAATAGCCAGTCACTCATCTCGTCTATCTTTGCGCTTATTTGGTCGCCTATTTTCACGTTTTGTACGCCATCTGGCTCATTTACAAGCGTGCCATATATCGTTTCACCGTCAAATTCCACATCGTCTATCCACATGTGCTCGCCGACTTCTTCGCCATTTATGACATCTAAGAAGCAAATTTTTACCATTGCATAGTCAAGCATAGGTACGATCCTGCGGCGCTCCCAGTAGACCTCACGCCAAAAATATCTAAAGCTCTCACGAGCTTGCTCAAATGCGCGCTGCATGTAGTCTTCGTCGCTACTTACAAAATAGATTGGCATTTGCTTGCCAAGATCGATTTGTTTACCGAGAATTTTCTTAAAAAAGCTCATTTTTTGTCCTTATTTTTCATTTTAGATAGATCAAATTTGAATGCAAAATGATAAGATAAATTTCACTCATAAATTAGACAAATTTTAGATACAAAATCATACGAAATTTCGCAAATCTAGCCCAAAACCCTATAAAATTTTAAATATAAAAGTCACACAGCCATTTCGCAAAATTAGGCGAGGCGATTTCAAAAATTTAGCCTACCAACTTCAAATTTAAACAAAAATGTCGTGAGATGGATTTAAATATTGTGACGAAAAATTAAGCGTGCGCTAGGTATACAGCCTGCGGAGTGAAAATTTTTCTAGCTCATTTAAAGGCACTCACGAGAGGCCGTTATTTTAGGTTTTTAAAGCTTATCGGAAGTTCTAAATTTAACCCCCTAACCAGCTTTATGCACTCCTGCAAGTCATCTATACTTTTGCTTGTTACTCTGATCTCTTCGCCCCTGATCTGCGCGCTCACCTTGATCTTTGAGTCTTTGATCGCTTTTGTGATCTTTTTTGAGTTTTCACCATCAAGCGTGTCGTTTAGCTTTAGTATCGCCTTTAAATTTCCACCACTTGCTGGCTCTCTTTTTGTCTCTGTGATCGCAACTGGTGGGATGTTGCGCTTGATGAGCTTTGAGATCACGATGTCTTTTAGTGCGTCGATCTTGTTGTCGCTTGAGCTAAGAAGCGTGATAAATTTTTCTTTTTCGTTTAGCTCGACTTCAGCTGCAAGCCCCTTAAAGTCATACCTTGCTGCGATCTCTTTTTTTGCCGTCTCAAGAGCGTTTTTGACCTCCATCATATCGACCTCGGCACTTATATCAAAACTATGCTCAGTTGCCATTTTTATCCTTTCAAATTTATTTAAATAGCCCTTTGATCTTCTCAAAAAGTGACTTTTTGCCAGTCTCTTCTTGCTTTATCGCCTCGCCAATCTGCTGCACCGCGGTCTGTGCGTAGATGATAGCGCCTTTTGGATCGCAGTTAAAGAGGTTTGAATATGAGCTTGATTTGTTTAGATCAAGTGGATTTGGCTCCACGACCTCAGTGGCCTCAAGCAGGCCTATTTTTAGCTCGTATGCGTAGTTTAGAGCATCTAAAAACACAGGTAAATTTTGAGCGTAAAAGCCGTCAATCGCCTCTTTTATCTCGCCATCTGCTTCATAGTCAGCCTTTAGTTTGGCTACGTTTTGAGCGTTTACATAAGCGCCACAACAGTAGTTTTCGGTGATCTCATTATAAATTTCACCACTAAATTTATCCAAAAAATCGCTTGGTAAAATTTCTCGCCAGTTGCTAATGTAGTTTTTAAATTTCTTATTTTGCTGTGCCAAAGAGCTTAGCGCTGTGCCTCGAGTGTAAAAATACTTTCTAAAAAATCCTTGTGTGACGGCGATACAAAAGCCATGAGTTTTGTTAAAGATTTCATCGTCTTTATACTGCAATGCAGCACTTAAAGTATCTTTATACTTTTGCGCGTAAAATTCCTCTACGCCAGCCTTGCTAGCAAGCGCTAAAACCTCGTCAAATTTACCAGCCCTTGCAAGCTTAAGTGCCTCAAAATACCACTTTGAAATTTCATCTTCGCTAATGGCGTGATAGCTTATATCATAGCCCATTACTTACTCTCATTGATGAAATTTTCGATGTTTGCGACGATCTTTGCGATGAGCGTCTTTCTAGCCTCCAGGCTGCCCCATGCTACGTGCGGCGTGATGAGTAAATTTTCTTTGTTTTTTACATTTAAAAATGGACTATTTTCGCTCATTGGCTCACTTTCTAAAACGTCGGTGCCAAAGCGTAAATTTCTCTCATCTATCGCCCTTGCCATCACTGCTTCATCAACTATGCCACCACGTCCTAAATTTAGCACTATCGCCTCATCTTTTAGCAAATTTATCTCGTTTATACCTAGTAAATTTCTAGTCTTTTCATTTAGTGGTGCGTGGATGCTGATGATGTCGCTGCTTCTTAGTAGCTCATCTAGGCTTTTTTGCGCAAATTCGCTATTTTTATTTGCTCCGCTTGTCGAGTAGTAGCTCACGTTTGCACCAAATGCACGTGCCGCTGCCGCCACGCCGCGTCCTATCTCGCCAAGTCCGATGATGCCAAATTCTTTGCCAGCGATCTCGCTGATATCTGCGCCAAGATAGGTGAAAATTTCGCTTTTCACCCACTCGCCACTTTTTGCGTATTCATCATAAAATTTGATGTGATTTGTTAGCTCAAAAAGCATGGCAAATGTGTGCTGTACGACGCTTGCAGTAGAGTAGCCAGCGACGTTTTTTACAGCTATGTTTTTAGCTTTTGCGTGCTCTAGATCGACATTGTTCATCCCAGTTGCACTTATGCAGATAAGCTTTAAATTTGTCGCATCCATCACGGCTTTGTCGATGACGACTTTGTTTGTGATGACGACATCAACGCCCTTTAGACGTGGCACGACCTCTTCGCTTTTGGTTTTTTGGTAGCTGATAAACTCGCCAAATTTCCTAAAAACACTAAGATCTACGTTTTCTCCCAGCGTGGCTGCGTCTAAACAAACGATCTTCATCTTTAGTCCTTAATGAAATGTCCTACAAATTTAGAGTAGTTATCTAAAATTTTACCGCCCTTTCTATATCCAAGCGCACACGCCTCATAAGCGTAAAATACGCCTGCTTGGTAGTTGTCGCCTCTCTCATCTTGGTTAAACTCGTAAAATTCTTGATAGATAGCTTTGTTCGAGTCGTATTCGCCATCGTTACTAGCCATCTTAATGCCGTTTTCGTCGTGTATAGAGACATTTGCGCCCTCTCTGCCAAAGAGTGGTTTTTTCACATATTTTTTGCCCTTTAGCGGCTCGTGTGAAGTCTCAAGCAAGAGTGGGTGATTAGGATAGAGATCCCAAAGAATTTTTAAAATTCCCTTGCTTTGGAAAAGCAGCGTGTAGGCGGGATTGATTATGATAGCTTTTTGATTTTTGATGATATTTGAGAGTATGAGCGCTAGCTCACCTTCGTCGATCGCTATGCTCTCCCAAGGCACAAGCTTAAACCAGTACTCAAAATTTTCATTATCTTTAAAAATACCTTCGTTGTCGTCAAAAACGACCTCATCTACGTAAGCAAAGTCGGTTTTAAAGCCGGCCTCTTTTGCGATGTATTGTAGTAATTTCACGGTTTGCTCATCCTCGATACTGCCAGCGATAGAGCTAAAGAGTATCCCCCAACCCTCGTAAACATCCTCAAAATTTACATTATCATCGCCAAGCGTGATAAGGCGTTTAAAATTTTGCTTTAGAGCTTCGTAAAGGTTATTAAATTGCTCTGCTTCGTCCATGTGATTTAGCTTTAGCATCGCCCACTGGATGATCGCTGTCTCAAAGACTGCCGTTGGCGTGTCGGCGTTAAATTCGATCAGTTTTATCGGCTTGCCATCAAGCCCACCTGCTAGATCAAACCTGCCGTAAAGGTGCCAGTGAACGTCATTTTCCCAGCTATTTTTGATGATATCAACTAGGTTAAATGGTATGCCTATCTCGTGAAAAAGGTTGTTGTCAATGACGTGCTGAGCAGCATTTACGTACATATCATATAGTTCGTTTGCTACTTCGTAATAAGCATCCGCCTCACTTGCTTTTACATGCACGATCTCATCTGCGATATATGAGCTGTTATCGTTATCTGTATGCCATGCAAAGCCTATTTTTTCCATAAATTCGTTATTTAACGGAGTGATTTTTCTTAAATTTATCATGCTTAGCCTCCAAAATTTGATGAACTAGAGCTTGATGATTTTGAGCCACCACCGAAAAATCCGCTCTTTCCGCCGCTACTTTTTGCAGCAGAATTTGCTGCTTTTTGCTTGTTAAAGCTATCAACGCTTCTTGTGTAAGAGCTTGGATTTTTGTAAGAATTTTGACGAGTAGCTTGGAAATTTTGATTTCCAAAAAGCTTGCTACCTATCCAGCTACCAAGTATCGCTCCAGCAGCAGAGGCAAGTATCGTCTCACCAAGGCTTAGACCGCCGCTACTTAGCTGTGCGTCGCTCGTTTTTGTTAAATTTGAAGTGCCATTGTCAATATTTGCATTTGCTTGAGCTAGGAGCTTATCGATCTCGTCTTTGCTTAGCACACGCTCAGTACCGTTTATGTCTTTTAATACGACTCTAGTTTCAGTACTTGGATACTCTTCTAAAATTTTATAAACTCCAGGTGCACTCTCTTCGATAATGACAAAGGCGCCATTTTTTTGCGCAACTTCGTTTAGTGCATTTTCATCACCGCCATTGTTACTGCCACAACCAGCAAGGCCAGCCATAACGATCGCACCAAATCCGCCTACCGCAGCATAAGTAGCTATCTTTTTAATGTGTTTCATATCTCTCCTATCAACTCTTTTAAATTTTTATGTCTTCTAACAAGTATCACGCCTCGTTTAAATTTTATAAATTTTGAGTGGTGTATCGCTTTTATTATCTTTTCACTGGCTTTTTTCGTTGCCTTTGGCTTTAGATTTAGCTCCTTTAAAAATTCACTTAAATTTATCCATTTTGACTCATTTTCTATCTCGGCCTCTATCGCTTCGTTATTTGGCATATCGTCATTTTTTTGTGCTAAAAGCGGCCTTTGCATGGCATTTAGAAACTGCATGAGCTTCTCGTCTCTATCTTTATAAATTTGCAAAATTTCATTTTTTCGCTCGATGAGCATCTGCTCCTTTTCTTTAAAAAGCCTATCTTTATCGGCTTGCAAGTTTAAATTTAAGCTCTTTAACTCGCTTAACTCATTTAGCAAATAATTTATAAACTCATCATTTTGGGATTTAGTTTTTGTGCTTTTTGGAGCGGATTTTGTGGCTTTTTCGCTACTTGGTTTCTCATCAAGGATGACAAATTTTGTGCCATTTTCAATGACTGTATTTATCGAACCACGGCGGATTCTATTATAGACTGCTTCTTTTGTTATGCCTAAAATTTCTGCAGCTTCGTTTATAGCTAGCTTTTGCATCGAATTTCCGTTTAAAATAAAATAAAAAAATTGCTTTGATTATAAAAAAATAAGGCTAAAAGAAGAGTTAAACAAAGAGAGCAAAGCCCTCTTTGTCTTGGTTTTAGAGTCTTGACTCGTAGCGTCTAAGCATATAAAGACGTTTAAGCATTTTCTTGCGAGCTGCAATTTTTTGTTTTTTGCGGATCTCAGTTTTAGGCTCAAAGAAGCGTCTAGCTCTTGCTTCAGTTACTACTAAGTTACGGTCAGTTTGTTTTTTAAACTTTCTGTAACCCTCGTCAAATGACTCGTTAGGATGTACCTTAATACCAGGCAACGTCCTCACCACCTTTCAGATTAAAATAAGCCGTGAGTATAGTTTAATTTTCATAAATTTAAGCTTTTAACTATATTTTTTTAAAACTCTTTTAATGCCATAAGCTTTATAATCATAAAATTTCAAAAAAGGCTTATTATGTCAAAGGATTTTCATCTTAGCTACGCCAAGAGGCGTTACATTTTTTTCGCCTGTATCACGCTATTTGTCTTTGTTTTGCCATTTATCAGAGTAAATGATGCGCAGCTATTTTTGTTAAGTTTTGATAAAAGTAGAGTTGATCTCTTTTTTACAAAATTTGATATGCAAGAGCTTTACTTATTGCCATTTTTGTTTATCACTTTGTTTTTGACTATATTTTTCTTAACGACGCTTGCAGGGCGTGTTTGGTGCGGTTGGAGCTGTCCGCAAACTATTTTTAGAACGATATTTCGTGACCTTTTGCAAACTAAAATTTTAAAGATCAGAAAAAATATACAAAATAAGCAGAATGAGCCAAAAGGACAAATTTTAAAGCGTGCTTTAGCAGTTGGAATTTGGTGTATTTTAGCTCTTATTATTTCGGCAAATTTTTTATGGTATTTTGTGCCACCGCTTGATTTTTTTGCTTATTTAAAAGAGCCAAGCGAACACGGAGTTTTACTTGCATTTTGGCTTAGCATTGCTGCTTGGCTAGTCTATGACGTGGTCATTTTAAAAGAGAATTTCTGCGTCTATGTCTGCCCGTATGCGAGGGTGCAGTCAGTTATGTTTGATAGCGACACGATCCAAGTTATCTATAATCGAAAACGAGGCGGCGTCATATATGATGGCAAAGAGAAATTTAAAAAGCCAAAAGAAGAAGGCGCACTTTGTACTGGATGCGAGGCCTGCGTGAGGATATGTCCGACGCATATAGATATAAGAAAGGGCATGCAGCTTGAGTGCATAAACTGCCTTGAGTGTAGCGACGCATGCGCTAAAGTGATGGGGCATTTTAACGAAAGCTCGCTTATAGAGTGGAGAAGTATAAACTCTATAAAAGAGCAAAAAAGAGTCAAAATTTTACGCTTTAGAACGGTTGCTTATCTTGTCATTTTGGGCATTGTTTTGACAGCTGGAGTATTGATGAGTGGCAAAAAAGAAAGTATGCTTTTAAACATAAATAGAACAAGTGAGCTTTATAAAATTTTAGGCGAAAATGAAGTTGAAAATTCTTACGTATTTTTGGTGCAAAATACACAAAATAAAGAGCACGCCTTTTACTTTGAAGTAGACGATAAGAATATAGAAATTTCTCGTCCAAATAAGCCATTTATATTAAAAGCTGGTGCAAAACAACGAGTAATCGTCACGCTAAAATCAAAAAATGAAAATTTAAGCGATAAAGATCTTTTAAAACATATAAATATAAAAGCCTATGCCACTGACGAGCCAGCTATCAGCGTGCAAAGGCAAAGTACTTTTATCTATCCTAAAAGATGATAAAATGGCAAAAATTTAACAGGAAGCAAGATGGCGATCTCAGAAAAGGGTAAAAAAAGATACGAACTTATCGTAAAAACAGCACTTGAGCTATTTTTAGAAAAAGGATACGAAAAGACAAGTTTAAGTGACATCGTGGCGATAAGTGGCGGATCACTTTCTAGCATTTACACGTTTTTTGAGAACAAAGAGGGGCTTTTTGAGGCGATCGTTGAGCAAGAGATAGATAGCCTTATAAAAGAGATCGATGAGAAGATAGATCTTAAAATTTCTCACAGCTTGGAGGAATTTTTAACCAAATTTGCAACCATAATATTTTCTATCGTTTGCAGCAAAAGGCATATCTCTCTTGGTAGGATAATGATGAGTGAGGGTTCTAAAAATGGTGGCAAGCTTGGTAAGACGTTTTTGGATCAAATTTTAAAAAAGATCGATCTTGTGCTTATAAATTTCTTTGAAAGAGATGAGATAAAAGCCAAGCTTGATTCAAAATTTTCAGCCAAATTTGCTGCGAAGTACTTTATACAAAGTGTGATAGGAGCTTATTATTACGATTCGCTTTTGATAAATGAAGAACCAAAGCTTAGTGCAAGAGAGCGTAAAAAGCATGTTGGCTTGTGTGTTGAGTTGTTTTTGAATGGAGTTAGTAAAAAATAAAATTGACTTTTTATTTGTTTTCTAATAGAATCGAGAACTTTAAATTTTTGTAACAATTATTACAAAAACTAAATATGATATTAAAATTTAAAATTAAGAGAGGTTTTTATGGCAAAATTTAAAAGTGCTCTTGTACTTTCGGTTGCAGTTTTATTTCTAAGTGGTTGTTTTGAAAATAAAGAGAATAAAGCGGCAGCAGGTCGCCAGATGCCACTATCTCATGTGGATATTTTTACTGCACAAAAAACAGACATACCTATTAGTTTTGATTACACCGCAACGGTTGTAAGTAGTCAAGATGTTATTATCTATCCAAAAGTTGGCGGAACTATCATAAAGCAGTTTTTCAAGCCGGGAAGCAAAGTAAAAGCGGGCGATAAGTTATTTTTGATAGATCCAGAAAAATATCAAGCTAGCTTTGACTCACTTGATGCCTCTGTCGGCGTGGCAAATGCAAATTTAAAAAATGCCGAGACTGAGTTTAAAAGAATTTCTGCCCTTTATAAGAAAAATGCAGTCTCTCAAAAAGACTACGACGCAGCAGTTGCAGCTTATGACATTGCAAATGCGAATTTAGTAAGCGCAAAAGCAAATTTAAAAAATGCGAAAATCGATCTAGGATACACGACTATCATAGCGCCATTTGACGGTGTAGTGGGCGATAATCAAGTAGATGTTGGCTCACTTGTCATAGCAAGCCAAACAAAACTTGTAAGACTAACCAAGATAAATCCGATCGAGGCCGACTTTTACATCGCAGACGTGGATAATCTAAGTAGAAAAGCAAATTTAGATAGTGGCGCTTGGCAGCAACTAAATAGCGAGGCTGTTTTAAATTTAAACAATGAAGATTTCACTGGCAAAGTGACATTTATAGATAATGTCGTAAATACCGCAACTGGCAGCGTTTTAGCAAAGGCTAGCTTTGATAACAGCGAGGGTAAAATTTTACCAGGTGCGTTTGGCCATATAAAGATGAGTGGCTTTGTGCAAAAAAATGCCTTTAATATCCCACAAGTTGCCCTTCAGCAAAGCGCTACAAACTCTTATGTTTTAGTCGTAAAAGATGGCAAAGTAAGCCAAAAAAATGTAAAAACTAGCTACCAAACAAAAGATATGGTCGTAGTGACTGAAGGTCTTGAAGAGGGTGATAAGATAATAGTTAATAACTTCCTTAAAATCGGAGTTGGTGCACCAGTTGAAACTGATAAAGACCTAAGTGCGGAATTTATAAACGGCAAAGATGCAAACGCTACAAGTAGCAAGTAAAGGCAGATAGATGTTTTCAAGATTTTTCATAAACCGCCCGATATTTGCAACTGTTATATCTATCATCATAGTTATAGCAGGTCTTATGGGTATCAAGGGGCTTCCTATAGAGGAGTATCCAAGTCTTACACCGCCTACTGTCTCTGTAAGTGCGACATATAGCGGTGCTGATGCACAGACTATCGCTGATTCAGTCGCAAGTGCGATCGAAGATCAGATAAATGGCGTTGAAAATATGCTCTATATGCAAAGTACCTCAAGCTCTGCTGGTACTATGAATATAAGCGTATATTTTAAGATCGGCTCATCGTCAAAACAAGCTACGATCGATGTAAATAACCGCGTGCAAGCTGCTCTTTCAAGGTTACCTCAAGAAGTGCAAAATATGGGTGTAACGGTGCGCGAAAGAAGCGGCTCGATCCTTCAAGTTGTTGGCTTTACAAATCCAAATATGGATTTGATAGAGCTATATAACTATGTAAATTTAAATATTGCTGATGAGATAAAAAGGGTTAGTGGTATCGGTGATACAGTATTGATAGGTACTAAAGAGTATTCTATGAGAATTTGGCTAAAGCCAGATAGACTAGCTCATTTTAAACTAACTCCAAGCGACGTCATTTCTCAAGTAAAAATTCAAAACTCACAATACGCTGCTGGTAAGATAGGCGAACAGCCATCGGATGGTGGTAATCCTTATGTTTATTCTGTTCGTACCGATGGACGTCTTAAAAATGCAGCTCAGTTTGGTGATATAATAATTAAAAGTTCCGATGGATCAGTTTTGAAGCTAAAAGATGTAGCTACCATAGAGCTTGGAGCAGCTAGCTATGCTAACGATGCGATGTTAAACGGCAAACCAGCTATTCCTCTTTTGCTATTTTTACAAAACGATGCGAATGCTCTTGCTACCGCAAATGCTGTAAAAGAAAAGCTTAACGAGCTAAAGAAAACTTATCCTGTTGGCCTAGAGCACACCATAGCTTACAATCCAACAGAATTTATAGATGTTTCAATTGATGAGGTTATAAAAACTTTCATTGAAGCGATGATACTTGTCTTAATCGTAATGTACTTTTTCCTAAAAAGTTTTCGTGCAACTATCATTCCGATGCTTGCCGTGCCAGTATCTATCATAGGTACATTTGGCGGACTTTATATTATGGGTTTTAGTATAAATTTGATCACACTTTTTGCTCTGATCCTAGCCATCGGTATCGTCGTAGATGACGCTATTATTGTCATAGAAAATGTCGAGAGAATTTTACATGAAGATAAAGAGATAAGCGTAAAAGACGCGACGTTTAAGGCAATGGAGGAGGTGCAAACTCCAGTTATCTCTATCGTACTCGTGCTTTGCGCAGTTTTCGTGCCAGTTTCATTTATGGAAGGCTTTGTTGGCGTCATACAAAAGCAGTTTGCTCTAACGCTTGTTGTTTCTGTTTGTATCTCAGGCTTTGTTGCTCTCACTCTTACGCCAGCGCTTTGTGCGGTTATGCTTAAGAAACAAGAGAGTAAGCCATTTTGGATAGTTCAGAAATTTAACGACTTCTTTGACTTTAGCACCAGACTCTTTACGGCTGGAGTGGCTAAAATTTTAAGGCATATTATTATTAGCTTTATTGTAATTGGTATTTTAGGATTTGCCACTTATAAGCTATTTGATGCTGTGCCAAAAGGACTTGTGCCTTCAGAAGACAAGGGTGCTTTAATGGTTATCACCTCACTTCCGCCTTCAACAAATATGCTAAAGACAAAAGAAGAAGTAGTCTCGATTAGCAACGCCATTTTAAGCAATCCAAATGTTGAGTTCATTATGGCTTTTGCAGGTTATGACATACTAGCTAGCTCGCTTAGGGAAAATTCAGCCGTTAGCTTTATAAAGCTAAAAGATTGGAGTGAGAGAAAAGGCGCTAACAATGGAGCTGATACATTGGCTGGCCAGTTTAATGGTATGCTTTGGAGCTCAAAAAACTCAATGACATTCGTTGTAAATTTACCGCCTATTATGGGTCTATCAATGACTGGTGGCTTTGAGATGTATCTACAAAATAAAAGCGGCAAGAGTTACAATGAGATAGAGGCAGACGCTAGAAAAGTATCAGCAATAGCCAATGCAAGGCCTGAACTAACAAATGTGAGAACCACGCTTGAGACAAATTATCGTCAGTTTAAGATAACAGTTGATAAAGAAAAAGCTAAATTATTTGGCGTAAGCGAGAGTGAAATTTTTAGCACGGTAGCAGCTACTTTTGGCTCTTACTATATAAATGACTTCAATCTTGCTGGTAAATCTTACCGAGTATATGCAAGAGCTGAGGAAAGTTTTAGAAATAATCCTGAAGATCTAAGAAAAATTTTTGTTCGCTCATATGATGGCGGCATGGTGCCACTAAATTCAGTAGCAACGCTTACAAGAACGATTGGACCTGATATCGTTGATAGATTTAACCTCTTTCCATCAGCTAAGATCATGGGCGATCCAAAACCTGGCTACACATCAGGTGATGCGATCAGAGCGATCCAAGAGGTCGTAAATGACACGCTAAGCAGCGAGGACTACGCTATAAGCTGGGCGGGAACGGCGTATCAAGAGGTAAATTCTCAAGGAACAGGCACAGTTGCTTTTATCTTTGGTATGATCTTTGTATTTCTCATCCTTGCTGCTCAGTACGAGAGATGGCTCATCCCGCTTGCAGTCATCACTGCCGTGCCATTTGCGGTATTTGGCTCATTGCTAGCAGTTTGGATAAGAGGCCTAACAAACGACATCTACTTTGAGATCGGACTCTTGTTGCTTATCGGTCTAGCGGCTAAAAACGCCATTTTGATCGTAGAGTTTGCAATGCAAGAGCGTGATAGCGGTAAGAGTATATTTGACTCAGCGATAAATGCGGCTAAACTTCGCTTTAGACCTATCGTAATGACATCAATTGCATTTACACTTGGCGTATTTCCTATGGTTATAAGCACAGGTGCTGGTGCAGCTTCTCGCCACTCACTAGGAACTGGCGTGGTTGGTGGTATGATTGCTTCTACTACGATAGCTATATTTTTCGTGCCAATGTTTTATTATTTGCTTGAAAATTTAAATGAGAAATACTGGAAAAAGGGAGCAAAAAAAGATGAGAAATAAGGCGTTTATACTTATAACGGCGGCGTTTTTAGCTGGTTGCTCATTTCGTCCAGATATGCCAAATGTAGATACAAATTTCACATCTACTTATACTTATGAGGCAAGCGATATAAGAGATCTTTGGTGGAGAGAATTTAACGATGAAAATTTAAATTCTCTAGTAGAAAATGCACTTGGGAAAAATACAAATTTACGTGTTGCTTATTTAAATTTAGAGAAAGCAAAAGCAAGCCTTGGCGTAGCTGAGGCAGATTTGCTTCCTGGTATAAATTTAAATGTAGGCTACGAAAAAGCAAAAAGTAGCGGCGAAACATATACTAAACAACCACAAACTCGCTATAGAAAATCAGATATAAATTTAGGATTAAACTATGAGATCGATCTTTGGGGCAGAGTAAGAAATAATGTAGCAGCGGCCGAAGAAAGTCTAAATGCAACCAAATTTGACTACGATAGCGCGAGGCTAAGTATCAGCTCAAGTGTTGCAAAAAGCTACTTTGCGTTAGTTTCATTAAATATGCAAGAAGCTGTGCTAAGAGAGACTTTAAAAACCTATGAAGACACGCTAGTGCTTCGCAAAACACAGCTTGATCTTGGAAGCATAAATGAGATGACTTATTTGCAAAGCAAGGCAGCAGTAGAAAGCGCTAAGACCAATCTTACTTCTATATTAAATGCAAAGTCAAAAGCTATCACCTCACTAGCTATCTTGACTGGTAAAAGTAATAATGAAATTTTAGGTGGAGCTATTGCTAGCTCACAAAATTTACCAGCTTCTCCAGAGATAAGTGCTGGCATTAGCTCTGAAATTTTGCTAAGAAGAAGCGACGTGGCAAAGGCACTGGCTGATCTAAAATCTACAAATGCTCTTGTTGGTGTTGCAAAGGCCGAGTATTTTCCAAGCATTTCACTTACTGGACTTTTTGGCTTTTCAAGTATTGATTTTGAAAATATCTTTGTTGGAAATGCTAATACATGGAGCATAGGCGGCTCTTTAGCACAGAAAATTTTTGATTTTGGTAGGACAAAAAATAATGTCCGTGTTGCTGAAACAAATGAGCAAATCGCAGCTATCACTTACGAAGCAGCGGTAAAATCGGCTCTTGGTGAGGTAAGAGATGCTCTTGTCTCAAGGCAAAATGCAAAGCTCTCTTTGGATCAGGTGAAAAATTTGCTAAAATCCCAACAAAGAATTTACTCGCTTGCTAAAGAGCAATATGATGCTGGCTACATTGGACATTTAGAGCTTCTTGATGCGCAGAGAAATTTGCTTCAAGTAAAATTACAAGACGTCTCAGCAAAGCTTGATGAGGTTGATAGTGCAGTCGAAGTTTATAGAGCTTTTGGTGGCGGATTTAGGTTAGAAAAATAATTAAAAAAGGAGAGAAATTGGGAACTAAGATATTAAATTTCTTGTTTTCTTGGGGATTTTTTGTTTTTGCTATCGCTCTTGGCGTAGCATTATGGTTTGCGATAAATTACGTGGATACATTTAGGCTTGAGTCAAGCTTTTATGATATCGGTGAGATATTTATGATGGCAGCTGTTTTTTGTATTGCCTTTTATGTGATCGCAGCAATATTTGTTATTCCTATTAGAGCGATCAAAAAATCTTAATCTTTCATCTAAGGACAAAATCCTTAGATGAATTTCTTGACTTCTTTATGTAAAATTCTTAGATTTTTGATTATTTATTTTAAAAATTTATTTATGAAATTTACCGCATTTATATTACTACTTCTAACAAGTATATTTTTAATAGCTTGCTCAGCTAATCAAGCAAACAAAAAGATAAGCAACTCTGAACTGGAAAACTTAGCTAAACAATATGGTGGAGTATATATATTTGATGAGAAATTTGAGAAAGAGATAGAGAAAATAGAAGCTGATAGAAAAGAGTTAAGAAAAAATACAAAAGGTAAAGATTTAGGTGGCGGTCTTTATGCTGTTAATACTAAGTTGGTGGATGAAAATTCCCTCAAACCCTCTCAAATGGTAAAAAATATTATACTAGTTGGATAGATTATGAAAGAGATACTGGTAAAAAAGCAGAAGTACCTGAAAGCTATACGAATAAGATAAAAGAATTTATAGGAGATGATTTTTTAAAAGAAGAACCTAGAATTTATCCTAAATATATGTATTTTGATGGAAAAGAGATGAGAATTATAAAAATATATCTTTCATATACTTATATTGAAACTAAATATGGACTATTTGGTGATGAAGGTAGAGGTGTATCATTTACTAAAGAGTCTTTTGGTACAAAATCGGGAGATAATATTTTCTACTTAACAAATAACAAATTTATAAAAGCAAACAAGGACAAGTAAGTGCAAACTAAAAAATCAAATAAAGAGCTAATAAATTGCTTTAAAGACTATATTGATATAGCTGATGCAAGTTATGCAATGCTTCATAATGTATTTGAGAA
>CABMKY010000001.1:0-850606 GCA_902387145.1 Campylobacteraceae bacterium | reverse complement strand
TTGTGCTTTTAGGAGGGGAGGGGTTAAGAGTCCCTCGATCTTGCCACCAAGCGGGCAGGCTTTAGGTGAGTCAGAGTGGATCTTGAAAAGTTTTTCTTTATCATTTACTGCGTTAAAAATTTGAAGGAGGGTTATATCTTTTGGCTCTTTTGCAAGACTCACACCACCAACTCCAGCTACGACATTCACGAGTCCTGCAGCCTTTAGAGTGCCAAGCAGACGCCTAACTATGACCGGATTTGTGTTTATACTACCTGCTATAAATTCGCTCGTGACTTTCTCGTCTTTGAAAAAACAAGCTGCTAAAACTACATGAACTGCGGTTGAAAACTTAATCCCTATTTGCACAATCGTCCTTGAAATTTTCTCTGATTATACTTTAAATTTTTACTAAAAGCAGTTTTTTAGTTTAGATTTGACAAGCCGGCTTTTTTGTGCCAGCTATGTCAAATCTATAATTTTATGCTCTCTCACTAACTGCTGTGAAGCGTTTTTGTATAAATTTTTTGTTTTTTAGCTCGTCTATGATCGCAAGTGCAAGGTCTGCATAGCTTATATAGCTCTCATTTTTTGAGTTTAAGATGAGATTATCTCCACCAAGCACGTATTTACCATTACGAGCACCATTTGCGTCGTAGTCACCTGCTGGACTTACATATGTCCAAAGCAAATCGCTCCTACCTTTTAGCTCAAAATAAGACTCTGCAGTCGCCTTTGCCACACCCATATATGCAGCCGGGAAGTCTGGCGTATCCATCACCATTGTGCCCCTATCATCTACAAATAATGTACCAGCGCCACCAACTACAAGTAGTCTTATGTCGCTACCCTCTAACAAATTTGCAAGATGAGCAGCAACTTTTTTGTGGAGTGGGAAGGTCTCTGGTGTCCAAGCAGCAAATGCACTAATAACTGCATCAAAGCCTGCTAGATCGGACTTAGCTAGATCAAAAATATCTTTATATATGACTTTAACGTTGTCATTTTTATACTCTTTATTTCTAACTATTGCTGTGACATTGTAGCCTTGTTTTAAAGCCTCGTTCACCAAATTTGTACCGCTTTTACCATTTGCACCTATGATTGCTATTTTCATCATTTCTCCTTTAAATTTTTGTTTTTTGACTGCTGGACAGCAACGTTTTTGAGATTATAGCCAGCTTGGCTTGATATCTGTAACCATCACACCATCGCTCATAGTGTATTGCTCTAGGCTACCTTTTTTGGTTTGGATACATATCATTTTTATACCACTTGTGCCAGCTCTAAAGCACCTTTTACCTTCTGGGTCTATGCGTAGTGCGTCACCTTTGCTTACTTTTAGCACTTCACCGTCGATGAAAAGCTCACCATCGCCATCAGTGATGATGTAAAGCTCCTCGTTTTGTTTGTGTGAGTGGACAAATGGCACGCTCACATTTGCTGCAAATTCGTTTATAGATACTTCACAGCCAGTTAAATTTAAAGCCTCTTTTAGCTCGACTCTTGGCTCGTTTGCGATCTTTGCAACCTGAAAATTTTTCATTTTGTTCTCCTTTTTTTATTGTTGTAATCTTTTTATTTACAACTGATGAGCGAAGTATAATAAATTTTTGTTGTAATGTCAAGAGTTACAACAAAAATTTATCAAAATTTGCAAATTTAGGCTAAAATTTACGAAAGATTTATGATAACTTGGAGTTAAAATTTGCAAAATAACGCCTTTAAAACACTAAAAGGCATAGCGACCGAGCATAACAAAAAGCTCATTTTGACCTTTGCTTTGGTGCTAGCAGAGAACGGACTTTTTCTAGCCTACCCGATATTTGCGGGCTTTGCGATCAACGCAATCATACAAGGCAACACGCTAAATGCCCTTATTTACGCACTTTTTGTGCTCGTAGCGTGGCTTGTAGGAGCCATTAGACGCCGTGTGGATACGCAAGTTTTTGCAAATATCTACGCAAAGCTTGCTGTAAATGTCATCATGAATGAAAAACAAAATGCCAAAGACGACTCCGCCATCATCGCTAGAGTAGCGCTCTCACGAGAGTTTGTTAATTTCTTTGAGACGCATTTTCCTATGTTTTTTACATCGGTTATTTCGATCATCGGCTCAGCGTTTATGCTCATTTTGCCCGGCCAAAGGTCGCTGTGGCGTGCTTTGCCGTGATGACCTTTTTTCTTATATTTTTGCCAAGATATGTTAAGAAAAATGATGATCTTTATCTTCGCTTAAATGACCGCCTAGAAAAAGAGGCAAAGGTGATAGGTGTTTTTAATAAAAGTACGCTAAATAGGCACTACGATGTCGTTTCTAAATTTCGTATAGCGATCTCAAATAGGGAGGCAATGAGCTATTTTATCATCGGTATTAGCGCTTCGCTGCTCTTTTTGGTGGCGATAATAGTGCTAAGCTCGCAGCAGACAAATGCCGGCCACATCTACTCTGTGATGACCTATATATGGAATTTCGTCATCAGTCTTGACGACTCGCCAAAGCTCATCGAGGAATTTTCAAATTTAAAAGATATAGGCAAGAGGATCGACGCCCAAAAGAAGGATAATGATGCACAACAAGAGCGTTCTTAGAAATTCGTTTTTTCTAATTTTCACGTTTATGATAGTTGAGGCCGTTTTTGGCTTCGTTTCAAACTCGCTTGCGCTTATTAGCGACGCATTTCACATGCTCTCAGACGCTGCCGCGCTATTTTTGTCACTCATGGCGTTTAAAATTTCAGAAAGAAGGGCAAATTTACAAAAGACCTTTGGCTACAAAAGGGTCGAGATCATCGCCGCTTTCATAAATGCCATCGCTCTTATCGCACTCGCCATTTTTGTCGTAGTCGAAGCTATTATTAGGCTTTTTAACGAGCCAGAGATAGAGGCTAAAACGATGCTTTTTATTAGTATTTTGGGGCTTGTGGTAAATTTAGTCGTAGCCATTTATATGCATAAAAGCGCTGATACAAAAGAAAATTTAAACATGAAAGGCGCATATTTGCACGTACTTGGCGACACGCTTGGCTCAGTTGGCGCCATCGTCGCGGCACTTCTTGTGATGAAATTTAACTTCACGCAGGCCGACAGCATCGCAAGTATCTTTGTCTCGCTACTCATCATAAAAAGCGGCGCTAGCTTGCTAAAAGATAGCTTTAATATCCTGATCGAAGCCGTGCCGCTTAAGCTTGATACGGATGAAATTTTAGGCGTTATAAAGGGTGTAGATGGCGTTAAAATCGTGCATGACCTGCATATCTGGGCGATAAATGCTGGCACAAACGCACTCATAGCCCACGTGGTGGTGGATGATGCGCTAAGCGTGGCTGAAATTTCAAAGATGATAAAGCACATCGAGCATGAGCTTTTTCACGTTGGCATCGGCCATATCACGCTTCAGTTTGAGAGCGAGAGTCTTGGGCACAAAGCTGGTCTCATCTGTGAGCTAAATGACGATGAAGGACATGAGCACTTTGGACATTGTCATTAAGATTTTTGAGAATAGAGCCAAGTTCTATTGGCGGGCTTATGATAAAAATATATTTATTGGCATTTAAATCAACTTTAGGCAAAATAAAGCCCAAAATTTAGTAAAAAGTAAAGCTTATATGAAAAACATCAGAAATTTTAGCATCATCGCTCATATCGACCACGGCAAAAGCACGCTTGCTGACCGCCTCATACAGGAGTGTGGTGCCGTAAGCGACCGTGAGATGAGCAGTCAGATCATGGATACAATGGATATCGAAAAAGAGCGCGGTATCACGATAAAAGCCCAATCTGTTCGCCTAAACTACGCACTAAATGGGCAAAATTTTGTTCTAAATTTGATAGACACTCCGGGCCACGTCGATTTTAGCTACGAGGTGAGCCGCTCTTTGGCTAGTTGTGAGGGTGCTCTGCTAGTAGTGGACGCTTCTCAGGGTGTGGAGGCACAAACCATTGCAAACGTCTATATTGCACTTGAAAACAACCTAGAGATCATCCCAGTCATCAACAAGATCGACCTACCTGCGGCTGATCCTGCTAGGGTAAAAGACGAGATCGAGCACATCATCGGACTTGACTGCTCAGGAGCGATCGAAGTGAGCGCAAAAACAGGCGTTGGCATAAAAGAGCTACTTGAAACGATCATCACGAGGATCCCTGCGCCAAATGGCGACGCAAGCAAGCCCACAAAGGCACTTATTTATGATAGCTGGTTTGACAACTATCTTGGCGCACTCGCACTCGTTCGCGTATATGACGGCACTATCTCAAAAAATGATGAAATTTTAGTCATGGGAACAGGCAAAAAGCACATCGTGCTTGACCTCATGTATCCAAATCCTATCGCGCCGATCAAGACCAAAACGCTTAGCGCTGGCGAAGTTGGTATCGTAGTTTTAGGACTTAAAAATGTTAGTGACGTCCAGGTTGGTGATACGATAACGCAGTCAAGAAATCCCCTAAAAGAGCCAGTTGGCGGCTTTGAGAGAGCCAAGCCGTTCGTATTTGCGGGACTTTATCCGATAGAAACTGATAAATTTGAAGATTTGCGTGACGCGCTGGATAAGCTAAAGCTAAATGACAGCTCCATTAGCTACGAGCCAGAGACCTCGGTCGCACTTGGATTTGGCTTTAGGGTTGGCTTTTTAGGTCTTCTTCATATGGAGGTTGTTAAAGAGAGGCTGGAGCGCGAATTTGATCTTGATCTCATTGCTACAGCGCCGACCGTGACATACGAAGTCATCCAAACTGATGGGCTAAATTTAAAAATCCAAAACCCAAGCCAGCTACCACCAGTCAATAAAATAGACTCAATCCTTGAGCCATACGTGAAGGCGACTATCATCACGCCAAGCGAGTTTTTGGGCAACATCATCACACTTTTAAACAACCGCCGTGGCATACAAACGAAGATGGATTACATCACGACTGATCGCGTGCTGCTAGAGTATGACATCCCGATGAACGAGATCGTTATGGACTTTTACGACAAACTAAAATCAAGCACAAAAGGCTACGCGAGCTTTGATTATGAGCCTAGCGACTACCGCGTAGGCGATCTAGTAAAGCTTGATGTCAAAGTGGCTGGTGAAACGGTCGATGCACTATCTATCATCGTGCCTGAGAGCAAGGCGCAGACAAAGGGCAGGGACTTTGTAAAGGCGATGAAAGAGATCGTGCCTCGTCAGCTTTTTGAAGTAGCGATACAAGCGAGCATCGGCAACAAAATAATCGCCCGAGAAACCGTAAAATCAATGGGTAAAAACGTCACAGCCAAGTGTTATGGCGGCGATATCACTCGTAAGAGAAAGTTGCTTGAAAAGCAAAAAGAGGGCAAAAAGCGTATGAAGGCGATAGGAAAGGTGAATTTGCCGCAAGAGGCGTTCTTATCCGTCTTAAAAATAGACTAGAGGCTTATCTTTTGTGCCCTTTTGAAAGAGTTAGTGAAATTTTGGATTGATGAACTACGTGTTCTATCCGCACCAAAATTTCACGTCACAGATTTCAAAATCATCACAAAATATCTCGCCTTATTGTGAGGTGGCGATACTACCGCCTTCGGTTTTTGTTTTTGATTAAATTTTAAATACTAAATTTGCAAAAAGGAGCACTATGCCATTTGTGAAAATTTGTGTGACAAAAGAGGGTGATAGCCCAAGTGTGGAGCAAAAAGAGAAGATGATGAGCGGAGTTACAAAGCTAATAAGCGAAATTTTAGGTAGAAGCGCTCAAAATACCGTTGTCATTATCGATGAGATCGATACGAATAACTACGGCATCGCAGGCGAGAGTGTGAAAAATCTCCGCAAAAAACAAAAAGAGCAAAAGGAAGTAAAATGCTAAGAACGACATTGTTAGCAGTTTTTGCAGCTATCTTTCTAACTGGCTGTGTGGCAAAAGCCAGCCTTTGCCTCTCATGTGAGGGTATAGACGGTGTTCAAAGTGCGAGCATAAACAGCGAAGATAAGATGTATTTTGAAGAGGTTATGAGGATCCCAGCTGACTGCAGCGCTTGTAAAGGCAGGGGCGATGGTCTTTTTATAAATGGTGTTAAATACAAAAGTGATGTAGCAATAAACTGCTGCTTGGAAAAAAATATGATCGATACTAATGTTGGGCTAAAAAAGGTTTATTTCCACAGGATCGTCGATGCTAGAAGTAGTGCAAGATCGATATATTACACAGGTGTTGAAGGAAATACTGCAGTTTTTAACTCAAATCCACGCCTTGAAGTGCTTTTTTACATGTTTTTGCAGCGTGAGTTAAATTCTCGCGGAATCGTTGTTGTCGATACTCAAACATCGCCTTATACATACAGGCTTGATTTTAGATTTGACGAGCTTAGAGGAAGCTATTCGGGAAGTTCAGAAATTTTAAATGGACATCTAAATGGGCTTCTTATTCTTTCAAATATAAATTTCAAAAAAACGTTACCTATCTCGACTAGGCACCATGTAGAGAAGCTTGAGGCCTCAGAGTCTGGTCAGTTTGACTTTTTTATTGCACTTTTAGTTAAACAAGCTGCGATAAAAGTAGCCGATGAGATCACTAAAC
The DNA here is from genome assembly GCA_902387145.1 of Campylobacteraceae bacterium. GTDB lineage: Bacteria > Campylobacterota > Campylobacteria > Campylobacterales > Campylobacteraceae > Campylobacter_A. The sequence goes on along the minus strand of CABMKY010000001.1, from coordinate 844,084 downwards.
TTTAAAAGGAAAAACGATGAATAAATTTAAATTTTTAGCTATTTTTGGACTTTTTGTTTTGTTTTTAACTGGTTGTGCACCAAGTCAAAGTGTTGTCGCATTTGATCCGTATAAGGTGGCCGCAAGCCAGCAAAATAGCGGCTTTGAGGCCTATATAAGCGCGGTACATGACAACCGCAAAAACAAAAGTACCATTGCTACGATCACTGATAGTAAAGGCACTGTAAAAGAATATGTCGTGCTTCAAAACGATCTTGCTACTTATTTTAGCGATTCACTCAAAAAAGAGCTTATGGCGCGTGGTGCAAATGTAAATGGCATGGGTGGAGTTGTTGTTGAAATTTTTATCAACGAGTTTGAAGCAAATATGAGTGGATACAGCACTGATAATACAAAAGGTAATATTAAGATCACACTTAAGATCCAAAAAGGTGATCAAAGTATCGTTAAAAATATTTCAAATAATCAAACCAAATTTGAGTTAATTCCCACAGGTGGAGCATTTAAATCATTTTTGACTGAAATAATAAATGATGCTATCAAACGCACTGCAATTGCTATTTTAAATAGCTAATGTTTTGTGCGTTTTGCAAGAGCTTTACGCTAAATACATTTTGTAAAATTTGCTCACAAATTTTAAGCGAGCCAAGCCCGATAGTAAGAGAACTAGAGGGCTTTAAAATTTATAGCTTTTACGGCTACTCTGAAATAAAAGAACTCATCCACTCCAAGCATCAAATGCATGGATATTTTATATATAAAAACTTAGCTAAATTTGCATTTAATAAATTTGCTAAAAGCTTTAGCTTTTCGGAGCAAGTCTATGCTTTGCCGATAGATGATAGAGTTCATTTTGGCTACTCGCACACGGCTATTTTGGCAAATGCACTAAGGGCTAAAAATCTAAAGCCCATATTTCATGCACTGCATGCAATCAGTAAGATCAGCTATAGTGGTAAGGATTTGCAATTTAGACAAAATAACCCAAGAAATTTTAAAATCCTAAAAAAGATCACTGCGCCGGTTATTTTAGTAGATGATATCGTAACCACTGGCACAACGATACTTGAGGCTAAAAATACTCTAGAAAAAGTTGGTGTAAAAGTACTTTTTGCTCTAGTTTTGGCTGACGCTAAATATTAATTTAGTAAAAATTTATCGAGCCCCAGCAGTAGAGGCAAATCAGGCAAAAGCGATAAAATTATAAATAAAGCATAGTGCCAAGGCGAATCATATTTGAGCCACATTTTATCGCTAGTTCGAAGTCACTACTCATGCCCATCGAGCAGATACTCGCACCTTTTGGCTTTAAGCTCTCGTAAATTTTATAAGTTAGTTCAAAGCTCTTTTGAATCTCTTTTGACTCATCCACATGCGCTCCGATACTCATCACGCCTTTTAGATTAATATTTTTGCACTCGCTTTGTATGCGTTCATAAATTTCAGCCGCATTTGCCACGCTCACACCTTGCTTTGTATCCTCCTCAGCCGAGTTTATCTGAAGCAGAGTATCGAGCCGATAACTAAGCCTTTTATCGACCTCTACGGCTCTTTCAAAGCTATCGCAGCTTTGCCAAAGCACAGGTTTTAGGCTTATCATTTGATTGATTTTGTTATTTTGCAAGCGGCCGATCATATGCCATTTGATGTCAGTGAAATCTTGTAGCTCTAGCTCTTTTTTGGCCAGCTCTTGGACTCTGTTTTCGCCAAAATTTCTCTGCCCTTGTGCATAAAGCTCCCTTACCTCAGTGCATGTGACATTTTTGCTAACGGCTATTAGCGTCACGTCTTTGCTTAAATTTTCGATCTTTTCAAGTAGCTCACTTAAAACTATCATCATAAACCTCCGCTTAGTTTCCTGATATCATTAAAGGTCGCAAGAACCATTATGCAAAGTAGCAGTACCCAGCCGCAGTATGTGAGTAAGGCAAGTACCCGCTCATTTACCTCGCGTCTAAAGATCAGCTCGTAAAGGTTAAAAAGTATGTGTCCGCCATCAAGCGCTGGGACTGGAAATAAATTGAAAACGCCTAAATTCACAGAGATGAGAGCTGTGATGAGAAGTAGCACGCTGATGCTGATCTGAGCGGCTTTTGAGGTGACATCGGCGATCTGCAAGATACCGCCGACCTCTTTTAGTGGCACAGCTCCACTTACTATCTTAGTGACGCTTTTAAAGATGAGTTTTGAAGCCTCGATAGTCTCGCCTAAGGCAAATTTAAGGCTCTCTAAACCTGTGTGATAAATTTTTATCACTTCGCCGTTTGATCTAATACCGATTAGTGGTTGCTGTACCTTTTCATTAAATAAATTTATCGTCTCGCCTATCTTTGGTGTTAAATTTATAGTTAGTGACGAACCGTTGCGGTCTATCAAAATGGTGCTTGGCTCAAGTTTTACGTTTTTACTGATCTCGTCCCACTCGGTTATTTTTACGCCATTTATCTCTAAAATTTTATCGTTTATTGCTATGCCAGCACTCGCGGCTGCTGAACCTTCAACTATATATCCAACTATTGGCGCACGTTTTTCAACACCGATAAATCCAAGCAAAATGTATACGAAAAAAGCCAAGATAAAGTTAAAAAAAGGCCCTGCAAAGAGAATGTAAATGCGCTTTAGCGGACTTAGCACATTGTAGCTATCACGGTCGTAGTTTTTGGACTTTGGATCGGTGTCGTCTTGTCCTTTTAGCTGCACGTATCCGCCAAGTGGGATCGCACTTAGGCAGTAGTCGGTGCCACCAACGTTTTTGGTGTAAATTTTCTCGCCAAAGCCGATGCTAAAAGTGTTTACCTTTACGCCAAGCGATCTTGCTGCCAAAAAGTGGCCAAGCTCGTGAAAAAATATGAGAAAACTAATGGCTAAAACGGTCACTAAAAAATAAAACGAATACGCATAAAGCCCAAGGCCAAGCAGGGCTAGCGTGAAGAAAATGCCTTTCAAAACTTACCTTTTTTTGAAAAAATTGATGAGATTTTAGCCAAAGTTTATAAATTTACTCTCAAATTTGCTTTGTTGTTTAGGCGAAAATTTCCTTTAGCCAAGAGAGCACTTTGGCTCTATTTAGCCCTTTGCTGACACTAAAATAAGTTTTGTCTTTATCGTCTAGGTCAAATTTTAGATCAAAATGTGATTTTATTTGATCGATAAATGGTTTTAAGTTTAATATATCAGGATAGGGCAAAATCTCTTTCGGTAACTCTTGCAAAAAGCTAACTCCGTCATCGTTAAAATTTATTCTAGCCCTTGGCACAGCGTCGTTTCTAAGCTCTATCTCAAATGTGTGGTCATTTATAAAAGGGGCAAAAAAGCGAATTTCTAAGTGAAATTTACTAGCTAGCTCATCATTGCTTAAGCCTTGATTGCTAAACCAGTAGCCAAAATTTACAGCATTTAGTGAGATATTAAAATCATAAGGATCAGCAGGAGTTACGCCAATACGTCGTAAAAGCTCATATATGGGCAGTTTTGCTTGTAAGCCACCATAATAGTCATAAAGCTTGGCAAGTAACGGATGTGTGCGGCCGGCTTTCTCTTGCAAGCGTAAAATTTCAAAAATATATCTATGCGCAAACGAGCGATGCGATATCGAGCGAGTAGCTTGCATGTTTAGATAGTCTAAAATGTCAAGGCTTTTTGTAAAGCTCATCGCACTCCAAATGCCACGCAAAGTCTCTACGTCGTTATCAAACGTATCAAATTTATCTGCATGGGTTTTGTCGTATTCTAAAGCGCAGCTTAATAAAAATTCATTTAGCTCAGGGCTGATCACACCGCCAATCTTTTCTAAATTTTTAGCATCGTGATAAAAATTTGTGTTGATGATCTTTTGATTTAGTTTTTTGGCTTGTTTTTGCAGTGCTGGCTCTAAATTTGCAGTGCGTTTTAGAATTATCTCTTTTAATTCGTAGCTCAAATTTAGCTCTTTTTCATGGCATTTATATAGGCAAAGATATATTCAAACCCAGAATAAAGTGTAAGCGCAACAGCGATCCAGAGCAAAAGCTCGCCACCAGGCCAGCTCATCAGTAAAAATCCAACCGCAAACATCTGGGAGACTGTTTTTACTTTGCCTGCCATCGAAGCCGCGACTTCGACACCATCACTTGCCATCACGACACGAAAGCCAGTTATAAAAAATTCCCTCACTAAGATTAGATAAACAGCCCAAGCACTCGCTCTACCAAGCATCATAAGACCTAAAAATGCAGCTAAGATCAGCATCTTGTCTGCTAACGGGTCAAGGATAGCGCCAAGCTTGGTCTTTTGATCCCAGCTTCTGGCGATGTAGCCGTCAAAAAAGTCAGTCACCGAGGCGATCACAAAAATAAGAGCTGCAAAGTAGTTTATCCAGCTTATGTGAATTTGCGTAAAAATTCCTGGCGCATTTACGAGCATAAAAAACATAAGCGGAGCCAGTAGTATCCTAAAAAATGCCAATGCGTTTGGTAAATTTAAACTCACAAATATGCCTTTATGCTTAAAATTTCAATCTTCTCATTTAAAGGTCGTGCCGCCATCTATTATAAATGTATGCCCAGTCACCCAGCTAGCCTTTGATGAGCATAAAAATAGACATGCCCCAGCTAGATCAGCAGGCTGTCCCATGCGGTTTAGCGGGCTAAGCTTTGCTGTCATATCACGCACCTCTTCATAGTTAGTAAATGCTCTTAGTGCATCTGTCTCGATAGGACCGCCGCTTACGACGTTTACACGGATATTTTTCTCGCCAAGCTCGGTCGCAGCGTATCTTGCCATGGCTTCAACGGCTGCTTTTGCTGTGCCATGACCTGCGTAGTTTTCGATATATACTAAATTTCCAGTCGATGATAGGCTGATGATGCTACCACCACCCACTTTTTCCATGCGTTTTGCAGCTTCTTGAGTGCCTACGACAAAGGCATTTACTGTTGCTGTAAAGATATTGTTTATGCCTCTTGGTTTTAGCTTCATAAATTTAGTGTATCCACCAGCTACTGCGCGGCCTGAGATGATAGCATTTGAGATGAAAAAATCAATCCTATCAAAGTCCTCGTCTATCTTTAAAAATAGCTCTTTATAAGTCTCTGGCTCGAGGATATTTAGTGCATATGCTCTTGCTTTTATCTTATAAGTAGCCTCAAGCTCTTTTGCCTGCTCTTTAGCAAGCTCTTCGTTTGAGTTGTAGGTAAATGCTATATTTACACCAGCTTTTGCAAATTCTTCAACTATGGCTCTACCGATACCTCTAGTGCCGCCACTGATAACTAGCGTTTTACCTTTAAATTCGTTTAGTGTGTCCTTCATTAAAAACCCTTTATTTCGTAACTTTTTATTACTTCTTCTATCTTTTTAAAATTTTCTTTACTTGGTTTGCAAAGTGGCAAGCGGTACTCTAAAGAGTCGATTAGTCCAGCTAGATACATCGCTGCTTTGATCGGTATCGGATTGCTTTCGCAAAAGAGTGTTTTATTTATCGTGTATAGATTGTCGTTTATTAGTTTTGCTTTTTTGTACTCTTCGTTCATTGCAAGGTGTGTAAGCTGTGAAATTTGATCTGGTAAGATGTTTGCAGTGACTGAGATGACGCCTTTGCCGCCATTTGATATGATAGGATAGTTGATCGCATCTTCACCGCTAATGACTACTAAATTTGGCTCGTGAGCTAGCAGATCTACGCATCTATCGATACTGCCTGTAGCCTCTTTGATGCCGTAGATATTTTTACACTCTTTAAAAAGCCTAAAAACAGTCGCTGGCAAGATATCCACGCCAACTCTGCCAGGAACATTATAAAGGAACACTGGAATTTCAATACTATTTGCAATGGCTTTGTAGTGCTCGTAAAGCCCTTCTTGTGTTGGTTTGTTATAATAAGGTGCAACAGAGAGGATACCATCAGCACCATGAGCTTGGGCAAATTTAGCGATACCAATAGCCTCGTGAGTGGCGTTACTACCAGCTCCAGCTAGTACTTTTACATTTGTGCCTTTACATGCGTCAACGGCTATTTCGATACAAATTCTATGCTCATCATGCGTTAGTGTTGCACTTTCGCCAGTAGTTCCAACTGGCACAACAACATCTATGCCATGTTTTATCTGTCTTTTTATTAGTTTTTCAAAACTGACTTCATCCACTTTTTGATTTTTAAATGGCGTAATGAGTGCGGTCATCGCACCTTGAAGCGAATTTTCCACGTTTATTCCTTTTTTAATATTATTGTTGTGCTGGTTTTTTCATTAAAATATCTATTTGCTATCTCTTTTAAAAGCTTGGCATCTATCTTATCGATATTTTTTTCAAGCTCGTAAAGTGGCTTTATGTCGCCTCTAGCAAGATATGAGCCATATAAATTTGCAACCTTGCTTGCACTCTCAAATGAGTAAATAAAATCAGTTTTTATCAAATTTTTAACTCTTAAAACATCATCTTTGTCGATTGGCTTATTTTTTAAATCATCTATGATCTTTAAAATTTCAGCCTCAACTACGCTTGTTTCGACATCTGGATTGCAAACTGCTAAAAATATAAATAAATTTTCATCAACGCAGCTCATGTTATAAGCATAAATTTGATTTACAAGCATGAGCTCATCGATTAGACGTTGCTGTAAAATCGAGCTTTTGCCAGTAGCTAGATATTCACTGATCGCATTTAGTCCTACTTGATCAGCATGCCTAAAGTCTGGGATCTTATAAGCGATCGCTAGCATTTGCGTTTGGCTATCTTTGTAGATAATGGCTCTTCTAGCTCCGTCTTGTTCAGGTTCTTTACAGTGAGATTTTGGGATGGCTCTTTTATTTTTTATACTGCTAAAATTTTTCTTAGCCAGTTTAAATGCCTCATCCTTGCCGATGTCGCCACTTATCATCAAAATCGCATTTTTTGGCTGATAAAAAGTAGCGTGAAATTCTTTTATATCGTTGATATCCCAGTTTTCGATATCTTTTATAAAGCCTATCGGTGTCCAGTGATATGGATGATAGATAAATGCGTGGTTGTAGAGTCTAAAGTATAGATAACCCATAGGGTTGTTGTCTGTTCGCCACCTGCGCTCCTCGTGCACCACGTCTCGCTCTGGCTGAAATTCTTTGTCTTTTAGGCTTAAATTTTTCATAAGCTCAGCAAAAAGACCAAGTGTTTTGTCTAAATTTTCATTTGAAGCTTTTATAAAGTAGTGGGTGTAGTCAAAGCCCGTACTTGCGTTATTTACGCCGCCAAAGCCTTTTACGATCTCATCAAACTCCCCGGCTCGTAAATTTTTGGTTGATTTAAAATTTAGATGCTCTAACATGTGAGCAATGCCGCTTTTGCCCATCACTTCGTTTCTTGATCCAACTTTATAAAAGACGTCGACGCTTATCACTTTTGAACCCGAATTTACTGGTACGTGATAAATTTCAAGTCCGTTTTCTAGTTTTGTTTTATTAAATTTTATCAATCTTTTGCCTTTTATTTTTTAACATCTATGCCGACTGCTTCGCTAATAGAGGCAAAGCCATCTCTTTTTAAAAGCTTTAAAATTTCTAAATTTATATCTCTTGCGATCATTGGCCCTTTAAAAATAAAGCTTGTAAAAATTTGCACTAGATTTGCTCCCATTTTTATGCGCTCGTAAGCCTCTGCACCGCTATCTATGCCACCGCATGCTATAAGCGTCGTTTTGCCATAAAGCTCATCTGCCACGGCTTTAAAGAGTTCTTTTGATTTTTGGGCGATCACCTTGCCACTTAGTCCGCCAAAATCTTTTAAATTTGACGAGTGAGAGAGCGAGTAATCAACGCTTGTATTTGAGACAAGCACGCCACTAGCGCCGTTTTCTACCGCGCAACTACAAAGCTTGATCGCATCTTCGTGGCTCATATCTGGAGCTATTTTAAAGATGATTGGCCTTTTAGTAAGTGGCAAAATAACGCTAAAAAGCTCTTTTATGAAGCTCTCATCTTGCAAGGCTCTTAAATTTGGCGTGTTTGGCGATGAGACGTTTATGACAAAGGTGTCGCAAATTTCGCTAAATTCTCTTACTAAAATTTCATAGTCTTTTATTGCATCTTCGTTTGGTGTGACCTTGTTTTTACCGATGTTTGCCCAGATAGGTAAAGTATAAGGATAAAGTTTTTTGACTCTATTTTTAATAGCCTCGCAACCATCGTTGTTAAAGCCCATCGCATTTTGGATGCTCTCTTCGTCTACGAGCCTAAAAAGTCTTGGTTTGTCGTTGCCAGGTTGAGGTTTTGGAGTAAATGTGCCAAATTCTAAATACCCAAATCCAAGAGCTGTGAGCGCTTCAAACATTGTGGCATTTTTATCAAAGCCCCCAGCTATGCCAACTGGGTTGTGATAAGTGCTTGAAAATAAATTTTGTTTTAGTGCATTGTCATCGACCACACACTTATTTGCTACAAAGCTTAATGATCCTGGAAAAATTTTATTTGCTCCGATCATTGCAAATTCTGCGATTTTATGGGCAGTTTCAGGATCGAATTTAAAAAATATAGATTTTAAAGTTTCGTAGTTTAAACTCATTTTAACCTCTTTAAAATGCCTAAAATTTTGTGCAAATCTTAGCAAAAATCGCCTTAAACTAAGGCTTTGCCTTTAAGTTTTGCATAAATTTCATTTCTCTTGCTAAGCTCTTCATCGCTTCCAATATCAACTATTTTTCCACCACTTAAAACCGCGATCTTATCGGCACTTTCAACCGTGCTTAGACGGTGAGCGATGACAAAGATGATCTTTTTGCTTCTTAGATTATTTATCGCCTTTGTGATCTCTTTTTCACTCTCGTTATCAAGCGCTGAAGTAGCTTCGTCAAAGATAAGAATTTGTGGGTTTTGATAAAGTGCCCTTGCTATTGCGATGCGTTGTCTTTGACCGCCTGAAAGGTTTGTGCCAAATTCATTTAAGATAGTGTTAATGCCGTCTTCTAGTTTGCTCACAAACTCATAGGCATTTGCCATTTTTAATGCATTTATCACGGCATCTTCGTTAAATTCTCTGCCGTAAGCCACGTTTTTAGCAATTGTATCGTTAAAGATATAGACACGCTGCGTTACAAGGCCGATATTTTGGCGAAGTGAGTGGATTTTGATATCTTTTAAATTTGTCTCATTTATTAAAATTTCTCCGCTATTTACGTCGTAAAATCTCATAAGTAGATTCATGAGCGAGGTTTTTCCGCCACCACTTGAGCCAACAAGGGCTATAAATTCTGACTTATTTGCCTCTAAATTTATCCCTCTTAAAACTTCTTTTTCGCCGTAGTTTAAGTAGACGTTGTTAAATTTGATAAGTTTTATCTCTTCACTTAGCTCTTTTTTGCCATCTTTTATCTCGCTTACTTTATCCATCAAGAAAAAGGTTCTCTCGCTTGCAGCAATGGCGTCTTGCATTTTGTTGTATATATTTACGATGCGCTTTAGTGGAGTGTAGAGCATAAAAAGTGCAGTTAAAAACGAAAAGAAAGCACCCATATTTATATTTCCGTCGATGACATCTTTGCCGCCTACGATGATAACGGCTGCGACACCAATAGAACCTATCGTCTCCATTAGTGGGCTTACTAGCTGCTCAATTTTTACGGTTTTAAGATTTAGCTTAAAAAATTTATTATTTTCTTCAACAAAACGTGAGTGCTCGTATTTTTGGGCATTATTTGCCTTTATTATCTCAATATTTGTAAAAATTTCACTCAAAGCTGAAGTGATATCAGACGTCTTTTCTTGCGACTGCTTTGAAATTTTTTTCATCCTCTTTGCAAGGCGCGAGATTGGATAAATAGCTACGGGCATAACTACAAGTGCAAAAAATGCTAGTTTAGGGCTTTGATATATGACGACACAAAGTAGGCCAATGATTGTTATAAATTCCCTTGCAAATTCAGGTATCATACTTGAGACTATCGATCTTATACGGTCAATGTCGTTTGTGGTTCTACTTATTAGCTCGCCTGTTCGAAAATCATTAAAAAATTTCATATCCAAAGTTAGTAAATTTTCGACCATCTTTTCACGAAATCTTCTAATAGTATCTTGTCCTATATATGCCGTAAAATAGGCCTGCATAAATGTACCTATGTTTTTTAATACATAAATGGCAATGATCGCACAAGGCAGCATATAAAGCAATGTTTCGTTTTTTTCAACAAAAATTTTATTAAGTACAGGCTCTACTAGATAGGCACTGACTGCTGTTCCGCCACTTGCGAGGGCCATGCCGATGAAGGCTAGGATAAAGTGTGGAATGTATTCTTTAAAATATGGGCCAAAGCGTTTTAGCACATCTTCTAAGCCAAAGTTATTCATTATTTCTCTCCCAAACTGCGCCATTTGGTGTATCCATGATAGAGATATTCATCTTTTCTAGCTCGTCTCTTATCTCATCAGCTTTTGCAAAATTTCTCTCTTTTTTAGCTATCGTCCGCTCATCAAGAAGCCTTTTTATCTGTTCCTTTTGTTCGTCGCTTACACCAAATTGAAAATACTCAACATAATTTGTGCTAGCAATGCCCAAAATTTCACTTATAAGCTCCAAATTTGCCACTATTTCGGACTTATAGACTTTATCTTTTGGATTTGTATCAAGCCTTTCATTTGCTGTTTTTACAAACTCATCAACACTTGCAAGTGCTTTTGAAGCGTTTAGATCATCACTTAGTGCCTCAAGAAGCTCATTTGTAAAGCTCTCATTTGCTATGCCAGCTTGCACACCATCAACTCTTTTTTTAAGGCGGTAAATTTTATCAAGTCTCTTTTTTGAAGCCACTAGGTCTTCATCCGAATAATTAAAATGAGCCCTGTAATGGCTTGTAAGCAGATAAAATCTAAGCACTTCGCCATGAACGTTTTTTAGAGCGTCCTTTACGAAAAAGCTGTTATTTAGGCTCTTGCTCATCTTTTCGTTATTCACTTTTATAAAGCCGTTATGCATCCAGTATTTGCTCAAATTCTTATGATAAGCACATCTGCACTGGCTTGCCTCGTTTTCGTGGTGCGGAAAGAGTAGGTCGATGCCGCCAGCGTGGATGTCTATCTCAAATTCCTCATTTTCTTTGTCACTTAGAAATTCTCTTATCATCGCCACGCACTCGGTGTGCCAGCCAGGGCGACCCTTGCCAAATGGGCTCTCGTACCATTTCTCGTCAAATTTCCAAAGCACAAAGTCTTTTTCGTCTCTTTTTTCTCCAAAGCTCGCCACACGCGCGATGAGTTCGGTGTTATTGTCCTTGCCGCTAATGCTAAAATAATCACTATCTTTGCTCGTATCAAAGTAAATTCCATCACTGGTTTTATACGCCGCCCCTTTTTGCATAAGCAGCTCGATGTAGCCAATGATCGCCTCCAAGCACTGCGTAGCCTTTGGCTTAAAGTCTGGATCAAGCACGTTTAAAGCGCCCATGTCGCTCTCGTAGTGCGCTATATATTTGTTTGTGATCTCCTCTAGGCTTTGACCAGTTTGCGCCATTTTATTTAAAATTTTATCATCGATATCGGTGTAGTTTCTTGCAAATTTGACCTTGTAGCCAAGCGCTTTTAAGACTCTTCTTAAAAGATCAAAGCTAACGGCTGACTTTGCATGTCCCAAATGCGCATCGTCATAGACCGTTGGGCCGCACAGATAGATGCTAACTTCACCATCTTTAATAGGGCTAAACTCAACCTTTTCTCTTTTAGAAGTATCAAAAATTCGCATTAAATATATCCTTTAAAAATGTTAAACCAAAATAGAGCAAAACCGCCAAAAGTGCGATAGCAGCTATAAATTTAGGCTCGATTATAGCTAAAAATCGCTTAGCTCCAAAGGCTCTAACGTATAAAATAAGTTGTAAAAATCCCCCAAGTGAGCTTGCAAATGCAAGGCCAGCTGCTCCAAATTTCTGCATCAAAATGACTGCTAGGATCAAATTTATCACAAGGCAGATGATGGAAATTTTGGCTGCCTCTTTTTGCTTCATATTTGCATAAAGCCAAAGTGAGAAAATTTTAGCCAGACCAAATGGTGTAAGTCCCATCAAATAGGCACTTAGCACCTTGGCGCACTCAATGGTGTTTGCCCTTACAAAATTCCCTCTCTCAAACAAGAGCCAGATGATAAACTCGCTTAGCACTACGCCTGTGATCGTGGCTGCAAGTAGGGCACAAAGAAGCAAGTAAAAGCTCTTTTTTGTCCAAATTAGAGCGTTTGCCTCATCTTTTTGTTTTAAAAGTCTGGTGATCTTTGGAAAGAGTGCCTGAGAGAGCGCGATCGCAAAGATGGCAAGTGGGAGCTGAAAAATTCTATTTGCATAAAAGAGATAGCTTATCGAGCCACTTACCAAAAAGCTAGCTAGCCAAGTGTCCATAAATGCGCTTATTTGCATCGCACTTGACCCAAGTAGGCCGTGGTAAAAATTTACAAAAAAACCTTTACTGCTAGCTTTTTTGCCTTTAAAATATCCGCTTAGACCGCCCCAAAAAATTTTATTTAAGGCATTAAATTTCATAGCAATTAGATGCACTAAAACTTGCAAAATACCGCCTGCAACGACGCCAAAGCTAAGATAAAGTGCGACCACGCTCTCGCTCTTGCCACGAGCTAAAAGTAGTGAAGCGATCATGGCTAAATTTAGCAGCGCAGTAGAAAATGCAGTTGTTGCAAAGTGCCCTTTATACTGAAGCAGTGCACCCATGAAAGTGACGATATAAACAAGGGCTAGATAGTAGAAATTTATACGCACAAGTGGCACTGCGTCCGTGATATTTTGCTCGCTTAAACCGCTTGCGATGATCTTTATAAAGTAGGGCGTAAATAAATTTACAAGAAGCGTTAATACGCCTATAAAAAGTAGAAATTTGATAAAAATTTCAGCTTGAAAAATTGCTTTTTTCTTGCTGTTTGTAAAATTTGGTAAAAATGCCTGTGTAAAGGCACCTTCTCCAAATATGCGGCGAAATAAATTTGGGATTTTAAAAGCGATAAAAAAAAGATCGCTAAATATGCCAGCTCCAAGGATGGAAGCTGTTAAAAGGTCTCTTATAAGTCCAAGAATTCTTGAAACCATAATGCCAACTGAGTTTGAAAAAAAACCTTTTATAAACATCGCTCACCTAAATTAAATTTGAAAACGCAATAGTAACAAAAGATGCTTTAAAGCTTACATAACCCAAATTTAATAAAATTTTGGCGATAATAAGAGCCAAATTTTATGTGAAATGGATCAATTTTGAGCGAGAACGTGCAAGAAAACGAGAGATTTTTACCGCCAACGCAAATTCAAACTTCAACACCTTATATATCGCTTAAAGAACTAAGCAAACAACACAGCGTACCGGTAGAATTTATAGATTTTAAAATTTTAGACATTTTGACTTATTATAAAAATAAAGATAATGAAGAGCCGGTTTTTGTCCCTGAAGAAAATTTAAACTTTTTTGATGATAATGCTTTTTATCTTGACGAGACACTAGAGATCGAGCAGGTCTATGACGTGGAATTTTTTGATGTTAGGCTAAACGCTGTGCCAAAGCTTCCAAAGATAGAAATCGGTGTAAATTCAACAGTTACAAAAGTAGTCGCAAAGGTAAAAGCTACAAAAGATTGTGAATACGAACAGCATTATGAAGATAAACTTTTTGAATATATCGCCAAACAGCTTATGAAAGCTCAAATTTTAATAGGTATAAGGATTGGCAAACTAAAAGACGAGCTAAAACAAATCGCCTCAGTTGTGCATGTAAAGGGCGAACTTGATAAAGACTACATACTAAACATAACACAAGGTATAAATCCAAAAAAAGCTACCGATGCAAAGATACTTTACTACTACAAAGATAAACTTGATGCGATAAAAGAGGAAGATAAGGTTGATTACGCTGATAGAGGTTTTGTTTTTGGCGTGGCACAAGATGAAGTGATAATGGAAGAAAAAAAGTCTCACGAGGGGCAAAATGGCCGTGATGCGAGAGGTAAATTATTAGCGGTAGAAAAGCCAAAAGAAGATACTGGCAAAGAGATAAGCATAAGCGAAAATATAGAGAGAGTAGAAAATGACGATAGCATAATATATATCGCTAAAAAATCAGGATATGTAGTTGAGAAAAATGGCTCATTTGATATTGAAGAGCGTATAGAGATAAATGAAGCAAATTTTAAAACAACTGGCTCTATTCAAGCAGGTACTGACACAAATGTGACTTTGGTGGTTAGGGAAACTGATACTATAAAAGACGCCATCGGCACTGGTATCATCGTGGAGGCTGACGAGATCGAGGTTAAAGGAAACGTCGGTGCAAATGCGATGGTTAAAGCAAATGAAGTAATAATCGGCGGTCAAACACACCAAAAGGCTAAAATTTATGCAAAGAATGCAAAAATTTCTATCCATATCGGTAAGGTTGAAGCTGAAAATGTTGAGATAGATAGGCTAGAAGGCGGAAATGTCGTAGCAAAAAGAGTTAAGATAAATAGCGTCGTTGGTGGCTCTATAACTGCTCAAAATATCCAAATAAATACGCTTGGCTCAAACTGCACTATCACAGCTTCACACTTAATAGACGTAAGATATCTAAGAGGCACTGACAATAAATTTATAATCGATACTAGCAAAATGCCTGAAAGTGCTGAGGCTACGCAAGAGCAATTAAATAAGATCGAAAATACAAAAGCAGAGCTTGCCTCACTTCTAAAAAATATTGAAACAAAGAAAAATGTCATAAATGAAAATAAAGACTCGATTTATACCATAAAAGCAAAGGTAGAAGAGCTCTCAAAAGCTAAAGTGATACCGCCAGTTACCTTTATGAAAAAGCTAAAAGAGTATCAAGGTCTAGTCAATGAATATAACACTTTGCTAAAAATTTTTAAAGATAAAAAAGAGCTGCTAGCTACTTTAAAAGATGAGCTTGAGATCATGCAAAATGGAATATTTTCTGCAAAAGTGATAAATAGAGGCAACTGGGTTGAACTAAATGAGATTAGATTTGTTATCGTTGATCCTCCACAAAATGTCACTTATATCTCAAAGCAAAATGAAACCGCTCATGCCATTACTTTGGAGAAGATCGGCGATGGCGATGAGGCTGAGTATAAGATCAAAAAGTCAAATAAATTAGAAGACTACACAGATACAAATTTTTAAGAATAAAAGGTTAAATGATGATAAAAGCGATCGAAGGTATCGTCAGCAGAAAAGATCCCGCATTTGTGATACTTAAGACAAATAGCGGCGTAAGCTATGGAATTTTTATCTCGCTTTTTTGCTCAGCCAAGCTTAGCAAGGGCGAAAAAGTCGAGCTTGCCATAACACAGATCATAAGAGAGGACGCAAATTTACTCTATGGCTTTTTGGATGCAAATGAGCAAAAGATGTTTGAAATGCTTATTAAATTAAATGGTATCGGAGCTAGCACGGCTATGGCAGTTTGTTCAAGTCTAAGCTCACAAGCATTTACAAATGCCATAATAAGCGGCGATGCAGATACTTTTAAAAGTGTGCCAGGTATCGGACCAAAGACTGCTAGACGCATTATAGCTGAGCTAAGTGACGCAAAACTAATAAGTGATGAGAGTGTGCCAAGCTATCAAAATGAGGCACTTTTGGCACTTGAGGCGCTTGGCTTTAAACGTGAGAAGATAGTGAAAATTTTGCCTGATTGTAAGAGTGAAAATACGAGTGATCTTATAAAAGAAGCATTAAAGAAATTAGGATAAGGATTAAAAAGATGAATTTAGGTGTGGTATTTGGAGCAAAGAGCTATGAGCATGAGATAAGCATAGTTAGTGCGATAGTTTTAAAAAATGTCCTAAAACAAGAGCTAAAATTTATATTTTGCGACGCAAATAGAGATTTTTATCTTATCGAGCAAAAAGATATGAGAGCAAATTTCTTTAGCTCAGGCAAGTACAAAAATGCAAAAAAGCTCATTTTATCTAAAGGTGGATTTTTCATACACTCTCTTTTTGGCGATAAAAAAGTAGAGTGCGACGTCATTATAAATCTGATCCACGGCATGGACGGCGAAGATGGCAAGATAGCAGCGCTTTTTGACTTTTACGGCATAAAATATATAGGTCCAAGGCTTGAAGTAAGTGCGCTTAGTTACAACAAAGAGCTTACTAAATTTCTAGCACAAAAGGCTGGTGTAAAGGCGCTTGACTATGAGATGCTAACTCGTCAAAGTGAGCCAAAATTTCACTATCCTATTATCTTAAAGCCAGCAAGACTTGGAAGTAGCATCGGCGTAAATATAGTGCATGACGCCAGCGAGCTAGCTTATGCAAAAGACGTAGCATTTGAGTTTGATAAGGATGTGCTTGTCGAGCCTTTTATAAAGGGAGTAAAAGAGTACAACCTTGCAGGCTGTAAGATAGATGGGAAGATAAAATTTTCTATCATCGAAGAGCCAAAAAAGAAAGAATTTCTTGACTACGAGCAAAAATATCTTAGCTTTTCAAATGAAAACAAGGTAAAAGAGCCTGAAATTTCTGAAGAACTAAAGCAAAAGCTTAAATTTAACTTTTCAAAAATTTATGATTGTGGATTTGATGGAGCGATCATTAGATGCGACTTTTTTGTGATAGATGATGAGGTCTATCTAAATGAGATAAATCCAAATCCAGGAAGCCTTGCAAACTATCTATTTGAGGATTTTGAGAGCACTTTAAATGCTCTTGCAAACTCACTTCCAAGAGAGCGTAATATAAAGATCGATTATAGCTTCATAAACTCGATCACTTCAGTAAAAGGTCGCGGGAAAATTTAGGCCATTTAGTAGATTATAAAGTAGTTTGTGATATTTTACGTAAGATTTTACACAAAGAGCGACAATGGTAACTTTTACAAAAGACGAAATTTATACAGCAACTGAAGTAGTTAGAAATTTTAGTTCAGTGCTCTCTCGTGTGGGAGCTAATGAATTAAAAAGAGCGGTCATTGTTAAAAATAATAAATTTGAAGCAGTGCTTTTAAATATGGAAGAGTATGAGCGCCTTTGCGAAGCAGTGAGCGTGCTTGAGAGCATTTATACTGCAAAAAAAAGAGAGAACGATGGCGAGTAGGGCGGTAAAGTACGGCTCAAATGAGTTTGATATAAACTACGAGATCGTAAATCCAAAATGTAAAAAAATAGTGCTTTTCTTGCACGGCTGGGGCGCTAATAAAGAGATAATGAAAAAGGCTTTTGGCTCATATTTGAGCGAGCTGTGTCACGTTTATATCGATATGCCAGGCTTTGGTAAAAGCTCAATTACTGATCCTTTAAAAACAAGCGATTATGCAAAAATTGTTGAAAATTTTTGCGCTGAGCTTGGTATAAAGCCAGATATCATCGTAGGTCATAGCTTTGGTGGCAAGGTCGCAACGCTTCTAAAGCCACCGTATCTTGTGCTTTTGAGCTCAGCTGGTATAGTTGTCAAAAAGCCATTTATCGTGCGAGCAAAGATAGCGATTTTTAAAATTTTAAAGATATTTGGCTTTGGTAAATTTTACAAACTCTTTGCCACAAAAGATGTGAGCGGTATGAGTAGAGTGATGTATGAGACCCTAAAAAACGTAGTTGATGAGGATTTTACGAAGCATTTTGCTGACTTTAGTGGCAAGGCTTTGATATTCTGGGGCGAAAATGACAAGGCAACGCCTATAACAAGCGGGGAGAGTATACATAAGCTCATAAAAAATAGTTCATTTTTTCCGCTTAGTGGTGATCATTTTTTCTTTTTGCTTCACGCTAAATTTATAAGCGAAGAGATAGAAAAAGGGATAAATTTTGAGCTAAATGAGGCTAAAAATGTCGTGATAGATGACGATGAGAGCGGGATCGAGGAGATAAGATGAATATATTTTTAAGCATAAGCACAGTTTTATTTATCTTTGCGCTCGCTTTTTATGTGATTACTTGCTTTCAGTGGTTTTCATATAAGCCTGAGCGCGTACTCTTTCACTTCACAAAGCCCGCTTGGCACGTCTTTTTCTTCATCGTGCCTTTGGTGCTATTTTACACGACTGGCAAGTGGTTTTTTATCTATTTTTACTTTGCACTTTTGCCAGCACTTTATATGTGGCATAAAAAACTTGATAAAAAGTTAGTTTTTACTGCTAGGATCAAGCATTTTTTTGTGATCCTTGCTTGTGCTATCATCTTAAACTACGCTTTAAATTTCATCATCCACAAGGCGTTTTTGGCTCCTATGCCACTTTTTGTCTTGGTCGTGAGCCTATTTTTTAGTGAAATTTTAGAAAAGATAAAATTTCAAGGCTTTAAAAATAAGGCACTTAAAAAACTGGGTGCAAATAAAGATCTAAAAATCATCTTGATCACAGCAAGCTACGGCAAAACTAGCATCAAAAATTTTCTTTTTGAAATTTTAAAAGATAGCTTTGACTGCTACAAAACGCCTCGCAGCGTAAATACAATGGCTGGCATCATCAAAGATATCAATGAAAACTTAAGCGAGCAAACGCAAATTTACATCGCTGAAGCAGGCGCTAGGTTAAAGGGCGACATCCTAGAGATCACAAAATTTCTAAACCCGCAAATCGTCATCGTTGGCGAGATCGGCGCGCAACACATTGAGTATTTTAAAACGCTTGATAATATCCGCTCTACCAAGCTTGAAGCACTTCAAAGCGCTCGCTTGCAAATGGCATTTTTACATAGCTCGACAAAGAAAGAGCCAAGCCAAAATTTAGAAATTTACGATGAAAGTCTAAAAGATATCAATGCAAATTTAGATGGAATTTCATTTATGCTTGATGGCAAAAACTATGCTTCGCCACTGCTTGGTAAATTTAATGCTACAAATTTAGCCGTTTGCATCAAGGTGGCAAAATACCTAAAGATGAGCGATGAGACGGTAGATAGAGCACTATCTAAGATGAAAAACGTAGAGCACCGCCTAAGCAAGATCGAGGCTGGTGGCAAGCTGATAATCGATGATAGCTTTAATGGAAATTTTTCAGGCATGAGCGCAAGCTACGAGCTTGTAAGCACCTACGCTGGCAGAAAAGTGCTGCTAACACCTGGCATCGTTGAGAGTGATGCGGAGCAAAATGCAAATTTAGCCAAGGTGATAAATGAAATTTTCGACCTTGTCATCATTACAAGCTCGCTAAATGCTGAAGTTTTACTAAAGCACATCATAAAGCCAAAGATCATCATCTTAAAGGATAAAAATAAAATGCAAGAAATTCTAGCTCAAAATACGCGTGCTGGCGATCTTATACTATTTTCAAACGACGCACCGAGCTTTATATGAAAAAAATAGTTTTTTTAATCCTAGCTTTAAATTTAGCATTTAGCTTTGACATCGATGATTATGACAGAGGCATTGAGGCGCTAAATGCCGGAGATTACGCAACTGCGTATGAAATTTTTTATGATGGCTGTGAGCAAAAAGATGTGCTTTCGTGCGAAGCTTTGGGCGATATGTTTGTAAATGAAGAGATAAATGAGCAAATGGATAGTGATCTAAAAAAGCACTCAAATATCGAGCTTGGTGTGAGTTATTATATGAAAAGCTGCGACCTTGGCTACCAAAATGCTTGTGATGATGTGATGAGCTTAAGGGATGATTTAAACATAAGCCTTCCAGCTGGTGTTTATGAAAATGCCAAAGCAAGGTACGATGAGATAAGACAAGAAGACGAAAAAGAAGAAGCCTTAAGCGAGCAAAATGTGACTTTGCAAAAATAAATTTTTAGGTTAGACTAGATTTACTTTTAGCGTATGCTCTTTTAGGCTTGCTGGAATTTTGCCATTTTCAAGCTCGATCAGTTCGCTAACTCTTAAAATATAAAAATCCTGCAAACTTCTGTTTACAAATTTTTCAAGCTTTTTTGAAAGCGTGTCAAACATATAAAACTCAGTCTCATTGCTAGCTAGTAAAAAATCAGCCCCGCTATCAAACGCATTAAAGATAGTCTTACTTGCAAATGCAAATGCAAGCTTTTCGTTTACTTTTAAAAGTTCAAACCCACAAGGAATTTTGATATTTAGATTTATAAAATTTGCTCTAAATTTATCTAAATTTACAGGGATTTTATCGCTTACGGCTATCTTAAATCCTTTAATTTTATCCAAACTCTTTATCTTTTCAAGCTCGTTTTTTGAGGTTTCATCCTCTTTTATTCCTAAAATTTCTTTAAAAAACCTAATCGCTTCGGTATAAATTTCGCTTCCGCCAAAGATAAAACCATCAATCTTGTAAGCTATCAAAATACTATTTTCATTGTTGATAAACCTTATGATCTCATCATTTTTTTCTTTTTTATAAAGATGATGAGCCAGTATGATAGCAGCTGCACCTATAAAATTTGGTTCATAGTCTCTCACAAAATCAGCATAAAAATATGGCTTTAAACTCGCATAAAATTCTTTGTCTGCTTGATCACAAAATTTATCAAATGGCTTAAATTTCTCCCAAAAGTCGTCATCATTTATCTCAAGATCTAAAACCGCTCTTTTTTCATCAAGTGGCGAAATCACAAGCTCGCCTGCAAATTTTTCATATAAATTTACTAATGGTTCAGCAGTGTTCACTACGACATCATTTACTTTCACAAAGCCAGTTGTTGGCTGAAAATACGGATCAATTTTTTTAATATGCAAAAATAGCTCGTCAAGGTTTGCGTAATCTAAAATTTCTAAAAAATATGGTTTGAAATACGACAAAATATCCTTTTTTGCATTAAATCTAAAAATCTCTATTTTTTGCATTTGACTCCTTTTTTGGCTTATTTTATCCTAAAATTAAAAGGAGTTTCATTATAATGGCCCGATGGATAAAGAAAATTTCACGATTGAATGCTTTGGTAACGCTTATATTGGCGATGATGCGGCTGTGCTTGGCAAACAGGTCTTTAGCAAGGATATCTTTGCTGAAAATTCGCACTTTAAGCATGGCTGGCTAAGCCTTGAAGAGATCGGCTACAAGGCGATGATCGTAAATTTTTCAGATACGATCGTGATGAATGCTAGGCCAAAATTTGCGCTTCTTGGACTTAGTTTGCCAAAGAATTTTTTACCGCAGCAAATCAAAGAGCTAAGTGTTGGCATAAATAGAGCTTGCGAGGAGTTTGGCGTAAAGATAATCGGTGGCGATACGATAAGTAGCAAAATTTTAAATATAAGTGTTAGTGTAATTGGCGAGCTAAATGGCAAAGCTGTGCTTAGAAAAAATGCAAAATACGGAGATCTGGTGGCTTTTACTGGCGAGCTTGGAGGTAGCAAAAAGGGGCTAAATTCGCTTCTAAGGCTAGCTCAAATTTCTAAAAACTCACGATTTAAAAGACCTATCTTAAGAGATAAATTTTTTTACAAAGTAGCTCATCTTATAAACTCCGCCATGGATATCTCAGACGGGCTAAATACCGACCTTGGCAAGCTTTTAAAGGCTAGCAAAAAAGGCGCTAAATTTACAAAAAAACTAAGCAAATTTGAGCTTAGTAGCGGCGAGGAGTACGAGGTTTTATTTACCTTTAGTCCTAAAAATTTAAGCGCCATAAAAAGGATCGCCGCAAAAACACGGACAAAGATTAGCGTCTTTGCAAAAATTTCAAATAAAAGGTTAAAACAAAATGCAGGAAACCACCACTTTTAAGCCACTTTATGCACTAACTCATGCACCTATTGAGGCCTATTTTTCTAAAAATTCAGATGATTTTGTCGTACGTGAAATTCCACTTTACGGGTTTAGTGGGGATGGCGAGCACTTGATTGTTGAAATTTCTAAAAAAGATATGACGACGCAGGAGGCTTTGCATGTCTTAAGCGAGGTTACAGGAGCTAAGATGCGCGACTTTGGCTATGCTGGGCTAAAGGACAAGCAGGGCATGACGACGCAGTTTATCTCTATGCCACGCAAATTTGAGAGCAATTTAGCGAATTTTAGCCACGAAAAGATGAAAATTTTAAGCCTAAATGCGCATAAAAATAAGCTTCGCATCGGACATCTAAAAGGAAATAGCTTTTTCATCCGCTTAAAAAAGGTGCTACCAAGTAATGCCAAAAAGCTAGAGCAAGCATTTGTTAGTATCGATAAAATGGGCTATGCAAACTATTTTGGCTATCAGCGTTTTGGTAAATTTGGCGACAATGCCAAAACCGGCCTGGAGCTACTTAAAAACGGGACAATAAACGGCAAAAAGAGTAAAAATGTAAAGCTAAACGACTTTTTGATCTCGGCATATCAAAGTGATCTTTTTAACCGCTGGCTTAGCAAACGCGTGGAAATTTCTAGGTTTGCGCAGGATTTTAGCCTAGGCGAGCTAGCTCAAATTTACCCGTATCTGGGTGGCGAAAATTTGAAAAATCTAAAATCACAAAAGAGATTTTTTAAGCTGATAGAGGGCGAAGTTTTAGGGCACTACCCGCACGGCAAGTGCTTTTTGTGCGAGGATTTGGACGCGGAGGGCGCGCGCTTTGACGCTAGGGATATCACTAGCTGCGGGCTGATCGTGGGCGCGAAGGCGTATGAGGCTCAGGGCGCGGCAAGAATGGTCGAGGATCAAATTTTCACGCAGGCAAATGAATACAAAGCTAAAATGACGGGATCTAGGCGCTTTGCGTGGTGCTATTTGGAGGATGCAAGCTATAAATACAACGAGGAAAAAGCGCACTTTACAATAAATTTTACGCTACAAAAAGGCAGCTACGCGACTGTTGTGCTAGAAGAAATCTTGCACAAAAATATCTTTGAGTAGAGCAGCGGCTCGTTTTGCGAGTGCTTTTAAATGATTTTTGCGTCTATGCTGGTAAACTGCAAGCGGAGTATAAAATTCGCTCTGCGATAGGCTGTATGCCTTATCCTGGGATGAAATTTATTTCTTTTGTTTAGCTACGAGCATAGTGACACAGAAAACACTTAAAACCATCTCGTAAGACTTTGCCTTAACTTTCTTAAATTTTGTAAATCAAAATCCGCCTCGCCTAACGCTTTTTAAAAGATGTGAGCAAAACGGGGCAAAAATTTGCCTTGTCGTTTTAAGCTCAAATTTGAGGCTAAATTTATCGCAATTTTATGCACTAAGACCCATATCTTAAAATCGCTAAATTTTAACGCGCGAGCGACACGAAACACGAACGTTTCTCTGATCGTTTAGATATAATGGGTTTGCAAATTTATATTTTAAAAGGATTAAAAATGGCGAATGTTTTTCTTTGCTCTTATTTTGCTGAGGTTGCGAGCAAGATTAATGAAGTGGTAGATTTTCAAGGTAAGCACGTTGCTTTTATCGACACGGCAGCAAAATTTGAAGAAGTAAATTTTTATGTAGGTGAAGCGGTAGAAATTTTAGAAAATTTTGGTGCAAAACTGACTCGTATTGATCTTTCTTGCACTCAAGATTTGGCTGCACAAATTTCTGAATGCGACGAGTTTTTTGTTGCAGATGATATTTTGAACACGATTAATGAGTGCGATATCATTTATATAAGCGGCGGAAATACATTTTATCTTCTTAGTGAGTTACGAAAGTCGCATGCTGCACAAGCCATCAAAGATGCAGTTCAAGCAGGGAAAATTTATATTGGTGAGTCAGCAGGTGCGGTCGTAGCGGCACCAGATACGAGATATGCTACGCCTATGGATGAAAATAGCGTAAACGTGAGTGATTTTACAGGCTTAAATTTGGTGGATTTTTTCATAGTGCCACACTTTGGTTGCGAACCTTTTATAGAAGCTACACGCGAGACAATGAAAAAATTTGGCAATTCTTGTGATTTGCGTCCTATAAATAATGCAGAATTTATCGCACTTTAATATAAAAATACAGCTATTTGACTAGTAAAAATTTATATAAAACGTAAGCTAGACTTTTGCTCAAATGGTTGTCTATAAAGTCGCTTTTTGTATGTAAAATCATATGGCTTAGAAGAAGTAAGTGTAGTTGTGATAAAAGTTAAAGCTATAAATTTAAGCCAAAACCGCTATAATTTCGCTCTGGCACGGTAAGCGGTCGCTTTTGTATCATACAAAAGAGGAAAGTCCGAGCTGCGATAAGACAAGGTTCCATCTAACGGATGGCTAGGGAAACCTAAGGGATAGTGTAACAGAAAGTAGACTTCCGCTTCGGCGGTAAAGGTGAAACGGCGGAGTAAGAGCCCACCGGCACGCTTGGTAACTTGCGTGGCCATATAAACCCAACCTGCAGCAAGAAGGGATGGTTTTGGTCTTATATTAAAACCCTTCGCTAGAGCTTGTTTGTAAAAGCAAGCGTAGATAAATGATCGCTCAAGACAGAACTCGGCTTAACGCCGTGCCTTTAAATTTATAAAAATTGATTAGTTTGTTACGTATTTTTGAGCTTTTTGTAGCTTTATAAGCTCATTTTGGATGTGCGAAGACTTACTTTTTAAAAGCTCTATTGCACCGCCAATTAGTGCTTGTGCTTCTTGTGCCAAAGCTAGATTTGTAAACATATCTTCACTAAAATTTTCTGATAAAGCAGCTATCTTGCTCGTGTCTTCGTTTATCAATGCTAATTTAAACTCATTGATCCAACTATTCACCTGATGTTACCTCTCTCCATGCTTCAGATAGTTGCTTGACGACATTTGTTACTTCATTTAAAGCTGCGACATCGTTTTGTATATTTGCCATAGCAAGAAGCTGCATCTGTCTTGTGTAGAGACCGCTAAGATAGTGAGCTACGTCGCCTTGAGAATAATCAAGCGAATTTAAAAGCTCAACAAAAATAGCGTTTGTTCTATTAATATAATAAACTTTTTTCTCTATATCTCCAGCTTCTATCGCCTTTTTTGTACGAAATATAAATTTTAAAATTCCGTCATAAAGCATTTCTATTAATTTAGTTGGGGACTCAATGCCCCCAAAACTAGACTGTGCGTATGCACTATATGCACTTTGATTCATCTTCCTCTCTTATTTTCTGCTATTTATCTCTGCATCGATCATTGATTTTAGTGTTGAGAACTGATTTTCTAAGCTTGCGATGATAGCGTTATACTTGATAAAGCGCTCTTGCATTGTTGTGTACTTTTCATCTAAAAGCTTTTGTGTGCTCTCTTTGTTTTTTGTGATCGACTCATTTTCATCTTTTAATTGATTTTGCATAGCAACCATCGTACCACTTTTGCCAACGACACCATCAAGCATTTTAGCTAGCTTTGTAAATAGCCCATCTGTCTTTTTGGTTACTGGATTTATAGTGGCTTCATTCATACCTAGAGCTGTTAAGGCTGAATTTTTACCTTTTACCTCGATATTTTCGCCATCGCTTCTTTTTAAGACGATTCTTTTGCCACTCTTATCAAGACTAGCTGTAACTCCAGTTATACCAGCGTCATTTATAGCTTGTTGAAGTTTTAGTGCGTTCTCTTCGGCTGTGGCAGTAGCAGTAGTTGAAAATGTAACTGACTTGCCGTTTATCGTAAGATCGCCAGCTTTTATGTCTAGTGCTCCAGCGCTAACAGTCGATGCCCCCATATAACTTATTGGCTCGATCTTGCTTGATCCCATGAAAAATTTCTGAATTTCTTCAGGATCTTTGCTAAGTGCTGCGTTAAATTTATTTAGATCAAGCTGAAGCTGTCCGTCTTTATCAGGCACTATGCCATATTTGCTTAATGCTTTGCCTTCGCTATCTTGTCCATTTACAAGACGACCAATGTTTGATCTTAAGCTTGAAATTTCGCTAACGCCTTGGAAAGTGCCAGCCCCCTTTTCCTCGTCATATTTTGTGGCTATACCAAGGTTCATGGTCATTAGGTTGTAGTCTTTGATAAATTCTTCAACCGCTTTTATTACCTCTTTTGTATCCTGAGAGACGCTTACGTTTGTTTTACCAGTTTCATTTAATGTAATAGAAATTCCCGGTCTTAAGTCGTTGAAGGTATTTTTGCTTCTTTTTACATTTACTCCGTTATATGTAAATTCCGCATCTTGTGCTTTCAAAATTCTATTCTTTTCAAAATTTGATGTCATCTTTGGTGTGCCATCAGGATTTGTTAGCAGAGTGCCATTTGCATCTTTATCTTGAAACTGCGTACTATCCCAGCCAAGTTTATCTAAAACGCCAGCTGTATCATTTGAAAATTTAATAGTTTGTGTTGCGCCAGTGTTGCCTGATTGAAGCATGATTTGATTCGGCTTATCTCCGCCAACATTTAAAACTCTAGCTTGCAATTTACCACGACTAATATCATTTATCTTGTCTACAATATCTTGATATGTGGTTGATCTAGTTACGCTAATAGAAAATTTTTGTCCATCGATCTCAACATCAAAAGAGCCGTTATTTGTTGCACCTACTAAGTTTGAAGCGTTTTTGAAATTTAAGCTTTGAAATGTATCTTTTTGAGCAAGTTTTTGTACATCGATATTAAAATTTTGCACGCTAACGCCATTTGCTGCTGAGGCTGTTACGCTTTTGCCAGCATTATTTGTAGTTCTTTTTAGATAAAGTGCCTCTCCGCCAAGTATTTTGCCACTTACGTTTACGTTGCTAACTAGAGTTTTTAGTGCTGCAAGGTCTTTTTGCTTTAGGTCATTTCTTTCTAGCCTTTTTGTTAAAGGCTTGATCTGCCCTGCCTCATCTGCTTCTTTTAATTTCTTGATAAGATCATCATTTAGACCACTATTTTTTGTACCTAAGCCTAAATTTGTTACGTTACCTACTGCCATTTTTAACTCTCCTTGTCAAAAAGTATTCCGATACTTTCTTTGAAATACTCGCTTATTCTTATAGCTTCTTTGCTTGGAAGTTGTGTTATCTCTTCTCCAGTTTTAGCATCTTTTACTTGCACGACCATTAAATTTAGCTTCTCATTGTAAGCAAATCTTACATTAGTATCAAGCTGCTGCATTTGATAGTTTAGTCTATCGGTGACCTCTCTTGTTCTTTTGGCAAGCTCTTCGTTGCTAAGTCCGTCTAGCTCGTTAATGTCTTTTGTTTCATTGTTTTTATCAGCACTTAATTTAACATCAGAATGCTCGATAGGTCTGCTGTCTATTTGACGCTGAGCAGATGTGCTCATGCTCGTATCTAGTACCTGATTTGCTGCTGCCTTAAAGATTTCCATAGTTTTACTCCTTAAAACTTACGTTAGCTTCTACATCGGTAAAATTTTAAAATCCTTTAGTGTTTATATAAATTTTTGATTATTTAGGCTAAAATCGAGCAAAAATTTATAGGAAGAGATATGAAAATTTCATTTGAGTGCGAGTGTATTTTACTTCAAAAGACACTGCTGCTTTTTTGTGGAAATTTAGCTGCTCATCATAAGGATTGTGATTTTGTAGTGAGTGACCGCGAGATCGCGACAAAAAAACCACTATTTATAATAGGTAAAAATGCTCATCTTTCTCATCCTTTTACCAAAATGGCACTTCTTGATACGCTTGAAGAATTTTACTCAGCTATGCAAATTTCAAAAGCAAATGAGCTAAATGAAGCTAAAAATGAAAAGGGCTTAGAAGAGAAAATTTCACTTTTGATAGATAAATTTAAAGCCGATCTGCTTGAAATTTTAAGGGCAAATCAGTGAAGCTTTACACTAAGATATCAAGTGGTAAATTTAAAGGCAAAAGACTTGAACTCCCGAGTCTAAGCACGACTAGAAGCACAAAAAGCATCGTAAAAGAGTCCTTTTTTAACGTCATTAGAGATGAAATTTACTCACTTACATTTATAGAGGGCTTTGGTGGAAGCGGTGTAATGGCATGTGAGGCCGTTAGCAATGGAGCACGTGAGGCTATTGCTATCGAAAAAGATAGAGCTGCTTTTAAGATCACGCAAAGCAACCTTAAAAGTCTAGAGAGCGCAAATTTAAAAGCGATAAATGGTGATACCTTTTCCGTCTTGCCTGATCTTATAAATTCTCAAAGTGGCAAGGTCTTGCTCTATCTTGATCCGCCATTTGACATAAGAACTGGCTTTAATGGTATCTACGAAAAGCTTGTAAATTTGATCTCGCAGCTAAAAAAAGAGAAAATTTATATGATAGTTTTTGAGCACAACAGCGACTTTAAATTTAGCGATGAAATTTCTACATATAAGCTTGTAAAATTTAAAAAATTTGGAGCTACTTCGCTCTCTTATTTTCAATAAAAATTTATAGTAAAATTTGGAACATCTTTTGCTTTAAAAACCTAAAATAGCTAAATTTTAGGAAAAAATATGAAAAAATTTTTATCTTTTGTAGCAGCTTCAGTGATAGCTACTTCAGCCTTTGCTACGCAGATAAAAGAGCTTGCAAACATCGTTGGCGTAAGAGATAACCAGCTAATAGGCTACGGCTTAGTTGTTGGACTAAATGGCACAGGCGATGGCTCAACGTCAAAATTTACGATACAGTCGCTATCAAACATGCTTCAAGGTGTAAACGTAAAGATAAATCCAGATGATATCAAGTCCAAAAATGCAGCTGCTGTTATGGTAACAGCTAAGCTTCCTGCATTTGCAAGGCATGGCGATAAGCTTGATGTCGTGATCTCATCTATCGGCGATGCAAAAAGCTTGCAAGGTGGCACTCTTCTCATGACGCCACTAAAAGGCGTTGATGGTGATATTTATGCTTTGGCCCAGGGTGCTTTAAGCATCGGTGGTAAAAGCATGGGTAGATCGGGTGGAAACCACCCAACCGTTGGCTCTATCCTAAATGGTGCTTTAGTTGAGCGAGAAGTGACTTATGACATTTACAATCAGGATAGCATAAGACTAAGCCTAAAAGATACAAATTTTAAAACCGCTCTTGATATCCAAAATGCTATAAATGCAAATATCTCTGATGATGCCGCAAAGGCGATCGATCCAAGAACGGTTATCGTTAAAAAGCCAGATGATGTTAGCATTATCGAGCTTGCAAGCGCTGTGCTTGATCTTGATGTAGAGTATAAGCCAGATGAGAAGATAGTAGTTGATGAGAGAACTGGCACGATAGTAAGCGGCATAAATGCTGTGGTTAGTCCAGTTGTCTTAACGCATGGTGCAATCACAATAAAAATAGAGCCAAATAGCTATGATGAAGCAGCGCAAAACGATGTAAATATAGGAAGCGATACGTCGGTCGCACCTAGCCAAAATTTACTTAAAATTTCAGGCGAAAAAACAACCGTTGCAAACGTAACAAGAGCGCTAAATAAGCTTGGCGCAACACCAAGTGACATCATATCGATACTTGAAAATTTAAAGCGAGTTGGTGCGATACAAGTTGATTTGGAGATAATATAATGCAAATAGACAACACATTAGCATTAAATTCATACAATGAAATTTCGGCAAATAAGATAAAAAATGCAAATGCTAAACAAGATGCACTTTTAAAAGAGCAAACTGATGCATTTGAGGCATATATGGTAAAGGCTGTGCTTGATATTGCTTTAAAAGAAGATGAGCACAACTCGCTATATCCAAAGGCTGCTGGTAGCGACATTTATAGGTCAATGTATAACGATGCAATGAGTAAAGCATTGAGTGGAAATCTTGGTTTTTCAGAGCTTTTGTACGATTTTTTAAAGAGAGACTCTTAAGTAAATTTATATTCTGCCGATGTAGTGATATAAATATTTTATTTTAAGAGGTATAAATATGATAACACCTTTGAACCAAAGACCAAATTTCCAGACAAATACGCTAAATAAAAATAGCGATGCCAAGGTCGAAACTCAGAGTAAAGAAGCAAGAACAAACGAAAACGCAAAGCTAAAAGAGATAGCTGATGCCATAGCAAATGGCACTTATCAGGTTGATATCTCAAAAACGGCTAGGGCTGTGGCTGATGCATTACTGTAATTAAGGAATCTAAATGATAAAAAAGCTTTTGGACGAGGCTATAGGCGAGCTTGATGAGCTTATAAATTTAACCATACAAGACATCGCAAATATAAAAGAGGCTAAGCACTCAAGTGTTGATGAGAGTGTAAAGAAAAAAAATGCCTTAGTTCGTGCATTTGAAGATACAAAAAGAGCATTAGATAAAGAGCTTTTAAAGGTATCAAAAGAGAGCGGTACGACTACACTTGCAACTGTTTTAGACGATGAAGTGAAGTCAAAGCTTGTTCTTATGCGTTCAAAGCTTGAAAATTTACATAAAGTAAATAAAGAATATGCAAGACATGTTGTTGCCGTTAAAGAATTTTTTGACTCACTTAATGAAAAAATTTTTGGCACTAAAGCAAGTGAATACGGCCAAGATGGAAATAGCATAGATAATAATTTTTATAAATCAAGGGTTTAAAAAATGGCTAATATTTTTATGTCATTAGGCACGGGTGTTTCAGGACTAAATGCAGCCCAGCTTCAAATAAGTACAACCGGAAATAATATCGCAAACGCCGATAGCAACTACTATACAAGGCAGCGTGTTGTCCAATCTGCATCTCCAGCGATGAATACAGTCCCTGGTGGAGTTGGCACAGGCACACAAGTAGATACTATAACAAGGCTTCATGATGAGTTTGCCTACTCAAGACTAAAATACTCATCGTCAAATTTAGAAAATACAGCCTATAAACAAAGAATTTTGCAAGAAGCTACAAAATATTTTCCTGATCTAAAAGATAATGGAATGGTGAAGGATATTCAGGAGTATTTTTCCGCGTGGAATAACTTTGCTTCAAACCCTAATGCAGGTGCTCAGAAAGTAAATTTGATAAATAAAGCAAGTGTATTGACTGCAAGTATCAACCGCTCATCAAAGATGCTTTATGACATGCATGAAAAGATTGATGAAACAATAAAAATAAATATAAATGAGATAAATTCGCTAGGCAGACAAATAGCAAATATTAATAAGCAAATCCAAAGAATAGAATCAGGCGCGGACGCTGGTATAAAAATAAACGCAAATGATCTTCGTGATAAACGTGATGAGCTTGAGCTTGCTATGTCAAAGCTGGTAAATACAGCAGTTTATAAAAGTGATCTAAAGAGCAATTCTAGGGTAGATACAGGAATAACAGATCAAGGAAAATACTACAATCTAAATATTGGTGGTGTAAGTATCGTTGATGGTGTAAATTTTCATGAAATTTCTATGAGTTCAACCGAAAGTGGACGATATACAAAAATTTATTATGAAAGAGAAGACGGCAGAAGAATCCCAATGGAAGAAAAGATCACGGGCGGTAAAATCGGAGCTGCACTTGATCTTAGGGGTCGAAATTACGAGCCAGATAATGATAAATTTAGCGACGGAACGATCCAAAAATACATTGATAATCTAAATACATTTAGTAAAACCTTGATAACAAGTACAAATAATATCTATGCCGAATCTGCAGTTGAAATTTCTAACTCAGATCCGATAAGTTATTTAGAAGGCGATAAGACGTTGATGAATCATGATAATAGTATAAGAAACGGAAGTTTTGAAGCTATTGTTTATGATAACAAAGGCAATGTCGTGGCCAGAAAAACTATAAATGTAAATGGCACGACGACGATGAATGATACAAGATATGGCAACTCTATCGTCAAAGACTTTAACTCAAACTCAGATGACAATAAAGACAATAATATGCTAAATGACGTTGATGACTTTTTTGAGGCGTCATATTTTTATGATAAAAATACTAAAAAAGGTACATTTTCTCTCATTCCAAAACAAGCTCAAGGGCTTTATAGCATATCAATAGTCGATCACGGTACAAATTTTCCAGGCGCTGTTGGCATAAATAGATTTTTTTCAGGTACTGACTCAAATAGTATCGGCATAAATCAAAATTTTACCCAAGACCACACAAAGCTTCGTGCCTACTCAAAGCCAGTTATCGGAAATAATGAAGTTGCAAATAAAATGATCCAGCTTCAGTATCAAAAGCAGACCTTTTACTCAAGTGGCATAGCGCTTGATAGAGATGAGACGATCGAGGGATATTACCGCTATCTTACGACTGACATGGCGAGTGATACAGAGGCGAATAATACGATCCACGATACAAATACGTCTTTGCAAAAGACAGCTGAAGAGGAATTTCAATCAACAAGTGGCGTAGACACCAATGAAGAGCTTACAAATTTGATCCGATTTCAAGCAAGTTACGGCGCAGCGGCAAAGATCATCACGACCGTTGATCAAATGCTTGACACGCTTCTTTCACTAAAGCAATGAACGAGCTAAAGAGCCTTTTAGACTCGCACGTACTTAGCAAAAATACAAATTTGGGGCTGTTTGAAGCCCCAGATCCACTTCAAGTAGCCACCAAATTTAAAGAGCCAAACATAGCGCTCATTTGTGCGTTATTTGCTTATGGTAACGCAAAAATGATAGTGAAATTTCTAAATTCGCTTGAATTTAGCCTGCTTGATGAGAGCGAGCAAAATATCAAGAAAAATTTATCAAATTTCAAGTACCGCTTTCAAAATGAAAAAGATGTAAGAGAAATTTTTATCACTCTCTCACGCCTTAAAAAAGAGGGCGAGATAGAGGAAATTTTACGCCAAGGTCTTGCAAAAAATGGCGAGATGATAGATGGCGTAAATGAACTTATCAAATTTATATATAAGCTAAATTCTTACCGCTCGGACGGATATGAGTTTTTCTTTGGTAAGAGCTTTAGCAAAGAGCCACAAAGCCCATATAAACGCTACAACATGTATCTTCGCTGGATGGTTAGAGATAGCGACATCGACCTTGGACTATTTAAAAATTTGCCAAAAGATAAGCTTTTGATACCGCTTGATGTGCATACGCATAGAGTTTCTTTAAATTTAGGACTTATAAATAGAAAGAGCTACGATTTTAAAGCAGTCATGGAGCTTACAAAAAAACTTAGAGAATTTGACGAGCTAGACCCGATAAAATACGACTTTGCGCTTTATAGAATAGGGCAGAGTAAAGAGTTAGAAACTATCATAAAAAATCTTAATCAATAAAAATTATTGCTAAATTTTTAAATTTAGGGTAGACTTGCCATACAATTTTATCCACAAGGAGCTTGTATGAAAAAAATCGTTTTACTAAGTGCAGTTTTAGGAACTTTGCTTTTTGCTCATGAGGGTCATCACTTTGATGCAAAATCTGGTGAACATCTAGTTATACCTGTTAATGAGCTAAGCGAGAAGGGCGATAAGAGTGTCGGCGAAGTAGTAGCTGTTAAGACAAACTACGGCGTTGCATTTTTTCCAAATTTAAAAGGACTTACTGCAGGGTTACACGGCTTTCACATCCATGAAAATGCTGACTGTGGTGCGACTGAAAAAGGCCTTGGTATGAAAGCAGGCGGTCACTGGGATCCAGCTGGCACAAAAATGCACTCTTTTGCTTGGGATGATAAAGGTCACAAAGGTGATTTGCCAGCACTTTACGTAGATGCCGAGGGCAATGCTAACTATCCAGTACTAGCCCCAAAGATAAAAAGTCTTGACGAGCTAAAAGGTCACTCATTAATGGTTCATGTTGGTGGCGACAATCACAGCGACAACCCAAAAGCACTTGGTGGTGGTGGCGCTAGAATGCTTTGTGGTGTTATTAAGTAATCACTTTAGTAAGCGAGTCTTTGGGCTAGATCCAAAGGCTCGTTAAAATTTATAAATTTTAAAAATCTCTCATTTCAAATATAAAAATTTTACAAAAAGATAAGTACAAATAAATTACAATCTGCTTTTATTTCAATTATCAAAAGAGCAAAAAATGGAATTTGATCTACTTAGCTATGTCGTTTTTTTTGTAGCTGCATTTTTAGGTGGTTTTATCGATTCTATCGCTGGCGGAGGTGGGCTTATAACGCTTCCAGCTATTATGGCGATGGGCGTACCACCACATCTTGCACTTGGCACAAATAAGCTTCAAGGTGTCTTTGGTAGCTTTACGGCGACTCTAAATTTCACAAAACGGGGATTAATTAATTATAAAGAGTGCTTTGTAGGCATCGTTTTTACTTTCATTGGAGCTATCATTGGAGCGGTGGTTATCCTATTTTTAAATACAAATTTTTTAAAGATAATTATCCCATTTTTACTGATTGCTATTTTTATCTATACGCTTTTTATGCCAAAAGTCGGCGAAAATGATAGAGCTGCAAAGATGAATGAAAAACTATTTTATGTAGTTTTTGGACTAATGCTTGGCTTTTATGATGGTTTTTTTGGTCCAGGAACAGGCTCTTTTTGGACATTTGCGATAGTGGCATTAATTGGGCTAAATTTAAAAAAAGCTGTCGCTCATACGAAACTCTTAAATTTTACTAGCAATATCGTTGCTCTTGGCATTTTTATAGCCGGTGGACAGATGCTTTGGGCTGTTGGACTTTTGATGGCAGTTGGTCAAATTTTAGGCGCATATTTTGGATCAAATCTTGTCATTAAAAAAGAGGTAAAATTTATTAGAACAATGTTTCTAGTGGTAGTAGCAGTGACCATTTGTAAATTGATTTTCGATTATTTCAGAGTTTAAAATTAAAAATGTTTTAACAATAATTTTGTTACAATCACGCAAAATTCTAAATCCAAGGTAAATTAATGAAAGATTTGTTTCTATTTTCAAATTTCCTAAATAGCTCCCACGCCTTTATCTATGCGTTTCACTTTCTGCTTGTAGCTTTGATTGTTATCATAGTTGCTTATATAGCAAGGAGCAAAATGCAGCTTGTGCCAAGAGGTCTTCAAAATATAGTTGAAGCTTATTTGGAGGGCGTTATATCGATGGGAAGAGATACTTTAGGCAGTGAAAAACTAGCTAGGAAATATCTTCCACTTGTTGCAACTATCGGTTTTATCGTATTTTTTTCAAATGTTGTAGGTATTATTCCTGGATTTGAGTCGCCAACTTCAAGTCTAAATTTAACTCTAGTTTTGGCTTTAGTTGTATTTGTTTATTACAACTTTGAGGGCATTAGAGAAAATGGATTTTTCAAATACTTTGGACACTTTATGGGACCGAATAAATTTCTAGCTCCTATTATGTTTCCAGTTGAAGTCATCTCACATCTTTCACGTGTAGTTTCGCTCTCATTTCGTCTTTTTGGTAATATCAAGGGAGATGATTTATTCTTGCTAGCGATGCTTACACTTGCACCTTGGTTTGCTCCACTTCCAGCTTTTGCGCTTCTAACGCTTATGGCTGTTTTGCAAACATTTATCTTTATGATGCTAACTTACGTTTATCTAGCTGGTGCTGTTGCTATTAGTGAGCACGAGCATTAAAATTTAAAGCCATATTTTTATATGGCTTTCCCTTTTTAAAACTATTTAAATTTTTAAATTACCTTCTTTATTTTCCGGCCAAAACGCTCATTTTTAGATATTTTAAAAGAAAGTATCGCTAAAATACGCCTTAAAAATTTGTATAAATTTAAAGGTAAAAATATGTTTGAAGTCGTTATCGGTTTAGAAGTTCACACTCAGCTTAATACAAAAACTAAAATTTTCTGCTCTTGCTCGACTAGCTTTGGCGACGAGGCAAATACTCACGTTTGTCCGACCTGCTTAGCTTTACCTGGAGCGCTACCTGTGCTAAACAAAGAGGCAGTCAAAAAAGCGATCAGCTTTGGTACAGCGATAAATGCTAAGATAAATAAAAAGTCAGTCTTTAATAGAAAAAACTACTTCTATCCGGATCTTCCAAAGGCATATCAAATTTCCCAGTTTGAGATCCCTATCGTAGAAGGTGGCGAGCTCATCATCGACGTAAATGGCACTAAAAAACGTATCGGCGTAACAAGAGCGCACCTTGAAGAGGACGCTGGTAAAAATATCCACGAAGAAACCGAGAGTCTGGTTGATCTAAATAGAGCTGGCACGCCACTTCTTGAGATAGTTAGTGAGCCAGATCTTAGAAGCAGTGATGAGGCGGTGGCTTATCTTAAAAAACTGCACTCGATCCTTCGCTTTTTAAACATCAGCGACGCAAATATGCAAGAAGGTAGCTTCCGCTGCGACGCAAACGTCTCTATCCGTCCAAAAGGCGACACAAAGCTTTACACAAGGGTCGAGATAAAAAACCTAAATTCATTTAAATTTATCCAAAAAGCGATCGATTACGAGGTAGAGCGCCAAAGTGCAGCTTGGGAAGATGGCAAATACGACCAAGAAGTCTATCAAGAGACAAGGCTGTTTGACACGACAAATTTGGTGACAAGATCGATGCGCGGTAAAGAGGATAGCGCAGAGTATAGGTATTTCCCTGACCCTGACTTGCTGCCAGTTGAGATTCCAGAAGAGATGTATAACGAAGCGATAAAAATTCCAGAGCTTGCCGAGCAAAAGGTCGCAAGGTACGTAAGTGAGCTAGGCGTTAAAGAGAGTGATGCGCTAAATTTAACCCAAAGCGTTGAGATGGCTAGATATTTTGAAGAACTAATTGCTGCCGGAATTCAGCCAAAGCTTGCTACTACGTGGCTCATAGTTGAGCTTCTTGGTCGTTTAAATAACGGCGTAACGATTGAGACTAGCCCAGTTAATAGTACCAAAATGATAAATTTACTAAAACGTATAGAAGATGGCACGATAAGTGGCAAGGCTGCAAAAGAGGTTCTAGACTACCTAATGGAAAATGATGCGGACGTTGATAGTGTCATCGAAAAACTTGGCTTAAAGCAAGTGAGCGACGACTCAGCTATCATCGCAATCATAGATCAAATTTTAGCTGCAAACACTGACAAAGTCGAAGAGTATAAAAACGGCAAAGATAAGATGTTTGGCTTCTTTATCGGTCAGGTGATGAAAGAGGGCAAGGGTGCCTTTAACCCAGGCAAGGTTAATGAGCTTTTAAAGGCCAAAATAGGCTAAAAGGGCTAAAATGAGCATAGCAGTCATCGGAGCTGGCAAGTGGGGCAGTGCGCTATTTCACGCATTTAGTGAAAATAACGAGTGCGTCATCAACTCAAGAACGCCAAGAGAGATGTCAAATTTTGTAAGCTTAGAAGAGGCTTTGGAGTGCGAATATCTAGTCTGTACGATCCCAACGCAAGCTACAAATTTATGGCTAAAGCAAAACTACAAAAATAAAGATCAAAAGATACTAGTTGCTAGCAAGGGTATAGACACGGCAAATCTTAAATTTTTAAATGAAATTTATGAAGACTTTGTGGATAGAGAAAATTTAGCCTTTCTCTCAGGGCCGACCTTTGCAAAAGAGATCATGCAGAAGCTTCCTTGCGCTTTAGTGGTAAATTCTAAAAATGAAAATTTAGCTTTAAAATTTGCTTCATTTTTCCCAAGCTATATGAAAGCATACACTTCTGATGATGTGATCGGTGCTGAGGTGTGTGGGGCTTATAAAAACGTGATCGCCATAGCTGGCGGTATCTGCGACGGACTTGGTCTTGGCAACAATGCAAGGGCGAGCCTCATTTCGCGTGGGCTTGTCGAGATGGCTAGATTTGGCAAATTTTTTGGCGCAAAAGATGAGACATTTATGGGGCTAAGCGGCGCAGGGGATCTGTTTTTAACCGCTTCATCGATACTTTCACGTAACTACCGCGTAGGTCTTGGCATCGCAAGGCACGAGAGATTAGAAAAAATTTTAAATGAGCTTGGCGAGGTGGCTGAGGGTGTGGATACTGCAAGAGCTATTAGCAAGATCGCTAAAGAAAAGGGCATATATGTGCCTATTGCTAGCGAGGTTGAAAATATGCTAAATGGCAAAGATGTTTTTGAGAGCGTAAAATCGCTTTTGGGAAGAAGATGAGAGCTTTTAAATTTATATTTTTTGTGGCTATTTTTGCTCTGGGGCTAAACGGCGCTGAGGTTAGTCTAAGAGCTAAGGTCTCGCAAATGATAATGGTTGGCTTTAATGGAGCTAGCACAAAGGACGCTGCGTTTCGTGCGATGCTAAGCGACGCTGGATATGAGAGGTTTGGCGGTGTGATGCTGCTTGGCAGAAACGTCACTAACAAAGTCCAGCTAAAAGCAAGCATAAAAGCTATCAAAGAAAAAAGCCCTAAAATTTTCATCGCCATCGACGAAGAGGGCGGCAATGTTAGCCGCATGAAGGATAAGAGCTTTGATGGCCCATATCCTAGCGCATACGAGGTCGCAAGTACGCTTGATATCAAAAGTGCATACGATCTCTACTTAAAAATGGCTATAAATTTAAAAGAGTGTGGCATAAATTTAAATTTCGCCCCAGTGGTTGATCTGCATGATGAAAACTCGCCGATCATCGCTGCAAAGCAAAGGGCGTTTAGCGAGTATGCAAGCAAGGTCGTGATCTACGCTGATGCTTTTATGGACGCATTTAAAGAGCAGGGCATCCTAACGACACTTAAGCACTTCCCAGGGCATGGTAGCTCAAAAGAGGACTCACATAAAAATAAGAGCGAAGTCACGCTAAGTAAAGATGCGCTACTGCCATATAAAGACGCCATAAGCACTGGTAGAGCGCAGATCATCATGGTCGGACACCTTTTTGTAAAAGGTATCGACGAGGACAATCCAGCCACACTTTCTAAAAAAATAATAACCGATCTCTTACGAAATGAGCTTAAATTTAATGGTGTAGTTATCAGCGATGATATGCTGATGAAAGGCGTTGGCGACGAAGCTTTAGCGCAAAAGGTGGTGAAATTTATAAATGCTGGTGGCGATATCTTGCTCTTTAGCGAGTTCAAGATAAATAACCAAAGAACGGCTGATTTGATCACCCAGATCATAATTGATGCTGTAAATGAGAAAAAGATCAGCAAAGAGCGAATTGACGTTTCATATAAGAGGATAATGGCTCTAAAAGCGAAGCTTTAAATTTGGCTTTTAGAAAGTTATGTTAGTAAATTTGCGTTATTTTCGTCTTTTTCAAGATCAAAATATACAATTTTAAGCCGCTTTTCATCGTCGTATTTAAAATCCATAGACTCTTGTTTTATGCCATCTATCTTTGGATATATTAGATAGAGCTTATCGCACTCGTGTTTTTTGCCGTAAGCATATAACTGATATAGGTCAGCTTGTGAGATATCATCTTTTGAGCTTATGATTTTCCATTTTGTGTCGGCTATAAATTTGCCTTCTAAAAATATATCAGGCCTTAGTTTGAAGCTTTTTGGATCTTCAACGAGGTATTTTTCTGAGTGTTGCAGTATGACACCGGGAAGCTTTTTCTTTATAAAATTTCCGACGTAACTCTCAAAAAGTCTATTCATATCAAAAAGCAAAGCAAAGGCTATTTCGCTACCTCCATACGGACTAAACGACTTGTTTTGTAAAAATATCTTGCTCCATAAAAGCGCTTGTTCATAATGTTTTGTTTGGCGATTTAGTTTTAAACGGCCAAAGTCCGCGTTTATATCGGAGCTAGATGAAATTTCATCAAAAATAAATAAATATTCTCTAATAAGCCGTTGATTTTTGCTTGATTTCGAGCGTCTGTATAAAAACTCGAGCGTACTTTTTATGAGGCGATTTTCGGCTCTATCTATGGAAAATTCCTGATAGCAAACGTAAAATCTCTCTTTATGGACGATATTTTTACGTATTTGCTCCGAGATCTTCAGTTTTCCTTTTAAAAATTTTAGATTATCTTCTAGCTCCACATAGTCGCTTTTTATGCCTATTTTTATGAGTTTTGATACTTCATCTAAGAACATCGATATAAAAATTTCAAGAAGCGGTAAATTTAGGCTTTTTAAATTCGCTATGTTTATGTTTTTAAATGGATGATTTTTTAAAGTTTTTAACATCCTCAGTAAAATTCTTTTAGAATTTTCTACTGCTTCTTTATTGCTGCCATTGTCGTTGTCGTGGATTTTGGGAAGTATTTCAAGACTATCACCGCTTTTTGTTTGGATAATGCCGACGTAGTTTTGAGCTTGTAAAAAATCACCCTTTTTATCTCTGCCGGGCCTTAGAAACTCTACTGTGGCAAAATTTTCTCTAGTAAATGCATCTACTGCGTTAAATAGGTCTTGGTCGTCTTCCGGGCGAAATTTTTCAAACTCTATTAAGTATTTGGTCATTGCTTTGCGTTTTGTTTCATTCGTAAATTTTTATATAGCTTTGAGGGTTGTTGAAATTTTCTCGATTGTTTATCTCGTATAAGACTTTATCGTCTATATTGTCGATTTTTCCTCCAAATAGTTTTTCTTTTGCAATATTTTTCTTGACTTTAATAAACTGCAAATCCTCATCTTTTTGATTATCGCCCAGAACTAGTCTTATTTTCTCCCAGTCGTCATAAAAATACTCTTGTAGTAGCGGTAAAATTTTATTTTTAAAGATTGAGGCTAGCTCTTCTATATCTGCACCGCCTTTTAGTGGCATAAAATAAGCATGTCCTATCGTGTGGTCTCTGTCGTAAAGATACTCTATGCGTTCGTTTATCGTTTTTAGCATTTGTCCGATATCTATGCCAGCAACTTCTTTTAGATTATTGTATTCTGGCATCATCTCCACAAATTCAAACCTTCTTCTAAGTGCCGTATCCATAAGGGCTATGCTACGATCTGCAGTATTCATCGTGCCTATTATGTATAAATTTGACGGCACTCCAAATTTCTCTTTTGAGTATGGCAGCTCGACCATTATCTCATCAGTCTCTCCGAGCCTTTTTGATGGCTCTATAAGAGTTATGAGCTCTCCAAAAATTTTGGATATATTTCCGCGGTTGATTTCGTCTATTATGATTGTATATTTTGGTGTTTTTTCATTTAAAAACTCTTGTTGTTCCTTTTTTGACAAAGTGCAAAATTTGTCGAGTCCATCTTTGTATCCAGCCAAGCGTAAAGCGTCCTCGCAACACTGATAAAAAATACCTTTTTCTATCTTATAAGATATCTCGTTGTCTTCGTTACCGTTTTCTCTATCAAATACAGGTTTTATACCCTCAACAAATTCTTCATATCCATAGCTTTGATGAAATGTGATAAATTTTATTTGTCCCTTTTCTATATACTCTTTAAATTTAGATCTATCATCGGAAACATTGCCTTCTATGATTTCTAGTGCTTTACAAACAACGCTATATGTCTTTCCAGTTCCAGGAGGACCGTACAAAATTTGATTTAGTGATAAAATTTCTCTCTTTTGTTGTAAAGTGTCATTCTTTTCTAAAGTCATATCTTTATCAATATCCTCATTGTTTAATATGTAGTTTATGCTTTCTTGCGATTTTATTTCACGTTTACCTTGGATATTTTTGAGATTTTCGTATTTGTCTAAAATTATTCGAGATAACTTATTTTGATTTGTAAATTTTAAAAATCTTAGATAAATAGTGCGTTTGTCTTGTGAAATATTTTCCACTTCTGCTTTCACTACAATAGCAGCAATCGGCTCACCTGAATAAATATAAACAATATCTCCTTCTTTAATTTCTGAAAGCTGTAAATATCCATCTTTTCTTTCATTGTCCCATTGAGTAATATTGTTTTGCTTAAATTCTTCAATAGAATCAAATATTTCTTTTTTATTTGTAAATACCCAATATCGTTTCATATTCGCCTCGCTATTTTTAAATTCTATATATTTATTTACTGCTGAATTATAGTCAGTAAAAAGCTTTTTGGTTTTTCCAGATTTTAAAAACTCTTCTTCTAAATATTTTGGATTTTTACTTTTTGAGTTGTAATAATCAAAAATAGAGTAAACTTTATTTTCTTCTAAAAATCTAATAAAGCTTTTTAAAAAAGATTGATAGGATTGAGCGGAGTTTTTGCCTATTTCTTTTTCACAGTAAGCCTTGAAATTTTCATAATCTATATATTCATTCATATTTATTCCTTTAAATTTAAAATTTTATAAAATGTTTAGAGCCACTCTCACAACCCATCAAATTCTTTCTTTAGTTTGTCCCTTAGCTCTTCAGCTCTATCTTCACCGTTTTTGAAATTTGCCCTTACAAAGCCATCAAGCTCGTCCAAGATCGCAAAGAGCTCACTCTCCCAGCTTAAATTCTCTTGCTTTGATAAAGTTTCCAGTTTTTCTCTTATTTGCTCTAAGGCATCTAATGCTTTATCTTTTTCAGACTCACTATTTAACGCATCTTCAAATAAAATATCTTGCCTTAAGGCGTTTATCTTTTTAAATATTACATTGCAAAATTTTGGATATTTTTCAGCATTGCTTAAATTTTCTAAAACCTCCTGTGCGGCCTTTTGATAAGCTGGCACCGCTCCCTCTTCGTCGAGCTTTTTGGTGAGTTTTTGTATCTGAAAATATAAAATAAGTGCTGCAAAAAACGCAAGCAGCAAATAAATCGTCACATTATTCATTTTTACTCCTTTTTCTAAATTTATCTATGCTAATTATCGCAAGTGCCAGCCATATCATGCAAAACGAGATGACCTTGTAGCCGTCTAAATTTTCGCCGTAAATGAAGACTGCACAAAGGATCGCGATGGTCGGCGAGATGTATTGCAAGTAGCCAATCGTTGTTAAATTTATCCTTGTTGCAGCTGCGTTAAATGCGACAAGTGGCACGATGGTTACGATACTTGAAGCGATCATTAAAAGTGAGTTTTCATTTAGCCCAAAGTGGCTTTTACCTAAAAATGCTATGTAAAGGACGTAAGCAAGTGCAAATGGGAACATAAAAGATGTCTCTATAAAAAGCCCGTTAAATGCGCTAATCTTTGCCATCTTTCTAACTGCTGCGTAAAATCCAAATGAAAGCGGCAAGATGATGGAAACTAATGGCAATCCGCCTTGGGCATAAATTTGTATGCTAATGGCTAAAACGACTATGCAAATGGCTAAAATTCCGCTTTTATTTAGCCTTTCTTTAAAGATAATAACACCAAGAAGCATGCTTATTAGTGGATTTATAAAATAGCCCAGGCTTGTGTCCAAAATTTTGCCATTGCTAACTGCATATACATAAACGCCCCAGTTTGTGGTGATAAATATACCACTCAAAAATAAGGTTTTTAGCGAACGAATATCTTTAAGTAAAGTAAAA
The DNA here is from genome assembly GCA_902387145.1 of Campylobacteraceae bacterium. Lineage (GTDB taxonomy): Bacteria > Campylobacterota > Campylobacteria > Campylobacterales > Campylobacteraceae > Campylobacter_A. The sequence goes on along the minus strand of CABMKY010000001.1, from coordinate 801,335 downwards.
ATTTCGCCCATTTTGCCACTAAAATAAAGCACTCCAGCCATTAAGAAAAATGACCAAATGACCCTATGAGCTAAAATTTCATAAGCATCGACATCTTTGCTAAAGAGGTTGAAATAAATCGCCAAAAACCCCCACATAAAAAAGGCGCTAAGCGCGAGAATAACGCCTTTTTGGCTCTCATTTAGCCTTGGTATTTTTGTCGCCTTTTATAGAATTTATACTATCTATCATCAAAAGTGTGACCGAGATGGCTAGGCAGATCATTAAAAAGTATGAGCTTTTCTCCAGTCTCTCGCCGATAGCAAATGAGACAAAAAGCATCATTATAGGCTCAAAATATGTAAGCAAACCTAGTACATTTATCGGCACGAGCGTGCTTGAGAGGATCTGGGCGATGAGGGCTATGCCGCTGATAGCACCAAGCAAGATGAGCAGATAGTAGATGTTTGGATTTTGGCTCATCACGTAGTTCATATCGGCTGTGAGCGCAAAATAAAATGAGAATAAAAACATAAAAATTATCTCTATAACAAAGCTTGAGAAATTTGCAAGGTTGTAGTACTTTCTAATGGCAAAATAGACTGGATAAAGGCAAAAAACTACAGCGCTCTCCCACGAGATGCCGCCGCTTAGTATAGCTGTACTAAAGACGCCAAGGGCTGCAAAAAATATCGAGGCTAGCTTTGTTTTAGAGAGGTGCTCTTTAAAAAATATCCGTCCAAAAAGGACCATGACTATTGGCATGATGAGGTAGCCAATTGATACCTTTAGTGCTGAGCCATTGCTTGGAGCCCAGAGATAAAGCCACATCTGAAATGAGACGATGAGCGAGGTAGCAAGCAAAACTAGTAAAATTTTAGGTTTTAGCTTTATTTTTAGAAGTAAAAATTTGAAATTTCGCTGCTGTTTTAACAAAAAAATGGTGGCGATGACAAAAGGCATGGCAAAGATCATGCGGTATCCAATAAGAGCTTGTGTGCTGATGGGGTTCATGAGCACTGACATGTAGTAAATGCAGTTAAATAAAACTGATGCCAAAAGCGAATAAAAAATGCCTTTTATCATGAAAAAATCTTCTCTTTTTTTGGGTAAATTTAAACTAGCGATTTTATGAAATTTAACTTTAATAGCCTATTAATGGCTTTTATTTTTTAAGTTTGCCGTGATATAATCAGCGTCTAATTTAAGGCAAAAAAGATAGGAAAATAAATGACTTGGAACCGCGATAGCTGGAGAGAATTTAATATCTTGCAACAACCAAAATACCCAGATTTAAAAGAGCTTAAAGAGGTCGAAGAAAAATTAAAATCGCTTCCTCCTTTGGTCTTTGCTGGCGAGGCTAGAAGTTTAAAAGAAGAACTTGCAAAAGTTTGCAATGGCGAGGCATTTTTGCTTCAAGGTGGCGACTGCGCTGAGAGCTTTACAAATTTTAATGCAAATAACATCAGAGATATGTTTAAGGTTTTACTTCAAATGGCGATAGTTTTAACCTTTGCTGGCGGCTATCCAGTGGTCAAAGTGGGCCGCGTAGCAGGGCAGTTTGCAAAGCCTAGAAGTAGCGATTTTGAAGAGGTAAATGGCGTTAAGCTTCCAAGCTATAGAGGTGACATCATAAATGGCTTTGAATTTGACGAAAAGGCAAGAGTGCCTGATCCAAAACGCATGATCGAGGCGTATTATCAAAGCGCATCTACGATGAACTTACTTAGGGCCTTTTCAAGAGGCGGTTTGGCCGACCTTCATCAAGTGCATAAGTGGAATTTAGGCTTTGTTAAAAAGCCAGAGATCGGCGAGAAATACGCAAAACTAGCTGATGAGCTAACAAAGACGCTTTCATTTATGGCAGCTTGTGGCATCACTTCAGCAAATACGCCAGTCATAAATCAAACCGCGGTTTATACATCTCACGAGGCACTTTTGCTACCTTATGAAGAGGCATTGACTAGGGTTGATAGTCTTAGTGGTGAGTGGTACGACTGCTCGGCTCATATGCTTTGGATAGGTGAAAGAACGCGTGGTATAAATGACGCTCACGTGCATTTTTTAAGTGGTGTGAAAAATCCTATCGGCGTAAAGATCGGACCAAGTGCAAAGGCTGAAGATGTCGTCGCACTTGCAAATAAGCTAAATCCAGAAAATGAAGCTGGTAGACTAAATGTGATAATCAGAATGGGCGCTGATAAGATTGGCGAAAATTTACCAAAAATTTTAAGAGAGCTAAAACGAGAGGGGCTAAATATCGTTTATAGCATCGATCCAATGCACGGCAACACAGTCAAGACCTCAAATAACTACAAAACTCGAGAATTTGACAAGGTCATAAGCGAAGTTAGAAGCTTTTTTGAAATTCACAAAGCTGAGGGCACAAGAGCTGGCGGCGTACATCTTGAGATGACAGGCCAAGACGTGACTGAGTGCACGGGTGGGGCATTAAATATCACTGAAAGTTTGCTTGAGCAAAGATATGAAACACAATGTGATCCAAGGCTAAATGCTGATCAGGCACTTGAGCTTGCGTTTTTGATGGCTGATCTGGTTAAAAAAGCTTAAAATTATAAATTTTGGAGAAAAGATGGTAAATGTTTATGATCTAATCGTTGTTGGTGGCGGACCCTGTGGAATTGCTAGCGTAGTTGAGGCAAAAAGAAATGGCTTAAACAACGTTTTGCTTCTTGAAAAAGGTGATAATCACAGCCAAACGATAAGAAAATTTTATAAAGATAATAAACGCGTAGATAAAGAGTATAAAGGGCAAGATAGCACGATACATGGCGTAGTTTCATTTGAGGATGGCACGAAAGAAAGTACGCTTGATTATTTTGACAAGCTGCTTGATACTGAAAAGATTGAAGCTTTTTTTAACTCTGAAGTAGAGAGTGTGAAAAAAGATGGAGAAATTTTTAAAGTAACTACCTCAAAAGCCGTATATGAAGCTAAAAATGTGATGATTTCTATCGGTAAAATGGGACGTCCAAATAAGCCTGATTATAAAATCCCGCCTTCACTAAACTCAGTTGTAAATTTTAACCTCGATAGCTGTACAAATGGCGAAAAGGTGCTTGTTGTAGGTGGCGGAAACTCAGCAGTTGAGTATGCGATCGAGCTTTGCCAATACAATAAAACCACAATCGCTTATAGAAAAGATAATTTTAGCCGCGTAAATGAGACAAATTTAAGCGCACTTTGGGAGTTAGAAAAGCACGGCAAGATAAAAGTTAGGCTAAATCACGATATAAAAGAGATAGATAACGAATCAGGCAAAGTTAGAGTGCATTATGAAAATGGCAAGATCCGCGTTTATGACAGAGTTGTCTATGCAATAGGTGGCTCAAGTCCGGTTGATTTTTTACAAAAATGTCAGATAAAAATCGATGAAAAGGGCACTCCAATAGTTGATAGTAACTACCAAAGTAGCGTGCCAGGACTTTATGTGGGCGGTGATATCGTGCTAAAAAATGGCGGCTCAATAGTCGTTGCTCTAAATCACGCTCATCACGTCATAAAAGATATTTTAAAGGGCAAGGCATAAGCTTGATAAATAAAATTTTACTGGCTATTTTTTGTTTGATAGCTGGCTTTTGCCTATCGTTTTTTAAATCTCCAAAAGAAGATGAGACACCAAAAGATACTAATCAAACGATTTATTCTATAAATTTTGACAATTTACCGGAAGAAGAGAGACAAAAATATATCAGCAAAGACGATCTTTACGAATATGGCGGATATATAACTCCAAAAAGCTATATCCAAAATTTTACTGAAACGAACGATCAAAATTTATCAAATGATGTAAACGAACTTCAAGAACAAGTTCGTGAGTTAAGTAAAAAAAATAAAATTTTAGCTACTGATAATGTCGATATCAGCGAGAAAAATTTAGACTTTATAGGCAAAATTTCAGAGATGAAAAAAAATATCGAAAATGAAAAAAATGAGATAGTTGAGAAAAACCAAAAGACGCTAGGCGAGCTTGAAGCTCAACACTTTGAAAATATACAAACTCTCACAAAACGGCTAAATGAAGCCCAAGCTGATATGATTGAGAGCTCAAAAGCCTATGAAAAAAAGATAATAGACCTTGAAAATGCGATAAATGAGGCAAAAAATGGCGATGAAAGTAAGGTAAAAGATATCGAAGCAAATTTTGCCAAATTTAAAGAGGCAGCTGAGGCAAATTACACGGCTTTAAAAGAGCAAAATATAGAGCTAAATACGACACTGGCTCAAAAAGATGCACTAATAAAAGAGTATGAAAATACTCAAAATGAAAAAGATAAAAATGAAAAAAGAGAAATTTTGCTTTTAAAAGAGGAGATCGAGCGAGCAAAAAGTGATGCTAAGACACAAAAATTTAGCTATGAAAAAGAGATAAATGCACTAACTGATGGCTTTGAAATGCAAAAAAGCGTTATGGAGGATGAGCTTTCAAAAAAGGCAAATAAGATAATTGATCTTGAAGAAGCACTTGATTCAAGCAAGACCGCCTTAAAAGATAGAATTTATGAACTTGATGAGATAAAGAAAAATTTAAACTCAAAAGATTTGGCAGTTGAAAACTATAATGGTAAAAATTTAGAGCTAAACGCCTCTCTTGCGGCACTTCATAAAAGTTTTAATGATCTAAAAGAAAAAAATCTTAAAAGCGAGCAGGAAAATAAACTCGCAAATGAAAATATAAATTCGCTTAAAAAAGAGCTTGAACGGGTAAATTTGATAAACAAAAAGCTAGAGAAGCAAAATTTAGATGCAAATGCAAGTCTAAGTGAGCTAAATAAAAAGCTAAATTTAAGTGAAGAAAGTCTTAAAAATGCACGAGATGAGCTAAAAACGCTTGATACAAAGACAAATAAATTTTTAAAAACTTTGTTTGAGCAAAATCAAACTATCTCTTTGCAGACTCAAAAGCTTGGTTTAAATGACAGCGAGTTAAAAAATTTAAGTACAAAGATAAATTTAAAAGATGAAAAGATAAAAGAGCTGGAAAATAATCTCACTCAAACAAGCCAAATGCTGGCAGCAAAGCAAAGTGAGCTAGAAGCTCAAAAAAGAACACTAAAGATCGATATGCAAAACTATGAAATTTTGCGCCAGCAAATAAATATTTTGCAAAAGAAGATAGCTGATACGTCGGCTCTTTTTGCTGATAGCAATAAAAGTGGTGGTAAAAATTTACTAAGCTTACAAAATGAGCTTGAAAGTGCAAAACATAAGTTAAACGAGAGTAATAAGACGATTGAGAGGTTAAATTCTAAAATAAATGAACTTAGCTCATCTAGCGTAAAAGGAAGTCCAGTAAATGCCAAAATCATCGAACTTCAAAAAGATATTGAGCAAAATTTAAATAGGCAAGATGAGCTTGAAAATGAAAATGTGAATTTAAAAAATATCTTGCAGGCGACAACTAAACCAGAGACGCCAACAAAGCTAGTTTTGATCTCTAGCCTTGAGTGTGATGACATGGACGCAAAAGATAAGGTTAGCGTGATGTGCAAGAATAGAGTGAGCGAATTTTTGCAAAGATTTAACTCAAACTACCTTTATGAGATAATTCCGATCGTAGATAAGAAAAATTTTGTCATCCCGTCAAATGTTGCTCAAAGCATCAAAAAAGACGATCTTGGCAGGCTAAATAACTATGTAAATTACGGCGTTGGTAAAGAGCGCTCAAAGGCAGCAGCCGAGCTTATAAAAGAAGAATTTGGCGATTTTGCAAGGATCAGCTTTAGCTCCGAAGTGATCGTAAAAGATGTCACGCGCGGCTTTATCATCAAGGTTTATAGATGATCTTGGCTCAGCTAAAAAGTGGCTATCGCTACAACAGCGATACGCTGGTACTTTATGATTTTATAAGCTCAAGTTTGAAAAATTTTTCAGGTAGGATTTTAGACGTTGGCGCAGGGTGCGGGATACTTGGGCTTTTACTTAAACGCGACTTTAAAAATTCCAGCCTAAGCTTGCTTGACATCTTGCAGATAAATGGTGAAATTTCTAAATTTAATGCCAGTAAGAATGGCTTGGAGGCAGAAATCATAAATGCTGATTTTGCAGATTTTAAAGATAGTGAGAAATTTGACCTCATCGTATCAAATCCACCATTTTATCACGAGGGTACGAAACAGAGTGAAGATGAGCATATAAAAGCTAGTAGATACACAAGTTCTTTGGGTCTAAAAGACTTTATAAGAGGCGTAAGCATAAATTTAAAACCTCACAAAAGGGCGTTTTTTTGCTACGCACCTGATGATCTTAGTCAGATCGCAATGTGCCTAAAAGAGTTTAAACTAAATTTAGTAAGCCTAAAATTTATTCATACAAAGGCTGATAAGCCAGCAAATTTAGCCTTATTTGAGGTAAGAAATAATTCAAACTCAAAGCTAAAAATTTTGCCGCCTTTAGTGATGAGCGAAAATGGCTCGCATACAAAAGAGGCGATTGAAATTTTTAAAAAAGCTAATACAAACAGCGTTGATTATCAGGAGTTAGCGTGAGGGTACAAGGCTTTAACTATGAGTTTGATGCGAGCTTTTGCGAGAGCTGTGGCGGCAAGTGTTGCACGGGAGAGAGTGGCTACATTTGGATAAACGAAGAAGAAATTTCAAAATTTTGCACCGCGTTTAATATGAGTAAAGATGAGTTTGAAAAGCAGTTTTTAATAAGAGTTGGGCTAAGGTGTAGCATAAAAGAAAAGCCTTATGAAGATGGCTTTGCTTGTATATTTTTTGATGAAAAAAATAAAAACTGCTCAGTTTATGAGCTAAGGCCACAGCAATGTAGGACTTTTCCATTTTGGAATTATTTTAAAAAAAATTTAAAGGAGCTAAAAGCAGAATGCATTGGCGTAAAATTTTAGTATTTTTTATGAGCGTATTTTTTAACTCGCAGCTACTTTTGGCTGATGATAATAAAAGTATAAATTTACGTCTAATGCAGGCTTTATTGTTTCAAGATAGCGGAGATGTGAATGCTAGCATTCAAGCTTACTCAAACATTTTTAAAGATACAAATCAAAAAGCTTATTTAAAAGAGGCGATCAAACTCGCCTTTGCTACAAAAAATGAAAATTTAGATGCTTTGATAAGTGAAGGCGAAAAAAGCTTAAAAGACGATAGCGATTTTATCCGTATAAAGGTGGCAAATTTAGTAAATCTTTCAAAGCTAAATGAGGCTAAAAGTTTAATGCAAGAGCTTGCTACAAAAGAGCCAAATGCTCAAAATTTACTCATGCTTGGCACTATTTGTATGATGCAAAATGAAACAACAACTGCACTAAAATACTTTGAAGAGGCATACTCGCTAAAGCAAGAAGAAGAAAATTTGCTCCGTATCGTTGATATTTTGATAAATCGCATGGATAAGATAAAAGACGCTACAAAATATCTTGAGAAATTTAGAGATGAACAAGGTTGCACGCTAAAAACTTGTGAGCTTTTGGCTGAAATTTACTCCCAGCAAAGAAATTTCCCAAAAGTGATTGAGCTCTTTGAAGAGCTTTATGAGCTAAATCACGATACTTCATATATTGATAAGATCGTGCAGTTTTTTATCTATGATAAAAATTACAAAGTAGCAATTGAAATTTTAAAAAAATATAGCTACAACGATGTGGCACTTATGGATCTTTATGCGGCAACTAGTAATTTTGGTGACGCATACATACTTGCTGTTAAAATTTATAACGATAGCAGGGATTTAAATTTTTTAGCAAAAGCCGCGATTTACGAATACGAGATGAATAAAGATGCCTTGAACGAACAAAAAATGGCTGAAATTTTAGATAAATTTGAAGCTAGCGTGCCAAAGCTAGAAAATGATATGTTTTTTAACTATTATGGCTACTTGCTGATAGATCATGATATTGACCCTAGAAAGGGTATAGAGCTTGTGCAAAAGGCACTTGATATCTCGCCTGATTCGCCTTATTACGAGGATTCGCTAGCGTGGGGATATTTTAAGCTTGGTGAGTGCAAAAAGGCAAAAAGCATTATACAGCATGCGATGAAAGATGTTGATTTTAGAGCTTCAAAAGAGGCAAAAGAGCATTTGCACCTAATAGAGCGCTGTATAATAAATCTAAACAAAAGGCTTAAAAAATGATACTTGATGAGATAATAAAAAAGACTAAAGATGATCTTGAAAAAAGAAAAATAGACTTCCCTGAGGAGTGGCTTGGTCGCTCGCTAGCGTACAATCCATACGTGCCAAGAGATGTTTTAAATGCACTTAGAGCAAGTCAAAATGAGCCTATAAGAATCATAGCCGAGATCAAAAAAGCAAGCCCAAGTAAGGGCGTGATAAGAGAAGACTTTGAGCCGATAAAAATAGCCCAGGAATACGAGCCATACGCAAATGCTTTTAGTATCTTGACTGAACCACATTGGTTTAAAGGCGATATTGAATACATCACGCAAGTTCGCCGCTACGCCTCAAGGCCGATCCTTAGAAAAGATTTTATCGTTGATAAGTATCAAATTCTTGAAGCTCTTGTTTATGGGGCAGACTTTATCTTGCTCATCGCAAAAGCACTAACTCAAAACGAGCTAAAAGAGTTTTTAGACTACGCTCATCATTTAGGTCTTGAAGTTTTGGTTGAAACTCACGATGCGAGTGATGTGAAAAAAGCTATCTTTGCAGGAGCAAATATAATAGGTATAAATCACCGAAATTTAGATGATTTTACGATGGATATGAGCCTTTGTGAGAAGCTCATACCACTTTTGCCAAATGGCAAGATAATAGTCGCTGAAAGCGGTCTTTACGAGCATGAACAGCTTAGAGAGCTAAGTAAAATAGGCGTAGATGCTTTCTTGATAGGAGAGCATTTTATGAGACAAGATGATATAAAAAATGCCGTCAAAAAGATAAAGGAGGGCGAGTAATGCAGCACCTTTGTGCCCCTTGGAGAAGCGAATACTTTAGCGCTAAAAAAGATAGCTGTGTTTTTTGTGATGTTATAAACTCAGATGATGATGATAAAAATGGCGTACTTTTTCGAGCTAAACATTGTTTTGGGATTATGAATTTATATCCGTATTCTCCAGGGCATTTTATGATAATACCAAATCAGCATACCGACAAGATCGAAGAGCTTGATGAGCAGACTTGGTTTGAGATGAGTAAATTTGTAAGGCTTGGAGTTGAAATTTTAAAAAAAGAGCTTTATGCTAATGGCGTAAATATAGGTATGAATTTAGGCAAAGCAGCGGGAGCTGGGATAGCTGAGCATGTGCATTATCACCTTGTGCCAAGGTGGAGCGGAGATACAAATTTTATAACCACTATCTCTGATGTGAGAGTAAATGGCACACCATTTCATCCACTTTTTGAGAAACTAAAAAAGGCGTTTAGTGCCGTTATTTGAGCTTGATGTAGAGCAGTGGCTAGAGAAAAGAAGCTCTTTTGAAATTTTAATAGACGCAAGATCGCCACATGAATTTTTATATTCTCACATAAAAGATGCCATAAATTTATATGCTTTAAATGATGCAGAACATAAAGAGGTAGGCACACTCTATAAAAGCGATAGATCCCTAGCAAAGAGCCTTGGCGCAAAATATATCTGCAAAAATTTACAAAATATCATTGATGAGGTTTATAAAAGAGCCAAAGTTGGTTCAGCTATTGGCATCTACTGCGCTAAAGGTGGGCTTAGATCAAATTCTATTGGCTATGTGCTAAGCATGATAGGATATAGAGTTTTTAGGCTTAGTGGTGGCTATAAAGCTTATAGAAATCACGTTTTAGAATTTCTAAATCGACCTTTGAGCACGAAATTTATCACTCTTTTTGGAAATACTGGCTGCTATAAAAGTAAGCTAATAAGGGCTCTAAGCCCATCAATAGACCTTGAAGCTATGGCAAATCATTTAGGATCTGTCTTTGGAGCGATAAATGGCGCGCAGCCAAGCCAAAAAAGCTTTGAAGATGCGTTGTTTGAAAAGCTCATCACGCTAAAAGATAAAATTTGCTTTATTGAGGGTGAGAGCAGAAGGATAGGCTCATTAAGCTTGCCAAAAAGTCTTTATGAGGCTATGCGTAGTGGCATAAATGTCGAAGTGAGCGCAAGTTTAGAAAAAAGAATTTCTTGTATAGTGGATGACTATAAAAGTGTGGATAAAGCTTTTTTTGACGAGTGTATAAAGAAAATTTCGCCATTTATCGATAAAAAAGCTAGAGATGAAGCTGTGGCTAAATTTAATGAAAATGACATTGCTAAAGTAGCTGAAATTTTACTAACAAAATACTACGATAAAGTCTATAAGAAAAATGAAAATATTAATGTTTTTATAAATTCTGATGACTTTGACGAGGCCGTTAAAAAGCTAAATGATATAAAAAATGAAGCAAAATTTTAGGCTTATTTTAATTAAAAAATTAAGCCTAAAATTTATACAAATGAGTTTTAGCTCTTAAAATTTTATAATCTTTGCTCACTTAAATTTATCAATTTTACTAAAAATAATATGTTTAATTTTATGTAAAATATTTTGTATTGTTCTTCTAAACTAGTTAAAAATTTTTCAAGAAAATCAAAACGATACCTAAAATTCGCTAGAAAGTTAAAATGGATTTAAAATGCTTTGGGATATAATCTGCGATAAATTTATCAAAAGGCTAAAGTGATGATAAAACAGATTTCTGGTTCACAGATGATAAGCGAGGCCTTGCACGAAGAGGGCGTTGAGATAGTTTTTGGCTATCCTGGCGGTGCAGCTTTAAATATCTACGACGAGACATATAAACAAACTTATTTTAAGCACGTTTTGGTTCGCCACGAGCAAGCAGCCGTTCATGCGGCCGATGGATACGCTAGAGTTAGTGGTAAAGTTGGTGTTGCTTTTGTGACAAGTGGTCCTGGCTTTACAAATGCTGTCACTGGCCTTGCAACAGCTTATAGCGATAGTATTCCAATCGTACTTATAAGTGGTCAAGTACCAACATTTATGATTGGCACAGATGCTTTTCAAGAGATCGATGCGGTCGGCATTTCACGCCCCTGTGTTAAGCATAACTTCTTGGTTAATAGCGTTGAAGAGCTACCTCGCATCATAAAAGAGGCGTTTTATATCGCAAGATCAGGCCGCCCAGGACCAGTTCATATCGATATCCCAAAAAATATCACATCAAGACTTGGTGACTTTGTATATCCAAAAGAAATTTCTATCCCAAGTTACAAACCGACCTATAAGGGCAACTCAAAACAGATAAAAAAAGCAGCAGTTGCGATAAATGAAGCTAAAAGACCACTTCTATACATAGGAGGCGGTGCGGTCGCATCAAATGCAAGCGAGATCATACGTAAATTTATGCAAAAAACTGGCATTCCAGCAGTCGAAACGCTTATGGCTCTTGGCGTGCTTGATGCAAAAGATGAGCTAAATTTAGGCATGGCTGGCATGCATGGTAGCTATGCTTCAAATATGGCACTTAGCGAGTGTGACCTTCTCATCTCGCTTGGAGCTAGATTTTGTGACAGGATCACTGGCAGGACGGACGAGTTTGCCAAACATGCAAAGATAATCCACATCGACATCGATCCAAGCTCCATCTCAAAGATCATAAATGCTCACTATCCAATCGTTGGCGATCTTACAAACGTGCTAACTGAGCTTTATGAAGAAGTCAATGCAAAGCCTGAAAACTACGCACCTTGGAGAGAAATTTTAGATAGATATTCTAAACTAAATCCACTTGGCTACACAGATAGCGACACAGTTCTAAAACCGCAATGGGTCATCGAAGAGACCGCAAAGATAGCGGGCCCAGAGGCTATCATCTCAACAGACGTAGGCCAGCACCAAATGTGGGTAGCGCAGTTTTATCCATTTAACCGAGCAAGGCAGCTTGTCACAAGTGGCGGCCTTGGTACGATGGGATACGGCCTCCCTGCAGCGATCGGCGCAAAATGTGCAAAACCAGACAATCTTGTTATAAATTTTACAGGCGATGGCTCAATACTTATGAATATCCAAGAGTTGATGACGGCTCATGAGATAAATATGCCTGTTATAAACATCATTTTAAACAACAACTTCTTAGGCATGGTTCGCCAGTGGCAGACATTTTTTTATGAAAAACGCTACTCATCGACTGATCTTAGCTTGCAGCCTGATTTTGTAAAGATCGCTGAAGGATTTGGTGGTATTGGCTTTGTTTGCAAGAGTAAGGATGAGTTTAGAAAGGCTTTAAAAGAAGCGATCGATAGCAAAAAATCAGCGATGATCGACGTTAGGATCGACCGCTTTGAGGATGTGCTTCCTATGGTTCCAGCAGGGGCTGCGATTTATAATATGATATTAAAGAGCAAGGAAGAAAAATGAGTATCAGAAGAACGATTTCGGTTATAGTTTTAAATGAACATGGCGTTTTGGCTAGAATTTCTGGACTTTTTGCAGGTAGGGGCTACAATATTGATACACTCACCGTTGCTCCGATACCTGAGAGCAACTTCTCAAGACTAAGTATAGTAACAAGTGGCGACGAAAGAGTTTTAGAGCAGATCGTAAAACAGCTTCACAAGCTCATACCAACATATAAAGTCATAGAAAGTGGCGAATTTGTCGAAAAAGAGATGGCACTCGTGAAAATTCCGCTTGGTGAAAATTTTGCCGGTCTTGAGGCGATACTAAAGTCGTACAATGGCATCGTTACAAATACAAATGAAAACTACATAGTTGTCATGGTGGCTGACGATGCGAGTAGGATAGAGAACTTTTTAAAATCGATAAAGAAATTTAACCCAGTTGACGTCGTACGCGGCGGATCTGTGATAATGGATATATGATGAAACTAAGTGAAATAGCCTTAAAGGTAAATGCTACTTTTAGCGGAGAAGATATAGAAATTTTTGCTCTAAATTCTTTAAAAAATGCAAATAAAGCTGAGCTAACATACTGCGATGGTGAGAAAAATGCCAAATTTATAAGCACTTCAAATGCTGGAGCCATATTGGTGACAAAATCGCTTTTAGACTTGGTGCCAGCTGGCATGGTTGCGCTTGTCTGCGATAATCCGCACCTTGCATTTGCCTTGCTTAGCAAAGATTATGCTAAGCCGCTTTTTTGTGAGCCAAAGCCATCAAATATCGCCAAGAGTGCAAAGATAATGCCAAATGTCTATATAGGCTCAAATGTGAGCGTGGGCGAAAATACGGTAGTAATGGCTGGGGCATTTTTGGGCGATAACGTGACTATCGGTAAAAACTGCATCATCCACCCAAACGTAGTCATTTATAACGACTGCGTCATCGGTAACGAGTGCCACCTACTGGCAAACTGCGTTATAGGCAGTGACGGTTTTGGCTATGCACATACAAAAACTGGCGAGCATGTAAAAATTTATCACAATGGCAATGTAGTTTTAGGTGATTATGTCGAGATCGGTGCTTGCACAACGATAGATCGCGGCGTTTTTGAAAGCACGATGATCGCAAACTACACAAAGATAGACAATCTCGTTCAAATAGGCCACAACTGCGAGCTCGGAAATGGCTGCCTAATCGTCTCACAAACTGGACTTGCTGGCTCAACAGTGCTAGGCAGAAACGTCGTAATGGGCGGACAAAGCGGCTCAGCTGGTCATGTAAAAGTGGGTGACTTCGCGCAGATCGCTGCACGCGGTGGTGTTAGTAAAGACCTACCTGGTGGCAAAAAATACGCCGGAGCTTATCCGATAATGGAGCTTTCGGATCAGTTTAAACTTCAAGCAAAAATTTTGAGATTTTTTAAGAAAAATTGATTGCAAGCTTTTGCGAGCTTAAAATCGCAAAAGCTTTTTATCTCGTAGCCTAAAAATGCTAATTCTATTTTAAAACGAGCTAGACTTAAAATTTATATGTTGAGTTTGGCAAAACACAAATTAATCATTTTATTTTAAACATCTATTTATTTGGCTTTGTTCTCTTTTATTACTCTAGCCGTTTCTATCGCGATTTCTAGCTCTTCATTTGTTGGTATGATGAGTGTTTTTATCTTAGCGTCATCCCCGTCTATGCATCTCTCGCCTCGCATGTCTTGGAAATTTAGATCGTGATTTATGTGAATGCCAAGATGCTTTAGTTCATCACAAATTTTTTGCCTTGTATTTGGTGCATTTTCGCCGATACCGCCAGTAAATATAAGTGCATCAACGCGTCCTAAAATGGCGTAATATGAGCCAATATATTTTTTTACTCGGTAGCAAAACATCTCAAATGCAAGCTTTGCTCGCTCATCATCTTGCATTTTGGCCACAACCTCTCTCATGTCGCTTGAGCCACAAATTCCAAAAAGTCCGCTTTTTTTGTTTAAAAAGTTATCTATCTCGTTCCACTTTAAAACGCCGATATTTAGCAGGTAAATGACCACAGCTGGGTCCATATCGCCGCTTCTTGTACCCATTATGAGCCCTTCAAGTGGGCTAAGCCCCATCGAGGTATCGATACTTTTGCCGTTTTGTACCGCACAGGCTGAGGCGCCGTTGCCTAGATGAAGCGAGATAGCGTTAAATTTATCAAATTCTATGCCAAGCATTTTAGCTGCTTGCTTACAAACATATCTATGTGATGTGCCATGAAAGCCGTATTTTCTGATGTGATGAGTCTTACAAACGTCATAAGGTAGAGCGTAGCGGTAGGCATACTCTGGCATGCTTTGATGAAATACCGTGTCAAAAACGACCACGTGAGGCACGTTTTTGCTCTCTTTCATCGCGTTTTTAATGCCAGCAAGGTGCCCTGGATTGTGAAGAGGGGCAAGTGGGCTTATCTCCTCGATCTTTTTGATTACGCTTTCATCAACGATCATTGAGCTAAAAAAGCTCTCACCGCCGTGAACTATCCTGTGTCCGATACCATCAAGCTCGCTTAGATCGTGCAATGTGTGTGATGTAACAAAAAGCTCGTTCATCGCCTCAAGTCCGTCATGGTGGTCTTTTATAAAGCGTTTTATCTCGTAGGTTTCGCCATTTGCTTTTAGCACCGCTCTTGAGCTGGAGCTACCGATTTGCTCGACTAGACCGCTTGCTAGACTGGTTTTGGTATCCATTGCAAAAAGTTGAAATTTTATTGAGCTACTACCCGAGTTTAAAACCAAAATTCTCATATTATTCTCCTGCTTGTATGGCACTTATTAAGATAGTATTTACCACGTCTTCAACGAGGCAACCGCGGCTTAGGTCATTAACTGGCTTTTTTAGCCCTTGAAGTATCGGACCCACAGCTAGGGCGTTTGCACTTCGCTGAACTGCTTTGTAACAGATATTTCCGCAGTTTAAATTTGGAAAGATAAATACATTTGCATGCCCAGCAACCTCTGAGTTTGGCATCTTTTTGCCAGCGACACTTAGATCAACGGCTGCGTCAAACTGAATTGGCGCTGCGATTTTTAAATTTGCATCAAGCTCGCTAGCTTTTTTAGTAGCTTCTTTTATAAACTCCACATCAGGCCCACTGCCACTATCAGCCGTAGAGTAGCTTAGCATGGCGATCTTTGGGTTAAGGCCAAAGGCACTTGCCGTTTGAGCGCTACTTAGCGTGATGCTAGCTAGCTCATCTGTGCTTGGATTTGGCGTGACAGCACAGTCGGCAAAGAGTAAAATTTCTTCTTCAAGTGCCATGAAAAATGCTCCACTTACCACGCTTACATTTGGCTTTGTTTTTATTATCTGCAAGGCTGGGCGAATCGTATCAGCCGTGCTCATCGTAGCGCCGCTTACCAAGGCATCGGCTAAGCCTTCATGAATTAGCATCGTAGCAAAGTAAATTTTATCTTTTGCAAGCGCATTTGCCTTGGCTTCATCCACACCTTTATGTTTTCTAAGCTCATAAATTTTCTTTACAAATTCATCTGTTAGCTCGTTTTGTTCTGGATTGATCACTTTGGCTTTGCTTAAATTTAGCCCCAAAGCGGCCGCTTTTTTTGAAATTTCATCTTTAAGTCCTAGCAAGATGATATTTGCCGCGTCTTTTTCTAGTACGATATGAGCCGCTTTTAAAATTCTCTCATCGTCACTCTCTGGTAAAACAACGGTTTTGTTTGCAGTTTTGGCTCTTTTTAGAAGCAAGCTTTGAAATTTAAATGGTGTGATGATATCTGCTTTATAGTTTAAAATTTCATCTATCTTATCGGTAATTAGAAGCTTTGAGTTTGGATTTAGCGCTTTTAGCTCGCTTGCGTTTTCATCAAAAACTGGTGCGTTTAAATTTCTAGCTAGCTTTAAATTTAGCTCGCTTTTGCCAAAGACACTAAAGCTCTCACAGCCAAGGACTATGACAAAGTCGCTTTTGGCTTTTAACTCTTCAAATTTATCTATAAATTTTAGAAAAAAATCTTTTTCATTTGAATTTATTAAGTTATTTTTATCGTTTTCATCCGGGATTATCTTAAAAATCTCAACTTTTTTGAATTTTGTAGCTATAATTTCTTGCAGATGTGCTAAATTTTTGTCTGTAAAAACGTAACAACTTTTCATTTGCGACCTTTTTAGGAACTTAAATTGCTTAATTTTAGCACAAAGATACTTATTTTAAGGCATTTTTTATGAACCATAAAACGATTTGGCTCGTCTTATCTGCGGGCATTATTTGCACTGGCTGCACACCAAGTGCTGATCCTCATATCAATATGAAACCCCCGGTTTATGTCGAGCAACTCCCTTCAAAAGATAGTGGCACCGGACAAAGTAACGCCGGTAGCCTCTTTGGTAAGGGCGAGAATCCGCTATTTTCAGATAGAAAGGCGATGAATGTAAATGATATCGTGACTATCGTTATCTCAGAAAATGCAAGCCAAACTTCAACTGGTAGTAAAAGTACAAATAAGGATAGTACCATCTCGCTTGGTGGCGGTGTTTTCACAGCTGGGGCTGCACCGCTTTCAACTGTGGCTGATAATCTAAACAAATACGGCGATATCGGCTTTAAAGCAGGTGGTGGCAATAAATTTACAGGAAGTGGTACGAGCAATAGAAGCGAGAAATTTACCGCAACCATTTCAGCCAGGATCATAAAAATACTAAATAACGGCAATTACTTTATCGAGGGTAGCCGGGAGCTACTTATAAATGGCGAAAAGCAGATCATGCAAGTAAGTGGTGTCATCAGACCTTACGACATCTCACAAAATAACGAAATCGACTCAAAATATATAGCTGACGCCAAAATTTTGTATAAAACCGAGGGCGAGCTAGACAAATCTACCAAAAAACCTTGGGGCACAAGGCTTATGGAAGCTATCTGGCCATTTTAATGCAACTTTAAAAGCCTAAAATTAATCAATTTGGGCTTTTAAAAATTTATATCTTAAAAATTTCTCTCGCCTTAAATATGCTAAATTTTTAAAAATCATTAAAAATTATAGTTGATATTTACTTTCAGAATAATATGCTTAAAATATTGAAAATTCATTAAAACAAAATAAAATTTCTCAAAATATTATTTTTTATATTTTGAAAATATATCGCAAAAAAGGGATTTCAAATTTTTTAGTTAAAATTTATTTAATTATAAATATTAATTTTATAAAATAATTTTTTACTTCTTTAAACAAAGATATTATTAACAAAAGTAAAATTTTCAAGCAAAGGAGCTTATATGAATAATGACTTGCGTCAAAAGATAGATAGGCGCTTAAGTGAGCTTAGTGCGTTGCCTAAGATGAAAAGTGACTCGAGTATTGCGCAGCTTTTAAAAGAGAAGGGCTTTACGAGGCGTGATTTTATGAAGTGGGCTGGTGCGATGACAGCTTTTATGGCTCTACCAAGTGCGATGACACCGATGGTTGCTCGTGCTGCTGAGCTTAGCGATAGGCTTCCTGTTATATGGCTTCATATGGCAGAATGCACAGGCTGTAGCGAGAGCTTACTAAGAACCGATGCTCCAAGCATAGATAGTCTTATATTTGACTACATAAGCCTTGAATACCACGAAACTATCATGGCAGCTTCTGGTTGGCAGGCTGAAGAAAATTTAGAAAGTGCGATCGAAAAGTATAAGGGCAGATACATCCTGCTAGTTGAGGGCGGTATCCCAACTGGTGCGACTGAAAATTTCTTAACTGTTGGACCTCATGGCACAACAGGTAAAACTCATGCTGTAAATGCTTCAAAAGACGCAGCTGCTATCTTTGCGATCGGTACCTGTTCTAGCTTTGGTGGCATTCAAGCTGCAAGGCCAAATCCATCAAATTCAGTCGGACTTTCAAAGGTAACTGATAAACCAGTCATTAATGTTGCGGGCTGTCCACCAAGTGAGAAAAATATCGTTGGCAACGTGCTTCACTTCTTGCTTTTTGGCACACTTCCAGCACTTGATGTTTACAATAGACCAAAATGGGCTTATGGCTTAAGAATTCACGATCTTTGCGAAAGACGTGGTCACTTTGACGCTGGCGAGTTTGTCCAAAATTTCGGCGATGAAGGCGCAAAAAATGGCTACTGCTTATATAAAGTAGGTTGTAAAGGTCCATATACATTTAATAACTGCTCACGCGAGAGATTTAACCAGCACACATCATGGCCAGTTCAAGCAGGTCACGGCTGTATAGGCTGCTCAGAGCCAGACTTCTGGGATACGATGGGACCATTTGAAGAGCCTATGGCAGATAGACTCTTTGATACTGTTTTGGGTCTTGGAGCTGATAATGTCAGCGATAAAGTTGGCATCGGAATTTTAGCTCTTACAGGCATTGGCATAGCAGCTCACGCTGTTATAGCTTCTATGAGTAAAGATAAAGAATAAGGCGAAAAAATGAGTGAAAAAAGAATAGTAATAGACCCTATAACACGTATCGAGGGACACTTAAGAATAGAAGTTGTTGTAGATGAAAATAATATCGTAAAAGAGGCGTATTCTGGCTCAACTCTTTGGCGTGGCTTAGAGCAGATCGTAAAAGGCAGAGACCCAAGAGATGCTGGCTTTTTCATGCAAAGAATTTGTGGCGTTTGTACATACTCACACTACCGAGCAGGCATCATCGCGGTTGAAAATGCCCTTGGCATCAAGCCTCCACTAAATGCAGAGCTAACTAGAACGCTTATGAACGCAGCTTTATATCTTCACGATCACATCGTGCATTTCTATCAACTTCACGGCATGGACTGGGCAGACGTGGTCTCTGCATTAAGCGCAGATGTGCATAAAGCTAGCGAAGAGGCGTTTAAATACACTGATCTTCCGTTTGCCACGGGAGCTGACAAGCTAAAAGAGGTAAAAGAGAGGGTTGAAGCCTTTGTTAAAAAGGGCAATCTTGGACCATTTGCCAACGCATACTGGGGACATAGCACATATAAATTTACGCCAGAGCAAAATTTAATCGTCCTCTCTCACTACTTAGAGTGCTTAAGGATCCAAAGAACAGTAGCTCAGATGATGGCTATCTTTGGCGCGAAAAACCCACATCCACAAAGCCTAACAGTTGGCGGCGTGACCTGCGTGATGGATCTTATGGATCCAGCTAGAATGGGCGAATATATGAGCAAATTTGCTGAGATTAAAGAATTTGTTGATAGAGCTTACTATCCAGATATTTTGATGGCTGCTAAGGCTTATGCAAACGAGCCAAGCGTTCTAAACGATGTTGGTGTGGCAAATTTACTTTGCTACGATGAGTTTTTGATCGGCAAAAATGACCATCTATTTAAAGGTGGCATTATCTTAAATGGTGATATTAGCAAGGTTTATGATATCGACGAAAATAAAATTACAGAAGAGGCGACAAGATCTTGGTATAAAAATGACAAAGCGCTTCACCCATATGACGGCGAGACAGAGGCAAACTACACTGGCCTTGTTGATGGCGAGAGCATAGACGCCGAGGGCAAACTAGCTCATAGTAAGCTTTTTGATACAAAAGGCAAATATAGCTGGATCAAAGCACCAAGATATGATGGCTTGCCTATGCAAGTGGGTCCAATAGCAAGTATCGTTATAAACTACGCTAGAGGTAACGAGAGAGTTAAAAAAGTAGTTGATGAATTTTTAGCAAAGAGTGGCTTGCCATTAAGTGCAGTCTTCTCAACTCTAGGCAGAACCGCTACTCGTATGCTTGAGGCAAAAGTAGTTGCAGAGCATACAATGGACGCATTTAATGCCTTGGTAGAAAATTTAAAATCAGATCAAGAGACCTGCGCAAAATATGTAATCGATAACAAAAAAGAGTACAAAGGAAATTTCCAAGGCAATGCTCCAAGAGGTGCGCTTAGCCACTGGTGCCGCATAAAAGATGGTGTTATCACAAACTGGCAAGCAGTCGTACCGAGTACTTGGAATGCCTCTCCAAAAGACGCACAAAATCAAATGGGAAGCTACGAAGCGTGCTTAGTTGGTTTAAAGATCGCTGATCTTTCAAAACCACTTGAGATAATACGAAAAATTCACTCTTACGATCCTTGCATCGCGTGTGCTGTGCATGTTATGGATACAAAGGGAAATGATTTGAGTACTTATAAGATAAATCCAAATTTGTAAGGAGAGAATATGTCACATAAAAATGCAGACAGGATCAGCGAATACGAATTCTCCATCGGCGTTAGGCTGACACACTGGATTAGATTTGCAGCGATCACACTTTTAGTTGTGAGTGGCTACTATATCTCGTACGTTTTTGTGAGTCCAGAGATCACGAGCGAGCCTACAAATTTTATGCAAGCAAAGTGGCGTATGGCTCACCAGATCGCTGGCTTTGTGCTAATAGCGGCGTTTATCTTTAAATTTTATCTATTTGTCTTTGATAAACATAGCAAAAAAGAGTCGATGAGCGTGGTTGATTTTCTAAATCCAAAAATTTGGATCGCACAGATCAAATACTATCTTTTTATGGGGCCACATCCGCATTTAAGGGGCGTTTATAATCCTTTGCAGTTTGCCTCATACTTCTTCTTTTATCTTATTTTGACTCTTATTTGCCTAAGCGGTCTTGTGCTTTATGTTCATGTTTATCACGAGGGACTTGGCGGAGCGCTTTATGAGCCAGCAAGGTTTTTTGAAGAGCTTATGGGCGGACTAGCAAATGTCAGAACGATACATAGAATTTGCATGTGGGTCATTATGATTTTTGTACCGATTCATGTTTATATGGCAGTATTTAACGCTGTTAAAGGCAAAAATGGAGCGATGGACGCTATCGTTAGTGGCTATAAATTTGTAAAAGAACACTGATGAGAGTGCTGGTTCTTGGTATCGGCAACGTGATGTTTGCCGATGAGGGCATAGGTGTTCATTTTGTAAATTTGATGGCTAAAAACTATAAATTTACAAGCTCTAAAAACGAGCTTACTCTAATGGACGGGGGCACTTTAGCCCTCGCCCTAACTCACATCATAAGCGAATTTGACTATCTTATCGTCGTTGATTGCATTAGCGCAAATGGCGCAAGCGTGGGCGATGTTTATTTTTTCGACTTTCTAAATGTACCAAATTTTATCAGCTGGGACGGCTCGGCTCACGAGATAGAGATGCTCCAGACCCTTCATCTAATGGAGCTTGCGGGCGATAGACCTACGACTAAAATTTTAGGTATCGTGCCTAGCCGCATAGAATCATCAAATTTTAGCCTCTCAGATGAGGTTATAAACGCTTCTAATATTTTAGAAAAAACGCTGCTTGATCACTTAAAAGAGCTTGATTTTAAGTGTGAAAAAGTAGCAAATTTCACCCTAAAAGATACCATCGATGACTACGCTAAAAAAGGTTTAAAATGATACTTGCTTTTAAATTTACTTGCCACAAAGACGCTTCGTTTCTAGTGCCATTTTTACGCTTGCTTGCTGGTGATCTATCTCATAGTATAAAGTGCAAAGATGATGAAATTTGTCTAAAGGTAAGTGGCAATACCAGCGAGCTTGAGAGCGTGGCAAATAAAGCAAGTACGCTCTTGCCATTTAGTCTTTTTATAAAGCACAGTGAGGTCTTGGCTGCAAGTGAGCTTGATGAAGATAGCAAGATAAATGAGATAAAATTTGGTGGACTAACTCCGACTCAAGCGAGCACATTTTTGGCTAGCGAAAAGGCTATCTTAAATGAAAGTGGCATGCTATGTGAGAGTAAATTTGAAGGCGAGATAACGCTTGGTAATTTTAATGAAAAGCTAAAAGCTTGCCTAAATTTGTTAAAAAATGGTATGAGCGTTTGCATAGAGCAAGATGAAAATTTATATGAAATTTCTCTTGGCGTAAATTTTGACGTAAATTTCTTAATGCCTGTAAATTTAAAGCAGCTACCAAAAATTTTTATTGCTGATGATAGAGCTTTGACATTTCTGGCTAGTTTTGAAAAGCCACTTTTAGCACTAAAGACGACAGCCATTTATAGGCAAAATCACGAGGATGCGCCACTATTTTTTGACGTGATGGCACCAAATGATCTTTTTCTTTACGCCGTTTGCGAACAGCTAAATAAAGAAAATTTTAGCTTTTTAAGCGTTAAAGTAAAGGAGCAAAAAAATGCTCTTTCAAGGCTTACTTTGCTTGAAAGTAGCGCAGTTTTAAGCCCATTTTTCTATACAAAAAACGAGGAATTTGAGCTTAGTAATTTTAGCGATATAGCTTTGGGGCTAAAATTTAGCAAATTTAGCGATGATGAAATTTGCCTGCTTTTAAAATCAAGCAAAACGCAGCTTCTATTTTTGCCAAAATTTAGTAGCTTTGAAGAAATTTATGAGCTCATAAGAGCCCAGGAGGGCGGCAAAAGACTACTTGAAAATTTCAGCAAAGAGCACACCTTACCAAGCGGTAAATTTAGCTCAAACGCTAGCTTTTTCTCGCTATTTTGCATAG
Source organism: Campylobacteraceae bacterium (assembly GCA_902387145.1). Lineage (GTDB taxonomy): Bacteria > Campylobacterota > Campylobacteria > Campylobacterales > Campylobacteraceae > Campylobacter_A. The sequence continues at coordinate 778,589 of CABMKY010000001.1, read as the reverse complement.
CTGGGCGCATACTTGGTTTAGGCGATGACTTTAAAAAAGCAGGGGAGAATTTGCTTCTTATGGCAGCTGATTTTAGCGGTCAAAAGGGCGTTAGGATCGATTATAAGATGAAAGATGACTTTAGTTTAGACGGGGTTAAGTTTGTAAAAAGTATCATTTCGTTTGTCCTTGCTGGCGCTGGAGAGAAGAACATCAGCTTTGGTTGCACCGAATCTTTGGCACACTTTTTGAGCGATTTTAGCTATGAAAAACGAGATAAATTTAACATCAAAAATGTTACTTTAAGCGGGGATCTATTTTATAACAAGGTAGTTAGCAACTTGATAAAAAAGCACCTAAACCCAAATATAAAAACAAATTTTGACCCTGGATTTGGCGTTGAGATCAAGCTTTAGATATGAGATCAAAGGCTTAGTTCAAGGCGTAGGTTTTAGACCTTTTGTCTATACTTTGGCGGATAAATTTAAGCTCGTTGGTGAAATTTACAACGACGATGAGGGCGTGAAGCTAAATTTTAGCGGCGAAGAGGCTAGCTTTTTGGCTTTTGAAAAAGAGCTTTTTGAAAAGCTACCAACCCTTGCTAGGATCGATGAACTGCATAAATTTAAGATAGATAAAATTTATGAAAAGCTTGAGATCATCGCCTCAAAGAGAGCGACCAAACAAGCGCCTATTTTGCCTGATTACGCACTTTGTGATGACTGTTTGCGTGAGTTTAATGACCCAGCAAATTCACGCTATAAATATCCATTTATAAACTGCACTAACTGCGGACCGAGATTTTCTATCATCAAAGCATTGCCCTATGACAGGGTAAATACGACGATGAATGAGTTTAAGATGTGCGAGTTTTGTGGGGGCGAATACAAAGACCCGCTTAATCGTCGCTACCATGCAGAGCCGATCTCTTGCCCAAACTGCGGGCCAAAGCTATATCTAAAAGATAAATTTGGCAAAGTCTTGGCTAGTGGGAACGAAGCAGCAAAAGAGGCGGCTAAGCTCATAAACGAGGGCAAAATTTTAGCCATTAAAGGGCTTGGTGGCTTTCATCTAGTCTGCGACGCGACAAATGAAGCCACAGTTTGCGAGCTAAGAGTAAGAAAACACCGCCCAAGCAAACCATTTGCTCTAATGAGTAAAAATTTAGAAAACGCTAGAAAAATAGCAAAAATTTCAGAGGTGGAGGCTAGGCTTCTTAGCTCAAATTTAAAGCCAATCGTCTTGCTCGAGGCAAAAAGCGGCTCAAATATCGCAAAAAGCGTAGCTCCAAATTTAAATAAGCTTGGTGTTATGCTTGCTTTTAGCGGCATACATCTTTTGCTTTTTGACTATCTCAAGCACGACATCATCGCAACTAGCGCAAACATCTCAGGCGAGGTTGTGATAAAAGACGAGAGCGAGCTAAAGGAAAAACTAGGCGACGTCATAGACTTTTATCTTGATCACGACCGAGAAATTTACTCGCCAAGTGATGATAGTATCGCATTTTGTGTTGGTGATGAAGTGATTTTTACAAGAACAAGTCGTGGACTAAATCCAAATTTCATCCATACAAATTTTAAGCAAAAAGGGACATTTTTAGCCCTTGGAGCGGAGCTAAAAAGCTCATTTTGTATCTATAAAGACGGGCTTTTGATGATTAGCCCATATATCGGTGATCTAAAAAACGTGGCAACTTTTGATAGATTTAAAGATATTTTTACCCTTTTTGAAAAGACCTACAACCTAAAAATAGACAAGGTCATAGCCGATCTGCATCCAAATTTTTTAAATACAAAATGGGCAAAGGATCAGGGCTTTGAGCTCATTCATTTGCAGCACCACTACGCACATTTACTAAGCGTGATATTTGAAAATGATCTAGCAGATAAAAAGTACCTTGGCTTTTGTTTTGATGGCACTGGATACGGGGAAGGTGGCAAAATTTGGGGTGGCGAGGTCTTTAGACTAGATAAAAAGAGTTACGAGCGAGTTTATCACTTTGATGAATTTAGCCTATTTGGGGGCGAAAACAGCATCAAAAATATTTATCTCATCGCATATTCTATTATTTTAAAATACTCTCTTGAGGACGAAGCTGGTAAATTTTTAGTAAATTTTGATGAAAAAATGCTTGCAAATTTTAAAAAAATGGAGCAAAAAGGATTAAACTTAGTAAAGACTAGCTCAGTTGGTAGGATATTTGACGCATTTGGGGCGATTATTTGTGGGCTTTTTCACTCTAGTTTTGAGGGCGAGAGTGGTATGAGGCTTGAAGCGCTTTATGATAAAAATTTAGATGCGTGTTATAAATTTAGCCTAGATGGTGGAGTGATCGGCTTTAAAGAAGCTTTTAAAAGTGCTTTAAAAGATGAGCCAAGAGTGGCTGCAACGGCATTTATAAATGGCTTGACTGATATTATTTTTGAAATTTCAAAAAAAGAAAAAATGGAAATTTTGCTAAGCGGCGGAGTTTTTCAAAATAAGACTTTACTTGAACTTATTTACAAAAAATTTACTAAAGCAAATTTGAAATTTCATATCAATAAAAAATTCTGTAGCAACGATTCTAACGTAAATTTAGGGCAAATTTATTATTATTTATCCACATTTTCTAATAAGTGATGTATAATGATTATAAACGGTAATCAAACGAGAAAGGAGCAGAAAATGGATAGTGTTATACGTTTTAGTGTTTCTTTACCTAGTCAGTTACTTGACGAACTAGATAAAAAGGTTAGCGAACAAGGCTACGCTTCTAGGAGCGAATTTACGAGGGATCTGATCCGCGAAAAGATCGTAAGTGATAGCTGGAAGGACGCTAGTGAGGAGTTGATCGGGGTTTTGACGCTCATTTATATGCATCATCACAACGATTTGGTGAATAAAAAGATGGATATAGAGCATAGTTCTGATGTGAAAATCATCTGCACAAACCATGTTCATGTCGATCACCATAACTGCTTAGAAACGATTTCAATAAGAGGCGAGGCTGGCAAAATTGAACGCTTTGCTGAAAGGATCGCCGGCTTAAAGGGTGTAAAATTTTCTAAACTCACAAGGGCAGCTATTCCTAGGTTTTAGTTTTTTAAGGGTCTTTATGTGTTTTAGGAATTTTTGGGATTTTTTTATAGGTGAAGCTAGCGGTGGTATCTTTCCTATCGCTGCTGCTTTAGTGGCTTTTATCTTTGAAAATGTTTTTTTAAGCAGTTTTTATAACTCATTTTTACAAATCGATACAAGGCTAAATTTTGGCAGATCGCCGATACAAAAGCCCCTTATCCTTTTGGTAAATGATAGTTTGATTGCCGTTTTTTTCTTTTTACTTGGGTTTAGGCTTAAGCGAGAAATTTTTAAAGCAAAGCTTAGGAGTCTGGCCCAAGCTACCTTGCTAAAAATTTTTATCATCGGTGGCATTTTAGCTTCTGTATTTTTTTATATTTTAAATCACAATTATATTTTTTGTTGAAAGACTAAGGCAGTGTCAATGGACATAAATACGACATTTAAGACACTTGCTGGAAATTTAGTGTTTTGTATATCTTATAAAAGAGAGTGTGAATAATGAACTTTTTAAATAGAATTTTTCTAACAAAAGAGCTGGATCGGTGGCAAAGTGACGGCATAGTCGATAAAGAGACTGCTATAAAAATAGCAAATTTATATGACATCGACCCTGATGCCCATAGTGACAAGATAAGTTTTGTCTTAAAACTCGTAGCATATCTCTTTTTTGCGCTAGCCTTTTTTACGCTCGTTGGTGCAAATTGGGAAGAGATACCAAGACTAGGACGTTTAGCACTTGTATTGTTTGTGCTTGGGCTTGTAAATTTTGGTGGAATTTACTATCTCGCAAAGGGAAAGGAAAATCTATCAACGGCGATGTTTTTTCTTGGAAATTTCTGCTTTGGTGCGGCGATTGCGCTTATTGCTCAAATTTATAACATTAGTGATGAGCCAAGCGGCGGTATCTTGCTTTGGAGTATCGGAGCGTTTGCGGTTTCTTTTGCTAGTAAAAAAGGTGTGTTGGTAGCCCAAAGCCTTATCTTTGCGACAGTTTGGTTTTTTATGATAGCTTATCAGAGCGACTTTGGCTTTGGCTTTATCATTTTTATAGTGCTTGGCGCATATACGCTTTACAAAGACGACTCAAAATGGCTTGCTTTTGTGCTTTTTATAGATATTTTTATATACATCATTTCATTTTGCGGCTACATTAGTGGTTTTAGAGCGATATTTGATTATGGATTTTTGTTTGGACTTCCGATGGTTGCGATCGTATCGCTATCTTATGCGCTTTTACTTATTAGCATTTCGCCGCTACTAGATAAATTTAGAGTAGGGCTTGGCGCATTTACGAAAGAATTTGGTAAAAATTTTGGCGTTTTTGTGTTGTTATTTTGTCTATTTTTATTTGAAGAAAGAAATTTATTTGAGCTTTACGATGAAGAGCTTTGGTTTGTGAAGTCGTTTTTTAAAAGCAATTTTGGCTTTGTCTTTATTTTATTTAGTGTTGCTTATTTTGCACTGTTTTTTAAAGAAAAAAACAAGAGCGGTTTGCTGCTTGGGGCACTGCTCGTGTCGTTGCCATTTGTTTTTAGCTACGGTCCTGGCTACGCAAATATATTTTTCTCGCTCGCAAATATCATAACAGCTGCGGTTCTTATCAAAAAGGGTGAGTTAAAACTTGGTCTTTGTATGATATTTTTGGTTGCGGCCGTGAGGTATTTCCAGCTAATAGGTGATTATATCGGTGCTACGGCGCTATTTATGGTGTTTGCTTTTATAGTGCTAGTTGTCGCTAGAAAAGGACGTAAAAAATGAAGATAAAAGTCTTAATAGTAGCTATAATTTTTCAAATTTTGCTTATTGGCATTATGCTTGGCTACGCGCTTATGCCACTTTATTTTGGGCAAGAGGTAAGAGTAAGGGTAAGTCTTTACGATCCAAGAGATCTTTTTCGTGGAAACTATGTTGATTTAAACTATGAATTTTCAAATTTCCATTCAAGAAATTTTGACGAAAATGATAAAGATGACCGTTATATCGATAAATACGATGAGAGAGTAAGAGACGGGGCTAGAGTTTATGCTGTTTTAAAACCAGATGTTAATGGCACTTACGGCTTTGCAAAATTTAGTGCAAGCAAGCCAGAAAATGGAGTGTTTTTAGCTGGTAGATATGATGGCTACTCGCTCGTAAAATACGGCATAGAGCACTTTTATATGTCGCCTGATAGTGCAGCTAATACTGAAGATGAAATGAGAGAAGAAGACGTTGATGCGTATGCGATTTTGATGGTGATGGATAATGGCAAGGCTAGACTAAAGGATCTAATAATCCAAAAGAATGCCCAAAAAAATAGTAAAAAACTACTTGGTGATGAAAATTTTGATAAGTTGGATGAGATTAGGCAAAAAGAGTAAAGTAAATTTAGTCAAAATTCTTTTGCAAATTTCATTTATATTTTTAAATTTAAATAAAAATTTAAATAAATTAATTAATTTTGATCTATTTGCAAAAACTCCTAAATTTTAATTTTATTTTTAAATTTAAGAGTTAAAATCTCCATAAATTAATAAAAAAGGATGAAAAAATGTGTAAAGATTGCGGTTGTTCAATGGGTAATCACACCCACGTTCACACTCACACTGATGGCACCACTCACTCGCACCCACACACTCATGATGGGCATACAGAGCACGCTCATGACGCACACGAGCATAGCCACGAGGCTCACGCGCACCCTGTGCTAAACGAGAGCAAAACCATAGACGTGATAGAGAAAATTCTCTCTGAAAACGATAAAGAGGCCGCCCACAATAGAGCTCATCTTGATGAGAAAAAGATACTTTGTGTAAATTTGATGAGTAGCCCAGGCGCTGGTAAGACCACGCTTCTTGAGGCTACGATAAAGGCTGGTAAGTTTAAAATAGGCGTTGTTGAGGGCGATCTTGAAACCAATCAAGATGCCGACCGTATAGTAAAAGCTGGCGCAAAAGCTCATCAGATAAGCACAGGTCAGACCTGTCACTTGGATGCATTTATGGTGCATGAAGGGCTTCATCACCTGCCACTAAACGAGCTTGATCTAGTCTTTATAGAAAATGTTGGAAATTTAGTCTGTCCTGCAAGCTATGACGTTGGCTCGCATTTTAACGCTGTGCTTCTTTCAGTACCAGAGGGCGATGATAAGGTGAGCAAATATCCAGTGATGTTTAGGGCTGCTGACGTGCTTCTTATCACAAAAGCTTCGCTTGCGCCGCACTTTGACTTTGATATCGAGCGAGTGAAAAACGACGCTAGAAAGCTAAATCCAAAGGTCGATATCTTTGTGATAGATAGCAAAACAGGCGAGGGCATCGATAAGTGGATAAGTTATTTGGAATTTAAAAAAGAGCTAAGATAATGTGCCTCTCGATCCCTTCAAAAGTAATAGAAATAGATGAAAACAACGTTGCTACCGTTGAGACTCTGGGTGTTACTAGAAAAGTAAGCTTGGATCTCATCTCTGAAGAGGTAAAAGTTGGCGAATACGTGCTAATCCACGTTGGATACGCCATGCAAAAGATCGATACGCAGTTTGCGCTTGAGAGCTTGGAGGTCTATCAAAAGATCGCTGATGATATGAACGCGGGGAAAATTTGATGGATCTTATCAATGACTTTCGCGATAAAAATTTAATCCTAGCCCTTTCAAAGCTCATCCAAAAAGAGAGTACAAAGCCCCTAAATATCATGGAAATTTGTGGCGGCCATACGCACAGCATTATGAAATTTGCACTGCCAAGCTTAGTAGGAGAGCATATAAATTTCATCCACGGCCCAGGCTGTCCGGTCTGTGTGATGCCAAAGAGCCGCATAGATGAGGCCTGTAAGCTTGCTAGTATGGATAATGTGATCTTTTGCACGCTAGCTGACATGTTAAGAGTGCCTGGCTCAAAGACAAGCTTGCAAAAGCTTCGTGGCGAGGGGCATGATATAAGGGCACTTTACACGCCACTTGATGCGCTAAATATAGCTAAGCAAAATCCAGACAAAAAGGTCATATTTTTTGCCATTGGCTTTGAGACAACGACGCCAATGAGCGCAAATTTGGTTGAAAAAGTGGTGCAAGATGGCATTAAAAATTTATACTTTCATATAAATCACGTAACCGTCCCAGCGCCAGTTAGAGCCATAATGAGCGATGAAAACGTGAGGATAGACGCATTTTTGGGACCAAGTCACGTAAGCGTCATCACTGGAAGTAAAATTTATAAAGAGCTGGCAGATGAGTTTAAAAGGCCCATCGCCATTAGCGGTTTTGAGCCACTTGATATCATGGCAAGTGTGCTAAATTTAGTCCGTCAGCAAAATGCAGGCACTTATGAAGTCTATAACGAGTACGCAAGGGCGGTTAAAGAAGAGGGCAACGTCAAGGCAAAAGAGCTCATAGCTAAGTACTTTGAGCCGTGTGACTTTGTCTGGAGAGGCCTTGGCGAGATAGCGCAAAGCGGCATGAAGCTAAAAGATGAATTTGCCTACCTTGACGCTAGAGTGCAGTTTGACTGTAGCGTAGAGAGTGCTAGCGAGAGCAAGGCTTGCATTTGTGGGCAAATTTTAAGAGGGCTAGCAAAGCCAACAGAGTGTAAAGTCTTTGGTAAAGTTTGCAACCCGCAAAATCCGATAGGATCGTGCATGGTCTCAAGCGAGGGCGCTTGTGCGGCATATTTTAAATACGCAAGAGTTAGTTAAGGAATTTAATGAAAAAGATAATGCTAAGCCACGGCGGCGGCGGCGAGGAGATGAACTCGCTTATTAACGAGACGATATTTAAAATTTTTGATAACGAAATTTTAAGGCAGAGCAACGACTCAGCGATACTAAATTTAAACGGCAAGATCGCATTTAGCTCCGATAGCTTTGTGGTAACTCCCATTTTTTTTAATGGCGGCGACATCGGCAAGATCGCGGCTTGCGGCACTATAAACGACCTAGCGATGGTTGGAGCAAGCGCTAAATACCTAAGCTGCTCGCTCATCATCGAAGAAGGGCTTAGTATAGAAGAGCTTGAGTGCGTGCTTGGCTCGCTTGCAAAAACTTGCAAAGATAGCGGCGTGAGCGTAGTTTGTGGCGATACGAAGGTCGTGCCAAAGGGCAAATGCGATAAAATTTTCATAAACACAGCAGGTATCGGTGAGATAGTTTGCGAAGGCGTGGAGCTTAAAAATTTAAAAGCAGGGGCTAAAATTTTAATCTCTGGAGATGTTGGCAGACACGGCGGCGTGGTGCTTGCAGCTAGAGAGGAATTTGAGCTCGGACTTGATCTAAAAAGTGACTGCAAGAGCTTAAAAGAGGTTGCTTTGAGGCTATTTGAGGCTGGTATAAAACCGCAGTGCATGCGTGATGCGACAAGAGGCGGACTAAGTGCAGTGTTAAATGAATGGACTAAATTTGCTAAATTTGACATCTTGGTTTTTGAAGAAAATATCAAGGTCGCAGACGAAGTGATGGGCGTTTGTGAGCTATTTGGATTTGAGCCTTATGAGCTTGCAAACGAGGGCACTTTTGTGATGGCTGTCGATGAGAGTCAGGCCGAGGATGCGCTTGGGATTTTGCGAGAATTTGACAAAAACGCGATGATAATAGGCGAGGTCTTGGAAGCTAAAAACGAGCGTGTCATCATCGAAAACGCCTATAAATCAAGAAGATTTCTCGAGCCGCCAAAGGGCGAGCTACTACCAAGGATCTGCTAATGCACGAGCTTAGTATCGTTCAAAATTTAGTTAGCCTTTGCGAGAAAAATGCCGCCAAAGAAAATGCAAAAGAGATAAGCAAGATCGAGATAAAAGTTGGCCGTTTAAGCGGAGTGGAGCCACACTATCTGGAGAGTGCATTTGATGTTTATAAGGCTGGTACAATCTGCGAAAACGCCGAACTTGTGATAAATTTACAAGGCATTGTTATTGAGTGTTTGGATTGCGGATTTGGCGGAGAGCTTAATGAAAATGACTTCACCTGTCCAAAGTGCAAAAGCCAAAATTTAAAGGTGACTGACGGCGAGGATATGTATCTGATGCGCCTTGAGATGAAGTAAATTTTACATATTTTTATATGTAAAATTTCATGTTTTTTATCAAAATATTTTAATAGTTGTAGTATCAAAAAATAGCTATCAAAACCTTGATCTTTAGCTTTTGATATCCTTTTTACGCACTTTACGAGCTGAGGATAATATAGATAATCAAAAATGAGCACCACTCTTGGTTTTAGAAGCAGCCAATAATTTTTCTATAATTTCCGTGCGTTGCAGATTTAAACTACTCAAATATCAAAAACGGAGCTTGAATCACGTTTCTTATTATCTTTAGTGGTGAGAGCAGGGCGTCTTGCAAGATCTGCGTTGAGTACTCTGGCTTTTCAGTCGTGCCTCGTATGGCGATGACAGTTGAGAGCGAGCGGTCCTTGCCAAGGATTATTTGATTTACCAGTGGAATTTTATCAATGATACTGCTAGCATCTTTTAGTAGCTTCAGCTCAAGGTCGATGTTTATCTTTTTACTCTTTAGATCGATCGTACCACGTCCGCCGATATCAGCGCTTGTGCCTATCATTTCAATCGCCAAAAACTCGATCATATCGCCATTTCTAGTGAGTAAAATTTTACCATTTTTAACAGTAAAGCCCTTGTCGTTAAAGTCAGGCGTTTTAAAGCTAAGAAGAGATGGAACTGAGTTTAAAAAGCTAAGCAGTCTTTGATAAAAGATATAATCCTTTAAAAAAGTATCAAAAAATCTCACCTCTGCCTTGAAATTCTTTGAGTTTTCTCCAAGTAGTTTCAGGCGAAATTTACCACCCTCAAAGCTCTTGATGCCAAAAAGGTCGTTGATAAATTCTCCGCTTATGTCGGTTGCGTCTAAATTTATACTTTTTTCATCGTTAAAATAGCCAACTCTTCCTTGCTGCGCCAGCCCATTTAGTGAGGTGCTTTTACCCTTTTTCTCGGCACTAAAGCTAGCAAATGGCAAGGTCTTGTTTAGATCCCTTAAAATGATATCGCCATTTTTTGCTAAAAGCTCAAGCGGTGTGCTTTGCTCGCTGGTTTTGTTATCGTCAAGCACTAGCAAATTTAGATCTTTAGTTTTTACGTTTATGGCTTTTTCTTTTATATCTAGGCTTAGCTTTTTACTTGCGCTATCTACCTTTACGCCAGCTTTTGAGACTAAAATTTTAAGATCGTCATTTTCGTACTTTGAGCCATTTTTATCTAAAAACGGCAAATCAAAGTTTGCCTCTTTGGCAAAAATTTCAAGATCAGTAAAATCCTTACTTTTTATACTAAGTTCATCAAAACCACGCACGCCGTTTTGCTTTAAAACGGGCGAGTTCTCTATAAAAAATTTACTATTCTTTGTTGATATTTTACTTTCACTGCCAAAGCTCATATCAAGCCCAAATGGCTCTAACTTAAGCAAAGTTTCATCAGCCTTGCTAAAGTCTAAAAATGCGCTAAATGGCTCATTTTTAAAGGCTAAAATTTCATCATTTTTCTCTTTTAGATCAAAGCTTTCTATTGTGCCTTTTATCTCGCCAGTACTTTTTTGTAAATTTATATCAGCCTTGGCATTTGCCTTAAAAAACTCAAGTCCAAAGCCGGTAGCATCGATACTTAAATTTGTCGTATTTATAAGCTTTACGAGAGCATTTTTGGTATTAAATTTACTTCCAGCAATCTCTAAAACCGCGTCACTTAGCTTAAATTCTCCATTTGCAATGACGCTTCTTTCATCAAAATTTTCTAAGCTTTTCTCATCAAGCTTTATTAAAATTTTTAAGCTAGCATCCATTTTCCCGCTAAGCTGTTTTACTGGCACGATGATCTTATAGGCTTTTAATATCTCATTTATAGTTTCATCATAGATCGATTTTGTCTTTATAAGTAGCTCTAAATTTGCGCTTTTTTCATCAAAGATATTATTTATCGCAACGCTTGAGCCATCAAGCTTTTTGCCCTTGTAAATAGGCGAAATAAGATCAAATTTAAGCTTTGAGTTTTTAAGCGTGATATTTGCCTCGCCTACATTTACGGCTGGCAAGCCTTTTTCAAATTTAACGAGCAAATTTTTAGTATTTGCGGTGGCATTTAGATCATTTAGATAAAAGTTATTTTTAGCTAAATTAGCCTTGCCGTTAATCTCTTTTAACTCGTAATCATCAGCAACGATGTATCCATATATCCAGTTTTTAACTTCACTATTTAGCTCTATGCGTCTATCAAGCTCATCAATGAAGTTTTTAATGCTTCCAGCCTCGACATCGTAAGCTTTGTAGGTTAAAAATGTATCTTTTAGGGCAAAATTTAGCTTACCGTGCAGCTCATGAGAGGTAAAATTTCCCTCAAATTTATAGTCATTTTTATCAAAATCTGCACTCCCTTCGCCACTAATGCTGACGTTAAAATCCTTAAAGCTTAAATTTCTAACGCTAAAAAGATCTATTCCGTCTTGCTGTTCGTTTTGGAATTTTATATCCACGTTTAAATAAGGGCTATCAACAAAAAATATATCATCTAAAAATAGAATTTTTAGTTTAAAATCATCTCCTATTTGCACATTTTCAAGTGAAATTTCTTGAAAAATCGTATCTATAAAATCTACGCTTTTACTAAGATTTAAAAGGCGCTCATCGCTGCTTTTTTGCTTGCTCTCTTTCTTAAAATTTGGGAGCTTTATCTGCTTTGCTCTTGCAATTATTTTTTTATCTAATTTTATATATAATTGCTCCAATTTTACGCCGTAAAACTCGAAATAGTTAATTTTTATGCCGTATTTTAAAAGCAAAAGAAGCGAAAGAATCAAAATGATAAAAAAATTTATAAAAAAGCCATACCTAGATATTTTCTTTGATATCGTACTCATCGTCGTCCTAAGCGTATTTGTCTATTTGGCACGCCCTATAAATACAAGCAAGGTCGTTTTTATACCAAAGGGAAGTGTGGGCGAGATTATATCTTATTTAGCTAATCGCAACTTTAACTTAAGCGTGATAGACAAATACGCCATACTTTTTATTGGCTCTCCGCAATCTGGCTGGATAGAGATCGGCCAAGATAAAATTTCAAGGGTTGATTTTTTAAAAAAACTTACAAAATCAAAAGCGGCTTTAACCGAGATAACGCTAATACCAGGCGAAACAACTATTGTTTTTTTAAACCAGATCGCCGCCCAGCTAGGACTTGATTCAGTTAAGCTAAATAGCGAATATAACGCTCTTGCTCCAGTGAGTGACGGCTTTTTGATGCCAAATACATATAAAATCCCAATAGGTATCAGCGAAAGGCACCTTGCTTTTTATCTTGTAAATTCATCAAAAAAGGCTCAAAGCGAGATCAGCAATAAAATTTTTGGCGAATACAACGAGAAAAAATGGTTTAAAATTTTAACGATTGCTTCGATCATCCAAAAAGAAGCGGCAAATGATGCCGAGATGCCACTTGTCGCCTCAGTCATTTATAACCGCCTAAATAAGGGCATGAGGCTGCAGATGGACGGCACACTAAACTATGGAATTTATTCACACGATGTGATCACGGCTGAGCGTATAAGAAGCGATATGAGCGAGTTTAATACCTATCTAAACGACGGCATTCCGCCAAGTCCAGTCTGCTCGGTCTCAATAAGCGCGATCAAAGCAGCGATAAACCCTACAAAGAGCGATTACTTATACTTTGTGCTTGACAAAAAGGCAAAAAAACACATTTTTTCAAAAACCTTAAGCGAGCACAACCAAAATATAGGAAAATAGAGCTAGAATTTGCAGCAAATGCCTAAAATACAACGAGATTTAATAAAGAAAGTGATAAATTTTAAAAAACTAAAAGGGCTAAAATGAGTGACATTATCTGGACCAAAACTGACGAAGCACCGCTTTTCGCAAGCTACTCTCTTTTTCCTATCGTAAAGAGCTTTTTATCACGCGCTGACATTAGCATAACTAGGGCCGATATTAGCCTAGCTGGGAGAATTTTATCTCTTTTTAGCAAAGAGCTTGGACTAAATAAGGCCGATGAGTTGGAGCTTTTAGGCGAGCTTACCAGTCATAAAGAGGCAAATATCATAAAACTGCCAAACATCTCAGCCACGCTTGTTCAGCTAAAAGCAGCGATAGAGGAGCTTAGAAGCAAAGGCATAAACGTGCCTTTTTATCCAGATGAGATCATCACGGATTACGACGAAGAGGTCGCTAAAAAATACCAAAAAGTGCTTGGCAGCGCGGTTAATCCAGTACTTAGGCAAGGAAACTCAGATAGAAGAGTCTTGCCACCGGTTAAAGAATTTGCCAAAAAGCATCCTCACAGCAACGGCGACTGGGACAAGACAAATAAGACAAAAATTTGCTACATGCAAAAGGGCGATTTTTATGAGAATGAGCGCTCAATTATCGCCAGTAAAGATGAGAAATTTTATGTAAATTTCATAAGTAAAGAGGGCAAAAAAGAGCTTTTAAAAGAGCTTGCCGTACAAAGTGGCGAGATCGTAGATGTTACATATTTAAGCGTAGATGAGCTAGATAAATTTTATGAAAACTGCTTTGATGAGGCAAAAAAAGAGAATTTGACCTTGAGTCTGCACCTAAAATGCACGATGATGAAAGTTAGCGATCCAGTCATCTTTGCTCACGCGATAAAGAGCTATTTTAAAGAGGTTTTTGAGCTGTTTGGCAATGAGTTTAAAACTCACGGCGTGGAGGCAAAAAATGGCCTAAAAGATATGTTTTCTAAAATTTCAACTCTTAAAAATAAAGATGAAATTTTGGCTAAATTTGATGAAATTTTGAGCAAAAAAGCAAAAATTTGGGCACTAAATGAAAATGCCAGCAACTTTGACGTGCCAAATGACGTCATCATCGACGCCTCCGTGCCAGCACTCATTAGAAACTCTGGCAAGGTAAAAGATAGAAGCGGCGAGCTAAATTTCTCGCTTTGTATGATCCCAGATAGAACATACGCTAGGGTTTATGAGGCTTGCGTGGCGGACTTTAAAGAGCATGGTGCGCTTGATGTAAGTAGCATTGGTAGCGTAGCAAATGTGGGACTAATGGCCAAAAAGGCCGAAGAATACGGCAGTCACGATAAGACTTTCATCGCAAAAGAAGACGGAGAATTTGTAGTTTTTGATGAGGCAGGCGAGAACGTTTTTAAATTTAGCGTCAAAAAGGGCGACATTTTTAGGATGACTCAGACTAAAGAAGATGCGATAAATGCGTGGTTTGAGCTTGCTTTAAAAAGAGGTGAAATCTCAAAAGATGAGCTTATTTTTTGGCTAGATAGTAGCCGTGCTCATGATAGAAATTTGATAGCTAAATTTGAAAAATTCAAAGAGAAATTTACTAGCGCTGGCGTAAAATTTGAAATTTTAAACTACGAGCAAGCAACTAAAAAATCGCTTGAAGCAATAAGAGCTGGTAAAGACGTTATAAGCGTAACCGGTAACGTTTTAAGAGACTATTTAACTGATCTTTTTCCGATATTTGAGCTAGGTGGCAGCTCTAAAATGCTCTCAGTAGTGCCGCTACTTGCTGGTGGAGCGATGTTTGAGACGGGCGCTGGTGGAACGGCTCCAACGCTCGTAAAAGAGCTAAAAGAGAGAAATCACCTACTTTGGGATAGTCTCGGCGAGTTTTTAGCGCTTAGTGCTTCGCTCGAGCATTTGGCATTTGCTAAGCAAAAAAAAGAGGCAAAAGAGCTAAGTGATGCGCTAAATAGAGCGGTTACTAGCTATTTGGACGAAAACAAAACGCCAAATGCCACTCTTGACACCAGAGAGTCGCACTTTTATCTGGCACTTTTTTGGGCAAGAGAGATGGCAAAAAGTGGCGGGATTTTAAGTAAAATTTTTGAAAATTTAGCAGACGAGCTAGAGAAAAATGAGAGCGAAATTTTAAAAGAGATAAGACAAAATGATGGTGCAAGCGTGGAATTTGGTGGATATTATTTGCCAGATAAAGTGAGGGCAAATGAGGTCATGAGACCAAGTAAAATTTTAAATCAAATAATAGGATGAGAAAATGAAAATAAGTATAGTTGGAGCAGGAAACGTCGGTGCAAGTATAGCTTATGCGCTTTGTATGAGGGAAGTTTGCGATGAGATCGCGCTTGTAGATATATTTGGTGATGTGGCACGTGCAAAAGCAATCGATCTAGCGCAGTCAAGCTGCGTTTTTAATGCTAAAACTATTGTTTGTGGTGGCGATGACTTTATGCTAATAGAGGGCAGTGATATCGTAGTGGTAACTGCTGGAAGCCCAAGAAAAGAGGGTCAAACAAGAGAGGACTTGCTTCTTAAAAATGCCGTAGTCGTAAAACAAACAGCTCAAAATATCGCAAAATTTGCACCAAATGCGGTGATAATCGTCGTGACAAATCCGCTTGATGTGATGGTCTGGACGGCTCATAAATTTAGTGGTTTTAGTAAAAATAAAGTGATCGGCATGGCTGGTGAGCTTGATGGCGCAAGATGCAGATATGAGCTAGCACTTTTAAAAGACAAGGATGCAAAAGGGCTAAAGACAAAGATAATTGGCGCTCACAACGACGAGATGATCGTATCTGCTAGCAATATCAGTGAAAATTTAAGCGAAAATGAGCTAGCAACTCTTAAAAAAGAGACAAGCACAGGTGGCGCAAAGATCGTTAAGCTCCTTGGTACTTCAGCTTACTACGCACCAGCGGCTGCAGTTGTGAAGATGTGTGAAGCGATCAAGGGCAAGAGCGATGAAATTTTAAGTGCTAGCGTGCTTCTTGATGATGAGCTAAGTTGCGGCAGGTTAGTAAGGCTTGGACGTGATGGCTTAAAAGAAATTTTAGAGCTAAATATAAATGAAAGTGAGCAAGAGCAGCTAAGTAAAAGTGAAGCTGATATTAGAAAAAACATTAAATTTTTAAAAGAAAATTTGGATTAGGAATATAGATGATAATAAAAGAAAATGTACCTGTTTGGGTCGATGAGAGCAGGTGTAAAGCCTGTGATGTCTGCGTGAGCTACTGCCCAGCAGGCGTGCTAGCTATGAGGCTTGAGCCAAAGGCGGTGCTTGGTAAGATGATAGAGGTCGTCTATGCTGACTCATGTATAGGCTGTCGCGACTGCGAGCTTCACTGCCCTGATTTTGCCATTTATGTGGCTGAAAAAGGCTTTAAATTTGCAAAACTAACCGCTGAGAGCAAAGAGCGGGCTGCTGCCGTAAAGGCAAATAAATTTGCAAAGCTTGGAGAGAGCGCATGAGAGAGCTAGTATCAACTGGAAATGCCCTAGTAGCAAGGGCTGCTGTCGAGTGCGGCTGTAACTTCTTTGGAGGATATCCGATCACTCCAAGTAGCGAGATCGCCCACGAGCTAAGCGTGCTTTTGCCAAAACATGGCGGCACATTTATACAAATGGAAGATGAAATAGCTGGGATTTCAGTAGCACTTGGCGCAAGTGCAAGCGGTGCAAAGGCCATGACTGCAAGTTCTGGTCCTGGAATTTCACTAAAGGCTGAGCAAATAGGCCTTGGCTTTATCGCTGAGATACCGCTTGTCATCGTAAATGTCATGCGCGGCGGCCCTTCAACTGGTCTACCAACCCGTGTCGCACAAGGTGATATACTGCAGGCCAAAAATCCAACTCATGGCGATGTAAATATGATAGTCCTTGCCCCTAGTAGCCTTGAGGAGTGCTATACGCAGACAGTTCGAGCATTTAACCTCGCAGCTAGGTTTATGACGCCAGTTATGCTACTACTTGATGAGACGATAGGCCATATGCAAGCAAGGGTGCGTTTGCCAGAGATTAGCGAGCTAGAAATTTATAAAAGAAGAGAATTTAGCGGCGAGCCAAAAGAGTATAAGCCATACGAGGCTGCACCAGATGAGCCAGCCACGCTAAATCCTTTCTTTAAAGGCTATCACTACCATATAACAGGGCTTCATCACGGCCCAACAGGCTTTCCAACTGAAGATGGTAAGATCGTTGAATACTCGATAAATAGGTTATTTGACAAGGTAAATTTACACACCAATGAGTGCGAGAAATATGAAGAATTTATGCTTGATGACGCAGAAATTTGCATCATCGCCTTTGGTAGCGTAGCACTTTCAGCTAAGCAAGCGGTCTTAAATTTACGCGAAAAAGGGTTAAAAGTAGGACTATTTAAGCCACTCACACTTTTTCCAGCTCCAGCTAAAAAACTAAAAGAGATATCAAATAAATTTAAGAAAATTTTAGTCTGCGAGCTAAATTTAGGTCAATATAGCGGCGAAATTTCAAAGATCATCTTAAGAGATGACTTTGCAAAACTGCTAAAAGCAAACGGCAGACCGATAAGTCCAAGCGAGATCGAGGCAAAGATAGGAGAAATTTATGGCTTTTAATTACGATAAATATTTACGAACAGATAAAATGCCTACTCTTTGGTGCTGGGGCTGTGGCGACGGCGTCATACTAAAGGCTCTCATCCGTGCGATAGACACCATGGGCTGGGACATGAACGACGTTTGCGTGGTCTCAGGCATAGGCTGCTCTGGCCGCTTTAGCGGATATCTTGACTGCAACACCATTCACACTACCCACGGCAGAGCCGTAGCCTACGCCACTGGCGTGAAAATGGCAAACCCAAACAAACACGTCATCGTTGTAACTGGCGACGGCGACGGACTAGCGATCGGAGGCAACCACACGATACATGGATGTCGCCGAAATATCGGACTAAATCACATCCTCATAAACAACTTCATCTATGCGCTAACAAACTCGCAAACTAGCCCAACGACGCCAAAGGGTATGTGGACGGTCACAGCACAGTATGGCAACATCGATCCTAGCTTTGACGCCTGTAAGCTCGCAACCGCAGCAGGTGCTAGCTTTGTCGCACGCGGAAGCGTCATCGAGCCAGAGAAGCTTACAAAGCTCTTTGTAGAGGGCTTTAGCCACGATGGATACAGCTTTTTTGATGTATTTTCAAACTGCCATATAAATTTAGGCCGCAAGAACAAAATGGGCGAGGCAGTGAAAAATTTAGAGTGGATAAAGGGTCGCACGACGAGCAGGGTCAAATTTGACATGCTAAGCGACGAGGAGAAAGAGGGCATTTTCCCACTTGGTGTGCTGTATAAAGATGAAAAGAAGATAGAGTACACCAAGGCTTACGACATGGTAAGAAGGGCTGCTATGAGCGGCGAGGCGATCGATTTTAAGGAGCTAGCATGAAGTCACAGCTAAGATTTGTTGGCGTTGGTGGACAGGGCGTTATACTAGCAGGTGAGATCCTCTCAGCTGCCAAGATAAAAGCAGGCGGATACGGTGTCAAGGCCTCTACCTACACATCTCAGGTGCGTGGCGGCCCAACAAAGGTCGATATCATCCTTGATGAAAAGGAAATTTTATACCCTTATGCAAACGAGGGCGAGATAGAATTTATGCTAGCAACTGCACAGATAAGCTACGATGCCTTTAAAAGCGGCGTAAAAGAGGGCGGTGCGATCGTTGTTGAGCCAAATTTGGTAAAGGTGAGCGATGGAGACAAAAAGCGCTGGAAAATTTATGAAATTCCTATCATCTCTATCGCAAAAGACGAGGTCGGAAATGTCATCACTCAAAGCGTCGTTGCCCTTGGTGTGGCTGTGGCGATGAGTGGGTGCATGGATGAAAATTTGGTGCGTGAAGAGATGCTAGCAAGCGTGCCAGCTAAGATCAAAGAGGCAAATGCTAAAGCTTACGAGCTAGGTCTAAAATACGCAAAAGAGCTTTTAAAATAAATTTTGGCTAATTTTTAGCCAAAATTTCTACTAAAAATAAAAAAATTAGCCTTTATTATATTTTTATTAATTATTACTTTTCTTAAAATTTTAAGCATCACTTATCGATATAAAAGATTATATTTATAGTATTTATTTATCTTGCCAAAGCTATGAAATTTTTTAAAAATCGTTCTTATGATGCCTTATTTTAGCTTTTTTAAATAAAATGTATTTTTAAATATTTAATAAATTAATAAATTATATTTAATATTTGTTTTAGTAATATTTCAGATGTAAAATTTTTATAAAAGGAGTAAAAATTGAGTTACAAAATCTCGGTTGCAGCATGTGCTGCGCTTCTGATGTGCAGTGGTTTTTTAAGTCAAGTTTTTGCTGTGCAAACGACAAAGCTTGAGGGTATCGAAGTAAATTTGGTCGGTGACAACATCAGTGAAAGTGGCATCGATGAGGGAATCTTAAATAAAAGAGTAGCCGCTGGTCCTTTGGCTGACAAAAAAGTTATAGATATGCCTTATCAAGTAAATACGATCTCAAAAGAGGTTCTTGATAACCAAGGCGTTCAAGGTTTTGAAGATGCAGTTAGGTACTTCCCTTCAGCACAAATTCAATATCGTGGCGGTGGCGATGTTGGTCGTCCGCAAACTCGTGGCTTTCAAGGCTCAGTCGTAGGTAACGTCCTTTGGGATGGTTTTTATGCTTCATCAACCACAGCTATACCTATGGCTATGTTTGAGAGCTTGCAAATCCAAAACGGACTTGCTGGCTCGCTTTATGGTGGTGCTACACCTTCTGGATATTTTCTCTACTCTCGTAAGCGACCAGTCCCACTTCAAAATATCATCTGGACTGATTACAGCTCAAGGTCAAATTTAGGTGTAGGACTTGATACTTCAAATAAATTTGAAAAAGTTGGATATATGGGTGTATTTTACTACTCAGGTGGAGAAAAGAACGCTAAAGATAGTAAATTTTCTCGTCGTCTAGCCTCACTTGGACTTGATTTTACCTTACAGAGAATTTAACACTTGAGACAAACTTTAGCCATTACGAGCATAAAAATTCAGGTATGCCAGGTGGATTTAGCATGCCATTAACAAACGGAGTTGCAGACTTTGACGTACCAAGCCCTGTAAAAGATACTAAAAGAGGACTTGAGCAGTCTTTTGGTGGCAATCACCTTAAAACAACAACAGCCAGTATAAAGCTAAAATATGCCCCAACAGAGAACTGGTATTTTGAAGGTGGCTATCAGTGGCAAAAGACTATCAGAGATATGTATGGCACAGATGGAAAATTCTTAAATCAAAATGGAGATTATGAAGTTACTAAAAGTGGTGGCAGTGGTGCATCTGGTAGATTTGATGTAGATAGTTGGTTCTTAAAAGATTTGACAAATTTTGAAACAGGTCCTTTATCACATAATTTTGCCGTAGCTACAAATGGATATCGCTGGACTATTTATAGTGCTAGAAATAGAGGTGAAGAAAGAGTACTTGGTAACTCAAATTTATATCATCCAGTAGTATTTAATAATCCACATGTAAAAAAAGGAAGCGGTAGATATAAAAGTAGTAGTAGCGATATGAAAAATATTTCTGTTGTTGATGATATTAAATTTAATGACTACTTTAGCACTATCTTGTCAGTCTCAAGAAGCTGGTTTACAAGCTATAAGCTAGATCCATCTAAAGAGAAAAACTATGATAAAAGTGGTTTTAACTACGGTGTAAGCCTTGTCTATAAGCCAGTTGAAAACGTAAGCCTTTATACTACTTATGCAGATAGTATCTCAAATGAACAATCAACTTATACTTTTAGAAGAGGACCTAGAGCAGGTGAGACTTTAACAGTAGAGCCTATTAGAAGCAAACAATATGAGATCGGTGCAAAAGCAAGACTAGGTGAGCTTGATCTATCAGCTGCGATATTTGAGATCAAGCGTCCAGTAGCATACCTATTTGGTAATGGAGCAAGTGCAGAGTATAAAATTCAAGGCACACAAAGAAACCGTGGCTTTGAGCTAACTACTGGCGGAAAGCTTGTTGATACATTAAGTATGTATGGTGGCTTTACACTTCTTGACGCTAAGATAAAAAATGCTAAAGATGGCGTGTCTGAGGGTAAAACAGTTATCGGTGAGCCAAAATTTCAAGCAAATGTCTTGTTGACTACGCTGTGCCAAACACAAACAAATTTGCATTTACAACAAATTTCCACTATACAGGCAAACGCTATGTTGATGAGATGAATACTGCAAGCGTAAGTGGATACTTTACAACCGATCTTGGTGCTAGATATACTACAAAAGCTTGGCTTGGTAAAGAAACATCAATTAGATTTAATGTAAATAACGTATTTGATAAAAAATACTGGGTCAGTATCTTCTCTGGCGATCTTGATGGATCTGTTCCAAGCAGTTATTCTGGTGCAAGCATGTTTAGAGGCTATGGAAGAACCTTCATGCTTTCAGCTCAAGTTAAATTCTAAAACCAAAACTAAAGCCAAATTTATTTTGGCTTTAGGCTCTTTAAATTTGCCCTTTTCGTAGGGTAAATTTAAATAACCA
Organism: Campylobacteraceae bacterium; assembly: GCA_902387145.1. Lineage (GTDB taxonomy): Bacteria > Campylobacterota > Campylobacteria > Campylobacterales > Campylobacteraceae > Campylobacter_A. The sequence goes on along the minus strand of CABMKY010000001.1, from coordinate 757,270 downwards.
AAGAGAGAAAGATGCAAGGGCTGGTTGATTATCAAGCGATTTTGGAGCGAGTGTTCTCGCCTACTTTGCAAAAAGTAAAAGGCAAAGATGGTGGCGTAAATTGGGATGATTATGCAGATATGTATAACGAGATGACACGCATGGAGGCGGCTTCTACGCTAAATTTACTCTCAAATTTACCTATCACAAAAGATGATAGCGTGCTTGACGTGGGATGTGGCCCAGCAAGACTTAGCGTGCCACTTGCAAAGCTAGCAAAGAGTGTAAGCGCGCTAGATCCGTTTGCAAAAATGCTTGAATATGCCAAAAAAAATGCAAAAGAGGCTGGAGCGAAAAATATAAATTTCATCCAAAAAGACTGGAGCGATGAGGCGAGCATAAAGGACTTGCCAAAGTATGACATCGTGCTAGCATCACGCTCGGTTGGGCTTTTTGATATAAAAAAGCTTTGCAAATTTGCTTCGTTTTTGCCAGATTATCCAAGCCTTAAAGATATCTGGCAAGACTTCTTAAAAGGGATAAAAGATGAGAAAGAGGCAGGACTAAGCGATAGGAGATTTGGCTATAACTTTATCTTTAATATCGCCTACGACATGGGGGCAAATCCAAATTTAGAGATAATCGACACCATTTTTGAGAGGGATTTTGCTAGCCTTGAAGAGGCGTTTTCTTATTTTAGATTCGTAGGTGAGATCGCGCCCGAAAAAGAAGAAATTTATAAAGAAAATGTAAAAAGCTACCTCACAAAGACCAAAAGCGGCTTTAAATTTAAAAGAGAAACCAAGAGCTATCTTATCTGGTGGGACGTGCGGGAGATGAAATTTGAGTAGCCAAAAGATCATTTTCGCATTATTTGCGCTTCTTTTGCTGGTGCTCTTTTTTTTCATTAGGCATCGGACGCTACGAGATAAGTTACGCTCAAATTTTTGAGTTTATAAGATCAGCCATTTTAAACGAGCAGCCAAGCGATGAGCAAGGATATACGGTCTTTACGCTCATTCGCTTGCCAAGGGTGCTTTTTGCCGTCCTTGTTGGTGCAGCGCTTGCTAGCTCTGGAGCCGTCTATCAAGGTCTTTTTAAAAACCCTCTAGTCTCGCCTGACATCCTTGGCGTCTCAAGTGGCGCAGCCGTGGGGGCGAGCGTGGCTATCATCTTAAATTTTAACTACATAGGCGTGCAGCTTAGCGCATTTGCTTGCGGTCTGTTTGCGGTTTTTGCTGTCGTTTTTATAAGCAGCGTCATCGCAAAAGGCAGGCTAAATTTACTCGTAATGGTGCTAACTGGCATCGTCATCTCATCTCTTTTTGGGGCGCTTAGCTCGCTTATAAAATTTCTAGCCGATAGCGAAGATAAGCTACCAGAAGTTACTTTTTGGCTGATGGGAAGCCTTGCAAGAAGCGGCGGATATAAAAATTTAGCTCTACTTTTTTGCGTAGTTATGATCTGTCTTGTGCCACTTTTCATGCTTCGCTATAAGCTAAATACACTTAGTTTTGGCGAAGAGGAGGCTAGGGCGATGGGGCTAAATGTGAAATTTAATCATCATCGCCTCGACACTTTTAACCGCCACTTGCGTCTCATTTTGCGGTATCGTGGGCTGGGTGGGGCTTATCATCCCTCACATCATGCGCTTTGTCGTGGGAGCAAATTTCATCACACTCTTTCCAGCTCCACTGCTTGGCGGAGGGCTATTTTTACTGATAGTCGATACCGCTTCACGCAGTCTAATGGCAAGCGAGATCCCACTTGGTGTCATCACTTCGCTAGTTGGCGCGCCTCTTTTTGTCTATCTGCTCTATAAGAGCAAAAAGGGTTTTGCGTGAAATTTAAGATCAAAAATTTAAGCTGTGGCTACGATAAAAAGGTCGTTATAGAAAATTTCAATGCGAATTTACAAGATGGCGACATCTTTTGCCTGCTTGGTAGCAATGGCGTTGGCAAAACAACGACGTTTAAGACGATACTTGGCTTTTTAAAGCCACTTGGAGGAGAAATTTTAATAGACGGCAAAGACGCGCTAAAGATGAGCGAAAAAGAGAGAGCAAGCTTTATAAGCTATGTCCCGCAAGCTCACACTCCGCCATTTGCCTTTAGCGTTTTTGACGTCGTGATGATGAGTGCAAATGCAAGGCTTGGTATATTTGAGCGCCCTAGCAAAGAGGACGAGAAGATAGCGCTAGATGCGTTAAAGACGCTAAATTTAGAGAGCTTTAAAGATAAAATTTACACCGATCTAAGTGGTGGCGAGCGGCAAATGGTGCTGATAGCTAGGGCCTTAGCGCAACGCTCAAAGGTGATGCTACTTGACGAGCCAACGGCAAATTTAGACTTTGGTAACCAAATGCGAGTTTTAAAAGAGATAAAAAAGCTCGCAAAGCAAGGCTACATCATCATCCTAACCTATCATCAGCCAGAGCAGGTCTTTTATCTAAACGCAAAGGTCGCGATGCTTGGGCGTGATAAAAACTACATTTACGGCGAGGCTAGCGAGGTGATGAATGGCAAAAATTTAAAGAAAATTTACGGCGTAGATATACGAGTGGTGAAAAATATCATCGATGAGCGCGAGCATTTCTCTTGCGTGATGGTGGATTAAAAGGAGAAAATATGTTTAAGAAATTTTTACTTTTGGCTTTTTTGCTTGTTAGTTTGCAAGCAAGAGTGGTGCTTGATAGCGATAATAAAAAGGTAGAAGTGCCTGATATTATCGAGCGTGCGACACCTTTGATAGGGGCTTTTGTGCAGGTTTCTGCGATGCTTGGCAACGAAGATCATATAATTAGCGGTGCGCCAAAACTGCCTCCACTAATGTCAAAAATTTTTCCAAAAATAAAGAGCAACGACAATAAAAGCGGTATGCTAAGTAGCAGCGTCGAGACTATCATCGCGTCAAAAACGCAAGTTGTTTTTTGGACCAGTTGGCATGATGTTTGATGAAAATAGCAAGGCTAAGTTAGAGAGCGCTGGCATCGCGGTTGTGAAGATAGATAAATTTCAAAGTATCAAAGAGATACAAGATAGCTTTAGCAAGATCGCTGAAATTTGGGGCAAAAAGAGCGTAAAAGGGGCACGTGAGTTTAATGACTATTTTAACGACAACATAAAATTTGTAAGCCAAAAAACAGCAAATTTAACGCCAAAAAAGAGAGTTTTGGTGCTTAACTACAACTCAGGAAACTTTAGCACCATTAGCTCAAAAGATATCGGCGCAGAGTATATTAGCGTGGCTGACGGCATAAATTTAAGCTCAGAGCTAAGCGATGGGGATTTTAAAATTTCAAAAGCGATAAACGAAGAGCAAGTCATCATCTTTAACCCAGATATCATCATAACAAATTCACAAAAAAGTGCCGATGCTATTGCTAAAAACGCATCATTTGCTAAGCTAAAAGCTGTGCAAAATGGAGAAATTTTTGTAGTGCCAAGTGGCGTTTATCTTTGGAGCGTAAGAAGTGCTGAGGGTGCGCTCTATCCGCTTTGGCTGGCTAAGACATTTTACCCAGAGCAATTTAGTGATCTAAATTTAGAGCAAAAAACAAAAGAGTTTTACGAGAGATTTTATAACTACAAGCTAAGTGATAGCGAGCTAAAAGAAATTTTGCACCCAAAGGGTGGATTTTGATAATAGGACAAAAATAAGGTTATTTATTATATTTAATATATTTATTTAAGTATAAAAGTAAATTTATCTTTCTAATATCCTAAAAAATAGCTTTTAAAGCTTAAAAACTCAAAAAACAAAAACAAACTTCAAATCGGTAGAATTTTTATACATCTTATAAATTTTCTACCACTAAATTTATATAAACCGCCTCAAAAAAGCCCATTTTATCCTTTTTTGATTTTAATATCAGCTCTCATTTCTTAATCTAAAATAAATCTTTATGTTTCTTTTAAGTAAATTTAATGTAATGTTTCATTATTAATTATTTAATTAATGTAGTTGTTTTAAAAAATATTAAGAAATGAACTGGCGGTGCGTTTTAAACGCTAAAAATTTACTAAGATAGGAAGTTATCAATGAGTGAAAAATTTACCAGAAGAGAATTTCTACAAAGTGCCTGTATCAGCGTAGGTGCGCTAGCTACAACAGCTGGTGCGACCAATGTTTTTGCTGGTGAGTTGCCAAAAGGCAATGAAAATGGCTTACCATCTGTTGATGTGCTAATAATCGGTTCTGGTGGTGCCGGACTTCGTGCAGCAACAGCCGTTCGCAAGCAATATCCAAACTCAACCGTCGTTGTTGCTACAAAGATGATGCCATCACGTAATGCGACCTGTATGGCAGAGGGTGGAATAAACGGCGTTACCGACTTTAGTAATGGTGATAGCTTCAAGCTTCACGCTTATGACACAGTTAAAGGTGCGGCTTATCTTGCCGATCAAGATGCAGTTGTGAAATTTTGCGAGGCAGCAGGCGCAGTTATCCACGAGCTAGACCACAATGGCATGCTCTTTTCTCGTATAGATAATGGCGACGTGTCCCGTAAAGATAATGGTGATGTTGCGTTTCGCTTCATGGGTGGCGCTAGCAAAAAACGCTGTAACTACGCAGCTGATAAAACTGGTCACGTTTTGATGCACGCCTGTCTTGACGACGCTATCACAGCTGGCGTTAAATTTCTAATGGATCATGAGCTACTTGAGATCGGTCTTGAGGATGGCAAGATTGAAGGCGTCGTTCTTCGCAACATTCAAGATGGTCAAATTTACCCAGTTCTTTGCAAGTCACTTGTCATCGCAACTGGTGGCTACACTAGAATTTTCTATAACCGCACTTCAGTTCCATTTATAGCAACAGGCGACGGCATCGCAGTAGCTCTTCGTGCTGGTCTTGGCTTTGAAGACCCTGAGATGCTTCAGTTTCACCCAACTGGCGTTCAAAATGGGGGCACACTAATCACAGAAGCTGCTCGCGGTGAAGGTGGATACTTGTTAAACAACAAGGGCGAGCGCTTTATGAAAAACTATCACGAAAAGATGGAGCTAGCTCCTCGTGATGTCGTCGCTCGTGCGATCGAGACAGAAATTCGCGAGGGTAGAGGCTTTGGCGAGGGTATGAGCGCTTATGTACTTTGTGACGTTCGCCACCTTGGCAAAGATACCATTATGAAAAAGCTTCCAAAAATTCGCCACACAGCCATGCTTTTCCAAAATATCGATCTAATCGAGCAACCAGTGCCTATCCGCCCAACAGCTCACTACTCAATGGGTGGCATAGAGGTAGCAAAATTTGATGATATGAGCACAAAAATCCCTGGAATTTATGTAGGTGGTGAGGCCTCATGTGTATCTATCCATGGCGCAAACCGCCTTGGTGGAAATAGCTTAACTGACGCAGTTGTAACAGGCGATCTAGCTGGCAAAGGTGCTGGCACTTACGCTCAAAATGCAAAATTTGCAAGCGGAAAGAAAACTTCTGAGCTAGCAAAAATGTGGCAAGATAAATTTAAAGCCATAGCAACAGGTGAGGGTGGCGTGAACGACATGTATGCGCTTCGCGAGGAGCTTGGTAAAAACAACTGGGATTTAATGGGAATTTTTAGAACAGGCGACAAGCTAGATCAGCTCTCTAAAAACCTTGAAGCTATCCAAGCAAAATACGACACCATAAAAGTGCCAAATAAAAATCCAGTTATGAATACTGCCTTTACAGACTATGTCGAGCTTGGCAACCTTATACTTCTTTCTCGTGCAGCATGTCTTGCAGCGCAAAATCGTCTTGAGAGCCGTGGCGCTCACACAAGAGAGGACTATCCAAAAAGAGATGATGTAAATTTCTTAAAACACAGTATAGTCACACTAAAAGACGGCAAGCTTGAACTTAGCTACAAAGACGTTGTGACAGGCATATTTTCACTTGACGGCAAGAAGCCAGAGTAAGGAGCTAGGATGAAAATTATTATCGACCGCTTTGACGGAACTAAAAAATATGAATCAACTTATGAACTAACAAATGAAGAGATCAAAGGCAAAACTCTTTTAACAGTACTTCTTGATATCAAACAAAAAAAGGATGCGACGTTAAATTTCACAGCATCTTGCCGCTCAGCGATATGTGGTGCGTGTGCTGTTAGAGTAAATGGCCACTCATATCTAGCTTGCGATACAAAGATGAACGAGCTTTTGGCTGAGTATGACAATCCAGAGAGCATAAGAATTTCTCCACTTGGAAATTTCAGGGTCATCTCTGATCTTATGGTTGATTGGGAGCCAAGTATCGAAAATTTACGCAAGATTAGGCCTAGCATCACAGCTAAGTCAGAATTTAGCGCAGAAAAAGGCTGTAAGCAAAGTCAAAAAGAGTACGAAAAAGTAGCGCTTGAATGGGACTGCATACTTTGTGGAGCGTGTGCTAGTGAGTGTAATAAACTTGAAGCAGACGCGAGCGATTATATGCAGCCATTTGTATTTGTTCATGCTTATAGAGCGGCATTTGACTCACGTAGTAAAGATCCTATGCCGCACCTAAAACCAGCTATAGATAATGGTCTTTGGATGTGTGTAAAGTGCCAAGAGTGCGCTGATCGCTGTCCAAAAGGCATAAGTGCATGCAAAGATATAACTGATCTTCGCATTATGGCTATACAAAAAGGCTTTGATGATGGTATGGGACCAGATCACGCTGAGGCGTTCTTAACCGATCTAGTTGATGGCTCAGGCAGACTAAATGAGATCAAGCTTGCACTTCGCTCTGAGGGAGTGTTTAGAAATATGGGCAAAATGGATATCGCTGCAAATTTAATGCTTGCAGGCAAGATGAATCCGCTTCATATCTTTGGCGAAGAGGATATTGAAGGACATGATGATCTGGTAAAAATGATAAATGCGGCTCGCAAAGCTGCTAGTAAGGAGTAACTATGCAAAACGAATTCGCTTTTTTCCCAGGATGCGTACTCTCTCAAGCAGCTAAAGAGGCTAAGATGTCGCTTGAGGCTATCGCTCCGATACTTGGCTGGAAGCTTCACGAGATAAAGGGCTGGAGCTGCTGTGGTGCCCAACAAGCACAAGATGTGGATCCTATCGCTACGCTTGTAGCAAACGCTAGAAACATAGCGCTTGCAGAGCAGATGAATATGCCTATGCTTACGACATGCTCAACCTGTATGCTAACTTTAACAAGAGCTAAAACTACGCTTGATAAGGGTGCAAAGGATCGTATAAATACTTTCTTGGCTGAGGGCAATATGAAATATAATGGCTCAACTGAGATCACAAGCCTTCTTTGGGTACTTTATCAAAACGTAGAAACGCTAAGAGCAAAGGTTGTTAAACCACTTAGTGGGCTAAAAGTAGCGCTATTTTATGGCTGCCACAGCCTAAGACCTGAAAAAGATCTGCACAATAGAGAAAGCTCAGTCAATCCAAAGAGCTTTGAAACCGTTGTAGGTGCACTTGGTGCTACTATTGTACCATTTGAGAAAAGACTTGACTGCTGCGGTTTCCACGCTAGCTATCCAGCTGGCACATCTGTAAGAAAAATGTCAAGCCAGATCGTAAATAATGCTGATGAAAACGGCGCTGACGTAGTTGTCACACCATGCCCACTTTGTCAAATGCAACTTGACATCTACCAAGAGAGATATCAAGATGAGAACCACTCAAATGTGAGAAAGCCTATCATCCACCTATCTCAGCTTGTAGGTCTTGCACTCGGACTATCTGTTAAGGATCTTGGACTTGATCTAAATATCGTTGATGCTAGTAAAATAGCATAAATTTTTCCCACGCTTTTTAGGCGTGGGATTTTTTAAATTTATTGTTCTAGTTATCAAAAATAGATATATTTTAATAACATAATTGTTTTAAAATTTACTTTATACAGTTAAAACTCGCTTATTATAAATTTTATAAAAATTTGATTTTTTTCTTCTACTAAAAACCGAGAGCGAATTTTTGGTATTTTATAAAAAATTAATTTATTTTTAAATGTAAAAAAAGGGTCAAAAATAATAAAATTTATTATGTAAATTCTTTTATTTATATAAAATATTTTTTAGCTATAATCGCGTGAAATTTTAAATGGATTGATTATTAAATTTAAAGGACTAAATATGCAAAACGTTGGTATAGTCGCAAAAATAAGTGGAAAAGTATTTGTAAAACGCAATGGAAAGTTGATCGCACTAAAACAGGGAGATGAGATATTTTTAGGCGACGAGATCATAACACAAAGCAGCGGTGATACAGTCGTTATAAATTTCTATCACGCTTCGCCTATTGCGCTACTTGAGCCCCAAACTATCGTCATCACAAAAGAGCTATCAAAGGTAAATTTTAACACGCAAGGTAGCGAAGCACAGATAGAAGAAGATAAGAGAAAATTTCTTAGTGAGAATGAAGAAACAAAAAACAAAGGCGAAGATGATAACTCTCACAACGCAAGCCATAGTTCTCATGGCTCGAGCCACAGCAGTAGTTTCGCAAGCATAAATGGTTTAAACTTTGATATGCAAGGTCATATCTCAAATATTATTAGTGTTAACGGTGGTGCATTGATGTTACCTGTTTTATCAAAAGAGTCAGTGCTACCGCTTGGTTCTATCGGTGGAGCATCAGCGGTAGAGCAAAAAGAGAGTGCTCCGGTTATTGCGGCACCAAGTGTTAGAATTTTAAAAGACATTGATGGCGACGGCTATATAAATATTGCAGAAGCAGGCGGCGATGCAAATCATACTGGCATGGCGGTTACTTTTAATAATGATTTTAAACCAAACGACAAAGTGACATTGGAAGTCGTAAATAACGGTGTAAAGACCATGCTTGTTTATAAGGTTGATCAAGCTGGCACAAGCGTGATAAATATAAATAATCCAAGTGAAATTTTACCTATTTCGTCAAATGCCACAAACCCAGAGCAAAAAGAATTTATCATTCCAAGTGTCGCTGTCACTCCAAATGCTACATTTAGTGTAAATTCTAGTATCACTCTGGAAAATGGTACTAGCTCATCTGTGGCAAAGGTAGCTGCAAGTGTTGATACAATCACTCCGACTCTTGGCTTCAAAAAGGTCGTTTTGGGAAAAGATTTAAACGGCGATGGTGTCATAGACGCAAGCGAAAATAGCTTTAATCCAGCAGTTAGTGCACCAAGTGATGATGCCAAGATCATCTTGTCGCCAAATATGAAAATAGGCGATAGGATAAAGCTAACGACTACCGATCCTGACGGAACTTTACATGAAAAAGTGCTGGTTAAAACATCACAAAACACGCTTATAGATAAAGAGAGTGGTGAGAGCTATCCGCTTACAAGCGAGAGTGGCGGAAATATCGGTTTTAACGTAGCAAATGCGGTTAAAATTTCATCTTCAACTCCAACAAATGTAAATATTCAAATGATAAGCAAGTCGGGCAATCCAGGTGCAACTGAAACCATAACCATAGCAAACAACAACGATCCAATCGCTGTTTTTACTCTTGATGATAATAAAGATGGGATTATAAATTTAGCGGAGCTTACAAAAAGTGGTGGTACGGCCTTATCGATAGATATTTATATACCAAACAATGCCGTAGTTGGCGATAAGATCCGTATAAAAGTTGATGATCCAGCTAGCACGCCAACAAGTGTGACAAAGACATATACTATCGCACCTGACGGACTTAGTGCTACACTTGATGGTGGTACAGAGATCATTCCTATCGAAAATGGCAAGATCACAATCACTGATCCAACAAACTCGAGCGATCCAAGCAGAAAAAGGCTAAGTACGACGATCATTGACGGAACTACTGGCACTCCAAAGGCTTCAAGTGTGAGCGAAATTTCAAGTGACATAGTTGCGCCTATCAAATCCCCACATGTGCAGTTTGTAAAAGATGGCGATAAAGACGGCATTCTAACTAGCAAGGAGAGTGGCTTTAGCCCTGATGGCGTAAAAACATCTATAAAGATAAAAATTCCAAATGATACAAGAGATGGTGATAAATTTGAGATAGATATCATAGGAAGTGACGGCAAAACAGATAAGATTACTATTAAAATTTCTCAAAACGCATCTGGTGTATATAGTGCGACAAGAGATGATGGCGTGCCTATTAGCGTAAATAATGGTACGATAGAGACCACCACAAGACTTTATGGGCTTACTACAAATTTTACAACTACATTTACTGACAAAGCTGGCAACAAAGCAGCCCCAGTCACAGACAAGATAACTCTAGATAATAGTATAAAGGTGCAATTTGCAAGGGATAATGACGGTGATGGACTAATAGATAGCATCACAACTCCTTCAGGCTCGCCGTCAACCCAAAGTGATCTTGATATCTACCTACCTAACAATACAAAACCAGGAAGCAGCATAAACGTCACGATATCAACTCCTACCATACCATCTGTTACAACAACTGTCAAATATACCATAAGCGATGATGGACTAACGGCTATACCAAGCGATGGCTCAGCACCACTTCCAATAGTTGATGGTAAATTTAGCATACCAGGCGTTCCTATTTCCATGGATCACTCTACGCCGGTTAGAGCGACTATTACAACACCTGGCGAGGCTACGACGACCGATGGTATCCGTGGTAGATTATTTGACTTTGGAATTTTAGAGTATATTGACGATGTAAAGCTTGCTACGCAGATAGATGGAGGAGTTATAAATATCGCAAAATACTTAAGAGCAGGAGATAATGAAAAAGTTATTCAGAAAAATAACTTTGATAATGAGAGCAAAACTATAAAAGAGTACAATATTTCGCTTACTAACGATGAGCAGCCAAATATAGTCTTTGGTGTAGACCGTGCTCCTGGAACCAAGCTTCGTTTAGCTCTTGAAGATGATCATGGTAATGCTAAAATTTTACCAAACGGACAAGACTATATAGATCTAGTTGTAGGTGCGGACAAGCGTGTAAATATGGATTTTGAAGCGCTTGGGATAAAGCTAGATAAAAGATACTCAAATATTAGAGCGACTGTTTTAAAAAGTGATGAAACAAAAGATGATGATCTCTTGGTTCGAGTCGATCTTGATGCTACTCCAGATGCGATAGGCACACCAAATGCTACGTCTAATGTTACTAGTGTAGATATTTCAGGTAGTATCGGAACCGACTCAAATGGCAACAACACTCTTAATAAAAATACCATAAATAAAGTTGATCTTTATGATTTGCTAAATTCTGTTCACAAAAGCTCGTCTCTTGATAATACACATAGCTATTCTGAAAATTTTGCCCTATCAGCCAATAGCACTGGGGCAAATTTTATTATAAAAAATTCTGACGCCGCAGGAAACGTATCTATTAGTACTGTTACATTTATTGGTAACAGCGGTCTTGATGCTGATATGTGGTTTTACAACTACGTAGATCCGTCATGGAGAGCTAGAGTTGGTAACAATTCTGGTGTTTATAGTATGAGAGGAGGCAAATCCATCTATAAAGACTATATGGAAATTTATTCCCCAAGCGCCTCTACTACCTATGATGTTGTGCAGTTTGCTTCAGGAACACACTATAAGACTTTGTCTAATCAAGGAAATATGCATGCAGAGGATCTAGCTAGAGTTGGTAGACATGGAGATAGTGCCTTATACGATGCGTCTAATCCATATGCACCCAAGAAATTTAGAAATGGTGTCGATACTGCTGCTGGCACTGGTGATAACATAGGCTTTGCAAATGGTGTTTTAAAAGGTAGACCCGGCAACTATACTCTTGGTGAGTCAAATCCTGTTGGTTCTGATCTTGTTATGAAGATGAATGGCTGGATATATGTAAGTGCACCTGGAATATACTCTGTAAGAGCAGCAGACTTGCATAACTATGCAGAGCTTACTATAAATGGAACGACACAAAAATTTGGAAGTCCAACAACATATATAAACCCGACGACGGAAGCATCATATGGTAAAAATGGCCAGTGGTGGAGTAGGGATTTTACATTTGATAAAGCTGGTTTTTATAAACTTGATATGGAGTATATGGACGGAACTGGTGAGATGAACTTATCTTTATATATGCTTCCAAAAAGTGTAGCAAACACTTATGGCCCTCAAGATCCATATCCTTCATCTATGCTAGTTGGAGCACAAGGTAGCGGCACGCATCTCTTTAGTAATAATTACGTTGAAGCACTTATTCAAAATGGACATTTAAAAAAGATAGGGACTACAAATTCTTACGAGCTAAGTGACGCTAGTAAATACGGTGAATCAAATTTTGGCGATCTAGTATATCTAAGACAAGAGGGTGATATAAAAGGTGGCAACCTAGACGATGCCTTTGTTTATAGTAAGGGTAGAATGATAGATGGCAGAGGCGGCGTGGACACTCTGATAGTCGTTGATGATGTGGATTTTTCAAATTTAGATAACGTTAAAAAGATAAATAACTTTGAAAAGATCCAGCTAGGAAGTGCTGATCAGGCGGTATCTATAAAATTTAGCCCAGATGGTGTCTTTGATATTATTGATAGTAGAAACACAAGGGATGCAAGCAATAGTGTAGCTAGTGAGAGCGTAAATACAGTGCTAAAGATAATAGGCGACAGCAAAGACCTGGTACAGCTCACACATGACTTTGTAAAAGCTACAAAAGCTGATGTTGCTACGCTAAATAGAAAACATAGTGTTGTAGGTGACATATATAACAAAGTAGATGTCACAAGCGAGGGTGACGCAGTAAATCAAGTATATAAAGCGACATTTAATCGCCAAGAAACCATCAATGGAAATACAATAAACACAAGACACACCGTCTTTCTTGAGATCCAAGATGGTGTACAGGTCGATTTATTATAAGAAATTTAAATTTATAGAAGTAGGTTAAAGCCCAAAATTTCTCTTGGGCTTTATAAATTTAGATAGCTTTTAACATGACTTTCGTTAATAGCTCTGAAAATTTAGCAGGATTTTCTAGGCTCATGCCCTCATTTAGCCTTGCCATATCAAGAAGCAAAGGTGCGATGTCGTAAATCATAGCCTCATTTTTCTCTAGTTTTGCAAAAATTTCATGGTCAGCATTGATCTCTAAGATCGGTTTAACTTTTGGAGCGTTTGCACCTTGTCCCATTTGTTTTAGCATCTCTTGCATAGCATAATCAGGATCGTTTTTATCATAAATTAGCACCGCAGCGGAGCTTGATAGTCTTGAGCTAAGCCTTACATCCTTTACCTCGTCTTTTAAAATTTCTTTCATTTTAACAAGCGTGTTTGCAACCTTGCTCTCATCGACCTTCTCATCGCTTTTGATCTCGTCATTTATATCAGCATGTGAGACTGATTTTAGAGGTGTTTTGTCAAATTCATTAACCATTGGCATTACGATCGTGTCGATCTCTTCGTCCATAATAAGCACTTCGATATCGTTTTTCTTAAAGCTCTCAAGAAGCGGCGAATTTCTTAGCATATTTTCGTTGTTGCCACTGATGTAGTAGATCGACTTTTGATCATCTTTCATTGCCTCTTTGTACTCTTTTAGGCTGATAAGTCCATCTCTTTTTGAGGTTTTAAATAGACAAAGATCTAAAATTTGCTCTTTTTCAGCGTTAAATCCGTAAAGTCCCTCTTTTAAAACCTTGCCAAATAGTTTGTAAAATTTTATGTATTTTTCACGGTCGTTATCTTTTAGCTTTGTAAGCTCGCTTAAAATTTTCTTCACGCTTTGCTCTTTGACACTTCGCATGATCGCATTTTCTTGTAAAATTTCGCGACTAACGTTTAGCGGCAAGTCTTCAACATCGATCACACCTTTGATAAATCTAAGATACGGTGGCAAAAGCTCTTTTGCATCATCTGTGATAAAAACTCTTTTTACATAGAGCTTTACGCCACTTTGATAATCAACCCTAAATAGATCAAACGGCTCGGTACTTGGCACATAAAATAGAGTTGAGTACTCAATCTTACCCTCAGCTTTTGTGTGGATGTAAAGGAGCGGATCGCTGCTATCGTGAGAAATTTGCTTATAAAAGTCGTTGTAATCTTGCTCTTTTAGGCTGGCTTTATTTAGCCTCCAAAGCGCATTTGCCTTGTTTATTTGCTCGTTTTTAGTCTCATAAGTCCCCTCTTTTTCGCCTTCTTTTGGAGCGACATAGCTTTGTTTATCCATAAATATAGGATAAGGAATGTGATTTGAATACTTCTTGACTATCTCTTCGATACGCCAAGAATTTGCAAACTCATCGTCATTTAAATGTAAGATGATGTCCGTTCCAAAGCTCTCTTTTTGGGCATCTTCGATCTCATAGTTTTTTGCATCAGATGTCCATTTGTAGGCTTTGTCGCTAAGTGCTCGTTTGCTTATGACTTCGATCTTACTTGCCACCATAAATGCTGAGTAAAAGCCAACACCAAACTGACCGATCAGTGAGCTATCTTTTTTAGCATCGCCACTTAAATTTTTCATAAAACCTTTTGTGCCGCTTCTTGCTATCGTGCCTAAATTTGCGATGAGTTCATCCTTATCCATACCGATACCATTGTCGCTAATGGTTAAAGTCTTAGCTTTATCATCTACTTTGATGTCGATCCTTGGAGTGTAGCTTAGACTTTTATACTTTTCATCAGTCAAGCAAAGGTAGTTTAGCTTATCAAGTGCGTCGTTTGAGTTTGAGATGAGCTCTCTTAAAAATATCTCTTTGTTTGAGTAAAGAGAGTGGATCATCAAATTTAAAAGGTCATTGACCTCGGTTTGAAATTCAAATTTATCTGCCATTTTTCTTTTCCTTGTTTTAAAATTTTTGGCAGATTATAACACAAAGTGATAAAAATATACTTAACCTTGATAGTATTACTATCAAGGTTTTTAAATTAATTTTTTAAAATGATTTCAAAAAAGTTATAGTTTATGAATAAAATAATAATGATAATTTATTAATTGTTATTAATTATGCATTCTTGTATAAAGTTTATTTAAAATAGTGCTATAATCAAGGCGAAAATTTTTAGAAAAAGGAGACAAAATGAATTTACGAAGCATTTTGGTAAAAGTTTCAGCAACGATTGCTACGGTTTTGGCAGTATCTATGACATGTTTTGTTGTATATACATCAAATATTTTAGAGCGCGAGATAAAAGATGGTGTGCTTACAACAGTAGAACAAAACGTCCAGCTTGCTATGAATACGGTTAAATTATTTGAAAAAGATAATGTAAGTAGTACAGAGCTAATAATGAGTGTTTTTAAAGAGATGATTGGAAAAATTTCAACTAATCACCAGATGAGCAAGACTGATAAATACGAAGCGATAGATCTAATATCTCAAAATGGTATTTTAAACAATAACTACGATATTCTGGATAAATTTAATAAAGCTACAAAAGGCGGAATTTCAACCATTTTTGCAAAATCGGGTGATAATTTTTTAAGAGTTAGTACATCGGTGACGAAGGCTGATGGTAGTAGAGCTGTTGGTACGATGATTGACAAAAACGGTCAAGCCTATAAAAATATCATGAATAAAGAGAGGTATATAGGCGTTGTAAATTTATTTGGACGCAACTATATGAGCATTTATGATCCTATTATTGAAAATAACGAGGTAATAGGAATTTTATTTGTTGGTTATGATCCTACCGAGGGATTAAACAATATGAAAAAGACTTTTTCTGAGATGAAACTTGGTAAGCATGGATATTTTTCTCTTTACAATACTAAAACTGGTAAATTTGACTTTCATCCAACCAAGGCAAATCAAGAGCTAAGTAGCGAATTAAAAACTACTATGGATAATATTGTTAAAAAAGGAAAGGGTATTGAGCCTATTATAATTGATGGGGTTGACTGCATAGTTGCTTTTGAGTCATTTGATAAACTAGACTGGATGGTTTTAGGTTCAGCTGTTACTGATGATTTTTTAACACCACTAAAAGTAGTTAGTAAAAATTTCATCATAGCAAGCGTCATAGTTACCTTACTTTTGATAGCTGTTTCGATGCTCTTACTTAAAAAGATGGTTGCAAGTCCTATCGATAGACTAGGAACAAATTTAAATGCGATAACATCTGATTTTACAATTAAAATTCCTATTTATGGTAAAGATGAAATAGCTAAAATAAGTAAAGATATAAATGATTTTATTGAAAGAATAAGAATACTAATAAGTGATACAAAGCACCTTTCAAGCGAAAATAGCTCTGTTGCAAATGAGCTTAGTTCTACATCTCTACAAACAGGCAAACGTGTAGAAAAATCAACCGAAATAGTGGAAGAGACAAATCAAAGATGTAAAGTAATGCAAGAAAATATGAAAGAATCTTTAGCAGTAGCTCAAGCTGGCAAAGATGACCTTCAAAAGGCTAGCACACATATAAAAACGGCAACTGAAGCTATAAGATCGCTATCAGCGCAGATTATTGATTCTGCTAATGTAGAAAATCAAATGGCTGATAAGATCGATCAGCTTAGCCGTGATGCCGAGCAGGTAAAATCAGTCCTTGTTGTTATCAATGATATAGCTGATCAGACAAATTTACTTGCACTTAATGCCGCTATTGAGGCTGCAAGAGCAGGTGAGCATGGACGTGGCTTTGCCGTTGTTGCTGATGAAGTTAGACAGCTAGCTGAGAGGACTCAAAAGAGCTTAACTGAGATAAATGCAACTATCAATGTCATCGTTCAAGCGATCAATGATAGCAGCGAGCAAATGGGTATCAATTCTAAACAGATCCAAGAGTTAACTCACGTGGCAAGCGACGTTGAAAAAACTATAAATGTTATGAGTGAGACAATGAATAATGCCATAGTAATGTCTGATAAGACTATGCAAGACTACATCTCAACTGGCAAAAATGTAAATGAGATCATGGAAGGCATCTCAAATATCAACCAAATTTCATCTGAAAATGCTAGAAGTGTCGAAGAGATAGCTTCAGCAGCAGAACATCTAAACAAGATGACAGATGCATTAAATTCAAAACTTAGTGTCTTTAGGACTTGAAAGCTTACCTCTTAAGCTAATATTTTTAGGTCTAGCTCCCGCTAGACCTTTTTAAATTTATTGATAAAAATTTCTAGTATAAAGTCAAATTTTTATAGATAATGATATAGAGCAGGAGGGGCTTTGTAAATTTGCAAAGCCAAATTTATTTTCTATTTTTGTCTAGGACTTTTTGCATACTCTCTCTAGTCGCCTCTAGCCAGTTGTCTTTTGAAGTATCGACTAAGTCAAGGCAAAAGAGCTTGATATCCGCTTTTTTAAAGCTAAATTCTTTCACTTTCATAGCATCGCTTCCTACGATTACGATAGGTTGAACCTTTAAATTTAGCTTTTCTACAAGCATTTTAGCTCCACCTTTAAATGGTAAAAGCTTGTTAGTTTGCGATCTTGTTCCTTCTGGAAAAATAGCCAAAACACGACCGTTTTCAACTCTATCTTTAGCTTCTTTTAAAAGTTTTATTAAAGAGTGCTTATTCTCACGCTCAACTGCTATCATTTTTGGCAGGCTCAAAATTTTACCAATTATAGGAATTTTGCCGATTTGTGCCTTTGCTATCCAGCAAAGATTTTTTGGATGAACCTCTTCAAGTACAATAATGTCAAGCATACTTTGATGGTTTATGAGTAAGATATTTGCCTCATCACTAAAATTACCTATCACTTCAAGTTTATATCCACCAAAAAACCTTTGTGATCTTCCCCAAAATTTTCTTATGGCTCTATTTTTATCATTAAATAGCCACATAAAAAAGACGACTAGAACAACGCTGATAACAAACTCAATAGCAAAAAATAAAGCTCTAATTTTTGACAAGATTATCCTTTTTTACCCAGCCGATTTTACCGTCCGCAAATAAAATTTTTGAGTAGTCGTCTTTTGTATCTAAAATTTCAACATTTTCATTTTTACGAGATGTGTAAAAAACAGTTGAATTTTTAGTTGGAAGGATAGTGACGCTCACATCTGGCTTAAGCACTGCTTTGCCAAAAGGGTTGTAGGTGTAAATTCCAAGTGCAATAAAAACAGCCGCCACAAAAAAGTAGCTAAGCCTTCTGCGCCAAATAGCTAATAATATAAAAATTACCGCACAAGAGTAGATCATGACATCTTTATAGGTGCTAAACTCGCTTTGTTTTGGGTTTAGTCCGATTTGTGTGCTGACATCGTCATCTTCAACACTCACTGGCAAAGAAAAGCTTTCAAATTTGGCCTTTTTTAGGTTGTAATAGTTAAAGTCAAGCGATTTTTTATTTGGCTTAAATACTGCAAAATAATATGCACTTTGTGAGTTAAAATCGCCATTTATAGTATCTACGCCTTGCTTTAAAATTGTCTTATTTTCAATATTAAAAGCACTTAGATCTACGTTGTTGCCATAAATTTCTACAACCATGATATTGTTTATATCATCAAATTTTGTTGTCTTAAATTTCTTAACTTCAAGATTATCAGCCACGATATGGTTGTAGTTCTCATCGCTTCTAAGCTCTTTTAACTTTGGCAAGAAGATATTTATACTTGAGCTTTGATAGTTTTCGCCATTTCTTTTTAGGATTAAGCTAACTTTTAAAGTCTTTGCGTCAATGCTTGTTGCCTCAAGATAAAAAGTACCTACATATTTGTTGTCTTCGCTTTTTACCCATTGAAAATTTTTCTTATTTAGCCATTTTATATTTGTTTCATCAAGCTGTGTCTCAAACTCAAACTCAAAGTCATTTTGTGTATCAGCCACTATCTCAACACTAAAAATTTCTCCTATAACAACATTTTTTGGTACATTTGTGGCTTTTAAAAGAAGCTCTTTTACTTTAATCTTATCATATACTTGATTGTCTGGGACGCTAATATCTGGCTCGTTTGTTGGCACGATGTTTCGCATCTGTTCTGGAGTGATACGCTCTGGCTGTGGTGACACAAATTTTCTTGAAAAATCTTGTTCTTTTGGCGGTTTTTGAGTTTTTGGATTTGAAGTAGGGCTGTTTACAAATTTATCCTCCCTAGCTTCGTCCATCATATCAAAAACGCTTACTTCGTCGGTATTTACAGCAAATAAATTTAGTACGAGTAGGGAAATAAAAAGAAAATGTTTTACCAAACTAGCCCTTTTAACATCTTCATGCCATCATCTGTACCTAAAATTTTCTCACAAGCACGCTCTGGGTGAGGCATAAGACCAAAAATCTTTTTGCTCTCATCGCAAATTCCAGCTATATTGTCGACTGAGCCGTTTGGATTTGTTTCGTTACCTTTGGCATCACAGTATTTTAGTAATACTTGATCGTTGTCGTAAAGGCCTTTTAGAGTGTTTTCATCAGTATAATAGTTACCCTCGCCGTGAGCAATAGGGATATTAACTACTTCATTTTTGGCTAAATTTGCTAAGAATTTATTGTTATTTGAGATTACCTTTAGGTGGTGATATTTTGAGACGAAATTTAAATTTTCATTTCTTCTCATAGCACCCTTTAAGAGTCCAAGCTCAAGCAGCATCTGAAAACCATTGCAAATTCCTAAGATATAGCCGCCTTTTTTTGCATGCTCTTTTACAGCCTGCATTGCTGGGCTAAATTTAGCTATCGCAGCCGTTCTTAGATAGTCGCCATAGCTAAAACCACCAGGCAAAACGACTAGATCAGCATCGATCTTGTCTTCTTTGTGCCAGATGATCTGCGTTTGGCAACCAAGTAGCTTAAAAGCGTGAGCTGTGTCATCTTCGCAGTTTGTGCCAGGAAAAAGTATGATCGCTACTTTCATAGCACGATCTCGTAGTCTTCGATGACGGTGTTTGCCAGAAGCTCTTCACACATCACTTTTAGCTGCTCATTTGCTTTGTTTTTATCGCTCTCATCGATATCTAAAACGATTTGTTTGCCTATTCTGACATTTGATACACCGCTAAATCCAAGAGAATTTAAAGCATGCTCCACTGCTTTGCCAGCAGGGTCAAGGACCCCACTTCTTAGTGCTATATTTACAACAGCTTTCATCTTTGTCCTTATGATAAAATTCTTCTTAAAACTTCTTCATAAGCAACTTTTACGCTACCAAGATCTTGTCTAAATCTATCTTTGTCAAGTTTTTCATTGGTTTTAGCATCCCAGAATCTACAACTATCAGGGCTTATTTCATCAGCTAGAATGATATTACCGTCTTTGTCGATACCAAATTCTATTTTAAAATCAACTAGTTTTAGGTCTCTTTCGGCAAAAAATTTAAATAATATAGAGTTGATCTCTCTTGCTGTGTGTCTTAGAGTTTGAAGATCTTTTTCGCTCTTTACTAATCCCATGATGATGCAGTGCTCATCTGTTACTAATGGATCGTGCAAATCGTCGTTTTTGTAGTAAAACTCAACAAGTGTAAAAGGTAAAACCGTGCCTTCTTTTATGCCAAGTCTTTTGCTAAGTGAACCAGTTGCGATATTTCTAACAACAACTTCAAGAGGTATGATCTCGCATTTTTTGACTACTTGTTCAGTGTCGCTAATAGTCTCAACTAGGTCAGTCACGATGCCTTTACTCTCTAAAAGCTTAAAAAGCTGTGTTGAAATTTTATTATTTAATGCGCCTTTACCAGCTTCGTTGCCTCTTTTTTGAGCATCAAATGCTGTTAGATCGTCTTTAAATTCAGCCACAAGCAGATTTGCATCGTCTGTGGCATACATTTTTTTACCTTTTCCCTCGTAAATAAGCTCTCTTTTTTGCATGGAGATCTCCTTCTAATTTATTGTTTTATTTTTAAAATTTTGATCGTGTCAATTGCCGTTTTTAATTGAATATCTTCATCAACTTTTTTTTGCGTGATTATCTTTTTATCATCTTTTGCTTCAGTTTTATTGCCCTCACTTGTAGGATTTATCTTATTTAGTTCGCTTTTTAGGTGTGCTTTTAGCTCACTCTCTTTGATGCTAAACGCACTATCGTCACTTTGTGGCACTTTGCCAGGATGTACGACTACATCAGGTGTTACGCCAACTGCTTGGATAGTTCTGCCACTTGGTAAGTAATATCTTGCGATGGTTAGTCTTAATGCTTCGGTGTCATCTATCGGAAGGATTACTTGAACGCTTCCTTTACCAAAGGTATTTTCGCCGATTATTACAGCACGTTTATGGTCTTGAAGTGAGCCACTTACGATCTCGCTAGCACTTGCACTTCCGCCATTTACTAGTGCAACAAGCGGTAATTTTGAAAGAGTTTTACTAGCACTTGCTTTATACTCTACATTTTCAGATGCGTCGCGACCTTTTTGAGAGACGATGACGCCGTTATCTACAAAAAGATCAACTAGATCAACAGCTTGATTTAAAAGTCCGCCAGGATTGTTTCTAAGATCAAGTATGATGCCACTTGCTTTTGGATATTCTTTGATTGCTTCTTTTACCTTTGTAACAACATTTTTATCAAAATTTGTGACACGCACATAAAGAATGTTGTCATTTTCTATCATTTTTGCATAGACAGACTCAACCTTTATTAGATCTCTTATGATCTTTACATCAAATGGTTTTTGCTCACCTTTTCGCAAAATTGTGATAGTTATTGGAGTTTTTGGCTTGCCACGCATTTTATTTACAGCTTCATCTATCGTTGTGCCGATAGTTGAGTTCCCATCTATCCTTAAGATAATGTCGCCTGATTTTATACCTGCTTTATCAGCTGGGGTATCTTCTATCGGTGAAATAACGGTTAGTGCGCTATCTTTCATGCCAACTGTTATGCCAAGGCCACCAAATTCTCCACTTGTTTGCACCTGCATATCTTTGTAAGCTTTTTCATTTAAAAAGCTTGAGTGGGCATCTAAATTTTGCATTAACCCTGCTATGGCTTTATCAATGATCTCTTTAAATTTAATATCATCAACATAGTATTTTTCAACGGTTGAAATTGTTTTTGTAAGCTTTGAAAGTGCTTCAAGCTTCGCACTTGCTTCGTCTTCACTCTTTGCAAAAAGTGCATTCACTGCTACATTTGAGATAAGCAAAGCACCTGTAATTTTTAGTGCAAAAAATCTACTAAATTTATTCAAAATTTCTCCTATAATTTTTGGCTCAATTCTATTAGCTTTTGGCTAAAAAAAGTATAAATTTAAGCTTATATTTTTGCTTTTGGATAGTTTTTGATACAAATTTATAACAGCAAATTTTAGCAATTAAATAAAAAGAGTGACAAGCATTATAAAAATACTTGACAATATAAGACTAAAGTTATATAATGGCAACCATATAAAATAACCCAAGGAGATTTAATGGCTGATATAACAGAAAATTTAACAGCTCAGATGCAAGAAACTCTTGAAAAAGGTATTAGTTTAGCGATCTTTTCTAAAAATCCACAAGTTGTGCCACTTCACGTCTTTTGGGCTTTGCTCGCTGATAGCAATTCTATTTTAAATCAAGTATTTAATAAGATGAACATAAGCAAAGACGCAGTCGAACTTGAGATAAAAAGCAAGATCTCGTCACTCCCAAGTAGCTCAAATGTTACAAAAGATAACGTTTCAGTTTCAAGAGAGCTTATAAATTCTCTCGAAAATGCAAAAGCTTTGATGGTAAGCATGGGCGATAGCTACATAGCTGTTGATACATGGATCATTTCATCTCTTGAGCTTAGTGAGATCAAACAAATTTTAAGTAAATTTTGTGACATCTTGGAGATCAAAAAGAACCTTGAGAGCATAAGAGGTGGTAAAAAGATAGATAGCCAAACTGGCGATGATACGCTTGATAGTTTAGAGAAATTTGGTATCGATCTAACGCAAAAAGCACTAAATAAAGAGCTTGATCCAGTCATCGGCCGTGATGAAGAGATCACTAGAATGATGCAAATTTTAATAAGAAAGAGCAAAAACAACCCTATCTTGCTCGGTGAGCCAGGCGTTGGTAAGACAGCCATCGTTGAGGGCTTGGCTCAAAAGATAGTGGCTCGTGATGTGCCAACAAGCCTTGCAAACAAGCGTGTCATCGCGCTTGATATGAGTGCAGTCGTAGCTGGTGCAAAGTATAGAGGCGAGTTTGAAGATAGGCTAAAAGCTGTCATTGATGAGGTCAAAAAAGCTGGCAACATCATACTTTTTATAGATGAAATTCACACCATAGTTGGAGCTGGTGCGAGCGAGGGCGGAATGGACGCTGCAAATATTCTAAAACCAGCTCTTGCACGTGGCGAGCTTCACGCTGTTGGTGCTACGACATTAAAAGAATACAGAAAATACTTTGAAAAAGATGCAGCACTTCAAAGACGCTTCCAGCCGATAGACGTTAAAGAGCCAAGCGTAAATGAGGCACTTCAAATTTTACGTGGTATAAAAGAGCGTCTTGAAGTTCACCATGGTATCACGATAACAGATAGTGCACTAGTTGCCGCTGCAAGGCTAAGTGACCGCTACATCGCAAACCGCTTCTTGCCAGATAAGGCGATAGATCTTATAGATGAGGCAGCAGCTGAGCTTAAGATGCAAATAGAGAGCGAACCATATGAGCTTTCAAAGATAAAACGCGAGATCGTAACGCTTCAAGTAGAAAAAGAAGCTCTAAAGATGGAGGATGCGGATAAAAATAAAGAAAGACTTGGCGAGATCGAAAAAGAAATAGCTGACCTGAACGAGAAAAAGCTAGCGCTTGATACTAAATTTGAAAACGAAAAGGCCGTTTTTGGCGGAATTTCAAAAGCTACAAAAGAGATAGATAGCTTAAAATCACAAGCTGAAATAGCAAAAAGAAATGGCGATCTTCAAAAGGCTGCTGAGATAGAATACGGCAAAATAGCAGATGCCAAAAAGCATAAACATGAGCTTGAAGAAAAATGGGAAGGTATGAAAAAAGAGGGCGTGCTTCTTAAAAATCAAGTCGATGAAGAGCTTGTGGCTGAAATTTTGAGCAAATGGACTGGAATTTCAGTTAAGAAAATGCTAACAAGCGAAAAAGAAAAGTATTTGCATATCGAAGAACATTTAAGAGAGAGTGTAGTCGGTCAAGATGACGCACTACACGCATTAGCACGTGCTGTTAAGAGAAATAAAGCAGGGCTAAACGAAGGCCAAAGGCCGATTGGCTCATTTTTATTTCTTGGGCCGACAGGTGTTGGTAAGACTCAGTCTGCTAAGGCTTTGGCTAAATTTTTGTTTGACGATGAGAAGGCGCTAATTCGCTTTGATATGAGCGAATATATGGAAAAACACAGTGTGAGCAGGCTTCTTGGTGCACCTCCAGGATATGTAGGCTACGATGAGGGCGGTCAGCTAACAGAGGCAGTTCGCAGAAGACCATACTCAGTCATACTTTTTGACGAGGTTGAAAAGGCCCACAAAGATGTATTTAACATACTTTTGGGAATTTTAGATGACGGGCGTGCGACTGATAACAAAGGTGTAACGGTTGATTTTAAAAACACTATCATCATTTTAACTTCAAACATCGCTTCAAATTTCATAATGGAGCTAAAGGGCGAAGATCGTGATGTGGCTGTTAAAAACGAGCTTAGAAACTACTTTAAACCTGAGTTTTTAAATAGGCTTGATGATACTATCATCTTTAATCCTCTAAATGAACAAGGTCTAATCTCTATAGTTGAGATCATGTTTAAAGAGCTTGAAAAAACTCTTCACAACCGCGGCATAAAGGCAGTTCTAAGCGAAGAGGCTAAGAAATTTATTGCAAAAGCTGGCTTTGACATAGTTTATGGCGCAAGGCCTCTTAGAAGAGCGCTTTATGAGCTAGTTGAAGATAAGATCGCTGATATGATCTTAAAAGATGAGCTTGAAAGTGGCGATGAGATCACCATTGATAGCGATGGCGAGAAGATTATCATTAAGAAAAAATAACTTCAAATTTACTTGGCAGGTTGGATTAACTTGCCAAGCTCTCATATAAAATTTATACAAAAAATATCTAAAAAATAGGGCGGTTTAACTATTTAAAAATATGACTAAACACCTAAAAATTTAGCAAGGGCAAAATAAAATATAGCTGATGAGATAGCAGCTGCTGGAAGCGTGATGAGCCAAGCAAGAATGATTGGTCTTACCATTTTCCAGTTTGCATTTTTATTTACGATGCCAATGCCCAAAACCGCGCCTATTAGGATATGCGTCGAGCTAACTGGTATGCCAAGCTTTGTAGCTAGAAGTATGACGATACTTGAGGCAAGCTCCGCGCTAAAGCCAGTTGTAGGTAAAATTTCAGCTAGTTTTGAGCCTATAGTAGTGATCACCTCTTTGCCTAAAAACCAAAGTCCAACGACAAGCGAGATGCCAAATGTTACCATTGCGATGCTAGGTATCGGCGAGCTTTCATTTATAGAGCCAGTCTTTAGGACATCAAGCACAGCTGCAAATGGTCCAACTGCGTTTGCGATATCGTTTGCGCCGTGTGAAAACGCAAAAGACGAGGCAGTAAAAATTTGAAACCATGAAAAAATTCTATTGATGCTCTTT
Organism: Campylobacteraceae bacterium; assembly: GCA_902387145.1. Classification (GTDB taxonomy): domain Bacteria; phylum Campylobacterota; class Campylobacteria; order Campylobacterales; family Campylobacteraceae; genus Campylobacter_A. The sequence continues at coordinate 731,939 of CABMKY010000001.1, read as the reverse complement.
TCGCTATCGTTTTTGCTCATGACATTTATGATAGCAAGGCTTGCAAGATATGCTAAAGCTCCGATGACGAAGATGATCCAGACGGTTTGGATGATGCTAAAAGCTAAATTTATATGCTCCAGCCCTTTAAAAAGCATCATTGACGAGATCACCATCGCGGCAAATCCAGCGATGATTGGGATATGCTTTTTCATAGCTTTAAAAGTATCTATCTCTTTTTCACCATCTTTCATGATGCGAATTTTTGAGCGGTACTCGCTGTATTCAGTTGTTTCGATCTCGTCCTCATCGATAACTGCGATCTTTGAAAGAGTGGCTATTTGCTCCTCGGCCGGCTTTGTTTTTAGTGCTTTTATGAAGCTTTCTTTATAAGCTTTTCGCTCAGCTTTTAGAGCTTTTAGATTCATTTTAAGTTCATGTGTTGGCTCAATAATCTTACTTTTTACGTAGCCAAATATTATGTAAGACATCACGCCGCCAAGCAGTGGCGAAATGACCCAACTAACGGCAATCCTGCCAATCTCACCCCATGAGACCATGCTAAATGGTTCTGGATCTTTTATCATAAAGCCCATAGCAAGTCCCGCGCCAACGATGCCGCCAACGATCGAGTGAGTGGTCGAGACTGGTAGACCTTTTTTGGATGCGTAAAATAGCCAAAGTCCAGAGCTAAGAAGGGCTGAGATCATAATGATGACAAATTTCATCGGATTTAGATCGCTTGGAAATTTTACGATCTCGTTTCTAATCGTATTTGTAACCTCTGATCCTGCAAATATCGCACCGCTAAGCTCAAAAATAGCTGCGATGATGAGAGCTTGCTTAAGTGTTAGCGTCTTAGCACCAACGCTTGTGCCAAAGCTATTTGCAACGTCATTTCCACCGATATTAAAGGCCATAAAAAGACCAAACATGCCAGCGATCAAGAATAAAAAGTAGTTATTTGTTGGGATGTATTGATAGCCCCAAACGAAAAATCCAACGCTACAAATTGCAAAAATAACAAATGCCAATAAGTTATCTCGAAGCAATCAAGCCCCCTTATAAGGTTTTTTGATAGGGATTATATCTTGAAAAATATTAAAGTTTTTAGAATTTTTCAACTTTAAATGATACTAAATTATCATATGTTAGAATCTGCAAAAATTTTTAAGGATAAAATTTTGGTTATAGCGATCGATCTTGGCTCAAACACATTTCGTGTAGCACTTGTCAAAAAAAAGCAAAATGGCTTTAGTAATGAGCAAATTTATGAAAAGATAGTGGGAGCTGCTAGAGGGCTAAATGAAAGTGGCAAGATAGCAGATGAGTCTAAAAATAGGCTCTTTGAAGCGATATCGGAGACTAAAAGTAAATTTGATTTTGATAAATTTAAATGCATAGCAGTCGCGACTGAGGCTTTTAGGGTGGCGTCAAATAGCGAAGAAATTTTTAGTGAGATAAGAGAGAAATTTGGCATAAATTTTCATATCATCAGTGGCAAAGCAGAAGCAAAACTTACATTTTTGGGTGTTCAAAATGCTTTTAAAAAGCTTGGAATAAATGAAAATTTTAGCGTCATTGACATCGGTGGAGCAAGCTCAGAGATCGGCGAAGATGGAAATTTTATGAGCTTTAAATTTGGCATTATTACATTTTTTGAGAAATTTAAAACGCTTGATTTAATGCAAGAAAATGCAAAAATTTATACAAAAGATGCAAAAGAATTTTTAAATAGCTTAAGAAATAGATTTATCGTGCTGACTTCTGGCGTACCAACTACTATCGCAGCGTTACGACTTGGACTTAACTACGAGAACTATGATCCAAAAAAAGTAAGTGGATTTGAGCTTAAAAATGACGATCTTGCCTGGTTTATGGATGAGCTTTTAAAGATGGATGATATAAGCGCTGACGTAGCGGTTGGAATAAACAGAAAGTATCCACTCATCGCTGGAACCTTACTTTTAGAGGAGCTTCTAGGCGAGCAAGAAGCAAAATTTTTAGTTATTGACGATGGGCTTAGAGAGGGTGTTGGGGTGGCCTATCTGCAAGGAAAATTTCAAGAAATTATCACAAATTTTTAGTTAATATTTCAAAAATTTAAAGGAGAGGAAATGAGTATAAGAGAGCAAATTTTAGCTGATATAAAAGAGGCTATGAAGGCAAAAGATGAGTTTAAAAGAGATACTTTAAGAACGCTAAATGCAGCACTTAAGCAAGTTGAAGTAGATCAAAGGATCGAGATGACCGACGAGGTCGTGCTTCCACTACTTCAAAAAGAGATCAAAAAGAGGGCTGACTCAGTTGAGCTTTATATAAAAGGCGCTAGGGAGGATTTGGCTAAAAAAGAGCAGGGCGAGATTGAGCTTATTAAGGCATATTTGCCAGCACAACTAAGTGATGAAGAGCTTAAAGAGAAAATAAAAAAGATTATTGAAAGAGCTGGCAAAAATTTAGGCGCTGTAATGAAAATGGCAAAAGATGAGATTGGAGCAAGTGCTGAAGCAAAACGCATAAGTATGATCGCAAAAGAGCTTTTGGCTTAAAATCTACAATCTTATAAAACTTCTAATTTTCGAAAACTTACTTTTAAATGTGTGTAAGTTTTCGAAAAATCAAATATAACTTTTATTTTGAAAAGATAATTTAAAAGCATATAATACTTACATGGATATGTTAAAAGGTAAAATACAAGCTTTTTTATATATTTGTATTGAAAACTATAATTTTCAAATTGTTATTTTAATTTTCTTATTTTTTCTTTTATATGAATTTAAATATTGATTTATAGGCTTATTTTGGATTTTATCTTTTGTATGATTTTAATTTATCCATTAAATTTGACATAAAAATATTTGTAAGAAAATTAGTTAAATTTTACACTTTTCAAAAAATGTGAAATTTGTATTTATCTTATATATAACTTAAAATTTGATCTACCCTATTTTGAAAAAGTGAGCAAGAGCTATCTTTGGAGTTTGTGGTTCTTGCTTTTAAGCGCAGAGCACTAACCTTGCAAAAACTGCGATAAATGTACATAAAGCGCTCGCTCAAGAATTAAATTTTATCGTCAAAAAGTGTGCGGATATCCAGTGTGTAGTTTTTAGGCATAAAGATCGGCGAGTCTAAAATTTCAAGCAAACCATCATCAAATGAGAGAAATTCCACTACTCTTTTGCGCCTATTATCAGTTTTTATGCTCATATCGGCTAGGTGCACTACCTTTACGATCTGCATTTTATCTGCCGTCCATTCAGAAAAAGCTAGAAATTTAGAGTCCTCTGAAAACAAAAAGCAAGCAGTCGCCCTTTCGCTAAGTAAAATTTGAAGCGCATCGTCATCTTTAACTAAATTTTGATCAAAATTTGATAGTCTTTTAGCGACCTCACAGCCTTCAAATTTGGCGCTAAATTTGCCATCACTGCTACATACATTTGCCTCATAGTCCCAAGCCGAGCTCATAAATTTACCTATTAAATTTGCCTGCCATGGCTTTGTAGATATTTAGCTCGTCTTGTAAAAGCGTGTATTTTGCTTTTAATAGCGCTATTTTAGCCTCTAGCTCGCTGTTTTTAGCCTCCAAAAACTGCTTTAGCTCGACTTTGCCGTAGGAGTATTTTAGCTCGTAAATTTTTGAAATTTCCTCGTAGTTTTTTATCTGTTCTTGGTAGTTAGCAAGTAGCGCTTCGTCGTTTAGGTAGCCTTTGTAAAATGCGTCTATCTCGTTTAATGCGCTATTTAGAGTGCTTATGTGGTTTAGCTTTGCAAGCTCGAAATTTGCCTCGCTTACTTTTAAATTTGACTTTAGCTTGTGATAGTTTAAAAATGGTAAATTTAAAGCGATATTGCCATTTAGAAATTTAAGATTAAACGCTTCCTCTTTTTTGTCGGTACTGCTTTTAAGGCTAGCTCCTAGCGTGATGCTTGGATAGAACTCCTTTTGGCTAGCTTTGTAGTTTAAGATGCCCTCTTCTATGCGGTAAATGGCCGCTCTTAGGTCTGGGCGGTTTGCTATGGCGCTTGTTGGCACCTCTAGATCAACGCCCGCTCTTTTAACGGGACTTAGCGTGAGGCTCTCAAATTTAAGCTCAAAATTCGGCCTCTCATTTAGTAAAATTCTAAGAGTTTTTTTAGCACTCACTAGCTCTTTTTTGGCGCTTTCTATCTTGTTTTGAGCACTTAAAAGCTGTGAGTTTATCTGTTTTAAGCTTAGCGCCTCCTCTTTGCCAAGCTTAAATTTAAGCCCAACTATCTCATTTAGCTTATTATAAATTTCTAAAATTTGCTCATAAGTTTTTATGCTCTCGTTTAGATATAAAATTTGAAAATAGGCGTCTGCTACCGAGTTTATTACGCTTAGTTTACTAGCTTCCAGATCAAATTTAGTAGCCCTTGCTTCAAACATCGCTGCGTCATTGCTATTTGCTAGCTTTTGCCAAAGGTCAAGCTCGTAGCTAAGCCCTATGCTTGAGCCAAAACTTCTACTAGAAGCGCCGCCCTCTTTTATATTTTTGTTGCTTGATACCTCGATGCCAGCACTAAAGCTTGGGATAAGATTTGCCTGCAAAACGCCAGCTTGAGCGAGCGCTTTATTTATATTTACCGCAGCTTTTGCAAGGTCGGTGTTGTTTTTAAGAGCAAGCTCTACAAGCTCATCAAGGTAGCTTTGCTCATACTGCTTCCACCAAGAAGTGTCTAAATTTAGCTCCCTGCTGGCGTTATCTTCAAGTAAAATTTGTTTGTAGTTTTCATCTATATTTTTAACAGCGCAGCCGCTTAAAACGAGCACTAAAGCTAGGCTTAGAAATTTCATATTACTCCCTTGAAAGCGCATCTATTGGATTTAGTTTTGAGGCATTTTTGGCAGGCATGTAGCCAAAGATGATGCCAATAGCCATCGACGTAACAAGTGCAAGCACGATCGAGCCGTTTGAAAAGATCATGCTAAAGCCATCTAAAAAGTTATTAAATATGTAGCCGATCGCGTAAGAAAAGGCTATGCCGATAGCTCCGCCAATTAAACAAAGTAGCACCGCCTCTATCAAAAACTGCTGCAAAATGTTACTCTGCCTAGCTCCGATTGCCATTTTTATGCCTATCTCTTTGGTTCGCTCTGTAACTGAGACTAACATGATATTCATCACGCCTATGCCACCAACCACTAGCGATACGACGGCGATACTTGATATTAGAAGGCGCATGGTTGAGATCGTCTCTTCTATAGTCTGCTTGATGCTATCAGAATTTCTTGTAAAGAAGTCTTTTTTGCCGTGTTTTATCGTTAAAAGATCGGTTAGGCTCTTTTCTGCGATCTGAGCATTTACACTCTCATTTACTTTTACGGTTATTGAGCTAATAAATTTATCGCCCGTTATCTTATTTATCACAGTCGTGTATGGAGCATAAATTTTAAGTGAGCTAGCATCGCCGACTTTAAACTCATCTTTTTGCAAAACGCCTATAATGCGAAGTGGCTTTTTATTAAAAAGTATGATCTTGCCGATAGGGTCTTCGTTTTTAAATATGCTATTTTTAGTATTTTGATCTATTAGTGTGACAGAATCTGAGTTTAAAACCTCGTCGTCATCGTAAATTCTTCCCTTTTCTAGCTTTAGTCCATTTACGTCAAAGCTCCCTACTCCACCGCCTTTTAGTGTCGCTGTTAAGGAGATATTTTCATACGTTAGTACGCCTGAAGTACTTGTATTTGGAGTGACTGAGTCAAGAAACGACTGCTTTGAGAGCATATTTGCGTCACTTATAGAGAGCGTTTTTACCCTGCCCGAGAGCATATCGCCAAAGCCTTTTCCTGGCATTATGTCGATCGTATTTGTGCCGATCTTTCTGATGCCAGCTAAAATTTGCTCCTGTGAGCCTTTGCCAAGAGCTACGACGCTAATGACTGCAGTGATGCCAATTATTATACCAAGCATTGTAAGAAGCGATCTTAATTTATGAGCTAGCATCGCATTTACCGACATTTTAAAGCTTTCAATTAGCTGATCTTTATAGTAGGTAAATTTGCTCTTTTCTGGTTGGCTTTGCTTTTTGGCCTCGTAAATTTCGCTATTTTTTATATTATCACTTACGATGTTACCATCTTTTATCTCGATCACACGACTCGCGTATTCGGCGATCTTTGGGTCGTGCGTGACGATGATGATGGTGTGACCTTTTTTGTAAAGATCCACTAAAATTTCCATCACTCTTAGACCACTTTTGCTATCAAGCGCGCCTGTTGGTTCATCAGCCAAGATAATCTCGCCACCATTCATCAGCGCCCTTGCTATGGAGACCCTTTGCTGTTGTCCGCCTGAGAGTTTATTTGGTAAATTTTTAGCCTTTTCGCTAAGGCCAAGAGAGTCTAAAATCTCCATTCCTCTTTTTTCTCGGTCGCTCTTATTTGCCCCTGCGTAGATGCTAGGAAGTGCGACATTTTCAAGGGCGTTCATCGTGCTAAGAAGGTTATATCTTTGAAAGATAAAGCCAAATTTATCTCGCCTAAGCTTAGCAAGTGCGTCGCTATCAAATTTTGATATATCTTTGCCATCTAGCAGGTACTGCCCGCCACTTGGGCTATCAAGGCAGCCAAGGATGTTCATCAGAGTTGATTTACCAGAGCCAGACTGACCGATAATGGCTATAAATTCGCCCTTTTTTATCTCTAAATTTATGCCATGAAGAATTTCTATCTCATTATCGCCAAGCTTAAAGCTTTTTGTGATATTTTTTAGACTTATCACTTAAAACTTCTTATTTTCTTTTTCGATCATCTTGGCTATTTCGCTTGCTGAGCCTTGTGATGTGATGATCTCATCACCCTCGTTCACACCGCTAATGATCTGCGTATCGAGGTTGTCTTTTATGCCGGTTTTGACCGCTGTTTTTACCGCTTTGCCATCTTTTAAAACATAGACAAATGTGCCGTTTTCATCTCTTTTAATGCCGATACTTGGTACGATGATAGCGTCCTTTACATTTGCTATTAAAAGCTCATTTTGTGTTGTCATGCCTATTCTTAAAATTTTATCTTTATTTTCAACTATGCTTTGAGCATAATAATAAACAGCTGAGTTGCTTGAAGTGCTTGAGCTTGTGGATTTGCTACTACTGCTAGAGCCGTAGCTACCATCGCTTAATGTCGTTAAGCCAGGGTCAATTGAACTAACCGTTGTTTGAAATTTCTTCGTTGGCTCAGAGAGGATCGAGTATTCAACTGGCGTACCGACTTTGACCTTTGTGATGTCGCCCTCAGCTATTTGCATCTTCATCTTGACATAGCTAAGATCTGCGATCTTTACGATAGTTGGCGTAGTTTGATTAGCATTTACAGTCTGTCCCTCCTCAACCTGCACGCTTACTATTATTCCATCTCTTGGCGCGGTGATCTTTGTGTAGCCTAAATTTATCCTAGCAGTGCTTAGCTCGATATTTGTCTGCTTTATCTGAGCTTCAAGCTCTTTTATCTTGGCGCTATTTGAGCTAAAAGTATTTTTTGCGCTTTCAAATTCTTGTTTTGAAGTGGCGTTTTTAGCAAAGAGCGCATTTTCTCTATCAAACTGCGTTTTTGCAATGTTTAGAGCCACTTTTGCGCTTTCAAGCTGAGCTTTGTAGATGGCAAGTTGAGCTTCTTTATTGTCTATGCTATTTTGCTGGGTCGAGCTATCGATACTTGCGATCATATCACCTTTTTTGACCTGATCTCCAAGCTTAACATAGAGTTTTTTTATCTGGCCACTCACCTGAGCACCCACATCAACTAGCTCGGTAGCGAAAATCTCTCCAGTCGCATCGACCTTTTTACTAAATGAGCCTTTCTTTGCCTTTTTGGTGATAAACTCCACCTTTTCATCTTTTATCTTAAAAAAATTATCATAAATAAAATATCCACCGACGCCTAAAATAAGCAGGATTATTAAAATTTTAGATTTTTTCATTGCTTCTCTTTGTAAAAAATTGGTCAATTTTACTTAATAAGATTAAAATTCTCTTTAAACTTCCTCTTTTGCCATGCCAGCCTCTATCAAAAACCTACTTGGCTGATAATTCACCTTCTTTATCTTGTCGTATTTTGCGTAGCTAAGATATAGCTCGTCTTTTGCTCTAGTTACTGCTACATAAAAGAGCCGCCTCTCTTCTTCTAGGCTGCCGCCCATGCTCATTAGCTTTAAATTTGGAAAGCGGTTTTGCGCGAGATCTACTATGAAAACTTGATCAAACTCAAGCCCCTTACTCGCATGCACGCTAAGTAGGCTAACGCCCTGCCCTTCACTCATCTCGTTGCTGCCAAGCGCTAAGAAGTTGTAAAATTTACTGATATCTTGATATTTTTTAGCTAGCTCGCTTAGCACCACACTCTTTGCCATTATGCGCTCTTTGACCTCTTCTTTTAGCGCCAGATCGACGTTGCCGTTTTTTAGAGTTGCTCTTTTTATGCTAAGATTTTCAACGATGAGAGAGTAAATTTTGCTAGTTTTTATCTCATTTATCATCGTGGCTGGCTTTGAGATATTTCTCATGCCTTTTAAAAAGTTGTAAATTTCATATAAAAACTGCGCCCCACTCTCGTTTAGCTTTTGTAGTTTTAGCACAGGGTGGCCCAGAAATTTATCGCTAAAGCCAAGCTTAGAAAATCTTGAAATCTCGGCAAATTCATCAAGGTCATCAAAAAGTCCCAGCTGGTAGTTTCGCCTTTTATTTGATGAGATATTTACGCTCTCATCTGGCTCAACTATCCCTTTTATCAAATTTCCATGTCCAAGCTTAAGTAGTGCGTCAAAAATTTCTTTGCTAACTGCGCTACCAACGCCCTTTGCGTATTCACAGATATGGATAAATGCCATTATATCTTTTGGATTGACATAAATTCCCATGATGTCGATGAGCGCCTTGATCTCGCGGCTCTCAAAAAAGCTCACCCCACCCTTTCGCTTTGAGCTGATACCTCGCTCTTTTAGCGCGACCTCGATACCGTCCGCTGATGAGTTATTCCTAAAAATTATGGCGATATTTTCTCTATTAAATGGCGAGAGCGAGATGATATCAGCGATGTTTTGATACTGATCAAAAAGCTCGTTATATACAAGCAGTCTTGGAGGCTTGAAATTTCCCTCGCGACTAACTGTAAGGTGCTTTTCATAAAGCCTTGGGTTGTTATTTATGACCTTATTTGCAAGGGCTAGAATGCTTGAGCTTGAGCGGTAATTTACATTTAAAGCGTAGATGTTTGCGTTTGGGAAGCGATCTTTAAATGAGCCAATGATCTCGATATTTGCGCCGTTAAATGCGTAAATGCTCTGGTCAAAATCGCCCACGCAAAAGAGGCTCTTTGTTGCAAATGCGTCTATAAGGCTGCCTTGAAGAGTATTGGTGTCTTGATACTCGTCGATCAAAATTTCATCATAAGCTAAATTTGCCCCCTTTTTTAGCTCGTCGCGCATTTTTATGAGAAGGTCGTTAAAATCAGCGTAAGAAAATTTAGCCTTCTCAGCCTCAAACTCTTCTAAAACATCTTCATAAATTTCAGCATAAACGCCCTGCTCTTCGCTCTTATCGCTTATCCATTTGCCAAATGTAGTGCCCTGCTCGCTGTTTTGAAATAGCGAGTAAAGATCGTACAAATACGCTCCGCCATAAGGTTTGACGTCGCTTAAATGGTAAAATTTTCGTCTCTCAACAAGACTTTTTAAAAGCGTCTTTAGCTCGCTTGGCTGCTTTAGTGTGACGCCTTTATCAAGACTTTTTAAAAGCGAAAATGAGACCGAGTGAAAGGTACCTGCGGTGATTTTAGAGGTGACTTGTTTATCAAAATACCTATTTAAACGCTCTATCATCTCGCTGGCTGCTTTGTTGGTGAAAGTTAGAAGCAAAATTTTCTCTGGCGCAACGCCTAAATTTAGTAGATGAGCGATGCGTGCGACAATGGTACTGGTTTTGCCAGTGCCAGCTGAAGCGATGATGAGATTGTGTCCAAATGGCGCAGTTGCAGCGGTATATTGTTCTTTGTTTAACCTAGATAAGGGCATTTTTTCCTCTTTTTAAAAAGGCCTAATTATAGCTACTTAAACTTTAACAGCTATAATCACGCGGATGAAAAAGTTTAAATTTTTAAAATTCCCTGCCCTATTTTTGGCTTTAGTGGTTGCTATATTTTTGATATTAGATCAAATTTATCCACTAAATTTAGACGCGCTTAAAAAAGACGAAGCCAAAATTTTGCTTGATAAAAATGGCGATATCATAAATATGAAGCTTAGTAGCGATGGAATTTGGAGATTTCACGAGCAAAGCTTCCCAAACTCACTAAAACAATGCGTTGTACTCTTTGAAGATAGGTATTTTTACTACCATTTTGGCGTAAATTTTGCCTCCATTTTTAGAGCATTTTTTCACAACCTAAGAAGCGACAATCGCATAGGCGCGAGTACTATCACGATGCAAGTAGCCAGGATGCTTGAGCCAAGTGATCGAAGCTATAAAAATAAGATAAGAGAAATTTTTAGAGCATTTCAGCTTGAGCTTCACTTTAGCAAGGATGAAATTTTAAATTTTTATCTAAATTTAGCCCCTTATGGCGGTAACATCGAGGGGGCAAAGGCGGCTAGCTTTTTTTATTTTGGTAAAGAGCTAAATGAGCTTAGCTACGCCCAGGCCGCGCTTTTAAGCACGATACCCAAAAATCCAAATAAAAATAGGCTTGACCGCGTCTCAAACATAAATGCTCTAAAAAACAGGGTCATAAAGATGCTTTACAAGGCAAATTTAATCGATCTTAGCGCCTTTAAAAGAGCGCAGGCTGAGCCATTTAAAAATGTAAGAGCAAAAGCTATCGTAACCGCGGAAGATTATGCAAATGTAGCTTTTAAAAACCAAATTTCAAAGGCGAGTTTGGATCTAAATTTACAAAAAGATATGCTTAAAATTTTAAAAGATGCGATGTTTTCGCTAAAGGCTAAAAATGCAAACAATGCCGCTGCAGTAGTCATTGACAATAAAAAAATGAGTGTTGTTGCCTTCATCGGCTCGCATGATGAGCGCGCGCGTGACGGCAAAAACTCAGCTCTAAATATGAAGCGAAACACCGGCAGCACGCTAAAGCCTTTTATCTACTCGCTTGCTCTTGATAGTGGGCTTATAACGCCAAATTCGCAGTTAATTGACACGCAAATTTATATAAAAGAGTATGCTCCAAAGAATTTTAGTAATGATTTTTTAGGTATCGTAAGCGCGAAAGATGCTCTAAATTTTAGTCTAAATATTCCAGTTATAAATTTAAACTTAAAACTAAAAGATAATTCGCTTTACGAACTACTTGAAAAGGTAAATTTGGTAGATGAAAATAAGGAGTATTATGGAGCTTCTATAACGCTTGGAAGTGCTGAAATGAGCCTGCTTGATCTTGCTCATCTTTATACTATTTATGCAAATGACGGCATTTATAGGCCGCTTGAGTTTGCTGGCAAAAACTACAAAAATGAAGAGAAAAATGTAACTCTCATCTCGCCTCAAAGTGCCTATTTAACTGCTAAAATGCTAAGTGAAGCCTCAAGATCATATTTAAAAAATGCTTGGCAGTACGCCCAAAATACGCCAAAGATCGCTTTTAAAACTGGCACAAGCGCAAACTCACGTGATCTTTACGCAATAGGTGTTGATGAAAATTACACAATTGCTATTTGGATTGGAAATTTTAATGCCAGCAAAACTGATAAATTAACAGGACTAAATGACGTATCAAAGAGTCTTTTTGATATGTTTAAGATAATCGCTCAAAAAGAGAAGTTAAGATTTATGAGTGAGCCAGATGGCATAGAAAAGCTGCCAACTTGCCTTGATGCTTTTAGCTATGAAACGTGCAAAAAAACGGCACTTGATGATATGATAAAGGGTGTAGATTTAAAGGATAAGTGCGAAAGTTTAAGGGGCGAAGAGCTTGATTTTTTGGTTAAGAATGAGCTTTTGGATAAAGAAGAGATACAAAAAAGTCCTTGTGCTGAAATTTTTAAAGATAAAAAGCCAGTTTTTGCCTATCCGTATGACAATGAAGAGATAGTGACAGATGAAAATATTACACAAGTTATGGTAAAATGCTACGCGTTTTTAGGCGATGAAATTTACCTAAAAATAGATGATTTGAACTTTTCTAAGATAGAAAATGCAAGCGAAAAAAAGTTTGATCTAACTCTTGGCGAGCACAATATAAAATGCCTTGATCAAAACTCAAATCAAAGTGAAATAACAATAAAAATAAGGAGATAAAATGTGGCAAAAAGTAGCACTTTTAGCACTTTTGGGAATGACAAATTTATATGCTTTGAGCCTAAATGGCACTGCGCAGATAAAATCGCCCCTAAGCGTAGAGTTTGGGCTAGAAGATAAAGTCGATAAAAATTTTGTTGGTATGCTAAGCGATAAAAAGCTACTTTTGTGCCAACCAGCATTAAATGGTACGGTTAGATTTAATAATCAAAGCTTGCTGCTTTTTACAAAAGATATGCATGCTGGTTTGGATTATAGCTGCAAGCTTGAAAATGGAAGTACTGCTAGTTTTGCCACGAAAGAATTTGAGCTAACAAAGATAGAAAAAATAAGCGATAGCAAATATATAGTTAAATTTAATGATGAAGTAAATATTGAAGCTATCAAAAATATTGCCGTAAAAGATGCAAAATTTAAAGCGGTTGAGCTTTCTAACAATAGCTTTGAGCTTAATCTTGATAAAAATTTAAGCAATCCAGTTTTTGATTTTGGTGAAAAATTTGAGAGCAAATTTGGCGCAACGCTTTCAGGTGAAACGATAGTAAATTTTGCCGATGAAATAAGCGAAGAAAGCGTAAATATAAATGATAATGCAAAGAGTCTTGAGATACCAGAAATTTATCCAGTGAGCCTTGATAATGGCATCTTGGGCTTTAGAATTTATCTAAAAAATTGGCTTGATGACGACATTAACTTAAAAAAATTTATAAACATTAAAGGTGTAAAAAACTTTAGCATTAGTGACGTTAAATATAGTGACAACTATGAAGAAAACTCAGAGCTTAGCGAATATTATTACTACATTGATATTACAAGTGACGATTTTAAGCCACAAAATAGTTATGAAATCACCATTAAGCCAGGCTTTGGCGACGATAGAAATGTAGTAAGAGAAGAAAGTAGCTATGAAGTAGTAGCTGGCAATTTCACTCCATTTGCAAATTTTATAAATAATGAGCCATATATCTCAAGTGTTGGCGAAATCGGTATCAGAAGTGCAAATTTACCTGAGCTAAATGTAAGTATTGAAAAGCTAAGCGATCAAAATTTTAGATATTTTTTAAATTTTAATGACAGTAACGAAGAGCTAAGCAACTTCAGTACAAAAGTGGCAAGCAAAAGCTATAAACTTGATGGCGCATTAAATGAAATTTCTCTAAATAAAATCAAACTTGACTTTGCTGGAGCTGGAGACGGCGTTTATAAGATAAATTTAAACTACGGCAAAGGTAAGAGCGTCTCAAAAGTAGTCTATCTAAGTGATATCGCCGTAAATGCAAAGCTTGGTAAGGATGAAATTTTCGTATTTGCAAATCGTCTTGGCGAAAATACAATGCTTCCAAATGCAAATGTGAAAATTTATGGCAAAAAGAACGAAGAAATCGCAGTTGGTGCGACAAATGATATAGGCGTTTTTAAATTTAACAAAAAAGATATTTACAAAGATATCTCCTCAGTGGTTGTCTCTCTTGGAAAAGAGCAAAATTTTCTTATTTTAAAAGAAGACGAAGCGCTAAATGAAGCGAAATTTATGAGCCAAAATGCCAGTGAGAATATCGATGCGTACGTTCATTTTGCTTCAAATATCATAAGACCAAATGAGAGTTTAAAGGGTGCAATCTATCTAAGAGATAGAGATTTTAATCCTTTAAAAAATATGCCTATAAAGATAAAATTTTTCGATCCACAAGGCAAAAGTAGCGCTGAAATTTCAAAAAATACAAATGACGTTGGCATGGTAAATTTTGAAAAAGAGATACTAAGCGATCTAAGCGGTAGATTTAATATGCAAGTAATTTACGCAAGCAAAGTGATCTCAAATGTGCCATTTTTTGTTGAGAGTTTTATGCCAAATAGGATAAAAAATGAGATAACGCTTGAGAGAGATAAATTTTTTGCAAATGAGCTTGTTAGAGCCAATCTAGCTAGTAACTATCTCTTTGGTGGCGCTGCTAGCGAGCTTGATGGCAGCATGCAGGTTAGCTTTTTTGATGATGAATATAAAAATAGCGAGTTTAAAGAGTATAAATTTAAAAACAATACGCTAAAACCAAGCGCTTATCCATCTTTTGAAAACGATCTCACTCTTTCAAAAGATGGTAAATCAAGTCAAATGATAGATCTTAGCTTTAGCACTAAAAATGCCTCTTCTATCATAACAGGCGTGATAAATTTCAATGTGAATGATGATGGCAAAAATGTAAGCGATACAAAAAGCTTTACTCTCTATCCTTACAAGGATATGGTCGGTATTGCAGCAAGCACGACATTTGCTGAGCCAAACGAAGATGTAAAAATAAGAACGGTTGTAGTAGATATGTCAAGTCAAAAGGCCGTAAAATCAAATTTAAAATTTGATATAAAACGTGTCACTTGGCAATACCAAAGAGACGCAAATGGCTATATAAAGTGGTTTCAAACGCTAGAAGATGTGGATAATTTTTATAAAGATAATGGTGAGTTTAGCTACAAATTTACACAAAGTGGCTCATATGTGATCATTGCTACAAATCTAGTAAGTGGAGCAAGCACAAGCCTTGATATGGACGTAAGTGGCTACAACTACTCAACTCTAGCACCTACAAAAGAGCTTAGCAAATCTCAAATCAAACTAAATAAAAATATCTACAAAAAAGGCGATGAACTAAGTGCTGATATAAGCTCAGCTATAAAAGAAGGTATCGCCCTTGTTACACTTGAAGATGGTGGCGTGAAAGCCTATAAGGTCGTTAAGATAAAGAATAACTCAGCAAATGTGAAATTTAAACTTGACTTTGATTTTAGTGGACTTTACGTGAGTGCAAATATCTACCGCATGACAGATGGCGGATTAACTCCGTTTAGGACTTACGGTAAGGTTTATGCTAAAGCTGATAAGTCATCAAGGATACTTGATCTAAGTCTTGATGCACCAAATACGGCAAAAAGCGATGAAAATATAAAAATTTCTTTAAAAACAAAGCCAAAAGCTTATGTGAATTTATTTATCACAGATGTTGGCGTGCTTGACATAACATCACAAAAGCCAGCTGATCCACTTAAATTTTTTGACAAAATTTTACCAGATGGTGTCTTTGACTATGACATTTATAATATGCTTACAAACTATAAAGTCGAGGGCAAAACTTTAAGCTTTGGTGGCGATATGGCAGCACTTGCCATGGAGGCAAAAATGGCAAAACATGCTAGCCCAGTCGATAGCAAAAAAGTAAAAACATATGCAAATTTAGTAAGCCTTCAAGCTGACGATAATGGTGAAATTTCATACGAGTTTAAAACGCCAAATGGCTTTAACTCTGCCATTAGAGTAGATGTCGTGGCCAATAATGAAAATAGTATGAACGCTGTAAATAAAGAAATTTTAGTAAAAGATGATGTGATTATTAAGCCAAGTGCGTTAGTTTATCTGCTAAAAGGCGATGAGCTAAATGCGAACTTAAGGCTCATAAACATAACAAATGAGGATAAAAATTTAACCATAAAAGTGGCTAGCAGTAAAAATTTAAACATCAAAACAAAAGAAAATGTAAATTTAAAGCCGCTTGAAAATAAAACCTTTACATTTAAAATTTCAGCTCTTGAAGCTGGAGCTGGCGAATACAATATAACAATAAGCGACAAAAACAGCTCAAAAACAGCTCAAAATTTACTTGATGTAGTTAATCCTTATACGATTAGCACCTATGCAAAAAGTAGCGTCTTTGACAAAGAGAGCATGATCTCGCTTCCAAAAGGCTTTCATAATGTTAGTATAGATGCGTCAAGCTCGGTTTCAAGCGTACTATTAGCAGCTTCTAAAAATTTAGTCGAGTATCCTTATGGATGTGCGGAGCAAAGGAGCTCAAGGTTGCTTGCGCTTTTAAATTTAAAGCCAAAAGATGAGCTTGAAAAAAATGACCAAAAGAGATTTATTGTAAACGGAATGAGCGAGCTAATTAAGATGCAAAAACCAGATGGTAGCTTTGGCTACTGGAGCGATCTAGGTAGTACAAATGCATTTGCTTCGATCTATGCAACTGACGTGCTGCTTGATCTTGAAGAGGCTGGATATGAGCTAAATAAAAATGTAAAGCAAAGAGCATTAAATTCGCTCTTAAAATACACAAACACAGATATTGAAGCTCTATATGCTATTTATGTAAGCTCCCGCGCAAATGTTGCTGATAAATCGGTGCTAAATAAAATTTATGACCACAAAGCTTACAATACGACTGCACTTAATAAATATCTAATGGCAGCGGCTCTAAAGCTAAACGGCTTAAATGATGAAGCAAAGGTAGCGCTAAAAGACATTAAAAAAGCTCAGATAGCTGATTACAGCAGGGATTATAGCTTTGGCTCAAAGATGAGAGACAATGCATTTATCTTGTATCTGCACGCAAAATATTTTGAGAGAAATGATTACTCAGATGATCTTGCAAATTTCTTAATCACAAATTTAAATGAGCTTAGCTCAACGCAAGAGCGTGCATTTACCCTTAGAGCGCTAAATACCTACTTTGGCAAAGATGTTGGCGAGAAAAATAATAAATTTAAGCTTAGCTACAATGGCGAAAGCAAAGAATTTGATGGCCTTTTAAGTGTATCATTTACAGCAAAAGATGGAAATTTTACCATTACACCACTTGGTGAAAACAAGCTATATGCTACTATTTTAAGCTACGCTTATGTGCCACTTGAGATTAAACATAAAATAGAGCCAAAAGAGCTTGATATTTATAGAACGTTTGTCGATGAAAAAGGCAAAGAGATTGATTTAAATAGCCTAAGAGTAAATGATGTTGTCTATTCAAAGATAGTGATAAATTCTAAAGCTATGGTTAAAAATGGTGTAATAAACGAGATCGTAAGTAGCTGCTTTGAGCCAATAAATGAAAATTTAAGTGGCTTTAATAAGAGTCTTAAAGATAGCATTGAGCTTGAATATCAGAGCATAAAAGATGATCGCGTTTTAAGTTTTTATACATTAGATGGTGATAAGAGAGAGGCTGTGCTTTACACACCTTATCGTGTAAGACTTGGCGGCAAATGCTCACTTGGCGCAGTCACAACTGAAAATATGTATAACGAAAGGCAAAACGACTACGACCTAGCTCAGCGAAGCTTTAACGTCAAATAGCCATTTAAACTCCGGGGCGTTTAATCGCCCCAAGCCCATATTTCCCTACTTTTGCAAAGATTTTTTTAAACAAATTTTAGATAACATTAAGCATTTTTTAAACGAAAGAGGATACAAAAGTGGCAGAATTTTACAATGCAAAAGAGATAGAAGATAAATTTTACAAAATTTGGGAAGAACGCGGATACTTCGAGATAGACGCAAACAAAGATATCCAAAAAGATGGACGTAAATTTTGCATTATGATGCCACCTCCAAACGTGACTGGCTCGCTTCACATCGGACACGCCCTAACCTTCACACTTCAAGATATCATGACACGCTATAAAAGAATGGACGGCTATAAGACACTTTGGCAGCCAGGACTTGACCACGCTGGTATCGCTACTCAAAATGTCGTTGAAAAGCAGCTTTTAGCTCAAGGTATCAAAAAAGAAGAGCTTGGACGCGAGAAATTTGTAGAAAAAGTGTGGGAGTGGAAAGAAAAAAGCGGTGGCATGATCGTGCATCAGATGCGCAAGCTCGGTATCACTCCGGCTTGGTCTCGCCAGAGATTTACTATGGATGAGGGTTTAAGAAAAGCTGTAAAAAAAGCCTTTGTAAATTTATACGACAAAGGACTGATCGTTCAGAAAAACTACATGATAAACTGGTGTACGCATGATGGTGCGCTTTCTGACATCGAAGTCGAGCACAAGGAAAATAAAGGCAAGCTTTATCATTTGAGATACTATTTTGCAGACAAGCCAAGCGATTTTGTTGTAGTTGCGACAACTCGTCCAGAAACCTACTTTGGCGACACCGCCGTAATGGTAAATCCAAACGACGAGCGCTATGAAAATTTAATCGGCAAAAAAGTGGTGCTACCTATCATAAATAGAGAGATCGAGATCATCGCAGACGAGCACGTCGATATGGAGTTTGGAACAGGCCTTGTTAAGGTCACTCCTGCGCACGATCAAAACGACTACGAGGTTGGCAAAAGACACAACCTTGAGTTTATCACTGTCTTTGATGAAAAGGGTATTTTAAACGACAAGTGCGATAAATTTGCAGGTCTTGAGAGGCTTGAGGCTAGAGATATCGTCGTGGCTGAGCTTGAAAAACTTGGCAATGTCGAAAAGATAGAGGACTATGAAAACCAAGTGGGATACTGCTACCGCTGCAAAAACGTCGTAGAGCCATACATCTCCAAGCAGTGGTTTGTCAAAAAAGAGATCGCAGACGAGGCGATACAAAAGGTCTCAGAAGGCCTTGCTAAATTTTACCCACCGCACTGGATAAACAGTTTTAACGCGTGGATGAGAGAGCTAAGAGACTGGTGTATCTCACGCCAGCTTTGGTGGGGACATCAAATTCCAGTATTTTACTGCAACGAGTGCGGTCATATGTGGGCTGACGAGGATGAGCCGTGTGAGTGCAAAAAGTGCAAAAGTAAAAACATCCACCAAGACCCAGACGTGCTAGATACGTGGTTTAGCTCTGGTCTATGGCCATTTAGCACGCTTGGCTGGGGCAATGAAAATGAGCTAAAAAATGAAAAATGGTTTGAGGGAGACCTCGCCGAGTTTTATCCAAACAACCTACTAATCACTGGCTTTGATATATTATTTTTCTGGGTTGCTAGGATGATGTTTCAGGGTGAAAATGCCCTTGGTAAGTTGCCATTTGACGATATCTATCTGCACGCGCTTGTAAAGGATGAATTCGGCAGAAAGATGAGCAAGAGTCTTGGTAACGTCATCGATCCGCTTGATAGCATAAATGAATATAGCGCCGATATATTGCGCTTTACGCTAACACTTCTAGCCGTTCAAGGACGCGATATCAAGCTAAGCGACGCCAAGATGAAGCAAGTAAGAAATTTCACCAACAAGCTTTATAATGCGAGCAAATATCTCATGCTAAATGAGAGCAAATTTGCAAATTTAGAGGATATCAAACTTCAAACAAAGCTTGGAATTTATATGAATAGCCGCTTTAACGAGTGCGTGAGAGAGGTGCGCGAAAACATCGACGCTTACCGCTTCAATGACGCAGCAAATACACTTTATAAATTCCTTTGGGATGAGTTTTGTGACTGGGGCATCGAGCTTAGCAAGGCTGATAAAGCGAGCGTAAAAGAGCTTGGAAGTATATTTAAAGAAGCGATGAAACTGCTAAATCCTTTCATGCCGTTTTTATCAGAGTATCTATTTCAAGAGCTTAGCGGCACAGAGCTTGAAAATGCAAAATCAATAATGGTGATGAGCTATCCAGAGGTAAAAGAGCGAAATTTAGAGGTTGAGAAGAAATTTGAACTAGTTATCGAGGCGATCGTCGCTATTCGTCGTGCAAAAGCTACTATCGATCTTGGTAACTCAAAGATAGCAAAAGCCTTTGTTAAATTTAATGAAAAAATCGATCTTGACGAGGTTAAAGAATATATTAAGCTGCTTGCAAAATGCGAAGAGGTCGGCTTTGTAGATGAGAAAATAGAAAATTCTATCAGAGATGTGAGCGAAAATTTAGAGGCATTTGTCCCGCTTGAAGGGCTTGATATGAGCGGTATCATCACAAGGCTCAAGTCTCAAAAGACGAAGCTTGAAAAAGAGATAGCTAAGCTCTCAGGCATGCTAAATAATCAAAATTTCGTGGCAAATGCACCAAAAGAAGTTATAGAGGCAAACAAAGAGGCTTTAGATAGCGCTGAGGCTAAATTTAAAAAAGTATGTGAAGAATTAGAAGCTCTTGGAGAAAAATAGTGATAAAGATAGAAAATTTAAGCAAATTTTATGGTGATACGCAGATCCTCTTTGATATAAATTTAGAGGTTAAAAAGGGTGAAATTTTTGCTATCGTGGGACACAGTGGTGCTGGTAAATCAACGCTTTTAAGGTGCATAAACGGACTTGAGAGCTACCAAGGTGGCAGCTTAAAAGTCTTTGATAAAGAGATAAAAAATTTAGATGAGATGCAGCAAAGACATTTAAGGCGAGATGTTGGGATGATATTTCAGCATTTTGCCTTGATGGCTAGAAAAAATGTCTTTGAAAACGTGGCTACTCCGCTTAAATTTTGGGGCTATAAAAGCGATGAAACTGAAAAAAGAGTGAGAGAACTTTTAAATTTAGTCGGTCTTGAAAACAAGGCAAAAAGCTATCCAAGCGAGCTAAGTGGTGGTCAAAAACAGCGTGTGGCGATCGCTAGAGCGCTTGCTTTAAATCCTAAAATTTTATTAAGCGACGAGGCGACTTCGGCTCTTGATCCAAACACGACAAATCAAATTTTAGAGCTGCTTGAGAAGATAAACAAAGAGCTAGATATCAGCGTCGTAATCGTCACGCACGAGATGGAGGTTGTAAAATCGATCGCAAAACGAGCGATACTGCTAGAAGGTGGCAAGATCATAGGCTCTGGAAGCATTGAGGAGCTATTTTTAAAGCCAGATGAGAAGATGAAAGAGTTTTTAGGCGAAGTTGAAATTTTGCCAAGCACTGGCACAAATATTAGGCTATTTTTTCCAAAAGAAGTGGCTCAAAATAGCGTGATCACACATATGGCTAGAAGCCTAAATATCGACTTTAACATAGTCTGGGGCAAGCTTGAGAAGCTAAACGACAACGTCCTTGGCTCGCTTGTCATAAACATAGATGAAAAAGATAAAGAAAACGTGCTTAACTACATCAAGCAAAGTGGCGTTTTATGGGAGGTTGCTTGATGTTTGGTATTGACTTTTCTAAATTTCCAGATGTTTTTTCTAGGATACTTTTGCCAGCTATCGGCGAAACGCTATATATGAGCATAGTCTCCACCCTGCTCGCCTTTGCCATAGGCCTCATACCTGCGGTTTTGCTCATACTTTCAGACAAAGACGGACTAAAGCCAAACAAACAACTTTATTTTGTGCTTGATATCGTTATAAACGTGCTTAGAAGCTTTCCATTTATTATCCTCATTATTGTGCTCTTTCCGGTCACAAAAATGATCGTAGGCACAAGCATCGGTACTACGGCTGCGATCGTTCCACTAACTATTGGCGCGGCTCCATTTGTAGCAAGGCTCATTGAAAATGCTCTAAAAGAGGTTGATAAAGGCATAATTGAAGCTGCTCAAAGCTTTGGTAGCTCGAAATTTCAGATCATCTTTCGCGTGATGTTTGTAGAGGCACTTCCTGGTATCATCTCGGCATTTACACTAACGCTTATCGTAAATATCGGCTTTTCAGCGATGGCTGGTGCAGTTGGTGGTGGTGGACTAGGATCTGTCGCTATAAACTACGGATATCAAAGATTTCGCCCAGATATCATGCTCTACACCGTGGTTATTCTTATCATTATGGTTCAAATTTTTCAAGTTTTAGGTAACTACTTATATAAAATTTCTAAAAAATAGGCCTTTGTTTTTATCTGATTTTAAGCTTTTTTCCTTAAAATTGCCCGAATTAATTTTTAGCTGAAAGGATAAAAGATGAAATCAGATATGTGCCACATGTGCCGCCTAGTAAAAAACGCGTTGTCGAAAGACTAATCTCTAAGCACAAAATTTCTTTTTAAGTGCTTAGAACTAGCTTAAGCGCTTAAAAAGAAATTTAACCCTCTAGCTTAAATTTATCCTTTTTTGGTGCTTAGCAAATTTTAAAAAAGGATAATAAATGAAAAAACTACTTCTCACTTCTTTAGTTGCTCTTGGTCTTAGTGTAAGTGCAAATGCAGCTGATAAATCAAAAACAATAATCGTTGGTGCTACACCTATCCCACACGCTGAAATTTTAGAGGTGGTAAAGCCTATTTTAGCAAAAGATGGCTATACGCTTGAAATTAAAGAATTTAACGACTACACCACGCCAAATCTTGCAACAGAAGATGGCGATTTAGATGCAAATTTCTTTCAACACCTTCCATATTTGGACGAATTTAACAAAAACAAAGGCACTCACCTTGTAAAAACAGTTGGCGTGCACCTCGAGCCAATGGGAGTTTATTCTAAAAAGATAAAAGACATCAAAGAGCTAAAAGATGGCGCAGTTGTCTCTATCCCAAATGACCCAACAAACGAGAGCCGCGCACTTGACATCATAGCTAGCGCTGGACTTATCAAGCTAAACAACAACCCGCTAAAAACTCCGCTTGATATAGTTGATAACCCTAAAAAGCTTAAATTTGAAGAGATCGAGACTGCTCAAGTGCCAAGAACGCTTGATGACGTTACTATCGCAGTTATCAACACAAACTACGCGCTAAATGCAAATCTCAACCCAACAAAAGACGCGCTTGTGATCGAGAGCAAAGATAGCCCATACGTAAATTACGTAGTTGTTAAAGCTGGCAACGAGAACAGCCCTAAAACTAAAGCCCTTGATAAAGCGATCAACTCACCAGAAGTTAAGAAATTTATCGAGACAAAGTATAACGGCGCTATCATCCCAGCGTTTTAATTAAATTTATAAAAAGCGACGTAAAAGCTTTTACCTTTTTAGCGTCGCTTCAAATCAAATCAAAAAAGGAAAAACAATGAAATTTATCAAACTTTTAATCGCATCTTTAGTTGCTCTAAGCCTTCACGCAGCCGACAAGGACCACACTATCACTGTTGGTGTCTCGCCTGTGCCACACGCTGAAATTTTAGAATTTGTAAAACCAAAGCTAAAAAATAAAGGCTATGACCTTGTTATCTCTGAAATTTCAGACTATTCTATACCAAATGTCGCCACAGAAGATGGCAGCTTAGACGCAAATTTCTTTCAACATTTACCATATCTTGAGGAGCAAAACAAGGCTAGAGGCCTGCATCTTGTAAGCGTTGCGAGCGTGCATGTCGAGCCACTTGGCTTTTACTCTAAAAAGATAAAAGATATCAAAGAGCTAAAAGATGGCGCAAAAGTGGCGATCGCTTACGATCCGTCAAATGGCAACAGAGCGCTTAGAATTTTAGAAAAAGCTGGTCTTATAGAGATCGATAAAAACGTAAAAGTCGCAACCATAAATGACATAACTAAAAATCCTAAAAATTTACAATTTGTAGAGCTTGAGGGTGCTCAGATACCAAGAACGCTTGATGATGTCGATATCGCTGCCATTAGTACAAATTTCGTCCTTGATCTTGGCATGAGCGTGGCAAAAGACGCACTTTTGCTTGAAGACGCCAATAGTCCTTATGCTAACATCATCGTCACAAAGGCTGGCAATGAAAATAACCCTAAAATCAAAGCTTTAGTCGATGCGGTGCTTAGCCCTGATACCAAAAATTTCATCATCACTCGCTATAAAGGCGAAGTTATACCTGCATTTTAAAAACGGGGCGAGTTTTCGCCCTATTTTGTTTCTACTTTCATCTTGTTTTAACAAGCTATAAACTCTCTTTATTTTTGTCAAAAAGCTTAAGCTATGCTTTGCTAAAATGGCTCACTTTAAAATTTTTCAGGAATTTAAATGCTGCATGATGTTATTGATTTTATAGTTGCGAGCGTAAGTAGCTGGGGTTATGCTGGCATATTTATCATGATGTTTTTAGAAAGCTCATTTTTTCCATTTCCAAGCGAGGTCGCGATGATACCGGCTGGCTATTTGGCGCATAAAGGTGAAATGAGTTTAATTTTGGCCTTTCTTGCAGGTACGCTTGGAAGCCTGCTTGGAGCTATTTTTAACTATTATCTTTGCTATTTTTTTGGGCGTGAGATCGTTTTAAAATACGGCAAATTTGTGGGAATTACTCACGAAAAAATGGATAAATTTGAGGCATTTTTCAATAAACACGGCGAAATTTCTACATTTAACTCACGTCTGATTCCTGGCATTCGTCAATACATCAGCCTACCAGCTGGACTTGCTAAGATGAATATATTTAGATTTTGTCTATTTACCACACTTGGAGCTGGGATTTGGTGTGCTGTTTTGCTTGGAGTTGGCTATTTTATAGGCTCAAACCCTGACAAACAGACACTTTTATTGATCACGATCACTCTTTTGGCTGTAGTTACTGTAATAAGTATGGTTTATATAATAAGGCAAAGAAAAGCCTAAATACATATAAAAATATGTAAAATTTAGTGTATTTTATAAATTTTTATTTGTGGTATTTAGCTTAGATTTAACCTAGCAAATTGCCCTCATCTTTTCTAGATGAGTTAAATTTCTTGAAATTTTATCTAGCTCAAATTTACTGAATACTTCATCACCAGAATAGAAAAATCTAACTTTTGGAGCTTGATCTAAAGTAGAAATTTTTAGTCCAAGCTCACTTATAAGGCGATTTATTGTCCCTTCATTGCCATCAATTATGCTTATATTTGACGGCAAAATTTCTCTTAGGTTATCTTTAAAATAGTTAAAGTGCGTGCAGCCAAGCACCAAAAAGCCAAATTTAC
Organism: Campylobacteraceae bacterium; assembly: GCA_902387145.1. GTDB lineage: Bacteria > Campylobacterota > Campylobacteria > Campylobacterales > Campylobacteraceae > Campylobacter_A. The sequence continues at coordinate 707,235 of CABMKY010000001.1, read as the reverse complement.
TTAGATCAAATTTAGCTAGCTCTTCTTTTAGATGTGACTTAACGTTTTCGCTCTCAAATTCAGCCTTTTCAGCGAAATTTACAAGGCGAGGCAGAGCAAGTAGCTCAGTTTTATCTTTTGCATGTAAATTTGCGATCAGCTCTTTTAGTTTTGCACCATTTACGGTGACCGGAGTGGCTATGACAAGTGTTTTTAAGGCATCATTATGGCTTAAGTCATGAGCCTTTTTTATGGCTGGCTCCATACCGATGATCGGCACGCTTAAATTTGCTCTAAGCTCTTTTATCGCTACGCTTGTTGCCGTGTTACAAGCTACTACAACGGCGTTTGCGCCATTTTCTATGAGAAATTTCACCGCATCAAAGCTAAATTTTAAGATATCATCCCTACTTTTTTGTCCATACGGGACATTTTTAATGTCTGCGTAATATAAAAATTCATGCTCGCTAAGCTTGCTTAAAGCCTCATTTAAGACGCTCAGTCCACCAAGTCCTGAGTCAAATATACCTATCTTCATACTCTTCCTTAAAGCCTGCAATTATAGCAAATAATATCTTTGTAAGCCGTTTTTTATTATACTTTGGCACTTTTTAAACTTGGAGTTAAATTTTGGCAGTTGATAAGATCATTTTCTATCTTTGTTCGACTTTGATCGCTATAAGCATTATTTTTTCACTATCTTTGCCAGTTTTTACGGTTTTATTTTTTAATTACGACGAGTTTCACTTTTTTATCCGCCAGTTTATTGTTGGTTGTATCGGAATTTTCATTATGTGGTGGCTCTCTAGACTCAATCCTGAAAAGACGCTTGTTTGGATAGGGTTTGGCCTTCTTATATCTTGCGGTATCGCCATGGGGCTAATGCATGCATTGCCAGCTTCAATGGTAACTGACGCTGGTGGTGCTAGGCGTTGGATTAGGCTACCTGGCTTTTCGCTAGCTCCAGTCGAGTTTTTTAAAATCGGTTTTGTCTACTTCTTGGCTTGGAGTTTTACTAGAAAATTTAGTGAGGGCAAAAGAACCTTGCTAGATGAGATTAAGATACTTATGCCTTATATTATTCTTTTTGGTGTTGCTATCTTTCTTATTGCTGTTATGCAAAATGACCTTGGTCAAGTGGTTGTGCTGGCGCTTACATTTGTGACGATGGCACTTTTTGCAGGAGCAAGCGCGAGACTTTTTAGCATCGGTATTTTAGGAGCCGCTTTTGTTATGACAGTAGCGATAATCAGCTCTGAGCATAGAATTTTACGTATAAAGTCATGGTGGGGTACGATACAAAATATGGTGCTTTCTTTCTTGCCTGATAGCGTTGCAGATGTATTAAGAGTGGCTGATGCACCAGAGCCATATCAAATTTCTCACTCATTAAACGCTATAAAGCATGGCGAATTTTTTGGCGAAGGGCTTGGCGCTGGTATCTTTAAGCTTGGCTTTTTAAGTGAAGTCCATACCGACTTTGTGCTAGCTGGTATCGCCGAAGAGGTCGGTGTATTTGGTATTTTGTGTATCGTAGCTATATTTATAACGCTACTTTATAGAATTTTTAGAATTTCAGCTAGAAGCGAAAATAAGGTCTATCATTTATTTACGCTTGGTGTCGGGCTTATCTTATCGTTTTCGTTTTTAATGAATAGCTATGGCATCACATCGATCACGCCTATCAAGGGTATTGCTGTACCATTCCTTAGTTACGGTGGTAGCTCCGTGCTTGCGATTTGTATCGGTATCGGCATGGTTTTGATGGTTAGCAAAAGGGCAAAATTATGATTGTTATTTGCGGTGGAGGCACTGGTGGGCATTTAGCGATCGCAAGAAGCTTTTGTGAGGAGCTTAATGCTCGTGGCATTAAGCCTATTTTTATTGGTTCAACTAGTGGTCAGGATAAATTTTGGTTTGAAAATGACGAGAATTTTTTACAAAAATTTTTCTTACCAAGTAGTGGCGTTGTAAATAAGAGAGGCTTTGCTAAACTAAAATCACTAACAAATATCGTAAATCTTGCTCTAAAATGTAGGAAAATTTTTAAGCAAAATGGCGTTAAGGCAGTCATTAGCGTTGGTGGCTATTCAGCAGCTCCAGCGGCTATTGCAGCCATTATCTCAAAAGTACCACTTTTTATCCACGAACAAAATGCTGTAATGGGCAAATTAAATAAAATTTTAAAGCCCTACGCGAAAGGCTTTTTTAGCTCTTATGATGAAGTTTCGCCCTACCCTTACCCTGTGGCAAAGAAATTTTTCGATAGTGCAAGAGTGAGAGAGGAGCTAAAGACTATTTTGTTTTTGGGCGGCTCGCAAGGCGCAAAAGCGATAAATGAACTAGCTATAAATTTAGCTCCATATCTTAAAGAAAAGGGCATAAATATAATTCATCAATGTGGTAAAAACGGCTTTGATGAACTTAAAAAAAGATATGATGAACTTGGCTTTAATGAAACGAATTTAGAAATTTTTGAATTTAGTAAAGAGATAGAAAATAAGATGAGCAAGGCTGACCTTGCCATATCAAGGGCTGGAGCTAGCTCGCTTTGGGAGCTTTGTGCAAACGCCCTTCCATCTATCTTTGTGCCATTTCCTTATGCTGCTGGTAATCATCAGCTTTATAACGCTAAATTTTTAAAAGATAAGGGCATTGTTGAAATTTGCTTGCAAAATGGAGAAAATTTAGACAAAGATGAAGTTATAAGAATGATAGAAAATTTTGATCTAAACAAAAGCAGTAAAGCTCTAAAAGAGATCCTTTTGCCAAATGGAGCAAAAGAGATAATTGATAAAATTTTAAACTAGCTCCTCGCCTATCGCACAAGCTTTTAGTTCTTTTAGCTCAAAGATTAAGTAGTGATAAATAAGCTCATTTGTGTTTAAAATTTTTGCACTAAAGACTGGTTTTATCATAGTTATTATCTTGTCAGTTATGCCCGCGATCTCCACCAACAAAAGCTCATCTTTGCGTTGCTTCGCAGCCTTAATACAATTATAAAAGAACGTATAAATTATCTTAAAATTTTGCAAAATAACATTTGAAACTATCCTAGAATGAATATGCAAAACATTATGTATACGCTCTTGTAGAGTATTTAGCTCCGCAAGTAGTGATTTTATTTGAGTAGTATCTGTTGTCCTAGAAAAGAGATTTTTTGCTTTATTTTTGTTTTGTATTTGATACTCTGCTACCAAAATTTCTATTATATTTAAAATGGCGACATAGCTTTCTTGTAAATTTTCATTTGCCTTAAAGCTCACACCGTTTTTCTCAATTTTATAATTTAAGCTTCTCTTTATCTGCTCCAAATAAGTACTAATGTTTTCATAATAGTCCTCTGTATTGAAGACACTTTTAAAGAAATCGCTTTCACCTTTTAAATTTGTAAGCTTTTTTTTAAGTTCATCAGCATTTTTATTAAACTCAACAACTCCAACTGCCAAGCCGATCTCGTGCTCACTATTTTGTTCTAATGCTGTCAAACTTTCTTTTAGTACCGAAATTTGTTTTTGAATATTTTGAAAATCCATTCTTTCTCTTTTAACTTTTTTGCTTATTTTACTATAAAAATCATGAAGTTTGTCATTAAGAATTAAAAAGATGGTGCGCCCGAGAGAATTCGAATCTCTGACCTTTTGAACCGCAATCAAATGCTCTATCCAGCTGAGCTACGAGCGCACAAGAAAGTTAAGTCGAGATATTAGCCAAACTTTCCTTAAAGAAAAATTGTATTCATTTTAATTTTATAACTGTTTTAGTAAAATCCAATAAAAACAAAAGGAGCAAAGATGAATGATTTTTTCGATAGTTTAAAAGAGATAAAAAAAGAACTTACTAAAGAGCAAGGTGAGATCAAAAAAACTCAAAAAGAAGCCGTTTCTCATACAAAAGAAGAGGCGATCTCATATAAAGAAAATAAGCTAAAAAACGAATTTGCAGAGTACATTAAAGGCCAAGATATAAGAAAAATATAAATTTGGAATGCTTATTGCTAAAACATGTAATATTTTATGTGGAGTAGGCAATGAAAGTTACGCAAACATTAGAATCTCTAAGCATTTTAACTGATAATGACGCTTTGTTTCGTGAGCTTAGAGATATGATAAGCAGAAATTTTACAAAAATTTTATCTAATAAAAATAAGGTTATTTCGTTTTACGAAGAGAGCGAGATCCCACAACGCAAGTGCTTTTTAAAATTTATAAAAAAACTTTATGAAAAGCAAAGTGATGATAAGCTCGATATTCGTTTTGCAAACTATAAAACCATAAAGCTTGGCTTTGTTCAAAAAAATACCCTAACTCCAGTCATTAGCCTAAATGTAAATTTTGTAAAAAATGAAGTCAAATTTGAACTAAAAGATACACTTTGCAGAGACTTTGCTAGCTACATCAGCGAGAGTTTAGTAAAAAGCAATGTTGCTTTTAGCAAAAATGATGATTTTTTAAACATCACCATCTCAAATGACAACGACATAAACACATTAAACAAACTGCTCTACAAAAGAAGCTATCCAAAATTTAGCGTAAATTTTATCTATGATGAAAAAGACTACAAAGCCTTTAAACAGGGCATAAAAATAAAAAGCTCATCTAAATTTGTAAGCAGATTTTCTGTGCTTGCAAATTTACTTGAGGAAAATTTTGAGATTTTAGGTTGCAAAAAAGATGATGACTTTGAAACTATCAGGCAAAGCTATCTTTCACTCGTAAATATCTATCACCCAGACAGGCACGCCAACAAAAATCCTCTCATACAAGAAGAATACGCAAAGAAATTTAAAAATATTCAATCTGCTTATGAGAGCCTAAAACCATACTTTAAAAATCAAGAAAATTTTGTGATGGTTGGCTAGAGCACGGCTTGCCACAAGGGCTATTAAGGGAGCAAAAATGAATGGTGAAATGTTTAATATATGCGCCATTATTGTTGCTGCAAAGCAGGCCATAAAGTCAAATTCTCCTATCCTGTATAATGGCACTAACTACGAAAATAGTATAAATTTTCACTTTCTCTCAGATCATAGGGCAAATGGCGTAAATGAGTGGTTTGAGCACGCATTAAAACTTGGATTGAGCGATGTAAGACTTACTGCAAATTTAACTGGCTCATCAGATGAACATTTATTGCTTAGCTTTTCAAACTCTACCGCAAAATCGATCATCTGCATTTTTAAAGAGTACATGAGCTGCTTCGTACCCTACTGGAAATACAACAAAGATCAAAGAGGCTGGGACATAATATATAAAGAATTTGGTCTTGAAAAAGATGTAAATTTAGAAAATTTTAGCGACAATACAGAGGCTTTTATGGCCATACTTACTAAGATAGCGGCCTTTGCAGATGAGATAGAGTGTGAGAATTTTGGTGAGTGTTTTCGCAGGGCTTTAAAATCACTTGGATCTTCAAACAATGATGATCAAAAGATATTTAATGCACCGCTTATGCCAAAGAAAAATTTAGCTCTTTTTACTGCGGCAAGCTTGGCTGATGTCTTTGGCGGTATGGGCTCTTGGAACGACGATGCAGCGGGCATGGCACAATATAAAAAACGTGGCAAAGAGTACGAAGAGCTTAGTAACGAGCTTTTTACGCAGATGCGTAAGGCCATACTTTTTGCTGTAAATGAGTGGTAGTTAGCCGTTTATCTGATAGACTCTTTTTCGCTGGCTTGAGCTGCCGATATTTAGAATTTTGCGGTATTTTGTGATAGTTCGGCGAACGATTTGGATGTTAAATTTAGCTTGTATGAGCTCTTGGATTTTTAGATCAGAAAGTGGCTTTTTATGATCTTCGTTTTTAATAAGCTCTAGTAAAAATTCCTTTATCGCGGCGTTTGAAGTCTCCTCGTCAAAGCCAGTTGCGAAGAAATTTTTAAGTGCGACCGTGCCTCTTGGCGAGCTTAGATATTTGTTCGCGATCGCTCTTGAGATGGTTGAAGGGTTGCGTCCAAGCTCGTCAGCTAGATCTTTTAGTTTCATAGGCTTTATGTCGCCACCCAAAAAGTAGTCATACTGATACTCAACTATCATGAGCCCTATCTTATAAAGTGTCGCCTTTCTCATCTCAAGGGCGTCTATGAGCTCGCTAGCCTCTTTTATGCGCGAGCTTACAAAGGCCTCTTTCTCGTCTAGCCCCTCGGTGTCGATAGAAATTTCAGGATAATACTCGTCATTTATCTGCACGCTTATGCCACTACTTGTGCTTAGCACGAAGATATCAGGCACTGCCTCTTTTTCATCTTCAAGATACTCAATGGCTGGTGGATTTTTAAATTTCTTTATGATCTTTAGCGCGTCGTCGTAAAATTTAAGCTTTCTAAGCTTCTCTATATTTTCAAAATTTAAGATAATCTTTCTTGCGCACTCTATGATCTCATCACTAGCCTCTGCCTCGCTTAGCTGAAACGAAAAGCTCTCTTTGACATCTTTTGCGCCCACGCCACAGGGCTCAAGGTAGGCAAATCTCGCCCTAACCCGCTCTACTTCGCTCTCATTAAAGCCAGCAAAAATTTCATCATCATAAGAAAAATAGCCCTCATCATCCAAGCACTCAATGATCTTATATGCGATATCCTGAGACTTTTGCGTGGGAAAAAGTGGCGGATTGATTTGACTAATTAGCTTTTCATAGAGGCTTTCTTTGTAAATACTTAAAGCCTCGATACTCTCAGTAACAGAATTTCTACTAACCTGCTCAAAAAAATTTCGCTTTTTTTCGCTTTTTTCTAAATTTTTGTGTTCGATCGTGGCAAATGGATTGTCTTTTATAAAAGGTTCAAGCGTCTCTTTTAGCTCATCAAGCCCACTTTGAAGGATGGGAAGCCAGCTTCGCAGTGTTTGGTTTAGTTTGATCTTTGGCGCTAAAGTTTGCTTTTGCCTTAGCATCATCTACTCAAGCAGCTTAAATTCTTCGCCAAGATAGTGCGTTCTAACAAGCTTGTTGTTTGCCACTTCGCTCGCACTGCCGCTTGCTAGTAGCGAGCCATCTTTGATGACGTAGGCCCTGTCACAAATAGCTAGCGTCTCACGGACGTTGTGGTCAGTTATCAAAACGCCGATGCCTAGCTTTTTAAGGTCTCTAACGATACTTTGGATGTCGCTAACTGCGATAGGATCGACGCCTGCAAATGGCTCATCAAGAAGTAAAAATTTTGGCTTTATGATGAGGCTTCTAGCGATCTCACAGCGTCTGCGCTCTCCACCACTTAGACTAACACCCTTTCTTAGGCGGATAGGCTCGATATTTAGCATATTTAGCATCTCATTTACTCTTTTTGATATCTCTTCTTCGCTTTGATTTAAAATTTCAGCTCCAAGAAGTAAATTTTCTTCGACACTTAGCTCTTTAAATATGCTTGATTCTTGCGGCAAATAGCCGATGCCAAGGTGTGCCCTTTTGTGAAGTGGGACGCTTGTGATCTTTTGATCATTTAAAAAGACATCTCCACTAGTTGGCGAGATGAGCCCACAGATCATATAAAAAGTGGTCGTCTTTCCAGCGCCATTTGGCCCAAGAAGCCCTACTACTTCGCCGCTATTTACTTCTAAAGATATGCCTTTTATGATTTCAGTTTTTTTGATCGTTTTTTTTAGATCTTTTACTTCTAGTTTATGCACTTATAACCTCGTATTTTCTGCCATTTTTGCTAGGAGAAATTTTTACTAACGTATAGCTCTCGCCATTTTTCTTTAAAGCTTTTTCTAAATTTTCATCGCCCCACTCTACTAGATGAAGCCCATCTTCAAATAAATTTTCAAAAAGGCCATTTTTTGCCATCCCGTCAAATCCGATCTGATAAATGTCGTAGTGATAGATATCTTTACCATAAATTTGCATCAAAGAAAACGTAGGCGACGTCACGCTCTCATCTATGCCATGAGCCTTGATGATCGCCTTTGCAAGCGTCGTTTTGCCACTTGCTAGATCGCCACTTAGCAGCACCACGCCACTTTTTGGCAGCACCCGCACAAGCTCATTAAGCTCATTTTCTAAAAGCTCAAAAACCATCAAAGCTCTTTTACATATTCGCTTTGAGCGCTTTTTGGTATGCTTTTTGTAGTTGGGATCGCTAGCACCTCATATCTCGCCTCACGAGCTAGAAATTTGATAGTAATAACATCGCCGATCTTAACATCTTTTGCCGCTTTTGCCTGCACGCCGTTGATGCTCACAACGCCGCTTTTGCACATATCTTCGCTAACGGTACGCCTTTTGGTGATATTTACTACGTTTAAAAATTTATCTACTCTCATGCGGCGGATTTTAACAAAAATAGCCTTAAATTTTTAATCCTTTAGATATTTTAAAAGCTCTTTTAAATTTAGAGGTATGACGCTTCCGTGCGTCTCATTTTTAAAAAGCTCAAAGTGAGAATTTACGCCACTTTGCTTTAAAATTTGGGCTAGATCGCTCGCCTTTAAAATGCCAGCTTTGTCCGTTTTGCCCTTTCTCTTTTCAAGCTCGCCAACGCTAAGAAAGACAAATTTAGCTCTTAATTTCTCTTTAAATTTACCCTCACTCACATTTTGTTTTAAAATTTCAGACTCGCCCCACCAAAGAGATGGTGAAGCGATAAAGAAATTTTGAAAAATACCCTCATTTTTAAGCATGGCATAAAGCGTAAAAAGACCACCAAAAGAGTGTCCGTAAAGGCTCTTTTGGCTGCTTTGCACGTTAAATTTCTCATCTATTAGCGGCACTAAATTTCTAGTCAAAAAGTGGTAAAACGCATCTGCGCCCCCACCTTTGCTAAACTCCTCACCCTCTGCCTTTGGCGTGAGGTCTCTTGTGCGTTTTTCTACCTCATAGCTTTTGTCTGTGTCATATCCTATGCCTATTATTAGTGGTGCAGCCTTACCATCAAATTCATTTAAGAGCATATTAAACTGGGCATTTGCATCAAGTAAAAAAAGCGCGTTTTTAAACTCATTTTGCCCCTTTAGCTTGGCTGTGAAAATTTTATAAATTTCATCATTTGCGCTTATTTTAAAGGTTGAAATTTCAAATTTACTAGCAGCTTTCTGGCTAAGTGGCTCGGGCGTTTGGCTAGGTCCTGCGTGTAAAGTCTGCGTTACACCGAGCGTAAAAAGCAAAAATTTAAACGCTCTTACCATTTTGCAGCGACCTTAAACCAAAATCTCCTGCCTTCTTGCGGATAAAAGTAATATGTATTTCCCACAAGCGCCTCATCGTATCTTACTTTATCAAAGATATTATAAGCATTTAGGCTAAGTGTTAGGTGCTTGTTTGCATCCCAGCTGACGCCTGTATCGAAGGTGAGTAGGTCCTTTGCGTTCTCTCTTATGCTGTTGCCAGCACCAAAATTTACACTTGTTAGCTTACTCTCATAGTTTGTGGTAAAGAATGTTTTTACACTCTTAATTGGTTTATAAGCAAGTGTCGCATGAAATGCATGCTCTGGTGTTGCTGTTAGGCTTTTGCCATCAAGTCTGTTAAGCCCAGTTTGGCTAAATTTCATAGGGCCATTTGGCGTATTTATCGTTGGGTTGCCAGTTTTTATCTTTGACTTATTATAGGTGTAGTTTGAGCTTAGATTTAGATTTGAAAGGATGTCGTAGTCGCCACTTAGCTCCACGCCCCAAACAGTCGCACCTTCTATGTTAAAGTAAGTTCCCCAGCCAGGACAATTAACGTGTGGTGCACCTGCGCAAGTGCCAAAGGCAGGAATTTTATTAACGTTACTGCCATCAGTGTCTAAGATCTTATCTTTAAACTCATTTCTAAAAAGCGTTACCGAGCCTCTAAAATCAGCCTGATTGTCATAATATGCCCCAACTTCGTATGTTGTGCTCTTTTCTGGTTTTAGATCTTTGTTGCCAAAATCAACTATTCTCCAGCCACCCTGGATAGTGCCTACTTCTGGGGAGATTTGATTGACATTTGGCGTTTTATAGCCAGTCGCTACGCCACCTTTTAGGCTTAGCGTATCTGTGGCGTTATAGACTAGGTAAGCTCTTGGCGAGAGGTGGTTGCCAAAAAATTCGTTGTGCGTGAGCCTTGAGCCAAGCGTTAAAAAGAGCTTCTCATCTAAAATTTGCCACTCATCTTCGATAAATCCCGCATGCTCGCTCATCGAGTAGGTCTTTGGATCTTTTAAGCCATTTTTTGAGGCGTTTGAGACGATGAAGGTCGTGCCGACATTTTGTTTGCTAAAGTCATAGCCAAAAGTTAGTGCGTGAGCACCAAGAAAGGTTGTAAATTTTGAATTAAAGTTGTAATTTTTAGCTTTTGCAGGTATGAATTTATCAAAAAGGCTCGTTCTTTGCGTCTGATCATAAATGTAGCTGATATCGGCATTTAGGCTATCAAATTCACCAAGATAGCCCACGCCATAGCTCTTTTTCTCGTAGTCATAATTATCTAATGGTCTTTTTCTTGGGTCTGGATCGGCTGACTTGCCAACAGTGCGCGAGTAGTCGTGTCTTTCGTTTGAGCCAAGGATAAAAAATTTATTATGTTCATCTGGCGTGATCCAAAGTTTTGCACTTAAATTTCTCTTATCACTCTTTTGATAGCCACCGATGTAGCCATCTTCATCTCTTAGCTTTTTATATCCCCAAAGCTGAAGTGCAAAAAGGTCTTTATAAAGAGGTAAATTTAGATAAAAGTCGCCTTGCCTGCCATCTCCTATGCCTTTGTGAGTGTTTATAGTGGTTGAGATGCCGACGTTGCCACTAAATTTTGAAAAATCCTTTTTGGTAATGATATTTATCACACCTCCAACTGCGTCGCTACCATAAAGCGAACTCATAGGACCACGGATAACCTCTATACGCTCGATCGCTTCAGCTGGTGGGATGAAATTTGAGTTCATATCCCCTGCTCCGCCCTTTGGGTTTGCACTGCTTGAATTTACTCTTTTGCCATCAATCAAAACTAGCGTTTGAGACTTCTCCATACCGCGTATCGAGATGCCACTAGCCGGACCATCCTCACCGCCAACGACATTTACGCCTGGCACTTTTTGCGCGATTGAGTGAAGTGAAGTAAAGCTATCTTTTGTAAGCTCATCGCCACTTATCACACTTATGCTTGCGGGAGCTTCTTTAATCTGCTGCGAAAAGCCACTTGCACTTACTACAACGCCATCAAGCCTTGTTTCATTATTGTCTTTATGCTCTGCTCCAAAGAGCGAATTCGCCACACAAGCGCTAAGGCAGATGGCAATAAATTTTGTTTTTCTCACGACTATCCTTTTAAAAATTTAATTTGAAAAAGTTTGAAATTTAACAAAGTATATTTTAAAACAATATTAATTATCATAATTTTAAATACTAATCTTTTTTATAAAATTTTCTAAGAAAAAACTTACATTATTTATTAAATTAGTTTATTAAAAATTAATCAATTTAGGCTAAAATACGACCATTTTAACAAAAGGAAGAGCTATGAAAAAAGACGTAAAAAAAGTGGTTTTAGCATACTCTGGCGGACTTGATACAAGTATCATTTTAAAATGGCTTCAAGATGAATATAACTGCGAAGTAGTCACATTTACAGCTGATATCGGACAAGGCGAAGAGCTAGAGCCTGCACGCAAAAAAGCCTTAGCACTTGGCGTGAAGCCTGAAAATATTTTTATTGAAGATTTAAGAGAAGAATTTGTACGTGATTATGTATTTCCAATGTTTAGAGCCAATGCAGTCTACGAGGGCGAGTATCTGCTTGGCACATCGATAGCGCGCCCGCTAATAGCAAAACGCCAAAGCGAGATCGCAAGGCTTGTTGGCGCTGATGGCGTGAGCCACGGAGCAACAGGCAAAGGCAACGACCAAGTTCGCTTTGAGCTTGGATACTACGCACTTGGCGATAATCTAACCATCATCGCTCCATGGCGCGAGTGGGATCTAAATAGCCGTGAAAAACTTTTAGCATACGCTGAGAAAAACGGCATAGATATCACTAAAAAACCAGGCAAGAGCCCATACTCAATGGACGCAAATTTACTTCACATAAGCTACGAAGGTCTAGTACTTGAAGATCCGAGCCACGCACCAGAAGATGATATGTGGAGATGGAGTGTTGACCCTAAAAATGCCCCAGATGAGAGCGAGATCATCGAGATCGGCTATGAAAAAGGCGATCCAGTTAGTATAAATGGCAAAAAAATGAGCCCAGCTGAAATTTTAACCGAGCTAAACCGCCTTGGTGCAAAACACGGCATCGGCAGACTTGACATCGTAGAAAACCGCTCAGTTGGCATGAAGAGCCGCGGCTGCTATGAAACTCCAGGCGGCACGATAATGCTAAAAGCTCACCGAGCGATCGAGAGCATCACGCTTGACCGTGGTGCTGCTCATTTAAAAGATGAGATCATGCCAAGATACGCTGAGCTAGTTTACAACGGCTACTGGTGGTCACCTGAGCGAAATATGCTCCAAGCGCTCATCGACAAGAGCCAAGAGCACGTAAATGGCTCTGTAAAAGTTGAGCTTTATAAAGGCAATGTAATTATCCTTGGCAGAAGCAGCAAAGATGATAATCTATTTAGCGAGGCGTACTGCACGTTTGAAGAGGACAGCGTTTATGACCAAAAAGACGCAGAAGGATTTATCAAACTAAATGCACTTCGCTTTATAATCGCACGTAAAAATGGGCGAAAATTTGACTAAAAATAAAATTTAAAAGGAAAAAAATGAAAGTATTATTAATAAAAGATGTAAAAGGACTTGGAAAAGCTGGCGAGATAAAAGAGGTAAAAGACGGCTACGGCAACAACTTCTTAATCGGCAAAGGCTTTGCAAAAGCAGCTACTCCAGACGTTCTTCGCCAATATGAAGTAGCTCAAAAAAGAAAGGCCGAAGAGCTAAAATATGAGATCGCAAATTTAGAAAAGCTTAAAGAAGAGCTTGAAAAAGTAACAGTTGTTATCAAAAAAACTCTTGGTGCAAATGGCTCACTTTTTGGCTCAGTCTCAAAAGAGGAGATCGCAGCAGAGCTTGAAAAAACTCATCATTTAGTTGTCGAGAAAAAAGCGATCGACATGGACACTCACCTAAAAGCAGTCGGCCTTTATGACGTTCATGTAAAGCTAGGACACTCGATAAATGCGAGCTTGAAGGTTGATGTGCAAGGAGAGTAGATGTTTCATGCGACAACCATCTTAGCCTACAAAGGCAAAAATAAAGCGGTCATCGGTGGCGACGGACAGGTGAGCTTTGGCAACACCGTCTTAAAAGGCAATGCCGTAAAAATCCGCAAAATTCACAACGGCAAAGTCCTAGCTGGCTTTGCTGGCAGCACCGCTGACGCGTTTAACCTCTTTGATATTTTTGAGAAAAATTTAGAGCATACAAAGGGTGATTTGCTAAAGGCGGTGATAGAATTTAGCAAAGAGTGGCGAAAAGACAAATATCTAAGAAAGCTAGAAGCTATGATGCTTGTGCTTGATAGGGATAAAATTTTCTTACTTAGTGGTACAGGAGATGTTGTTGAACCAGAAGATGGCAAGATAGCAGCTATCGGAAGCGGCGGCAACTACGCCCTTTCAGCAGCCCGTGCCTTAGATAAATTTGCCGATATCGACGAAGAGGAGTTGGTCAAAGAAAGCCTCAAGATCGCCGGCGAAATTTGCATCTATACAAATACAAACATCAAAACTTATGTTTTAGAATAAGAGAGAAAATGAACTTAACACCAAGAGAAATTGTTAAATTTTTAGATGACTATGTGATCGGCCAAAAGGACGCCAAAAAGATCATAGCAATCGCACTTCGCAACCGCTACCGCCGTATGAAACTTGAAAAAAGCCTGCAAGATGACATCATGCCAAAAAATATCTTGATGATCGGCTCAACTGGCGTTGGTAAAACTGAGATCGCAAGGCGTCTTTCAAAGATGATGGGACTACCATTTATCAAGGTCGAGGCTAGCAAATATACTGAGGTTGGCTTTGTTGGCCGTGATGTTGAAAGCATGGTAAGGGACCTTGCAATGGCGTCATATAACCTCGTAAAAAACGAGCAAAGCGAAAAAAACCAAGATAAAATCAACGCCTACATCGAAGAAAAGATCGTCTCAAAACTGCTTCCACCACTTCCAAAAGGTGCAAGCGAGGAGAAACAAGCAGAGTACGCAAAGAGCTATGAAAAGATGCTAAATAGGCTAAGAAACGGCGAGCTTGACGAGCTAAATATCGAGATCGAGGTACAGCAAAACCCGCTTGAGGCTGGCTCAAACGTGCCACCTGATATGGCGCAGATGCAAGAGAGCTTTATCAAGATAATTGGCATCGGTGGCAAGAACATCAAAAAAGAGATGAAGGTAAAGGACGCCAAAAAAGCTCTTCAAAGCGAGGCAAATGATAAAATTTTAGACCTTGAGAGCGTAAAAACAGAGGCTTTAAGAAGAGCTGAAAACGAGGGCATCATCTTTATAGACGAGATCGATAAGGTAGCCGTTGGCTCAGATAGCTCAAACAGGCAAGACCCTAGCAAAGAAGGCGTACAAAGAGACTTGCTACCTATCGTTGAGGGCTCAAATGTAAATACCAAATTTGGAAATTTAAAGACAGATCACATTTTATTTATCGCAGCTGGCGCCTTTCACATAAGCAAGCCAAGCGATCTCATCCCTGAGCTTCAAGGCCGTTTCCCACTAAGGGTTGAGCTTGATAGCCTTGATGAAGACGCGCTTTATCAAATTTTAACTCAGCCAAAAAATTCGCTTTTAAAACAATATATCGCACTTCTTTCAACTGAAAATGTTGAGCTAGAATTTGACGATGAAGCGATAAAAGAGATAGCAAGGATCGCTCACGCAGCAAATGAAAAGATGGAGGATATCGGTGCTAGACGCCTTCACACGGTGATCGAGCGCGTGATAGAAGATATCAGCTTTGAGGCTAGCGAAAAGAGTGGCGAGAAGATAAACGTGACAAAAGAGCTTGTAAAAGAGCGCCTAAAAGACGTTGTTGAGGATCAAGATCTAGCGAGGTATATACTTTGAAATCAGGCTTTGTTAGCATCATAGGACGCACAAATGCTGGCAAAAGCTCGTTTTTAAATGCACTATTAAACGAAAAGATCGCCATTGTTTCGCACAAACAAAATGCAACTCGCAGAAAGATAAATGGCATAGTAATGAACGGTGAAGATCAGATCATTTTCACCGACACGCCAGGGCTTCACGAGAGCAACAAAGCGATAAATCAACTACTAATTAGCCAAGCGATAAAATCAATGGGGGACTGCGATCTCATCGTATTTTTAGCGCCTATTCATGATGACATAAGTGACTATGAGAAATTTTTAGCTCTAAATCCTGAAAAACCGCACATCTTAGTGCTAACAAAAGTTGATGAAAGCTCAAACGCTAAAGTGCTAGAAAAGATCACCCAGTATCAAAAATTTCAAGATAAATTTGCAGCTCTGCTTACTTTTAGCACCAAGCAGCCAACATATAAAAAGCCACTTCTTGATGAAATTTGTAAGCTTTTGCCAGAACATGAGTATTTTTACGATCCAGAATTTCTTACTCCGACAAACGAGAAGGAAATTTTTAGAGAATTTATACTTGAAGCAATCTATGAAAATTTAAGTGATGAGATACCTTATCTTAGTGACGCTATCATAAAAAGTGTAAAAGAAAAACCTGGCATTACTGAAATTTTTGCAAGCATCATCACTGAGCGTGAAATTCACAAAAGCATGATCATCGGTAAGAATGGTGAAACGATAAAACGAATAGGAATTTTTGCAAGAAAGTTAATACAAAATTTAACCGGATCAAAGGTCTTTTTAAAGCTCGATGTAGTCGTTAAAAAAGGCTGGAGTAAAGAAGAAAAGAGCCTTAATAAAATAATTGGTTATTGATTTTTTATTGTAAAAATATTAAAATACAGCCCAATTAGAGCATTATGAGGTAAATTTTTATGTTAAAGCTTAGAAAAATTAACGATAATCCAATCGTTACGCTAGATCCTTATGAATATGAAGGTTTTAGATTTTCTAATAGCAATGTCGATTCGCTAAGTCTCTCAAAGAATATTTTAAAGCGAGATTTCTTTATATCTTACATCGAGTACAAAGATATAATAACAGCTACCATAAACATCTCAAGAACAATAGATGATGAGGATATTGAAAATAATATCTCAATAAAAATTTACGAAGAGCTCTCTCTAGATCCTGCGATTGACTATAAAATAGTTTATTTTGAAAGCAATGTTGAAAAAGAAGATAGAATTTTTAATGTTTTTATTGCTACAAATGAAACGATAAATAAAATTTTTAAAAATATTTCTAAAAGAGTACCTTTTATAGATTATGTCGTTGTAGAGCCACTCTTATATAGTGCTATCTATAAAAAGGGCTTACTTCCTAGCACTCAGAGTGATTGTTTTTTGACATTTAGGGCCGATGAAGCATTTATAAGCATCTATGTAAATGGAGAATATCTTACATCAAGAGGTTTAAGATACACACTAAATTATCTAAAAGATAAATTTATAGAGCAAAGCGGCGAAAGAGTAAGCCTAGAAAGCTTTTTAGACATCCTAAAGACAAGAGGACTTTTAGATAGCAATGAAGAAGGCTTTAGCTACGATCTAAATACTGTTTTTGAGGACTATATATTTTACGTAAATGACACGATAAATGTTGTTAATAGAATTTATAGCATAAATATAAAAAATATCTATATTGACTGCGACTATAAAATAGAGCGTTTTGAAAAATTTATCAATACAAAGCTCGGCACAAATGCTACGAAATTAAATACAAGCACTGTAATAAATTCTAAAAATTTAGCCATTAGTGAACGATATAACATGATGGCTTTGTATGCAAATTTTTATAAAAAAGAGGCCTTTAATGCCGATTTTAACTTCTCAAATTTGCTTAGGCCTGATCCGTTTACAAAAAGAAAAAGTGGTAAATTTATACTGACATGTGTTGCTGCTTTTTGCCTAAGCATGTCCTATCCACTTTATAATTATATAGCTGGTAGTATTTTAGAGGCAGATTCGCAAAGACTAAGCGATGAGCTTGATGTACTTAATGCACAAGCAGCACAAATAAGAAGTACTCTTGAAAGACTAAAAAAAGAGCAAAATGATATAAAAGGATTAACTGATAAAGAGGAAGAGAAGTTAAATTTTAGAAAAGGATTACTTCAAGAAATTGAAAACAAAAAAGATCATTACGTAATGAAAGGTTTAAATCTTTTTGAAATTACCGATATGATAAATAACAATAGTGTTTTTATAACAAATATTAGAAATAACGATAAAAATTTAACCGTAACGGTTGTTAGTGATAATGAAAAAAGGATTACGCAGCTAATAAAAGATATCAGCAAGATGCCTAAATATTCAGTAAATACAAAAAAAATTAAAGAAGATAGGCAAAACAACGAGTATGAAAGTAATATAAGTATAGAGATTAGACAATGAGACAAGATGTTTTAAGTAAAATAGATAAGTATTTTGACGCAAAAAAACAAAGCGAAACAAATATAATTTTTTTGGGTTCAGCTTTAATTATTATTTATATTGTTTATATGCTTTGCTTTGATCCGTTGCAAGATTTTTATGATGAAAGATTTAATTCGCATACTAAAATTAGCAATGATCTTTCAAGAACAAGAGATTATTTAAGATCAACTAGCTCACCTAGTGGGGATAAAAATTTTAAAATAAATGAAGAGACCAAAATACTTGAAACGCTTAAAGGCAAATATTCTAGCGTTTTAAAATTTAATGCCCATTTTGACTCAAAGCTAAAAGAACTATCGTTTTTATTATTTAACGATCAAAATTGGGCAAATTTCTTAGACAATATCGTATCTTTAGCAAAGCAAAATAATATAAAAATTTTAGAGTTAAAAAGTGATATAAAAGAGCCAAATTTCCAAAAAATTGAGCAAATTTTAAATATTGACTTGACGTTTTTGGGAGGTTTTAAAGATATGCTTTCATATATAAATGGCCTTGAAGAATCAAAGCTAGTAGTTGATCTTCATAAAATGGATGTAAATTCTACCCAAAAAGAGCTTGGCGCTAAGATCTCAATATCTGTTTGGGGGATGAAATACTAATGAAAATAAAAATTTTATTGGCTTTTTTATTTTTAAATATTGCTTTTGCTAATCAGCTTCAAGAAGAAATGGACTCTTATGATAAAATTTTTGAAAAAATAAAGGAAAAAAGAAGTGGTCTTAGTGATATTGAGCTTTCGAGTATAAAAAATCCTTTTAAGCAAGAACCTATCAAGACGGTAACAGATCAAAATTTATCAATTATCACTCAAGCTTCAAAAGGGCTTAGTTTAAAAGCAATTTTATTAAACAAAGCAAATATTGATTCCAAATGGTATGCTGTCGGTGATATTGTTGATGGTTACAAAATAGCTAACATTACTAGAAATAGTGTTTTTTTAGTAAAAGGCGATGAAAAACAAGAGCTAATTTTAAAAAATGGAAGTAAAAATGTTGAGATTAAGATTAAATAAAATATTAATAATAGGTGCACTCATTTGCTTAAATATGAATTATGCTAGTGCCAATGAAAGTAGTTGTTTAAGCAAGAATTTTAATATGAAAATTTCAGATGATGTTGCGCTAGTAGATGTGTTAAATCAGCTTTCAGAGATGTGTAACTTTAGTATTGTTGCAAAGGATACTTATAGCAAAACAGAGCTAAAAGATAAAGTTTTTGGCGTTAATATCAGAAATATGAGTCTTAGCGAAGTTTTTGACCTGCTTTTAAGTGAGAAAAATTTAAGCTACGAGTTTTCAAATAATGTATTAAAAATTTCATCTTTAAAAACTCAAATTTTTAAACTAGACTATATAACTTCTATTAGAGAAGGAACTGCTGTCACCCAAGCTTCAGTAGATGCTACTCCATCTGAAATTTCTAGTGGTTCAAGTAGTAGCGATAATTCCCAAGATGATAGCTCTCAAGGCTCAAGCAATCTTATAAAAACTACTGAAAGGTTTGACTTTTGGGAAAAACTAGATGCTGAGCTTAAAGCTATTTTAAATAATAGTAGCGAACATATCACAGCGCCTGATCCTATCATAAATCAAAACGCAGGCCTTATCACTGTTACGGCCACTCCTTCTCAACTTAAGCGTGTCGAAAAATATATAGATGAAATGCAAAAAAGACTAAAAAAACAAGTAATTATTGATGTTTCTATTATTTCAGTTGAATTAAATAATGAATACAAACAAGGCGTTGACTGGAGTAAATTTGAACTTGGATTTAATACATACATTGGTAATTCAAGAAATAATCCTAGCTCAAGTGCTACTTGGACAAATAAAGGCAATAGCCTAAGTGATGGATTTGGACGTACATTAAATATTGCAGCTAATTTAAATTTTAGCCTTGATGGAATGATAAATTTTCTTGAGACAAATGGAAAGACAAAGGTTATATCAAGCCCAAAAGTAACAACACTTAATAATCAGCAAGCTCTAATTTCAGTTGGTGATAACATAAACTACCGTGTTCAACAAAAGACTGACAATGGAAACAGCAATAGCGATAGGTTGACAACCACTTACAAACAATACTCTGTTTTTATAGGCATATTATTAAATTTACTACCAGAAGTTTCTGATAACAACAAAATCATGCTTCGAATCAATCCATCGCTTAGTAACTTTAAATACGCTGAAGACGACACAAGACAAAATGCGTTAAGAGAGATTGCTCCAGATACGGTACAAAAGAAGCTTTCAACTGTTGTTCAAGTTGATAGCGGTGATACTATTATTCTTGGTGGATTAATAGGCCAGACAAAGGGCAAAAATAATACTTCTGTGCCTCTTCTTTCTGATATCCCACTTATAGGTGGTGTCTTTAAAAGTACAAGAGACAATATAAAAACAACAGAGCTTATCTTTGTCATCACTCCTCATGTAGTTGATTTTGACAAAAAAAAGCCACTTAATCAATCATTAAAAGACTTAGGTTTTTCTAAAACGATCTATGAATAACAAGAATATTTATACGGATATAAAAGATATCTTTATCAACGAAGACGAAGTAGCTGATTTTGTTAATCTAGATAACTCAATCACTTGTTACAATAAGATCGTCTCGGCTCTAAAAAAGCCATTAAAACTTATACTTTTTTATGGCAAGCCTGGTAGTGGAAAGACCTTTTTGTTAAACAAGATAGCCTCTGATCTTCAAAAGGATAAAAAATTAATTTTTTTCCCGCATCCTTTTTTTAGCGAGGCTACATTTATAGAAGCTCTTTGTGAGGATATATACGGAAACAAGCTTGATAATATAAATAATTTTGAAAGTTTTGTTGCACACTACTCAAAAGAATTTAAAAATAAAGATGAAATTTTACAAAACCAAATAGTTGTCATCTTGGATGAAGCACAACTTTATCCTACTGAACTGATCGAAAAAATAAGGCTAATGGCCGATACAAGATTATTTAAATTTCTATTTACGATTCATAAAACTGAAAATGAAGATGTGTTAGCAAAGGACTATTTTCAAACTAGAATTTGGGAGAGCATAGAGCTTGGAAGTGCAAACACGAATGAAATCATAGTTTATTTGCAAAGAAAAATAGGACAAAAAGGCTACGATAAATATCTAAATTTTCAGAAAAAAGACTATGACAAAGCCTATGAGCTTTGTTGCGGAAATCTACGCACACTAAATAAAATTATGTATAAATTTTATGAAATTTGTGAATATTACGAACAAAATCAGCCATCAAAATTAAGTAGCGAGGACGCAAATAT
This sequence comes from Campylobacteraceae bacterium, assembly GCA_902387145.1. Classification (GTDB taxonomy): domain Bacteria; phylum Campylobacterota; class Campylobacteria; order Campylobacterales; family Campylobacteraceae; genus Campylobacter_A. The sequence continues at coordinate 686,508 of CABMKY010000001.1, read as the reverse complement.
TAAAATTTTGACAATGTCTGCACTTGATACAGGAATAATTCATGCTTGAATTACAAGAAATTCAAAGGCTAGAAAAGCTCTATGAAGAGTACGAAAAAAAGAATAAAAATAGCTTTTTAAAATTGTTGTCACATAAAAAGCTAGGCCTTTTAATAATTACGATCTTGCTAATTGCTTTTATCTTTGGTATTTTTTTATTTTTCTCAAACGCCAAAAACAAAAAAGAGACAACCAATACTCCAACTTTAGTTGAGAAAAATTTGACAATACAAACAGATATAAAAGAAAAAAATATAACCTTTGCTGAAACTAATGTCAGCAAAAATATTTTAGAAGATGGCAAACAAAAAAGCGAGCAGGCAAAAGAGAGATTTGAATCAGATAAGAAGCAAGATGAGCTTGCCGAGAAAATAGCCAAAAAGCTAGAACAATCTATAAAGCTAAATGAAGACAATAAAGAGCAGGCATCAGATAAAAAACAAAGAAGTAGTGGCGGTTGGCTAAAGCTAAATTTACCAACTGAAAATGAAAATATACAAAATGAACAGCCTCTACCAAATGAAGAGATAATAGAATTAGAACCAAAGGCAAAGCCAAAAATTGATATTCAAATTTCAAGTGAAAACAATGAAATTTCTATGCTAAAAGAAAATTTTAATAAAAGCAAAAATCCAGAAATCGCCCTTAAAATAGCAAGAAAATGCTATCAAGATAAAAGATATATCGACACTATAAAATGGGCACTATCAGCAAATAATTTAGATAGTAGCATTGAGGAGTCTTGGGTCATGTTTGCTAAGGCAAAATATATGCTAAAACAAAAAGATGACGCATTGCGTGCATTAGAAGAATATAATAAAAATAAAAATAAGCCAGAAATAAATGAGCTAATAAATAAGATAAAAAGTGATACGTTGTGAAATTTTTGCTTGTTATATTTTTATCATTAAATGCCTTTGCGCTTGGGACGGCTGACATTAAAAGTTATTTTGAAAAAGCTGAATATCCTAAAATTTGTAATCAAAAAATGCAAGATCTTTTAAAAGATTCACAAAATGAAGAATTTCTTAATATCTTTGGCATATCTTGCTTAAAAATAAATGATATAGATAGGCTCGCTCTTCCAGCAAGTAAACTATCAAAAACGCAAAGCTCACGAGAGAATGCAGCATATTTTGCTGATATATTGCTTAAAAAAAAGCTATTGCTTCATGCTATCTTGGATGGGGCTGATATAAGCTATATTAGGCTTCCAAAGAGCGATTACATTCTTTCATTTATATTTGATAAATTTGTCAAAAAAGAATACGTTGAGGAGCTTGGCGTATTTATTTTTGAAGAGCCAAATTCAGATACAAGATATGAACTTAGTGCAATCGCTGGCTCAAATTTTGCAAAAATGATTTTAAAAATTTTTAAAAATGACGATCTTACTTCGCAGATTGAGTATAGATAAAGAGAAGATATGAATAATTTAGAAAATTTAACGCTAAAAACATTAGAACAACTTAATAAACTAAATGATGAGCAAATTTTAAAGATTACAGAGATAAAAAAAATAAACGAAAAAAGTCTTTTGGCTATTTTGCTTGAAGAAAATATGCTAGAAGAAGAGATTTTTTTTGAAATTCTATCTGATATTTATAGAAGAGGACACACTGACATTGATGAAATTTCGACTAGTCTTCAGATAGATCAAAAGCGCTTTATTCAATATGTATGTGATAAATTTAAAATCACATTTTTTGATCTTGATGATATAGATATCGACTACCGTATCAGTGAAAAGCTAAGCACCTCGCAGCTAAAATCATATAACGCCATACCCGTAAAAGAAGACGAGATAAGCGTTTATGTTGCTTTTAAAAATCCTTTTGACGTGATCATTCAGGATAAAGTTCAAAATTTATTTAACAGAAAGCTATTAAAAGTAGCTTGCGCAGATCCAGCCCAGATAGAAAAATATATAAACAAAATAGCTCTTAATGAAAGCATAAAGGACGTTATTACAGAGATTAGAAAAGAGCTTTCAAGCTCCAGCAGCCAAGGGCAAAGCACAGAAAGCTCTGGAATTTTAAAGCTAATTGAGATAATTTTAAAAACATCTATTCAAAGCAGAGCAAGCGATATTCACATCGAGCCAACCGAGACAAACTGCATCGTAAGAAGCAGGATAGATGGTATGCTAAGTGAGACATTTATATTTGATAAAGATATTTATCCTCCGATGGTAAGCCGAATGAAGCTACTTTCAAATATGGATATCGCGGAGCGCCGCCGCCCACAAGATGGTAGATTTTCAGCTCAAATTTTAGATAAAGAGTACGATTTTCGTATCTCTACGCTACCTATCTTAAATGGCGAGAGTATAGTTTTAAGAATTTTGGACAAATCAAAAGTTATCATAAATATTGAAGACCTTGGCATGCATCCAGATAACTTTGCTAAATTTAAAAAGAGCATGAAAGCGCCTTATGGCATCATACTAGTTACTGGCCCGACAGGATCAGGAAAAACAACTACACTTTATGGTGCATTAAATGATATAAAAAGTGTAAAAACTAAGATTATTACTGTTGAAGATCCAGTCGAGTATCAGCTAAATATGATCCAACAAGTACATGTAAATGAGAAGGCTGGGCTTACTTTTATCTCGGCTCTTCGCTCTATTTTAAGGCAAGATCCAGATATTATTATGATAGGTGAGATCAGAGATCAAGAGACGCTTAGAATCGCAATTCAAGCGGCACTAACTGGCCACTTAGTCTTTTCCACACTTCATACAAATGACGCTATTAGCGCTTTACCTCGTATGGTCGATATGGGCATTGAGCCATATTTAGTAAGTGGCGCACTAGTTTGCATCGAGGCTCAAAGGCTTGTAAGAAAGCTTTGTCCGTATTGCAAACAAAAAGTCACGCTATCACAAAAAGCTCTTGATGAGATTAAGAAATTTCTTCCTGAAGATTATCAATTTTATAAAAGCGTAGGTTGCCAGCACTGCTCACAAACTGGATATCTAGGGCGTGAAATGATAAGTGAAATATTGTCTATCAGTGATCACATAGCAAGTATCGTAGCAAATAACGCTTCAAAAGAAGAGCTTAAAAAGGCCGCCTATGACGAAGGCTTTATAGATATGTTCCATGATGGCGTTATACGCGCAGCAAATGGCGTAACAACAATCGAAGAAGTATATAGAGTTGCCAAGATATGAAATTTTACGAAATAGAATATATAAAAGATGGCAAACGCCAAAAGATGAGCCTAAAGGCCAATAGTAAAAATGATGTTAAAAATCGTGCAAATATCCAAGGCATGATAGTAAAGATAAAAGAAACTCAGGTTTCAAGTATCAACAATGATTTTTTAGACTTGCAAGAAAAATTTAACAAATTTTTCTCTTCTTCAAAAGTAAAAATTCCAGCTCTAGTTGCTACCATAAGGCAACTTAGCGTTATGACTAATGCTGGTATATCAATACATGATGGCATAAAAGAGACAGCAAATGCTACCGAGGATAAAAGGCTAAAAACAATATTTCAAACATTAGATGAAGACCTAAATCAAGGTGCGAGCTTAACTCAAAGTATAGAAAATTTTCAAGAAGAGCTAGGCGATGTCACTGTCGCTATGGTAAGGCTTGGAGAGAGTACTGGTAATATGGCTGACGCATTATCAAAGCTAGCTGCTATCTTGCAAGAAGTCTGGGATAACCAACAAAAATTTAAAAAAGCCATAAGGTATCCAATAACCGTAATATGCTCTATAATTTTGGCTTTTATTGTGCTTATGACATCAGTTGTTCCACAATTTCGAGAAATTTTTAGCCAGCTTAATGCCGACTTACCACTTCCTACTAAAATTTTACTAAACATTGAATACATAATGAGCAATTATGGTATATATATAATAGTTGTTCTTGTCGCATTTGCTTTTTTACTAAAAAGACAATATTCAAATGATGAAAATTTTAGGGACAAGGTCGATAAATATCTACTAAAAGCCTATCTTGTGGGCAAAATAATATTTTTTGCAAATATGAGTAGATTCAATCTAATCTTTACAGAGCTTGTTCGCGCGGGACTTCCTATCGCTGATGCGCTAGATACTGCCGTTGTAACTGTTTCAAATCAAGACATAAGAAATAAACTAACTGCTGTAAAAGTGCTGGTTGGCCGTGGCATAAGCTTAACCGAGGCCTTTAGGCAAACTGGGCTTTATGAGGGTATGCTTATACAAATGATAGGTGCTGGCGAACAAAGTGGTAGCTTAGATGACATGACACAAAAAGTTACTGATTATTATAGAGTGAAATTTAATGATATTATTGATAATATTTCAAACTATATTGAGCCGATACTACTAATATTTATCGCAGCTATGGTGCTTTTGCTCGCCCTTGGTATATTTATGCCAATGTGGGATATGGCAAAAGCTGTTAAAAATTAAATCAACATTTAAAGGAGTAAAATGCCTATAGAAAGAGAATATGGCGTTGATGAGAACGCATTTTTAGTTTCAAAAACGGATACAAAAGGAAGGATCACTTATTGCAACGAGCCTTTTTTAAATATCGTAGGAGTAAAACAAGGTGATCTCTTGGGAAAACCACACAATATAATAAGACACACTGATATGCCAAGAGTTATTTTCAAGCTACTTTGGGAACGCATACAAAATAAAGAGGAAATTTTTGCCTTTATTAAAAATAAAACTCTCAATGGTGGATTTTACTGGGTATTTGGCAATATCACAGCCTCGCTTGATCAGCAAGATAATATCGTTGGCTACTATTCTGTTAGACGTAAGCCAAATGCAAAAGCAATAGAGATCATAAAACCACTTTATGCAAAACTACTTGAGCTAGAACGAGATGGCGGTATTGAAGCGTCTAAAAAATATTTATTAAAATTTTTGGAAGAAAAATCAACAAACTATGATGAATTTATAAACAACTTGCAAAGGTTCTAGATATGTTTAAGAAAAAATCAAATGCAATAAATGAGATTTTAAGTGTTGTCAAATCGGCAAGCAATGGCATACTAGAGCCTCGCATTGTAAATGTTGGAGAAAAGGACGAGATGTATGAAGTCGCCCTTGGCATAAATGATCTATTAGATCAAGTTGAGGCGCTTCAACGTGAAATTTCAACCTCAGTCCAAGCTGCACAAAACTCAAAAACATATAGAAATATATTTGTAGAAGGGTTTAGGGGTTTATTTAAACGAAATGCCATATCTATGAGCAAGGGTGTCACAGGTATAAAAGACGGCCAAAAAAGCAAGGTTAGAGGTCTTCTATCAAGCGAGCTTGACAAACTTGGAAACGGTATAAATGGTATAAATTATGTAAGAGATGATCTAAATGAAAGTATCAAAAATTTAAGCCAAACAGCAACAGATGCTAAACAAACTGCACAAATAGCAAAAGAAAATATGTCAAACATCGCCGAACTTAGTCAAAACATGGGAGAGCTTGATGGTCTAGTACAAAGCTGCTCAAATGCTACTGGCATGCTAAGCACTAGGGCTTCTGAAATAAGCTCTATTTTAAATTTAATAAAAGATATTGCCGATCAGACAAATCTGCTTGCTCTTAACGCCGCCATTGAAGCTGCTCGTGCAGGAGAGCACGGACGTGGTTTTGCGGTAGTCGCTGATGAAGTAAGAAAGCTAGCTGAAAATACACAAAAAGCTGCAAGTGATATCGAAGTAAACATAAAAACACTTCAGCAAGAGGTAAATGATATCGATGAAAATTCTAAAAAAATAGATGAAATTTCTAAACTAACAACACAAAATGTAGAAAATTTCAAAAAGGTATTGAGCGAGTTTAATGCGAACGCACAAAATACTGCTCAAACATCAAAATATGTCGAAAATAAAACCTTTGCCATAATCGCAAAAATTTCGCAAATCGCTTACAAAACTAAAGTGTACTCTGATCTTATAAACGAACAAGGATATAGTGAGGAAATACGTGATTTAGCGCAAAGTCTGCTAGATTGGTATGAAAACGAGAGTATAAGTGAACACAAGCAAAACAAAAATTTTGATAAGTCAAAAGAGCTTACATCGTCACTAAATAATGAAATCAAACTCTTGCTCGAGAAATCAGCCTCTGGCTATAACGAACAAAATTTAAATTATTTTGTTGATAAGTCTAAGAAAATAGAAGATCTAAGCGAGCAAATCTTTACTTCGTATAACGAAATTTTTAAAGATAAAAACTAAAGTAATAAATTATCTTTGATGTTTTTTGGGGTGGTCAAAAAATAACGCTTTTGCGCCGCCCTCTTTTAACTCACTAAATTTACATCCAAACTCAACGCAAAATATTCCAGAAGTTGGGATATTGTCTATTGATGAATCGCTTAAATACTCGCAAATTTCGGTTATGCTTGGATTGTGCGTGATGATAAAAATCTCATCCAAACTCTCATCTATATTTTTGACAAATTTTAAAAGATCTTCAAAACTTATATCATAAAGCTCATCTATAAGACTGGTCTCTTCTTTAAATTTTAAAGTTTTGGCGATAATCTTTGCCGTTTGTTCGCACCTTTTAGCACTACTAGAAAAGATAGCTCCTGGCATCACATCATACATTTTTAGTCTATTTGCCATAAATTTAGCGTCTTCTTTGCCTTTTTGACTAAGCTCCCTTAAGGCATCTTTAGCTCCGTCCTTATTCTCATCAACCGCTTTTGAATGTCTTATGAAATAAATTTTACTCACTATCTCTCCTTTGAGAAATTCTTTATCAAGTAAAGCTCTTCTTTACTAAATCCAGCTTTTAAGCGATCTTGCTCATTGATCTCTCTAACATTTTTAAATGAATTTGGATACAAACTTAAGATAATATCAAAGTAGCTATTTTCATCAATGCCCTCTTTTTTGCAGGCAAATTTAAACCACTTATCGCCCTTATAAACGTGAGAAACTTCCTCTTTTAAGATAACTTTTAGGCACTCTATCAGCTCTTCATTTCCGCCCTCACCTTCGAGCCTTTTTATAATATGAGCGTTTGCATCAAGGCCGTTTGCCTCCATATATCTTGGCAGTAGCGCCATACGGCTAGTTAGACTATCTGAAGTCTTTTGAAGTGCGATAAAAAGCCCATCATGCACACTTAGCTCGCCGTATCTACCGCCCTGCTTTAAGAGCAAATTTTCTATCATACAAAAGTGTCCGATCTCATCTTCAGCCACTTCTAGCCAGTCTTCATAAAATTCTCTTGGCAAATTTCTAAACCTATAACAAGCATCAAGCGCGATGTCAATAGCACTAAATTCAATATGAGCTACCGAATGGATAAAATTTAAATTTTTATCTTTTGGCTTTACTTTTTTGTTTAGCTCTTTCATGCTAACTACTTCACAAAATTTTGCGTAGCTTGGCGTTATTAGCTCGTTTGGTTTAGAGCTTTCATAAAAATTTATATTAAAATCTCGTTTAAATTTCTCATAAAATAGCTCAAATTTTAAAAATTTAAGCCCAATCTCACCTTCATTTAAAATTTCCCAAATTTCATCAAAAAAATTCATATTTTCTCTTTATTTAAATCTGCATTTACAAGTGTAAATTTATATAAATAATGCTTAAAATTTGAGCCTAGTATTTGTTTTAAAAGGTTTTTAGTAAAAATTTCTGATTTATTTTGCTTTGCCATATCCAGCAAATCTATTTGCTGCCAAGCAACTTGAGTTTGAACATCTTACAAGGTAGCTATTTATCTCTTGATTTCCTTTTAGATGCACATTTTTTTGTTTAAGATTCATATAGCTATGAATTATCTTTCCGCCAGAATTATGTATAAATTTTACTGTCTCATCGCCAAGAACAGCCGTAACTATGCCAACATGAGTGATATTTTTCTTATCTTTATTTTTTTGAACACCCTTGCCAAGAGTATTTGAGAAAAATACAAGATCGCCTATTTTTGGATTTTTATGAGTAATTAAATTTTTACTTTCATAAAAATTATAGATCGCTTTTGACTTTCTACCACCATTATCGTAGTAGCGATTTATTGTCTTTTCATCAAAATACATATTTTGATACTTTGCATTTACGATAGAAACGAATCCTGAGCAATCACCACCCGCTCTTGTATTTAGGTATTTTTTAAAAAAAGAACCAAATTTTTTATCTTCTCTATCATTATCTTCATCTATGATTTCGCCAATCATTTGCTCACTAAAATCAACACTTGAAGTTACGGTTTGATTTGTTTCATTTTGCGGAGTTGTCGGTTGATTAGAGGTAAAAGAACAACCTGTAAAAAATATAATACTAAGAATAAAAAAGATTTTTTTATTTATTGAATTTGACATATTTATATCCAAAATTTTAGTATTTGCAATTTTAACTTTTAAACGTAAATGAACCGGAAATAGTGCTTTGCTTTCTTTATTCTAAGTTAAAAAGCAATATAATATCGGCAAAAAACATATTTTCTTAAGGCAAAAAAACAATGATGCACTATTTAAAGATAAAAGGAAATGCCAAATTAAGTGGCGAAGTAAAAATAAGCGGTGCCAAAAATGCTGCTCTACCGATCATCGCCCTAACCTTACTTGCAAAAAAAAGTGTAAATTTAACAAATATCCCAAATGTCGCTGATATAAAAACGCTTTGCCAACTGCTAACCAACCTAGGAGCAAAGTGCGAATTTAAAGATAAAAACTCACTAAGCATAGACACAAGTGGTGTAAGCTCAACTACTGCAAATTATGATATCGTTAGAAAGATGAGAGCATCTATCTTAACTCTTGGACCGCTTCTTGCACGCTTTGGCCACTGCGAAGTGAGCCTACCTGGAGGATGTGCGATCGGACAAAGACCTATTGACCTGCATCTAAATGCACTCGAAAAAATGGGAGCAAATATCGAAATAAAGCAAGGCTACGTCATTGCAGCAGCACCAAATGGACTAAAAGGTGCAAAGATCGTTTTTGATAAGATCACTGTAACTGGCAGCGAAAATATCATCATGGCTGCAGCCCTAGCCCACGGCACGACAGAACTTTTTAACGTAGCACTTGAGCCTGAAGTGGTGCAAATTTGTGAAATTTTGGCTAAGAGTGGCGTTAAAATAGAAGGCATCGGCACAAGTGAGCTAAAGATAACTGGAAGCGGCCAAAAATTGCTTGAAATTTGCGATATCGAGGTCATCCCTGATAGGATCGAGGCTGGCACATACCTTTGCGCTGGAGCTATAACAAATAGCAAAATTTCAGTCACAAAGGCAAATGCAACCCATATGACAGCCATTTTAAATAAATTTGAAGAGATGGGCTTTGGTATCGAAGTAGACGGCGATAAGATCACGATATTGCCAGCAAAAGAGATAAAACCAGTGGAGATAAGAACCACCGAGTATCCGGGCTTTCCAACAGATATGCAAGCTCAATTTATGGCGCTTTGCCTTGCAGCAAATGGCGTTAGCACGATAGATGAGAGGCTTTTTGAAAACCGCTTTATGCACGTTAGTGAGCTTGCTAGAATGGGAGCGGATATTAAATTAAATGGGCATATCGCAAGCGTTTATGCACCAGCTAAGCTAAATGCAGCCGATGTAATGGCAACAGATCTTAGAGCAAGCTCAGCGCTGATACTAGCTGCTCTTATAGCAAATGGCGAAAGCTTGGTACATAGAATTTATCACCTTGATAGAGGATATGAAAATTTAGAAGAGAAATTTCAAGGCCTTGGTGCAAATATTATTAGGCTTGAGGAGTAAAAATGCTGCTAAATGACGCATTAAATGCGCTTAAATCCAAATTTAAACTAAAAACAGATAGTGAAATTTTACCTATCAGCATGGCTCTTGGTAAAACATTGGCAAATGATGTAGTGGCAGTAAAAGACTTGCCATGTTTTGATAACTCTGCGCTTGATGGCTTTGCTGTAAAATTTGAAGATAAAGATAAGCCCTATAAAATAGTTGCAAGTGCCTTTGCAGGCGATAAAGAGCAGCTAAGCATCGGCAAAAATGAGTGCGTTAAGATAATGACTGGTGCGAAGATGCCAAAGGGCGCTGATACAATCATAAAGATTGAAGATTGTGTAGTTGATGGAAATTTTATAAAAGCACCAAATAATCTTAAAAAAGGTGATGGATATCGTTTTAAAGGTGAAGAGGTAAAGATTGGTGAAATTTTACTAAAAAGTGGCGAGGTCTTAAACACTAGAGGCATAATGATGCTAGCAGCACAGGGCATAAGTTTTATAAATGTAAAAAAACAGCCTAGTGTTGGAATTTATTCAAGTGGAAACGAGATCATCGAGCCTTGGCAAAGAGCGAGCGAGGATGAAATTTACAATGCAAATGCTTTTGGCATCGCTGCACTTTTAAGATCTATTGGGCAAGATAGCTCATATCTTGGCATCATAAAAGATAATTTAGACGCCGTAAAACAGGCGTTTTTAAATACTACAAACTATGACATTATTATCTGCTCTGGTGGAGCAAGCGCTGGTGAGGCTGACTTTATGAAAATAGCTCTAAGCGAGCTTGGATACAATGAAATTTTTTCACATATTGATATAAGACCTGGCAAACCTTGCAAGGCTTATGAAAAAGATGGCAAACTTATTTTTGTCCTTCCTGGAAATCCAATGGCAGCTTATGTTTGCATGATGATGCTTGTTTTGCCTCTTTTAAAAGAGGATTGCTTTGTGATACAAAAAGCTACAAATGCACAAAATTTAAATGTAAAATCAGGCAGGATCAATGCCATTTTTGGAAATATTGAAAATAATAAATTTATAGCAACAAATGGTGGAAAATACGGCTCTGGCATGATAGATCATATTTTAAAAAGCACTTTTATGTTTTTAACTAGCCCAGATCAAAGCGAAATTTTACAAAATAGTGAAATTTCTCTTATAAAACTTCCATAAAATCTTGACAAATGAAAAACAATCTGATAGAATGCGGACTTCATTTTAACTGCGGGAATAGCTCAGGGGTAGAGCACAACCTTGCCAAGGTTGGGGTCGCGAGTTCGAATCTCGTTTCCCGCTCCATCTTTTTTATACTAATTTTTTTATTTTCCATAAAACTTTTTGCAGATGAAGTCAGCATTTATCCAATGTATTGCGTTCTAAATGATCAAATTTCGCTTAGTACTTTTGGCTTTGATGGCGAAGACAATGAAATTTTAAACCTAGAGGGCAAAAGAGCAGCCAAGATAGATAGCAAAAAACTCTATGAAATTCTAACAGCAAATTTTAAAACATATAAAGATAAAAGCGGTGGTAGTGTTGCTTTTGTAAAAAACTGCTCTATTATGGATGAGATTCAAATGCGATTTTTAAGATCAATTAGCGATGAATATCCTGGTATCAGCATAAGTGATCTTAGCATTAGCCCACAAAATAAGCTTCCAGCAAATTTCAAAGAACTCGTCCTAAAAAATATCTTTTTAGGTGATCAAAATAGTCAAAAAGGTACATTTAGAACATCATTTGAGGATGTTGATCTGAGTCTAAAAAGCATCTATTTTAAATTTAGCTTTAACGCTAAAATGCCAGCCTTTATAGCAATAAATTCAATGAATACAAACCACATTTTAAGCCTGCTTGACTATCAGCCAACGATGATCGAGTTTGGCAAATGGCCAAAAGATGCACTTTCTAGCTCAAATAGCTTAGCTCTTATAACAAAAGTGCAGATAAAAAGCGGTGAAATTTTAACCAAGCGTCAGTTTAACGCCATAAGCTTAGTCAAAAAAGGTCAAATGCTAAATGCGGTTTTAAGCGAGGATGGCGTTAAGATAATAGCTGAAGTAAAGGCACTTGAGGATGGAAATTTAGGTGATATGATAAAGATAAGAACAAAAGATAATAAAATTTTACAGGCCACAGTTTCAGGTAAAGACGAGGCAGTGATAAGATGAAAAAGATAGTATTTGCAGCCACTGGAGCAAGCGGGGCTGGACTCTTTTTAAAACTTGTCAAGGCTGCCAAAGATAGTTGCGAGGCGCACGTCATAGTTAGTAAAAATGCCATGAAAGTTTTGGAAGCTGAGGAGAATTTGAGGCTAAATTTAGATGATCTTGGCATAAAAATTTATGATGATTTGGATCTTAGCGCAGGGCCGGCTTCTGGCTCATTTGGCACGGATGCGATGATCATAGCGCCCTGCTCTACTAATACTTTGGCAAAGGTTGCAAACGGTATAAGCGACACGCTCATCACAAGGGCTGCAAGTGTCGCGCTAAAGGAGAGACAAAGGCTGGTTTTAGGTGTTAGAGAGATGCCGTTTTCTACGATCACGCTTTCTCAGATGCAGCTTCTCTCATCTCTTGGAGCCATCATCGCTCCGCCAGTTTTAGGCTACTACTCGGGCATAAAGAGCCTTGATGATATGGAAAATTTCATCATCGGCAAGTGGCTTGACGCCTTAAAAATCGAAAATAATCTTTACAAAAGGTGGCAAATTTGAAAAAATCTTGCATCTATCCAGGGACATTTGATCCCATTACAAACGGTCATTTAGACGTCATCATAAGGGCCACAAAAATTTTTGACAAGGTAATCGTCGCAGTCGCAAAAAGTGACAGCAAACAGCCGATGTTTGCACATGAAAAGCGCATAGAGATGGCAAAAAAGGCGGTTTGTGAGCTAAAAAACGTAAGCGTTCTTGGCTTTGATAACTTACTTGTTGATTTTGCTAAATCACACGGTATAAACACCGTCATTAGAGGTCTTCGCGCGGTTAGCGACTTTGAGTATGAGCTACAAATCGGCTACGCAAACGCTGCACTTTGGGACGAATTTGAGACGGTTTATCTTATGCCAAGCTTAAATAACGCCTTTATCTCAAGCTCCATCGTTCGCTCAGTCTTGCGCCACGACGGCGACGTGAGCAACCTGGTGCCAGCAAAAATTCTTAAAAATTTAAAGGCTTAAAATGTATGTTTTGTTTGAAGGCATTGACGGCGTTGGCAAGAGTACGCAGATAGAAATTTTAGCTTCTAAATTTAGTGATGCCATCGTCACAAAAGAGCCAGGCGGCACGCAGCTTGGTGTAAATTTACGTGAAATTTTACTAAGTTCAAGCATCAAAATAGGCAAAAGAGCTGAAATTTTACTCTTTTTAGCCGACAGGGCTGAGCATTTTGAAAAGCTAGTCGCTCCAAATTTAGGCAGGCTCATTTTAAGCGACAGAGGCTTTATATCTGGCATCGCCTACGCTTTGGCAAATGATGAAAACTTAGATGAAAACGTGCTTTTAGAGCTTAATAAATTTGCACTAAATGATAAATTTGCAGATAAGATCATCTTTTTTGAAGCAAGCCATGAGCTTATAAGCTCGCGTCTAAAAAATAGAGGCACAAGCGATAAGATCGAGGCTCGTGGGCTAGAGTATCTTTTAAAAGTGCAAAGCATAATGAAGCAAATTCTTATCAAAAATGGCTTTGAGACGCTTTTTATAGACGCATCTAAAAGCATAGAGCTAATTTCAAAAGAGATAGAAAATTTTATAAATTTTAAGTAAAATCACAAAAAAATAAAAAGGATAATGCGATGATAACGGCACTTCGTGGCATGAAAGATATGCTCCCAGCTCGTGCGAAACTTTACGCACAGATAATCAAAACCTGCGAGGAAGTCGCAAAAAACTACGGATATGAGCAAATTTTAACCCCGCACCTAGAGGAGACAGCACTTTTTAAAAGAAGTGTCGGCGAGAGTAGCGACATCGTGGGCAAAGAAATGTATCAGTTTGAAGACAAAGGCGGCAACGACGTTTGCTTGCGTCCTGAAGGCACAGCTGGCGTGGTTAGAGCGTTTATCGAGGCAAAACTTGACAGAGCAAATGTGACGAAACGCTGCTTTTATCACGGCTCGATGTTTCGCTACGAGCGCCCACAAAAAGGCCGTTTAAGAGAATTTCATCAGTTTGGCTGCGAGTGCTTTGGCGAGGGCAGCGTCTATGAGGATGCGAGCATTATCTTGATGGTGAGCGAAATTTTTAACAGACTAAATATAAAAACAACCCTAAAAATAAACTCGCTTGGCGACGAGAGCTCGATGAAGTCTTACAAAGAAAAGCTCGTCAAATTTCTAGATGAAAATGACGATAAAATTTGCGAAGACTGCAAAAGACGCAAGCTTTTAAATCCTATCCGCGTGCTTGACTGTAAGGTCGAGAGCTGCCAAGAAATTTACAAAAATGCTCCTGTCATCACTGATAGCCTAAGCGATGAGGCGCAGGCTGATTTTGCAAAACTACAAGAAATTTTAACGGCAAATGGCATTAATTTTGAGATAGACACTAAGCTCGTTCGTGGGCTGGACTACTACTGCAAAACGGCGTTTGAGTTTATAAGCAACAAGATTGGCTCACAAAGCGCAGTCGCAGGGGGCGGCAGATACGACAGGCTTGTCGAGTACCTTGGCGGTAGAGCTAGCTACGGCGTTGGCTTTGCGATGGGTGTTGAGAGAATAATGGAAATTTTAGGTGAAGCTGAGGATGAGCGAGCTGGAATTTATCTTTGTGCGCTTGATGCGACGAATTTAGACTTTGTCTATGCGCTTGGCTCAAAGCTTCGCAAAAAATATCAGGTTGAAATTTCATATGAAGCTAAAAAGCTTCAAAAACATCTGCAAAATGCCGACAATAAAAATGCAAAAATTTTCCTTTGCGTGGGCGAAAATGAGATGAAAGAGAATAAAATTTGGTATAAAAATTTAGAGACCAAAGACGAAAAAACGATAAATTTAGATGAGCTTGAAAAGGAGCTGGGATGAATGATTTTGGACTTAGCATTTGGGGCAATTCAAATTTTGTTATAGAAGATGGCAAAGTCTGTATAAATGCAGCCAGCAAACCAGCGATCATTGACATCGTAAAAGAGATAAGAGACGATGGATATAGAGGGCCACTACTACTTCGTTTTCCGCATCTTATCCAAAAACAGATTGAGCAGATCCACGCAAGCTTTGCGAAAGCAAAGAAAGAATTTGCCTACAAAGGCAGCTTTAATGCCGTATTTCCACTTAAGGTCAATCAATATCCTGGCTTTGTAAAAAATTTAGTGCGCCTTGGCAAACCCTACAACTACGGCCTTGAAGCTGGCAGTAAGGCTGAGTTACTTTTAACTATGGCTTACAATAACGAAAAAGCTCCCATAACCGTAAATGGTTTTAAAGATAAAGAGATGATAAATATAGGCTTTATCGCCGCTGAAATGGGGCACAACATCACACTAACGATTGAAGGCTTAAACGAGCTTGAAGCGATAATCGCCATTGCAAAAGAGCGCTTTAAACCAAAACCAAAGATCGGACTTAGAGTAAGACTACACTCGACAGGATCGGGGCTTTGGGCTAAAAGTGGTGGCATACACTCTAAATTTGGCCTAACATCAACCGAGCTGATAGAAGCTGTAAAGATGCTAAAAAAGGCAAATTTACTTGAAAACTTCACAATGATACACTTTCACATCGGCTCTCAAATAAGCGAGATCCATCCGCTCAAAAAGGCACTCATTGAAGCTGGTAATATCTACGCTGAGCTTAGAAAAATGGGCGCTTCAAATTTAAAAGCTATAAATTTAGGTGGCGGACTTGCGATAGAATACTCGCAGTTTAAAGAAGAAAGTAGCAGAAACTACACACTAAACGAATATGCAAACGACGTTGTTTATATGCTTAAAACCATAAGTGAGCAAAAAAAGGAGATCGAACCAGATATCTTTATAGAGTCAGGTCGCTACATCGCCGCTTCTCACGCGCTTTTGGTCGCTCCCGTGCTTGAGCTATTTTCTCAAGAATACACCGAAGAGAAGCTAAATTTAAAGAAAAACAATCCAAATTTAATAACCGAGCTAGTCGATCTTTATAAATCAATCAAGCCTTCAAACGCCTTAGAATACCTACACGACGCCATACATCACACAGAAAGCGTTTTAACACTCTTTGATCTAGGCTATGTTGATCTTCAAGATAGATCAAACGCCGAGGTGCTTTTAAGGCTAATTAGCAAAAAAGCTGTCGTGATGCTTGGTAACAAGAGCAACTCAAGCGATCTGGCCAAAATTCAAAAAGAGGTCCAAGAGAGATACTTGCTAAATTTCTCGATCTTTCAAAGCTTGCCAGACTTTTGGGGGCTAAAGCAAAATTTTCCTATCATGCCACTTGACAGGCTCGATGAGCGCCCTACCTTACCAGCTTCGATCTGGGACATCACATGCGATAGCGACGGTGAGATTAGTTATGATGATGAGAAAAACCCACTACTTTTGCACGATGTGGATGTGGAGAAGGAGGATTATTTCTTGGGATTTTTCCTAGTTGGCGCATATCAAGAGGTGATCGGCATGAAGCACAACCTCTTTACTCATCCGACAGAAGCCACTATAGAGCTTTCAAATGATGGCTACAAGATCACAAATTTACTTGAGAGCCAGTCTATTTTAGACATTATGGAAGACATGGACTATGATATCTACGAGATCCAAGACACCCTAAACGAGCGCTTAGTAAAATCAACTTTGATAAACGAAACACAAAAGAAGCAAATTTTAGGCGAACTTTATCTATTTTTAAATGATAATAGCTACTTAAAAACAATCAACTAAAAAGGAAAATAATGCAACTAGCAAACAGAATGCAAACATTAAGCGAGTCAATAACGATCGCTATCAGCACAAAGGCCAAAGAGATGAAGGCTGCTGGTATCGATGTGATCTCGCTTTCAGCTGGTGAGCCTGACTTTATGACTCCAAAAAAGATAAGAGAAACTGTAAAAAACGCACTAGATAACGATAGCAAAAGCGGCAAATACACGCCAGTACCAGGCCTACCTGAGGTGATAGAGGCCATTAGAGCAAAGCTAAAAAGAGATAATGGACTTGACTATAAAGCAAATCAAATCGTCACAAACATCGGCGCAAAACACTCACTTTTTAATGTATTTCAAGCGCTTATCAACCCAGGCGACGAAGTTATCATCCCTTCTCCATACTGGGTGAGCTACCCTGAGATCGTTAAATTTTGTGGCGGCGTGCCTGTCTTTATTGAAGCAGACGAGAGCACAAATTTCAAAGTCACAGCCGATCAGCTAAAAAAAGCGATCACACCAAAAACCAAAGTCTTTTCGCTAAATCACCCGACAAACCCAACTGGAGCAGTATATACAAAAGAGGAGATCGCGGCATTTGGTGAGGCTTTAAAGGGCACTGACATCATCATCACGAGCGATGAAATTTATGAAAAAGTAATCTACGGCAAAGAATTTCACGCAGTAGCTTCAGTAAGCGAGGATCTTTTTAAAAGAACGGTCACGATAAATGGCCTAAGCAAGTGCGGCGCGATGCCTGGCTGGAGATTTGGCTACATAGCAAGCTCGATGGACTGGCTCATCGCTGGCATCAAAAAGCTTCAAAGCCAAAGCACAAGCAACATCAGCTCGATCGTGCAAATAGGCGCTATCCCATCGCTTCTGGGAGAGACTGACGAAGATATCGAAAACATGAGAAAAGAGTATGAAAAAAGACGCGACGTGGCTGTTGAGATGATAAATGCTATCCCTGGGCTAAGCGTAGTTAAGCCTGATGGCGCGTTTTATCTATTTGTAAAATGCAAAGATGTAGATAGTGACTCACTTAGATTTTGTAAAAAGATGCTTGAAGAGGCGAACGTAGCGACGGTGCCAGGTGTGGGCTTTGGCATGGAGGGGTACTTTAGAATTTCTTTTGCGACTGACATCGATAGCATAAAAAAAGCGATTGAGAGGATCGCTAATTTTATAAAAAGCTACAAAATTTAATGATCAAATTTATACTAAATGGCAAAATTTTCGAGCTTGAAAACGATATGAGCGTTTATGATTTTTTAGCTCAAAATGGCTATGAGCTTAAATTTATAGCCCTTGAGCGAGACGGAGAAATTTTGCCAAAAAAGCTTTGGTATGAGAGCTTTATGAGCGAGGGCAAAGTTTATGAGATCGTCACTTTAGTTGGCGGTGGATGAGGAGAAAATGATAGAGATAGTTTTAAATGGCACAAAATTTAAAGTGCCAGCAAAAAGCCTTAGCAAGCTAAAAGAGCTTGCTCTTGGCGATAAAGAGAGTGAAATTTATAAATTTTTAGAGAAATTTAACGCGACAAAGCCGGATATTTTTATCGTTGATGGCTTTGCTATAAAAGAAGATAGCGAGCTAAAAGATGGCTCAAATGTTGTATTTATAAGGCGTGGCGTGATGCCTGAGCGTGAAGTTTTACGCTCGATGATCGCTTCAAGAAACAGCCCTGAGCTAAATTTAGCCCTAAGTAAAGCAGTAATCGGCGTGGCTGGACTTGGCGGACTTGGCTCAAATATCGCGCTAAGTCTTGCAAGAGTTGGCGTAAAAAAGCTAGTGCTTGCCGACTTTGACGTCGTTGAGCCAAGCAATCTAAACCGCCAGCAGTATTTCGTCCGCCACATCGGCATGAAAAAGACGCAGGCACTTAAAGAGCTGATAAATGACGTCAATCCCTTTGTCGAGGTCGAGGCTCACGATATATTTTTAGATGGAAAAAACGTGGCTAGCGTCTTTGGTGAGTGCGAAATTTTATGCGAAGCCTTTGACAACGTCGCTGGCAAGGCGATGATACTAAACGAAGCAGGAGCTAGCTTAAAAGAGAAAAAGATCATCGGCGCTTCTGGCATGGCAGGATACTTTAGCTCAAATCTCATAAAAACCATAAAATTTGCCAAAAATGTCTATCTTTGTGGCGACCTCACAAACGAGGCGAAGATCGGTCAAGGGCTCATGGCACCACGCGTCGCAGTCTGCGCAAATCACGAGGCAAATTTAGCTATTAGACTGCTTATGGGCTTGGAGGCGTAAGTGCAAAGTGATAGTTTGATCCTTGGCGGCAAGGAGTTTCAAAGCCGCTTCATCCTTGGCTCTGGCAAGTACTCGCACGAGCTCATCGACTCAGCCATAAACGAGGCTGGAGCGCAAATTTTAACCCTTGCTCTTAGGCGCATAAACGAGAGCAAAGAGCGAAATATACTTGACTTTATCCCAAAAGGCGTGACGCTTTTGCCAAACACAAGTGGCGCTAGAAATACCAAAGAGGCTGTTCGTATCGCCCAGCTCGCACGTGAGCTTGGGTGCGGCGAGCTTGTTAAGATAGAGATCATAACTGACTCTAAATTTCTCTTTCCAGACAATATTGAAACCATAAAAGCGTGCGAAGCCTTGGCAAATGACGGCTTTGTGCCAATGCCATATATGTTTCCAGATCTAAATGCCGCAAGAGCGATGCTAAGCGCAGGAGCAAGCTGCATCATGCCTCTAGCTGCACCAATTGGCTCAAACCAAGGGTTAGTTTTTAAAGATATTATTGAGATTTTGATAAACGAGCTTGATACGCAGATCATAGTTGATGCTGGCATCGGTAGACCATCACAAGCGTGCGAAGCGATGGAGATGGGAGCAGCCGCGATCATGGCAAACACAGCCATCGCCTCATCTAAAAATATCCCGCTCATGGCAAGAGCTTTCAAAGAGGCGATCATCGCTGGTCGCAACGCCTATCTAGCAGGCCTTGGCGCAAAGAGCAAAAGCGCAAACGCCTCGTCTCCACTCACTGGATTTTTAGACTGATGAAATTTACAAGAACCGACCACATGCAGCTGCTACCACACATGCAGGATGTTGGCAGCGAGATCATGGATGAGATTTTAAAAGAGCGCGCGAGCTACAAGCCAGAAATTTACACAGAAGCCGACGTAAAAGCAGCTCTTAATGCAAAGCACTGCTCACTTGAAAATCTAAAAGCCCTACTCTCGCCTGCTGCGGTACCATTTTTAGAGCAAATCGCCCAGCTTGCTCAGGCAAAAACAAGGGCAAATTTTGGCTCAAACATCACGCTTTTTACTCCGCTTTACATAGCAAACTACTGCGATAATCTCTGCGTTTATTGCGGTTTTAACGCTAAAAACAATATAAAAAGAGCAAAGCTAAGCGACGAGGAGATCACAAGAGAACTAAAAGAAATTTCAAAGAGCGGCTTGGAGGAAATTTTGATCCTAACTGGCGAGAGCGAAACCAACTCAAGTGTCGCTTACATCGCAAACGCCTGCGCTTTGGCAAAGAAATTTTTTAAAGTCGTTGGGGTTGAAATTTACCCATTAAATTCAGACGGCTACGCCCTGCTTCACAAAAGCGGCGTAGACTACGTGACCGTCTTTCAAGAGACCTACAATCCCACAAAATACGAAAAAATCCACCTTGGCGGCAACAAAAGAATCTTCCCATACCGCTTAAATGCGCAGGAACGAGCGCTTCTTGGAGGCATGAGAGGGGTTGGCTTTGCCGCACTTCTTGGCATAGATGACTTTAGGCTTGATGCCTTCGCGACAGCACTTCACGCAAGCTTAGTTCAAAAAAAGTATTCGCACGCCGAGATCGCATTTTCATGCCCAAGGCTTCGCCCTATCATCAACAACGACCGCATCAATCCCCGTGACGTGGGCGAGCGCGAGCTTTTGCAAGTGATCTGCGCTTATAGAATTTTCATGCCAACAGCCAGCATAACGATCTCAACCAGAGAAAAGGCGAAATTTCGCGACAACGCCGTAAAGATCGCCGCAAATAAGATAAGCGCTGGCGTAAAAGTGAGCATCGGCGCTCACGGCGAAGAGAAAAAGGGCGACGAGCAGTTTGAGATAAGCGACGACAGAAGCGTGGATGAGATAAAAGCAATGATAAAAGCAAACGGACTAGAGCCCTTGATGAGCGAGTATGTCTATGTTTAAAATTCTCTGCGTGGCCGACTTTGAAAGCTATGAGGGCGATGACTTTTTAAAGAGAATTCAGCTACTTTGCAAGGCTGGCGTGGATGAAATTTTGCTTCGTGCAAAAGGGCTAAGCGAGGCTAATTTTTATGATCTTGCTAGGGTTGTGGCTCAAATTTGTGAAAACTACCGCAAGAAATTTATCATTAATCAATTTTTTGACGTAGCTTGCAAGCTAAAGAGCGACTTTTGGCTCACTTCAGCGCAGCTTGATTTTTTTAAAAATCACGGCGTTTTTTTAGAGGAATTTAGAAAAACAGCTAAAATTTACGCCCCAGCTCACGACCTAGAGCAAGCTAAAATTTCAGCCACTATCGCTGACGTGCTCGTTGCTTCTCATATATTTGCCACCTCTTGCAAGGCGGGTTTTGAGCCAAAAGGGGTAAATTTTATAAGTGAGCTAAAAAGCTTAGACAAAGAAATTTACGCACTTGGCGGACTGGGTATCAAAAACTATAAAGAGGCCATAAAAGCTGGCGCAAACGGCATTTGCTTCATGAGTTTAGCAATGAACGGCGATATGGAGCTTATAAAAAAGATAGTAGAGAGCAAAAACGGCTAAATTTAGCATAAATTACATAAAATAATACGTAAAATTTTACTCATTTTTGCTAGCGATATATGTTTTTATATCAAATATAAGTAGCGTCACAAGCGATGGCAGCATATAGGAGTTTAGCACTAAAAGCAGCGACTTTGTCAAATTTGACTTTATTAAAGTCTCTATGTCAAAGCTGCTGTTGTAGTTAAAAAAATATAGCAAGGCAAACTCGCTAACAAGAACTATGCGAGTGATCTTTAGCAAGATGTCATTTCCCAGTCTTGCAAATTTATCATCGACCACAAGCGACAAAGTGATCCAGCCAAGCAGCCAAATTGAGCAGGCTAAAGCATAAACAGTAATGCTTTCATCAAATTTTTCAAGTAGTAAAAATACCAAAGGTTGCAAAAATACAAGGCTAGCGATAAACCAAAGAAGTGAGCTAAAGGCTAGCAGGCAAACACAGCCAAAGATAGAAATGGCAGAGATAAAGCCAAAAACCTCTAACCCAAGATAGTAGGCCAGCGCATAGGATAAAAAAGAAAAAACAAGCCAAATTTTAATAACAAGTCGCCACCTATTTGCAAAGGCAGTGGCTTTTAAATTTAGGCTATCTGTCAAACTCATTTACGAGATTTTCTTTTGTTTTGGGCGGAAAACTTTCATCACGTTTTCATCAGTCTCGATAAATGCACCCTCTATAAGATCAATACAGTATGGCACCGCTGGAAATACCGGCTCCAAGCACTCTTTTATCGCCTTTGGCTGTCCTGGTAAATTTATGATGAGCGCGTGGCCTCTTATGCCTGCTGTTTGGCGTGACAGGATCGCTGTTGGGACGTATTTTAAGCTCGCAGCTCTCATTAGCTCACCAAAGCCTGGCATCATCTTCTCACAAACAGCCTCAGTAGCCTCTGGCGTAACATCTCTCACCGCTGGTCCTGTACCGCCAGTAGTTAGCACAAGGTCGCAGCCAAGCACGTCCACCATGTGCACAAGCCTCTCTTTTATCAGCTCAAACTCATCTGGTATAACCTCGTAAAAGTACTCACGCTCGCTCGCTATCCAGCTATCAAGCACCTCTTTGATCGCTGGGCCCGATTTGTCCTCATATGTGCCTTCGCTTGCACGGTCAGAAAGGGTTAATATACCTATTTTTGCTTTCACTTTTTCTCCTTTAATAGTTTTCGCTTAAAATTTTTGCTAGCGTTTCTTTATCTACACTCTCGTAGGCCAGCAGATATGAACTGATCTTTGCGATCTGCTCGTTTGTCCCCTTTAAAAATAACATAATCTCTTCTTTTGCTTGTTTTAAAATTTCTTCTACATCGTTTGGATTTGGCACAAAAGAGCTCCCCATGCCGTATTCATAAACCATCTTTGATGCGATCTCTTTGGCTAAATTTAGATCACTGCTCGAGTTTGAAAAAATATCATTTTCGTCTATTTCAAGCTTACACATGCCAGAGATTAATACTTTAATGCGAGATATCATCTGAGACTTTGACTCTATCTCTTGCTCGGTTGCCATAAAGCGGTCTTCAATGAGTGAAATTTTTTCAAATTTCACATCAAACCAGTAAGCACTAAGTGCCTTTGCACCTTGATAGACGGCTTGGATTTTTTTCTCGCTCTCGCTGTAGCTTAGAACCTTTTTCTTGCCGAGCAAGACCTTGTTTAAAACAGCCTCAAAGTCTCTTATTTTTAGTACGCTCTCATTATTTCTTAGAGCATTTATCGCAGCTTCATTTACAAGTGTGCTAAGTGCCGCACCTGAAAAGCCAACGCTCATTTTGGCGATATCTTCAGCTGAAACGTCACATTTTTTATCTTTTAAATAAGTATTTAAAATGGCCACTCTGTCGTTAAAATCAGGCATCGAAAGAAAAATTCTCCTATCAAAACGACCCGATCTAAGCAGCGCCTCGTCGATCATTTCGATCCTATTTGTTGCCGCTATGACAATGATGCCAGAGTTGTCCTCAAAGCCATCCATCTCGGTTAGTAGCTGATTTAGAGTGGCTTCTCGCTCGTCATTTCTAGTACCACCCCTACTCTTTCCAACAGCATCTATCTCATCGATAAAGATAATAGACGGAGCATAGGACTTAGCTTTGCTAAAAAGCTCTCGTACTCTTTTTGCACCCATTCCAACATAAATTTGTACAAAACTAGCACCATTTTGGTAGAAAAATGGTACATTTGCCTCGCCTGCAACGGCTTTTGCAACAAGTGTCTTGCCAACACCCGGAGGACCCACCATTAACACACCTTTTGGCATTTTGATACCAAAATTTCTATATTTTTGTGGATTTTTTAGAAAATCAACTATCTCGCTAAGCTCGCTTTTAACCTCACTAATACCTGCCACATCGCTAAATCTCACATTTGAGATAACTGGCATAGTGTTTTGATTTAGCACGCTTTCTATCTCAAATGCACCATCTTTTTTACTAAGCAGACTCTCCTCTTTTTTTCTGATACTTCTAAAGATATAAGCGTACCAAAGCACAAAGCAGACAAAGATGATAAATCCCCAGATCATGCCTGGAGTGATGTATTGCTTAGTCTTTTCGACAGGCACTTTTTTAATAAGCTCTTTTAGATCGATGCCATCTTTTATGATTGAAAAACGATTGTTTTGTGCATAAAGCACGACTTCATCGTCATCGATTACAGCGCGGTCTATAAAATTTCCATCCATTAGCTGCATATATTGCGAATATGTGATATTTCTTGGCTCTTTGCTAACGGCAAATAGCAGCACGCTGATTAATGCGACAGCTGCGATTATTAGGATATTTTTCTTATTAAACTTAAATTTTTGCATAATTGGCATCTGGCTTAATTTCATATTCGCTTACCTCCAACCACTCTTTTGTTATGTCTTTTTCGCTAAAAATTTTAGCTTTATTGTAAAACTGATCAAAGCCCTCGTAAAAGTCACCGTTTTTTTGCTCGACTAAAATTTTCAAAGCCCCATCATGTTTTTTTCTAAAATTTTCATTATTTTGCAAAGCTATACCTTGTAAAATTTTTAGCCTACTCTTTGCCACATCGCCACTAACGTCGCTTTTTAGCGTCGCTGAGTGAGTATCACGCCTTGGCGAGTAGACAAAAGCATGCAGATGCGTGATAGGAAATTTCTTAAAATTTTCCACAGCCTCTGCCCATATCTCATCACTCTCTCCTGGATGTCCCACGATGTAGTCAGTGCCAAGTGCAAAGCCAAGTGAGCTAAGCTCATTAAAAAGCTCCAGATCACTAAATGCATCATTGCGTCTTCGCATGATCTTTAACATCACCTGACTCGTGTGCTGAAGCGCGATGTGCAGATGTCGCTCCAGCCACTCTTCTTTTAAAATTTCTCTAAAGCTCTCATCTATCTGGCTTGGTTCAATGCTTCCAAGCCTAATGCGTCTAATGCCAGAAATTTTACCTAAGTTTGCCAAAAGCTTACCAAGAGAGCTATTTGTATCTTTGCCGTAACTGCCTATATTTGTGCCGGTTAAGACAAGCTCATTATAGCCGTTTTGAGCTAAAATTCTTGCCTCTTTTAATATCATAGCCTCATCCATGCTTCTAGCCTTACCACGAACTGAAGGGATTATACAGTAGCTGCAGCTAAAGTTGCAGCCTTCTTGAATTTTTATAAAAGCCTTAGTGTGATTTTCGTAATTTGTAACTATATTTTTATCAACTGAGTTTAAATTCCCAAGCTCAAAAAACGGCTTTTCTTGCTTTAAAAGCTCATTTAGATCGCTCTTTTTACTAGCTCCAAGTACGCCAAATATACCGCTATTAAATAGCTCTTTGCCCTTGCTAACCGCGCCACATCCAGTCAGCACCACCTTTGCCCCGCGCCTTTTTACACCGTTTATGTAGTTTCTGACGCCGCTATCGGCAGAATTTGTGACTGTGCATGAGTTTATGACAACAATATCAGCAGCATCTTCATCATTTGTGATCTCGTAGTCTTTGATATAGCTTTTTAAAAGCTCGGTATCATAGATATTTGTACGACACCCAAATGTTTTAAAAAATATCTTTTGCATCAAATATTTTCGCTCTCTTGCTCACCGTGTGCGGTATGATCGCTTGGATTTTCTTTTTTACCTACAAACATGGTTTGCGTTGGATAAGCGATCTTTATATCATCTTGAGCTAAAAATGCTTCTATAATCTCAGCGCTAATAGTACTTCTAAGAGCCAAAGTCGCATAAGAATTTGCCATATACCAGCATGAGACATTTATACCATAAGGCTCAAAAAATGTATAAATTCTTGGCTCGACATTTGGGTTTTTGATGCTATATTGGCTTCTTAATTTATTCATTTGACGTTTTGCTATATCGGTATAGCCTTTTGAGTATTTCTTAACAACATTTCTTGCTAGATAGACAGCCTTTTTATGGTTACTATCAAAGCTTATCATGATATCTATACCGTCCCAAACGGTCTTCATGCCATAATGAGCATAGTTTGCGATGAGATCGGTAAAGATATAGTTATTTGGCACAAAGATAATTCTACCTGCACGGCGGTTCGTCTTATAAGTCGAGTAGCTAACATCCTCAAAAACGGTCAGCCTAAGTAAAGAGATATCGATCACATCGCCCACAAATTCGCTACCATCATGAAGCACCCTTATCCTATCACCCACATGTATAGAGCCACCAAACATGATCACCATCCAACCAAGCATACTCATAAACATATCTTTCATGGCAATGGCGATACCAGCTGAAGCAAAACCAAGTACAGTTACGAGATAAGTGACATTTTCTATATACGAAAAAAGCAAGATTATGATGATTACGGTTATATTTAGAACGTTTAAAAATTTATTGACCGTATAAAATCTCTCATTATCAGTAATTGTTCTTTTAACGATAAATTTAGCGATAAAGGTTAGTCCAATGGTCAAAATAATAACGATAGTCGTATAGCCCATGCTTAAAAACTGAGCTTTTATATCGGCCGTAGTTAAATTTATAGCTTCATCAGCTCTTTTCTCATAAACGTTAAAAGTCGTATCTGCGATCTGTTTTGCCGCTTTGAAGTCGCCTATTTCTTGTTTTACCAAGTTTAGGCTTTCTCTATTTTGCTCATTTTCTTCTATCAAATTTAGTCTATTTAGTAAATTTTCTTTTGTTTCAAGCTTTTCCAAAAGCGTATCAAGCTCTTTTATATGCCTTTGGTACTCTATCTTATCGCTCTTTATCTTTTTGATATACGAAAAGCCAGATATAAGTGCAACAGGACTTGTTATCCTTGGTGGAGTATCCATTTCAGGGGCTGCTAGCATATTTGAAAATGGCGTTTTTTCATACTCTTTTAGTAAATTTATCTGCTCTTTTAGAGTTTGGATTCTCTTTATGATATCGCTGCCTCTTCTTGAGCTTTTGTCTAGCTTTTTTAGTTCATTCTCGTTTTTTTCAAGCTCATCAATAAGCCTTTGATAAGTGTTATAGTTAGCATATCTTGTGATCCAGATATTGTTTTTTAAGGAGTTATCTAGATTTGAAATATCTTTTATAAGCTCGTTATTTTGTAAATTTTGCGAGATATTTTGCTCAAGCGTAACGTTTTCTTCAGCATAAAGGGCAAAGCAAAAAAGTATTAAAACTAGGATCTTTTTCATTTAAATTCTCTTAAAATTTTTAAAACGTCTTCTTTTTTGACGTCATTTTTGATGATCGCACTGCCGATTTTATCTGCAATGATGAAATTTATCTTATCATCTTTTGTCTTTTTATCCATAAAAAATGCCTCGTAAAATGCATATTCATTTTCTATTTTGTAGCTTACTGGAAGGCCAAATTTTACCAAAACCTGTTTGACACCCTCTGCTTCTGCCTCGCTCATGAGCCCTAGTCTTACACTTAAGCGATTTGCCATATTCATGCCTATTGCCACCGCTTCGCCGTGTAAAAATTCTTTATAATTTGTCTCATTTTCTATAACGTGAGCAAAGGTATGGCCGTAGTTTAGGATAGCTCTTAGCCCCTTTTCCTTCTCATCTTGCTCAACCACTTTTGCTTTTAAAATTACCGACTTTTCGACTAGCTTGGCTAAATTTTCATCATCTAAATTTACGATCTTTAGCCAATCAAACATCTCTTTGTCAAAAGTTATCGCCATTTTTAAAGCCTCAGCCACGCCAGCTGCAAATTCTCTTTTTGGTAACGTTTTTAAGAAATTTATCTCGCAAAAAACTGCTTTTGGCTGACAAAATGAGCCTATTAAATTTTTACCAAATTTGTTATTCACACCGGTCTTTCCGCCCACACTCGCATCAACTTGTGCCAAAAGTGTAGTTGGGATATTTATGAAATTTATCCCTCTTTCATAAATGCTCGCCGCAAAGCCAGTCATGTCGCTTATGACGCCACCACCAAAGGCGATTAGCGTAGATGAGCGATCAAATTTACTAACAAAAAGCTGCTCTAAAATTTGTTCTAACGTCTTTAAATTTTTATACTCTTCGCCGTCAGGAATGCTTATGATAAATTTCTCATCGCACTTTAGAACGCTAAGTAGTTTTTCAAGGTGAAGACCGGCCACTTTAGCATTTGTAACGATACCAACCTTGCCTTTTAGTTCTAGTCTCTCAAGCTCGTTTATATAAATTTTATAGCTTGACGCTTTTTCTTTAAGATTTAAATTTATCTGCATTTTTACTCACTTACTGGCACAAAAAGCTGTGCATTTTGGCTTAGTTTTTTATAAAGCCTATTTAAATTTGTCGATAAAAAGGCAAATGCCCCACCATTTGCCACGCTTTTAGTAAACATTACAAAATGAAGCAAATCTTTTGTATTTTTTAGTTTTACAAGCGGATTTTTAAGATTATGATTTTCTATCTTTATACGCTTAGAAAATAGCGCGCTAATGCTCTCAAAATGCTCTCTTAACGCCTCATCATCGCTGTGTTTATTGTCAAAATAGTAAAATTTCATCTCCAAATCAAGCTGTGCACAGCAGTCAGTTATCACAGCTGATTGATTCTCCACTTCTTGACTTTGATCGCCTAGTATCACGCCCTCTTTTATATTTGAGAGCAAAATTTTACCCGTTTTTAGCACTGGAAGTTTTAGCTCGTAAAACAGCTTTTTAAATTTAAAAAAGTATTTATCATCGCTTAAGATTAGGCCGATGTCGTGCTTTAAAACATCATATTTTATAGATTTGTTATCACTATTAAAATAATCCATCAAAACGATGATACTTTTCTCTTTTATCGCTTTTAAAGTATCTAAATTTTCACCTAAAGTTGGATTTATCACTCTAAAAAAAAGGCGTTTATTATTTAGCTTTGAATGCAAATACAAGCTATCCTTTATGAGCTTGCTAACACGTTCTTTATCCATTGAGATCATATCGATCAGCACATAGATGTTGCTACCAAACGGGCTTGGAAACTGCCCACTTTCACGCTTGATCGAGCGGTAAACATTTTGAAGCACATTTGGATCACCAACGATCAGTAATATATCGCTTGGCTGTATCATTACATTTGGCTTTGGCAAGATGATCTCGCTGCCTCGATATATGAGAGCTATTCGCCATTTCTTTTGAGCTACTGAGCTGATGTGACGATACATATAAGAGCTACCTATTGGCACCTTAACTTCCATGATCTCACCCTCACTAAGCCCGATATTATCGGCTAAAACTGGCAGATCTGGTAAATAGTCCATAAGCCTTGATGCTGCAATATCTCTGATATCAACCACACTTAAGTGTTTATCGCTTGCAAATGTTTCTTTGCATTTTTCATCAAGCTCCCATGAGCTCATAAAAACAGTCTCGGTCTTTGTGCTGATCTGTCTTAAATTTTCATAAACAGCAACCGCCTCATTTTTATCATCACAAACTATACAAAACTGACTAAAATAGCCATCGCTCACGCTTTTTAGCTTTGAGAGGCTAGTTGGGTCAAACTGGTAAAATGTAAAATTTTCATAATTTGATTTTTGACTGTAATCCTCACTTGAAACAACGATATAGTGATGTAAATTTGATTTTGTTTCAAGTAGTCTATTTAAAAAATTTCTTGCAAAAGTTCCATCTGCGATTATTAAAATTTTCTTCATCAATTCTCCGTATTTTAAAGCTCACATTATAACAAAAGGTCTTTAAAATAAGCTATTTTGGCTATAAATTTAAAAATTTACAGCCAAGAAAATTTAAGAGATTATTTCAGAGATTAACGTATCGATTGCTAAATTTGTAGCCTTATTTATCGTATCAAAAATAGTACTTGAGCTTGGATCTGGACAAAAAATTTCTTTTGTAATCATGCCTGATTTTAGCGAAGTGTTTGCATTAAATAGCTCATAAGCTAGCGAGACTTCGGCTTTGTCGCCTCTTATTTGAAGAGAGATGATGCTCACTTTTAGTCTAAGATCCTTTGCATTTGGTGAAAATATCGGCTTTGCAGCGCAGTTTGAATAAAGCCCTTTTACAAGCGATTTATAGACCATTTCGCTTGGCTCAGAGACAAATTTAGCGTCGCTTAGATATCTGATTTTATTATTTTCAGCTACGATCAAAATTTTTCTAGTATCAACCATATCAAGAGCACTCACATTTTCGATGAAGACATTTTTTAGCTCTTTTTGTTTATTTTCAGCTGAGCAAGCCTTATTTGAATAGTGAATTTCATACATTGTTGCAACTGGCACATCCGTCTTTAGCGAGCAGCCAAGAAATAAAAGCGTAGCCGTTAGAAAGATTAAATTTCTCATTTTTTATCTCCTTTGTCATTTGGCACTGGATTTGTAAAGAAAAACTCGTAAGGATTATCTTCAAGCCTTTGAAGCGCACCTCTAAATTCACGAAGCGTCTTGTCAAATCCATTTAAGAAATCACTCGCTTCTCTTAATAACGGTCCAACCGTATTTCTAAGGTCGTATTCACCATCTTTAGCTTTTTTTGTGATGAGCTCTTGCAGCGAATTATATCCGGTAATAGCCGAATTTGCCGATACAAAAACTTGGTTTGCATTTGAAATTAGTCTGTTTAAATTTTTAACCAGTTCTTTTGTGTCGGTTTTGTTTAAAGTGTCTGTAAAATTTTTCACATTTTTAACGATACTATCAACCTCACTTAGCCCCTCTTCGTCTGTTAAAACTTGTGTAAATTTATCAATATTTTTAAGGACTGACTCTACGTGAGCGATATTTTCAGGCGAAAAAAAGTTATCGACTTTATCAAGTGTTTGATTTATCTTTAAAGTAATGTTTTCAGCGTTGTTTCCAAGCTTTGAAAAGAGGCTCTCTTCAAGCTGTAAAATAGGCTTTTGACCTGATGTAAAGTCTTTTGTACCACGGCTTATATTGATACTAGCAACGCCGCTAATAGCCTGAACTTCTATACTTGCCACGCTATCAGCCTTGATAGGCAGGTCTTCTCTAATTTTCATTGTGATGTTTATAAGAGCGTTTTTATCATCGACAAAATTTATATCACTAACACTTCCTGCTGGCACACCGATAAATTTAACCGTAGAATCGACCTTTAATCCACTTGGCAGCTCAGTCGTGTGGATGTAGTACTCTTTAAAATCAACCTTTGTATTATTTTTACTAGTCATCCACCAGATAAATATCGCAAATGCTGTAAGGCAAGCCATAAAAAACATGCCAACAATGGTATAAGAATTTCTATTTTCCATTTACTTTTTCCTCATTTTAAATAGCTCTTCAAGTGGGTTGTTTTTAAGATATTCAAGCTCTTTTATATTTCCCTCAAAAGCTATTTTTTTGTTATCTATTATCAAAAATCTATCCAAAATATCAAAAATACTATCAGCATCATGAGTCACCATGACAACAGTCACACCAATGCTATCACGAAGCTCTTTTATAAGTGCATCCATCTGGCGTGAGCTAACAGGATCAAGTCCGCTATTTGGCTCATCTAAAAATAGCACCCTTGGACTTAAAACCAAGGCTCTTGCTAGCGCAGCTCTTTTTTTCATACCGCCACTTAGCTCGCTTGGATAGAGCATTGAAACCTCTTTTTTAAGCCCCACCTTTTGTATCCAAAACATCGCTATCTCATCGATCTGGCGCTTGTTAAATTTAGAGTACTCATGAAGCAAAACGCCCACATTGTCAAGGATCGTCATTGAGCTATAAAGTGCTCCAAACTGAAACATCGTCCCACTTTTTAGCTTTATATCTTGCTGCTCCTCTTGACTACTTTTCCACATATTGACGCCATCAAAAAATATATCGCCCTCGCTTGGCTTTTTTAGATATATCATCGTCTTCATAAGCGTCGTTTTACCAGCACCACTACCGCCTAAAAAGCCGTAAATCTCAGCCTCTTTGACGCTCCAGCTCACATTATCGTGCATTATCTTATCGCCATAACTTGTCGTTATGTTTTTTCCAACTATTATCTCGTTCATATCTTTAGCCACATAAAAATTATCGCAAAAAATGCATCAAGCGCGATGACCCAAAATATCGCATTTACAACGCTAACTGTTGTCATTGCTCCAAGACTTTGAGCATTTTGACTCACACCAAATCCCCTCATGCAGCCAATGATCGCTATTATCGCACCAAAAAATGGAGCCTTTATCATACCAACAGCAAAGTGCCTAAGCTCAACCATCTCGCGAAATCTATTTAGATAGTCGCTAAAGCTGATATCAAGTATCGTTTGGCAAATGATCATCTGTCCTAAGATGCTTATCGCGTCAGCTATAAAGATAATAACAGGCACACAAAGCACCATGGCGATGATGCGCGGCAGCACCAAGAAGTTAAAAGGCTCAAAGCCCATCGTCTTCATCGCATCTATCTCTTCGGTTAGCTTCATAGCGCCAATTTGAGCAGTAAAGCTAGAAGCTGACCTACCTGCGATAACAATAGTAGCAATGAGCGGAGCCACCTCTCTAAGCGTTAGCATACCCATGATCTCTACTATAAATATACTTGCCCCAAAGCTTGCAAGCATCGCACTGCCAAGATACGCAAGCACAACGCCTATCAAAAAAGCGGTGAGGGATACGATAAAAACGGCATTTACACCGCCATCTTTTATGTAGTTACTAAATTCCCTAAATCTAAGACTGGCTGGATTAAATAAAATTTTTATGCTTTTTATTAAAAATTCGCCCAAGAACGTACCAAACTCAGCTAAATTTACAAAACCTTCACAAATTTTTTCACCAAGACGTGAAAAGAAATTTAGACTATTGTGCGGCGGCATGTAGTTAAAATCAATCTTTTCATCATTTAAAAGATCGCCCATTGCCTTTATCTTCTCATCATTTGTAATGATCTCAAATTTCTTACCATTTAGCGTATTTTTTAAAAGGATTAAAATAGCATAATCAATACTTTTTAGCTCGCTAAAGTCAAATTTAACACTGCCACTAAGTTTTTGAATTTTTTTAAAAATGCTTTGTAAATTTTTTGCGTCTTTGTAGCTAAACTCACCTATAAATTTTATAGTCTGAGCGCCATTTGCCACTACAAAAATGACATCATTTTTATTTTGCAAAAAGTTCCTTTGCCTTAAAATTTCTGGATTATATTATAAATTTTGTTAAAATAAAAAATCAAAAAATAAGGGATAACAATGAAATTTGAAGTTATAAAAAAAGATGGAAACGCAAGGCGTGGTATCCTAACAACTGCCCATAGCGTTATACAAACGCCAGTTTTCATGCCAGTTGGCACGGTTGGCGCGGTTAAAAGCTTAGACGCCTTTGATATGAGTGAAATTTTAGACGCAAAGATAATCTTAGCAAACACTTACCACATGTATCTGCGCCCTGGTAGCAAGGTCGTGCGCGAGTTTAGCGGGCTTCATGGATTTTCTAAGTTTGAGCGCTCTATTTTAACAGATAGCGGTGGATTTCAGGCATTCTCGCTTAGATCAAACACCAAAAACGACGATGGTGGGATAAAATTTAAAAGCCATATCGACGGCAGCACGCACTATTTTACGCCAAGATCCGTCCTTGACACGCAGTATGAGCTTGGCAGCGACATCATGATGATACTTGATGATCTGGTCGCCTTGCCTGCTGAGCCAAAAAGAATCGATCTAAGCATAAAACGAACGATAAAATGGGCAAAAGAGGCGATTGATTATCATAAATTTATGCAAAGCAAGGGCGTTGGCTTACAGCAAAATATCTTTGGCATCGTTCAAGGAGGCACCGATTATGAGGCACGTAAATTTTGCGCCGAAGCTTTAAATGAGCTACCATTTGATGGCCTTGCAATAGGAGGACTAAGCGTTGGCGAGAGCAACGAGGCGATGTATGACACTGTTGAGGCGGTTATGCCATTTATGGATGAGCTAAGGCCGCGTTATCTAATGGGCGTTGGCACGCCAGAGGATCTCGTAGAAAACGTGGAGCGAGGCGTTGATATGTTTGACTGCGTCATGCCAACAAGAAACGCAAGAAACGGCACACTCTTTACTAGCTTTGGCAAGATAAATATAAAATCAGCTAAATTTATAAACGACCACGCGCCAATTGACCCGCAGTGTCAGTGCTATACCTGCAAACGCTACTCCAGAGGCTATCTAAATCACCTTTTTAAGGCAAGAGAGCTCACATTTTTTAGGCTAGCAAGCCTTCACAACCTGCACTACTATCTAAATTTGATGAAAGAGATGAGAGAGGCAATAGAAAGAGGCGAATTTGCCAAATTTAAGAGAAATTTTTATGCTAAAAGGGTAAAAAATGAGCTATAAAAGTTCAGTTTGTGGATATTTTTATGGCGATGAATACGACTATATTTTGCTTGTTTCTTTCACGCAAAAACAAAGCTATAAATTTTTATTTAAAAATGGCAAAATTTATAAAGAAGACTTTGATCACGAATGTGATAAAAACGAGTTTGAAACAGCCCTTAAAAAGCTATGTAATGAATATGCAAATAAAATTTTAGAGCATCAAGAAGAACTAAACGAGTATGAAAAAATTTACGCTAGTCGAAAAAACTTTAACAAATTTATCAAAAGACACCACTTCTTAAAATACGAGATTAGAAAATTTCAAAACAAGATATCTCACTTTTATGAGACACTTTCGATTTGCCAAAGTGAGCAACAAAATTTAAAAAAAGAGCTTAAAAATAGTACTCATGAGGCAAATGTTTTTAGAACAATGGCTAATGAATATGCATGCAGAATCGATGATATTTATACATTTATACAAAGTATAAAAAACGACAAAATCAATCAAAACATTTACATTTTAACAATGATATCAGCTGTAATGCTGCCACTAAATCTGATAACTGGGTTTTTTGGTATGAATACACAAGGCTTGCCATTTAATGAAACTAAAAATGCTACTATGATAGTTGTATCAATAATGCTTGGAGTAATTCTTTGTTGTGTTATTTTTTTATTTTGGTATACAAATAAGAAGAAGTAGAAAATAAATAAATTTAGTATATAAGGTATCTGAAACTTTATATAGAAATTTTTTATATATTTTAAATTTTTATAGACTAGCGGTAAAAACAATAAAAATAAATAGATTTTTTAATATTAAAAAACAAAAAAATATTTAAAAAATTAAATTTAAAAAGAAGATTAAAAGTCCTGAATAGACTTCAGGACAGATAGTAGAATTATTTTCTAAGTTCGCGGATCTTAGCAGCTTTACCACGAAGGTCACGTAGATAGAATAATTTAGCTCTTCTAACACGACCTTTTCTAAGAACTTTTATTTCTTCGATTGAGTCACTAAAAATTGGAAAAATTCTCTCAACACCAACACTGTTAGCACCGATTTTTCTGATGATAAATGTTTCGCCAGTACCGCTACCACGTCTAGCTATACAAATACCTTCAAAATTTTGAATTCTAGTTTTATCGCCTTCGTGAATACGAGTAGCAACACGCAATGTATCTCCTGCACGGAAGTCAGGAATATTTTTACTAGCAATTTGAGCGTTTTCAAATGCTTCAATGTATTTATTTCTCATGTTTTTCCTTATTTATGTGGCTTAAGCTTTTGATATAAATCAGGGCGAAAGAACCTTGTTTTGCAGTGAGCCATCTTATTTTTTAAAGTGTGGATTTTAGCATGGTTACCCTTTAAAAACTCTGAAACCACAAAGATTGATCTAAAATTATCAGGCTTTGTAAAAGATGGAGCTTCAAGCAAATTATTCTCAAAACTCTCAACTTCAAGGCTCATATCGTTTCCTAAAACTCCAGGTATATTTCTTGATATTGCATCACTTATACAAAGCGCAGGAAGCTCTCCACCAGTTAAAACAAAATCACCTATGCAAAAAACTTCATCTGCCCAAAGCTCAACAACTCGTTCATCAAGGCCTTCATACCTACTACAAACAAAACAAATGTGATCTTTTTTAGAAAGCCTCTTTGCATCATTTTGATTAAATTTTTTACCAACTGGTGTCAAAAATATCACGTGAGTATTTTTATCTTTTGCTTTTAGAAATTTTATCGACTCATCCAAAGGCTGTGGGAACATTAAAAGCCCTGCTCCGCCTCCGATTATATAATCATCAACTTTACTATACTTATCTTTAGTAAAATTTCTTGGATTTATAAAATCAATTTCAATAAATTTATTGCCAATTGCACGTTTTAAAATAGAATCACAAAAATAAGGTTTAACTAAATTTTCAAAAAGTGTAATAAACGTAAATTTCATGAATTTTCTAAAATGGCTCTAGCACCTTTTACCAAAATCTCTTCATTGTCTAAATTTACACTTATAATAAAATGCTCTAAATATGGAATGTAAAAATTCTTTGGTTTACCACCTAAGGTAAGCTCTTCATCAGTTTTTATGTATAAAAGTGAATTTGCAAAATTATCTTGAATATCTTCTACAATACCCAAAATTTCACCATTTTCTATAACTTTTAAGCCAATAATATCAAACTGAAAAAATTCATTTTTTTTTAATTTGCAGTTTTTTCTAGTAAGCTCTTTTGTGGTATATATAGTTATATTTACAAGCGTTTTAGCAAGGTCTAAGTCATCAAAATTTTCAAATAAAACCAGCTCTTTTTGTCTATTATAGTCTTTTATGACGAGCTGATCATTGTTTTTGTCAAAAAAGATTGCACCTTTTTTAAACTGTTCTGGGAAGTCGCTCTTATTGTGAAGCTTTAAGTAGCCCTTTAAACCAACACATCTTCCGATGGTAGCGACTTCAACAATATTACTACTCAATAGCTTTTACCGTTACTCTATAGCTTGTATTATCTTTGGCTTTACAACCAATAATAACGGTCTTTATAGCGTTTATCATTTTGCCATCTTTGCCGATAAGTTTTCCCGTATCAACCTTATCAGCACTTATAATTATCTCAGCAAAATTTTCACCAAGTTCCTGACGATCAACACTTACTTTATCAGGAAAATCAGCAATCAACTTGGCGTATTCGTATAAAAAATTCTTAACCATTATTTTGTAATTTGTGCAACTCTATCGCTAAGTTTAGCACCAACGCTTTTCCAGTAATCTAATCTCTCTTTATTAAAATTTATAACATTTGGTTCAACCATAGGGTTGTAATAGCCAATACTTTCTATCCAGCCACTATCACGTCTTTTTCTGCTATCTGTAACAACTATACGATAAAAAGGTCTTTTCTTACGTCCCATTCTTGTTAGTCTTACTACTGTTGCCATATTATATTTCTCCTCTTGTTTTTAAATAAAGCTTAAATTTAGATAACAAATATCCAAATTTAAACCCTTTTATCAAACAGGTCTTTTTAAATTTGCTTGAGAAAGCATATTTGCAAGTCCTTTTGCTCCACCTTTTCCTGAAAATTTCTTAGCAAGTTTTGAGGCATTTTCAAACTGCTTTAAAAAACGATTTACTTCTACCTGAGAAAGTCCAGAGCCAGTCGCTAAACGTCTTTTTCTACTATTATTTAAAAGTTCAGGATTTTCACGCTCTTTTTGAGTCATAGAGTTTATCATAGCCTTAATATGTAAAATTTCTTTTGAATTGTCAAGATCTATGTCTTTTATCTGATTTGCAATATTTGAAAGACCAGGTATCATCCCAATCAAAGACTTCATACTGCCAAGTTTTTTAACACTCTCCATCTGATCTAAAAAGTCATTAAAGTTAAATTGACCTTTTTTTATCTTTTGATTTAGACGTTTTGCCTCTTTCTCATCTATAATAGTCGATGTTTTCTCGACTAAAGTAGCTAAGTCGCCCTCACCCATTATACGGCTTACGATGCGGTCTGGTATAAAACTCTCGATATCAGCTACTTTCTCGCCAGTGCCAACAAATCTAAGTGGAATATTTAGCTGTTTTGCAATACTAATAGCTACGCCACCCTTCGAGTCAGAATCAAACTTAGAAAGGATAACTCCAGAAATTCCCAAAATTTCATTAAAACTTGCAGCTGTTTTTACAGCATCTTGACCACTCATAGCATCAGCTACGTAAAAAATTTCATGTGGATTTATCACATTTTTTACATCTTTTATCTCTTGCATCAACTTTTCATCAATCGCAAGACGACCTGCGGTATCCACTAAAAGCACGTCATAAAGACCGCTTTTTGCTTTTTCTAGTGCTTCTTTTGCTACTTTTATAGGGTTGTTTTCGTTTTCTATATAGAAAAGATCGATCTCGTTTGCAACGCAGAGCTGTCTTAGCTGCTCAACCGCTGCTAATCTTTGCAAATCACAAGCAGCAACTAAAACTTTTTTCTTTCTTAGTTTTAGATAGTTTGCAAGCTTGACAGTTGTTGTTGTTTTACCACTACCTTGCAAACCAGCCATCAAAACAATGGTCGGTGCAACTGGTGCATAGACAAAGCCTTGATTACCAGGAGCTGTTAAGATAGTAGTTAAATTTGACTTGATCGCATCTAAGAAATTCTTTTGGCCAACGCCAGTTTGCTTTAACTCGCTTTCGATAGACGCGAGTAGATCTTTGGTGACTTTATGGTGAACATCAGCTTTTAAAAGAGCTTTTTTGAGCACGTCAAGTGCGTTTTTTAGAGCTTTTTCGTCATCTACAAAACGTATCTTGCTAACAGCCAATCTAAAAGACTCGCTAATTTGTTCGAACACTAATCACCTTTCTAAGTTGTTATTAAAGGGCGTATATTACTAAATAATTTCTTTATTGCTCTTTAAATTTCAAATTTATTAGATAGCTCAAATCCAAGAGTATTAAATTCTTTTGGGATCGGCGCTTTAAATTTATAGTTTAAAAGAGCGATAGAATAGGCATGCAAAAACATTCTATTTGCCCTATTTTTGCCATATTTCTCATCGCCAACGATAGGTAAATTTAAACTAGCCAAATGCACTCTTATCTGATGCGTCCTGCCTGTTTTTATGGCAACTTTTGCAAGCGTTTTTTTACCTGCAACCATGAGTGGCGAAATTTCACTGATCGCTTCTTTGCCATCTTTTGATATCTTTGAAAAGGCGCCATTTTTATTTTTTATCGTTAAGATCGGCTCATTTACGACCACTTCCTCGCTCATGATACCCCTAACTGCGGCCACATAATTTTTCTCAACCTTCATCTTTTTAAACTCATTTATAGCAAGTGCTGCAAATTCGTCATTTTTTACAAGAAGCAGCACGCCACTTGTATCCTTATCGAGCCTATGAAGGAGTGGAAATTTATAAATTTGACTGATTTTTTCGCTAGTTATAGCAACAGGCTTATTTATGGCTATTAAATTTTCATCTTCAAATATAACGCTTGGTTTTGGCATCTCTTCGACGTTAAATTTAGTATTTTCACTCATTAGCGCTCGAGCTATCATCACCTTTTGCCCCTTAGCATAGACTAGACCACTATCTATTAGCTCCTTTGCCTCATTGTTTGAGATATTTTTTTGTTTGGCTAAAATTTTATACGCTTTTTCTTCACTCATAAAGTGCTCCTTATATCTTCTATGATCGTATCAGCGCTGGCCTGTACGGCGATCTTGCTCTTTTTGGCACCACTATCTATTATGCCGCCGATCTCGCTAGCTTTTGCGATATAGATGTTTTCAACTAAGCCAAATAATGCCTTTTGGTTAAATATAAACTCGCCACTTATTATCACTGGGTTAAATTGTGCGCACTCGATTGGGTTATGCCCGCCAATATTTGGCACAAAACTGCCTCCAAGCACTACTATATCGCTAATAGCATAGACATTTACAAGCTCACCTAAAGTATCAAGTAAATTTATCTTTGCTTTAAAATTATGTGTTTTACTAAATTTAGCAAAGCTAAAATCATGCTTTTTGGCATACTCGCTTGCTATCTTTTCAACATCTGCAAATCTCTCAGGATGGCGTGGTGCGATAATTAAAAGATCGTTTTCTTTTAAATTTAAATTACCTAAAATCATATCTTCTTCGCCAGCGTGAGTACTTGCCAGCACGATCACTCTAACTTTTGGCTTTTCATAAATTTTACTCACGCTTGGCAAAAACATAGCTTTTATGTTGCCAACAACCTCTATTTTACCTGCTCCAAGTGACTTTAGCCTCTCTTTATCAAGCTCACTTTGAGCGTAAATTTTATCTATGAATTTAAAAAGATATCTGTAAAAAAAGCCAAATTTTAAGTAGCTTTTGTAGCTTCTATCTGAAATTCTAGCGTTTATCAGTATCACGCGGCTGCCTTTTAGCTTTGCCATGAAAACTAGCATAAGCCAAAGCTCAGCCTCAAAAATTACTAAAATTTTGCTCTTTTTTAACCAAAATGGCAAGAAAATTTCAAATGGTAAAAATCTTGTGTTAGAACAAATTTTGCTTGCCGCTTCAAAGCCAGTATTTGTCACCACACTTATAGCTTTACTATCAAATTTTTGCATCAAAGGTTTGAGTGCTTGCACCTCGCCAAATGAACAAGCGTGAAAATGCACATCTGCATCTTGAAATTTAGGATTATTAAATAGAAAAAAACGTGCTGGAATCGACTTATGATACTTTTTTTTAAAACTTAAAAAAAATAAAAAGATAGCCCCAAAGAGATAGAGTATTGAGGCTAGAAAGTAATATATTATTATCACGAAATGTGTTATTGCTCTTGTTTGTATAAAATTCTGCCACAATGCGGACATGTAACGATATCTTCGCCCTTGATAACAGCAGAGAAAGTTTTGTCATTTATCTGCATAAAGCAGCCATAACAAGCTTGTTTTTTTACAGGAACAACAGCTGTGTTATGAGCCCATTTTCTAATTTTTTCATAAAATGCGAGAATTTTTTGATTCATAGTGGCGATAAGCTTGTCTTTTTTAGCATAAACTTCTTCACGTTCTTTCCCAATATTTTCAAGTTCAGATGAAGTTTTGCTTTTTATATTTTTTAAATTCTCTTCAAGTTCAGCTTTTTTTGCACCAAGCTCATCTTTTTGACTATTTTTACTATCTATTAGCTTCTCAAGTCTAGCAATCTCTTCATTTGCAGCCTCAAGTTGCTCTTTTGCAATATCTTCTTCAAGACTTAGAGCTTTTATCTCCTTTTCACTTTTTGCGCTTGAGCTTTTTTTAGCCACATCTTTTATCTTAGCACTAAACTCGGCTATATGAGCATTTGTTCCTGATTTTTGAGATTTTAGGTCATTTACCTCTTCATCTAGTCTTTCTATATTAACCGTTATGTTTTCGCACTCTTCTTCTATATTTTTATAAGCCTTTTCTATGTCTTGAATGCGTGGTATAAAGCCATCTATTTGTTTATCAAGATCAGATAATTCAACTAATTGTTGTAAGTATTTATTCATAATGTTTCCTTTTTTGTTAGCAATATGTAAATGGATTTTTAGAATTGCGTATTATAACTTCAATTTTCAGATTTTGCAAATATTTTGCTAAAAAATCACCAAAATAACGTTCACTTTCATAGTGATTTATATCGATTAAATTTAGCCCATTTTCCTTTGCATAAAGAGCTTGATGATACTTTAGATCACCCGTTAAAAAGACATCTGCTTTGACATCTTGGATGAGATCTCCGCCACTTCCAGTGCAGATACAAATTTTAGAAATTTTATCTTTTGCATGAACCACTCTTAAATTTTCTAGCCCAAGCTTCTCTTTTACAAATTTGCAAAGCTCATTAAATTTCATCTTCACATCAGCGTAGATCAAAAAGCCCTCTTTGCTTGAAATTTCAAGCCCCAAAACCTGCGTTACAAATTTTTCATTTAAAAATGCAAGGTCAGCATTTGTGTGAAGCGAGATGAGCGAGATATTTTTTATCATCATCTCCCTTATGAGTGAGCTTGGATAAAGGCTGTAGTCTAGGCTTTTTAGCCCCTTAAAAATGAGCGGATGGTGAGTGATGATGAGCGAATTTGGCAAGACATTTTGCAAAAGTTCGCTATCCAAATCAAGACTTAGATAAATTCGCTCAAATTCGCTATCAAATGAGCCAACTTGAAGGCCACTATTATCCCAAGACTCTTGGCTCGCAAACGGGCAAATTTCATCTAGAATTTTATAAATTTCAGCTATTTTCATAAAATTTTACTTTTGCTCTAGGCTCTCTTTATAAGTTAGCGCACACTCTTTTGCAAGCTCTCGAATTTTTAGGATGTAGTCTTGCCTTTGCGTTACACTAATCGCTCCGCGCGCATCAAGGACGTTAAATGTATGAGCTGCAAGCATGCAATAATCATACGCAGGGAGCGAAATTTTAGCCTCCAAGCAGCGTTTGCACTCATTAAATGCGTTTTCAAACTGGTTAAAAAGCATATCAACATTTGCTACTTCAAAGTTATATTTACTCCACTCGTACTCACCTTGTTTGTGAACGTCGGCGTAGGTTACGATATTGCCACCCCTATCGTCCCAAACGATGTCATAGACGCTATTTACATCTTGTAGATACATAGCCAAGCGCTCAAGTCCGTATGTTATCTCACCAGAAATCAACTCGCATGCGATGCCACCTACTTGTTGAAAATACGTAAACTGCGTCACTTCCATACCATCTAGCCAGACCTCCCAGCCTAGCCCCCAAGCGCCCAGCGTTGGGCTTTCCCAGTTATCCTCGACAAAGCGGATGTCATGATTTTTCAAATTTAACCCAAGCTTTTCAAGGCTTTTTAGATAAAGCTCTTGGATATTTTCCGGACTTGGTTTTATGAGTACTTGAAACTGATAATAAGCGCCTAGGCGGTTTGGATTTTCGCCGTATCTGCCATCAGTCGGACGGCGGCTTGGAGCTACGTATGCAGTCGCCCAGGGCTTTGGTCCAAGGCTTCTTAAAAAAGTCGCTTGATGATAAGTACCAGCACCAGCAGGCATGTCGTATGGCTGAAGTATAACGCAACCTTGCTCTTGCCAATAGTTTTGAAGGGTTAATATTATTTGTGAAAATGTCATTGCTTTCCTTTTAAAATTTTACTTTACATAGTGTATAACTGCACCAGGTCCTAGCGGTAGATCAAAAATGTACCAAAACGACATTAGCGCTGTCCAAGAAATTAAAAATGCAACCGTATAAGGAAGCATAATAGAAACTACTGATCCGATTTTTAACTCTTTATTGTATTTTTGCATAAAAGCTACTATCAAAACAAAAAACGGCATCAAAGGCGTTATGATATTTGTAGTAGAGTCGCCTATTCTAAAAGCAGCCTGTGTAAGCTCTGGCGAGAGTCCAAGATTCATAAACATTGGTACAAAAATCGGAGCCATCATCGCCCACTTTGCAGAATCAACAGCTATAAATAAATTTATAAAAGCGATCAAGAAAATAAAAACCATGATAAGACTAAGTCCAGTTAATCCGACCTCTTTTAGAAAAATAGAACCTTTTATAGAAAGCACTAGCCCAATATTTGAGGTATTAAAAAGATATGTAAACTGGGCTGCAAAAAATATCAAAACCAAAAATCCTGATAGCTCAGAAATAGATTGCTCCATAAATTTTATGGCATCATTACTGCTTTTTATACTCCTGGCGCCTACACCGTAAGCTACGCCTACCACTATAAAAAGCAACATCATAAAAACAACAATAGAATGCATAAAAGTAGATTTCATAAAGCTTTCATTGCCTTTTGCTCCAAATAAAGAGTCAGAAGGCAAAATAGCCACAAGCAGTAAAATCACAAAAACAATCAACGCTATTAGTGAAAATTTTAAGCCACGTTTTTGCTCTGCACTTATCTCGCTATGCTCTTTTAGACTAAAATCACCTAAAAAATCAAATTTACCAAGCCTAGGCTCTACGATTTTATCTGTCACAAACCAGCCAACAAATACGATCAAAAATGTCGAAGCGATCATAAAATACCAATTTGCAGTTGCTAGTACCACATAATCTGGATTTAACACGCTAGCTGCTTGCATAGAAAATGCCGCAAACATCGGGTCATTTGTACCGATTAATAAATTTGCCGACCAGCCGCCGCTAACACCAGCAAAAGCAGCAGCTAATCCAGCAATTGGATGGCGACCAAATCCAGCAAATAAAATAGCTCCGAGCGGGATTAGTACAACATAGCCAACTGAGGAAGCAACATTTGACATTACACCAAGAAAAATAACGATTGGGGTTACCCATATTTTGGAAGATTTTAAGGCAATCTTTGTCATAAGTGCTGATAAAAGTCCAGACTTGTCTGCAATACCAATACCTAGAATAATCGCAAAGACTACTCCTAAAGGATAAAAATTAGTAAAATTTTTAAGCACAGACGAAACAAAAGATCTAAGACTATCGGCAGAAAGCAAATTTATAACATTTGCATTAAGCTGTGATATTTGTCCGTCTTTGATAGCCTGATAGCTTACACCAACACCTATCTTTTCTAACACAAGCGATATTATTATCGTAATAATCGAAAGATAGATAAAAAGCATAGTTGGATTTGGTAATTTGTTACCAAAATTTTCGATAAAACTTAAGATTGAACTATTGTTTTTTTTATTCATTTTTCCTAACCTAAAATAGATATAAAAATTTTTATCTCATCGCTGCCGTAAAGCTCAAAGTCTGTTTCATAAGCTCTTTTTAGCTCACTACTTTCAAAATATTTCCAAATTTCACCCCAAAATTTTGCAACATTTTGCGGCTCTCTTGCAAAACTAAAAACGGCGTATTTGCCACTTTTTATCTCTAAATTTTCATCACTTTTGTGGCTTGATCTTGTGCCAATGAAGTTATCGTAATGTCCATTAAGATCACTTTCATAGTTGCAGTAAACGCTATAAATTTCACTCTTGCCATCATAGTATTTACTCATAAATTTAGACCATAAAGCTGGAATTTTACCCTTGCCGCCTATCTCATCTTCATTTTTGGTGCGAGTTTTTACTCCGTAAATTTCAAAGCTTTCCTCTAAATTTATAATCTTCATAAACTACTTTTGTCCGTTAAAATTTTCAA
This sequence comes from Campylobacteraceae bacterium, assembly GCA_902387145.1. Classification (GTDB taxonomy): domain Bacteria; phylum Campylobacterota; class Campylobacteria; order Campylobacterales; family Campylobacteraceae; genus Campylobacter_A. The sequence goes on along the minus strand of CABMKY010000001.1, from coordinate 641,788 downwards.
CCGCTTGGTTCCACATGAGCTTGTATTTTCGTTTTAGAAATTCAACTTCATCTTGTGAAATTTTAAGCTGTTTTGTGAGCGTCTCGACCGTTTTTCTATCCTCATCATAGAGTTCTTGCATCGAAATGAGCGCCTCTTTTAAAAATTTATTCTCATTTCTTAGGGTTTCAAGCGTCTCATCCTTTGCGTCAAGCACCTTTTCGTGTAAATTTAATATCGTTCCAATCGTCTTTTCAATAAAGCTGATACCATCTTGGCTTTGCGGCTGCAAGGATAAATTTTGCGAAACACTAGGTACCACGCTCATCGTTCCCTCACTCGCTTCTATCAAAATTTCTCCATTTTCCTCTTTGGTTTTCAAAACGCCACGATTTATCATATCTTCGATAACTTCACGCTCCAAGTGCACAAGTTTGCAAAATTCATCAACTCCAAGATAGGTCTGCACCGCTTCTCCTTTTTACAGTATCACTTCAACCTTTGAAGAGTCTTCCTCTAAAGCCTTTATCTTTGCCTCTCTGTCAGCTTTTAGAGCACTTGCTAGACCATCATCTTCAAGAGCTAAAATTTGCACTGCCAAATAGGCCGCATTTATCGCTCCAGCTTTTCCGATAGCTAGAGTTGCCACTGGCATACCACTTGGCATTTGCACAGTTGAGTAAAGTGCATCAACGCCGCTTAGAGCTGAGCCAGCCATTGGTATGCCGATCACTGGCTTTGTAGTATTTGCAGCAATCGCACCAGCTAGGTGAGCCGCCATACCAGCAGCTGCGATAAAGACTTTTGCGCCTTTTTTTTCTGCATTTGCGACGTACTCGCTAGTTCTTTTTGGGCTTCTGTGGGCTGAGCTGATTATTAGTTCATATTTTACGCCAAATTTTTCAAGAGTTTTTGCCACCTCGCTAACGATCTCATAGTCACTTTTACTTCCCATTATAATAGAAACAAATTTCATATTTTCTCCCTTAAAAAGCTAAATTTTGGTAGCTTAACACCAAGGCTTATCTCATTTTCATTGCCGCTATGAATTTCACTCATAATCTTGCCTTTTTTGGTGATGAGCTGCTTAAATTTGATAAATTTCTTGCCCTCTTGTGAATAAACCTTTGAGATTTCATTTTCACTATCTTCTATAACCGATCCAGTAGGAGCCACGATCTCGTAGCTATTGCCTGGAAAAATTTTATATTTGCACTTAAAAAACTCGCCATCTTCGCTTATTGCATTTACCTGATGAGTACCCTCTTCTAGGCTACTAACATGATTTTGTGTATCAGTTCGCTCATAAGGCCTATGCACCAAGTAGCCATCCGTAAAGCCACGATTTTTCAGCGTATTTATTTCGTTTTCATAAATTTGCGCGTCAAATTTATCATCCATGGCATCATCTATAGCCATTTTATAGGCTCTTGCTGTACAAGCTGCATAGTACTCACTCTTCGTGCGACCTTCTATTTTTAGGCTATCAATAACGCCGCTATCGACGATCTCTTTGATGTGAGAGATGAGACAAAGGTCTTTTGAGTTCATAATGTGAGTGCCTTTTTCATCCTCTTCTAAGCGAAAAAGCACTCCACTCTCTTCGTTTTTAGCGTAAAGTTCATACTTAAACCTGCAGTCGTTGGCACAGCTGCCGCGATTTGACATACGTCCGCTTTGCACCGAGCTTACTAAGCACCTGCCAGAGTAGGCAAAGCACATCGAGCCATGTACAAAAATTTCAATGTCAAGAGTCGGAATTTCTTCTTTTATCTTTATGACATCTTTTAAGTTCATCTCGCGTGCTACGACGATACGTTTTGCGCCCATATCGTGATAAATTTTTGCATCAAGCACATTCATGACATTTGCCTGAGTTGAGAGGTGTATCTCGATATCAGGAGCGATGGCTTTTGCTAGACTCATAACGCCTGGGGTTGCGATAATAAAAGCATCTGGCTTCATTGCCGAGATAGTCTGCAAGTGCCTTTTTAGTGGCTCAATCTGAGAGTTAAAAGGAAAAGCATTTATGGTCGCATAAAATTTCTTTCCCTTTGCATGCGTGTAGTCTATCGCCTCTTTAAATGTTTCAAGGTTAAACTCCCTAGCTGATCTAGTTCTTAGTGAAAAGCTAGCCACCGAGCCGTAAACAGCGTCGGCTCCATACTCAAGGGCAATTTTAAGTTTTGTTAAATTTCCAGCTGGAGATAAAAGCTCAGGCCTTTTTAGCACTATTTTTTACCCAGGCTTTCTATCAAGGCTTCAATGTCGTCGTTGCTGACTAAGTTTTCAGTCGTTGTATCACCAGCGATGTGAACAGCAGAGCTAACACGCTTATCATCGTCAATTTTACCTTCAAATAAGGTATTCATATATTTGCTAAGTGCCCTCATAACGTTGATAACACGCTCGATCTTTTGCCTATGGATGTCTTGATACTGCATCATATCCATAGCCATCATGATCTCATCTTGTCCCATTTGTAAATTTCCGATGATATTATCGATCGTACCAAGAAGTGAGTTGTTTTTCTCCAAAGCCTCGCTAAATGCAGCAATATTTGGAAATTTCTCACTTAGCGTCGTAAATAGCTCAATATTTGAGTTTATTGTGTCTTTTAGGCTATTTGAGTCGCTCTCAGCGTCCATAAAAAAGTTATTTATCGTCTCAAGCTTATCAAACATCTGAGTAGCTTTTTCTTCGCTATCTCTTGTTACATCGTCAAGCTGATGAACCATTTTGTGATCTTCCGTTGGTGGTGGTGGTGGCCAAACGCCATCTGCACTCACTCTATAATTTTCTGCATTCTTTGAATTACTTTCTGATTTTGACTGTGGCTCATCTTTAGTATCGATTGCTTCTGCAACTTCTGTTACCTCGTCCGTATCCTCTTTGACGTCCGCAACCTCTTGGCCAGCATCTTCTTTAGCATTATCTAACTCATCGTCTAGCCCACCTGCCATAAGTGCGTCAAGTTCCTCTTGGGTCATAAAAGCTCCTAATAAAATTTGGCTTGATTATATAGGATTTAAATAAAAAGTAAGTTTAAAGGCAATGCTTTTATCTTTAAATTTATAAATTTTTAGATAGCATTTTTAAAAATAAACAACCTTAAAAGGCTAAAAATGACCGTCGATCTTCACAACCATACGCCACTTTGCAAGCACGCAGTTGGCAAGCCAAGAGAGTATGTACAAAACGCAATAAAAGCTGGCACAAAATACTTTGGCTTTAGCGATCACGCACCGATGAACTACGATGAAGCTTACAGAATGAGCTTTGATGAAATGCAAGGCTATGAAGATGAAATTTTACATTTAAGAGATGAATTTAGCGGTGAGATAGAAATTTTACTTGGCTATGAGATGGATTTTTTAGATGGATTTATGGATGAGCGAGTTTTTGCTAGAAAGGTCGATTATCTAATAGGCTCTGTGCATTTTTTTAACGGCTGGGCATTTGACAATCCAGAATTTATCGGTGGTTACGAGGGCAAAGACTTAGATCAAATTTGGCAAGAGTATTTTGATCACGTAGAAAGATCGGCCAAGCTTGGCAAATTTGACATTATGGGGCATATCGATCTTTTAAAACTTTTTAAATTTTTGCCAAAAAAGGATGTTAGGATTTTGGCTAAAAATGCAGTAAATGCGATAAAAGAAGCAGATTTAGTTGTTGAGATAAATGCCGCTGGCTTTAGAAAGCCTATCGGCGAACAATATCCAAGCCTAAATTTACTTGAACTAATAGCCGAAAAAGATATAACCATCACCTTTGGCTCAGACGCTCACGCAAAAGAAGATATCAGTAAAAATGGTGAAATTTGCGAGCAAATAGCTAGAGATTTAGGTTATTCAAAATGTGCAATATTTAAAAATAGAGATAGAGAATTAGTAAAATTTTAGATTGGGTTCAAATAAAATATAAATTTAATCTTAAATATTAGGTTTTATGATAGAATACGAAAAATTTAAAAATTAAAAGGAGAAAAAAGTGGGAAAATTCGTCCAAAATATAGATCATTTTTTTGATTTTTGTAAAGAAAATGAAGTCAAATTTGTAGATTTTAGATTTACTGATTTAGGTGGTGCTTGGCATAGCATTAGCTACAATATAAAAGCTGTTACGAAAGAAAATTTTATAAATGGCATCCCGATGGACGCTAGCTCTATGCATGGCTGGCAACCAATCGATAAGAGCGACATGATAATGAAGCCAGAAGCTACAACTGCATTTTTAGACCCATTTACTTCTGATATTACAGTTGTTGTTTTTTGCGATATTTACGACATTTACAAAGGTCAAATTTATGAGAAATGCCCTCGCTCAATAGCCAAAAGAGCAATGCAGTACGTAAAAGATAGCGGTCTTGGTGACGAGGCATACTTTGGCCCTGAGAATGAATTTTTTGTATTTGACAACGTCAAAATCATCGATAGTCCAAACTGCGCGATGTATCAAGTAGATAGCGAGGAAGGCGAGTGGAACGATGCTACTGACTTCAAAGACAGCTACAACACAGGTCATCGCCCACGCAGAAAAGGCGGCTATTTGATGACTCAACCAATCGACAGCATGGTAGATCTAAGAGCCGAGATGATGCAAGTTCTAGAGCAAGTTGGACTTGAAGTATTTTTGGGTCACCACGAAGTCGCACAAGGTCAAGGCGAGATCGGCGTGAAATTTGGTAACTTAGTCGAGGCTGCTGATAACGTTCAAATTTACAAATACGTCGTTCGCATGGTCGCTCACCTAAACGGCAAGACAGTTACATTTATGCCAAAACCACTCTATGGCGACAATGGCAGTGGCATGCATGTGCATCAATCAGTTTGGAAAGATGGTAAAAATTTATTCTATAAAGAGGGCAACTACGCAAATTTAAGTGATTTCGCAAGATACTACATCGGTGGCGTTTTAAAACACGCAAGAAGCGTTGCAGCCTTCACAAATCCGAGCACAAACAGCTACAAACGCCTAATCCCAGGCTTTGAAGCGCCATCTATCCTAACATACTCTAGCCAAAACCGCTCAGCGAGCATCCGCATACCTTACGGCGCTGGCGAGAAGTCAGTTAGGGCTGAGATGAGATTTCCAGATAGCACAGCAAACCCTTATCTAGCCTTTTCAGCGATGCTAATGGCAGGACTTGACGGCGTTAAGCACAAATACGAGCCAGTTGGTCCGATGGATGAAAATTTATTTAAACTCCACCTTGATGAGATCAGAGAGCGTGGTATAGAACAGCTTCCACACACACTTCGTGGCAGTTTAGAAGCGCTAATACGCGATAATGAATACTTAAAACCAATAATGACCGATCTTTTCATAGATACATATCAACACTTCAAATTTGAAACTCAAGTTTGGCCTTACGAAGCGCGCCCAACCGCTTATGAGTTTAAAACTTGCTTCTCTTGCTAATCTAAAATTTTGCCTTGGCACACATGCCAAGGCTTTTTATACCAAACACAATTCATATAAAAATACAAAATATTTAACATAAAATTTTATGTATTTTTATTATAAATTTTAAATCTATACGGCTATGGATCATTATAAAAAGGGATATTTTTTATTTTTTGCAAATACACTAGGAATTTTATGCAAATCTATAAAAATTTATCCGCCCTTATTAAACTAAAATAAAAAATTTTAAAGCCAATTAAATATATAAATAATCATAAATTTATGCCTTTTTTTATAAAATCCTTGAACTTTATAAAAAGGATACCACATTGCAAGCACTAGCTTTAAAATATCGCCCTAAAAATTTTGATGAACTTATCGGTCAAGAAGCAGTTAGTAAAAGTCTTATACACGCACTTGACGAGGGTCGCATAAGCCACGCATATCTATTTTCTGGGCTTAGAGGCAGTGGTAAAACTTCAAGTGCCAGGATATTTTCAAAAGCACTAGTGTGCGAAAAAGGACCTACCTCAAAACCATGTGAAGTATGTCCACAATGCATAATGGCAAATGAGTCAAGACATATGGACATCATTGAAATGGACGCTGCTAGCCACAGAAAGATAGATGACATAAGAGAGCTGATCGAGCAAACAAAATATGCTCCAGCAATGGCAAGATATAAAATTTTTATAATCGACGAAGTGCATATGTTAACCAAAGAGGCATTTAACGCCCTTTTAAAAACGCTTGAAGAGCCACCAAGCTATGTAAAATTTATCCTAGCGACGACCGATCCATTAAAACTCCCAACAACGGTGCTTTCAAGAACGCAGCATTTTAGGTTTAAGCAAATAAGCAGATACAGCATCATTAAACATCTTGAGTTTATTTTAAGCAAAGAAGGCATTAGCTACGAAAAAGAGGCACTTGAAATTTTAGCAAGAAGTGGCGGCGGATCGCTAAGAGATACTTTGACGCTTCTTGATCAAGCTATCATTTACGGGGCAAATAATGTCACAGCAAATGGCGTAGCCTCAATGCTAGGACTCCTTGATCCGGATAAGATCGAAGAGATAATCACTCACATACTAAATCACGATAAAAATGCTATCAGAGTGCTTGTAAGCGAACTTGAAAGCTATGATCCAGAGATGATAATAGATGAAATTTTGGCAAATTTAAAGCAAAAATTTATAGAAAACGACTCAAAAATTTCACTACTTGTTTATGAGAGATTTTTTAGGATTTTGGCACAAGCTAAAGGTATGCTAAATGTAAGTAGTGATAATGGTTTTGTACTAATGCTAATGCTTTTTATGATGATAGAAGCTCTAAATTTACAAGATATCGATGACGCTATAAATGAAGTGATCTCAAAAAATAGCGAAAATTCCACTCAAATCACAGAAGTCATCACTCAAAAAAGCCAAGCAGCTCCTGCTAAAATGCAAGGTCCATACGAACTCTTTTTAACAAAAATTTATGATAGAAATTACGATCTTGGCGAGTTTTTTAAAGAATTTGTAGAATTTAGCTTCTTTAATAACAATGAGCTTGGACTGATAGTAAATGCAAAAGATGAAAATCTTGAATATTTTAAGAAAAATTGGAAAATTTTAAATGAGATATTGCGTACGCTTTTTGGGCAAAATGCGAAGATAGTAAATGCAAAGAGTGATGAGCAAAAAGCACAAACTAAGACATCTAAAGCCTCTTTAGAAAATAATGAAAAAAGCGAACTAGACGAGCTTGATGAGGAAATTTCAAGACTAAATGCAAATAACATTGAAACTAAAGATGAGTCAAAAATCGAGATAAAAAGCGAGCTACAAAACGAGAAAAATAACTTTTCTTTGATGCTGAATAAAGAGCCAAAAACTCCAGAAGAGCTTCAAAGGCAAAGAGAACAAGGTGTGCTAAAAGAGGCCAATAGACTTTTTGGCGAGCCAACTATCGAGAGCTAGCCTTATCTTTACTGCTAGCCTCTATCCTCTTTTTTAGAGCTTCTTTTTTGCGAAGCTCTAGCTCATAAGCTTCATTTAACGCATCTTCATCGTCCAAATTTGCTCCGTCCAAAAATTTTCGGTAGTCCTCAAATTGCTTATTTTTTATCCCCCAAAGCACGCCAAAAAGCAAAAATGCTCCCATCAAAACCGAGATAAAAACCAGCATCACAAGTGTCGCACTATCCATTATTTTTCCTTAAATTTTCTAACAATATAAAGCGAGTTTAAGATAACACTTAGCGAGCTAAGCGACATAAAAAGCGCAGCAAATAGCGGAATGATGTAGCCACATACGGCAAATGGCACAGCAAGAACATTATAAAGAAGACAAAAGAGCAAATTTTGCTTTATCGTTTTGTAAGTAAATTTTGAGATTTTTATGGCCTTTGCTAGACTTTTTAAACTATCATCAAGCAGCACCACATCGCTTCTTTCTAAGCTTATTGCCGCACCGCTTCCCATACAAATGGCAACATGAGCAAGGCTAAGCGCTGCTGCGTCGTTTATGCCGTCCCCTACCATTAGCACCTTTTTGCCCTGCTCTTTTAGTTTGCTTATAAATTTAGCTTTCGTTTCAGGCAACATCTCTGCTCTAAACTCACTCACGCCAAGCTCATCTGCCACGTTTTTTACCACTTTTTGCACGTCGCCACTTAAGATACACACTTTCATGCCAGCGCTCCTTAGCTCGTCTATCAAGGTCTTTGCCTCGGGCTTTACACTATCTTTTAGATAAAATTTCGCCACTAACTCACCATTAAGCCCCACAAAAAAGCTCACATTTTCTTCAGCTTCATCAAAGCTAATACCATTCTCAACTAAAAATCGCTTGCTTCCTGCATAAAATTTCTTACCTGAAATTTCAGCCTCAACACCCTTTGCCACGCTTAAATTTGTATTTTTAAGCTCTAATTTTCTTGCGCCTTTTTGCTTTAGAAATTTAGCCACTGCCACGCTTATTTGATGATTTGATATAAGAGCTAGCGAATAAATTTCATCTAAACTTATGCTCTCTTTTATAAAAAAATCACTAACTTCAAATTCTGCCTTTGTGAGCGTACCAGTCTTGTCAAATACTGCCACATCGCACTTTGCAAGGCTTTCAAAAAATTTAGCCTCTTTAAAAAGCACTCTATTTTTAAAGGCCACACCAAGGGCACAAACACTGCTAACTGGTGTGGCAAGGGCAAGTGCGCAAGGGCAAGCGATCACGATGACGCTAACAGCCGTGACAATAGCTTCTGAAAAGCCAAATTTAAAGTACCAAAACCAAAATGTAAAAAATGCCAAAGTTAGCACGCTAAGAGAAAATTTAGAAGCGATTTTATTAACCATTAGCTCGATATTTGGCTTTTTTAGCTCTGCATTTTGAAGCAAATTTATAAGCTGATTTAGATAGGAATTTTTAAAAATTTCCTTTGCTTTATAGATGATTTGTCCATTTTGGCAAATGACACCACTTTTTACCTCTTGCCCCACTCCCAAGGTCACAGGCAGGCTCTCTCCCGTTAGACTTGAGCTATCCACGCTTGCCTCACCACTAAGCACCACTCCATCAAGTAGCGCCCTCTCGCCAGATCTTAGCACGATCTTTTCGCCCAAATTTACATCTCTTGGCTCTTTTAAAATATCCTTACCATCTTCTAAAATGCACACCTTTGCAAGCAGCATATCATTTAAGAAATTTGAAGTCTCAAGCGCCTTTTTCTTGCCCAAAATTTCTAAAAATTTACCGATAAAAACAAAGGTGATGATCATTGCAACCGAGTCAAAATAGCTCTCGCCACTCCTCGTAAACATCGCATAAATCGAGTAGATATATGTTATGCTAGCTCCGGTGATAACGAGCAAATCCATATTTGGTGAAGCGTTTTTTATGGCTATCTTTGCTCCTTTAAAAAACTCGCTACCAGTATAAAAAAGTACAGGCGTTGCTAATACAAACTGTGCAAAGCTTAAAATATCTTTTATATCGCCTCTTATGCCACTAAAATACCCACTATACTGAGCAATGGCTAGCCACATAATGTTCATAGTAGCAAAGATACCAACTAGCGCTTTTGTGTAAAAATTTCTTCTTTTCTTAGCTAGCTCGTCCTCTTTTTGACTCGTAGCATAGGGCTTTGGGACGTAGCCAACGGCATAAATTTTTTCAATTATCTGCTCTATTAAAAGCTCTTGCTCATCAAAAACAATGACCGCTTTTTGATTAAGCGAGTTGATATTTACCTCCAAGACGCCCGGTGAGCTAAAAAGCGCCTTTTCAAGTAGCCAGATGCAAGCTGAGCAAGTGATGCCATCGATTAAAAATGAAATTTGACTAAAATCGCCCTCTTTTGTCACAAGCTCGCTAAAATTTGCTGCTAAATTTTTGATATTTGCACCGTTGCTTGCCGGTGTAAGTGTATTTTTACCAAGACGTTCATAAAACTCGCTAAGCCCATTTTCATTTAAAATTTCATAAACACCTTTGCAACCAACACAGCAAAATTTAAGTCCGCTTTCATTTGAGATCATCACGCTTTCATCAAATTTTAATCTACAATGAGCACATCTACTTTGTGGCATTTTTACTTTCTTTTATCTAAAATTTTTACCAATATTATTGCATCGCATGCCTATTACGCACCATATAAATTTATGGTAGGCAAACTACAAAAATAGGCACAAATTTCTTCTTTTGTTATCGTTATAAAATGGCGAGATTATAGCAAATCAACCATTTTTGAGCAAAAATTTTATTTCATACCATTTCTTGACAACAAAGTTTTATTTTTATAAAATGCCAAAACTTTCAAAAACTTCTTTTTGAAACTTAGAAATTCTACAAAATTATCCCCGCATTTAAAGAGGAAATATGGAAAATAACCAAACCGAGCAAAGTGCTGCTCAAAACACAAAAACTACAAAAAAACATCAAACATCAAGAACACACATACCAGTAGATGGACACAAGATCGAAGAGCTAAGAACGCTTAGTTTAGATGAGCTAGTGCAGATCGCAAATAGCGTTGGTGTCGAAAATCCACGCGAATTTCGTAGGCAGGATTTGATATTTGAGATACTAAAAACCCAGACAAAACAAGGCGGCTTTATACTATTTACTGGAATTTTAGAGATCACAAACGAAGGTTATGGCTTTTTAAGGGCTGTTGATGCAAATTTAAGCGACAGCTCAAACGACGCATACGTTTCAAACTCACAGATCCGCAAATTTGCACTTCGTGTGGGCGACATCATCACCGGGCAAGTAAGAGAGCCAAAAGATCAGGAAAAATACTACGCTCTTTTAAAGATCGAAGCGGTAAATTATATGCCTCTAGCAGACGCAAAAGAGAGGCCACTCTTTGACAACCTAACCCCACTTTTCCCAACTGAAAAGCTAAATTTAGAGTACGATCCGATGAAGCTAACTGGCCGTGTGCTTGACCTTTTTACGCCTATTGGTAAGGGTCAGCGTGGCCTCATCGTCGCACCTCCAAGAAGCGGTAAAACAGAGCTTATGAAAGAGTTAGCTCACGGCATCGCTAAAAATCATCCAGAAGCCCAGCTCATGGTGCTTCTAGTCGATGAGAGACCAGAAGAAGTTACAGACATGCAGCGCTGCGTAAAAGGAGAAGTATTTAGCTCGACGTTTGACCTGCCAGCGCTTAATCACGTCCGCGTGGCAGAGCTTGTCATCGAAAAGGCAAAACGTCTAGTTGAAATGGGTAAAGACGTCATCATCTTGCTTGATAGTATAACCCGTCTAGCACGTGCCTACAACACAGTGACCCCACCAAGTGGCAAGGTACTAACAGGTGGCGTTGACGCAAACGCACTTCACAAACCAAAACGCTTCTTTGGAGCAGCTAGAAACATCGAGCATGGTGGCTCGCTAACCATCATCGCAACCGCACTTATCGACACTGGCTCACGCATGGATGAAGTGATATTTGAAGAGTTTAAAGGCACTGGAAACAGTGAGATCGTACTTGACCGCAATATCTCAGACCGCAGAATTTATCCAGCTATCAACGTGCTAAAATCAGGTACCAGAAAAGAAGAGCTACTTCAAAAACCTGACGAGCTTCAAAAAATTTGGGCTATTCGCTCTGCGATCGCGACAATGGACGATGTCGAAGCGCTTAAATTCTTATACGCAAAAATGCTAAAAACAAAAGACAACAAAGAGCTCCTCTCAATACTTAATGAGTAAATTTAGTTGAGCTTGAAGCGCTTGCTTTGAGCTCAAATTTCTTTTTACACCAAATTTATCAAAAATATTTCATAAATTTATTAGTTTAATTTTTTCAGTTTTATTTTTTTGTAAAATCCGAATTTCTAACTTTTACAAAAAGGAAAAATATGAAAACAAAAGTCGTTTTTTCAGTCACTACAGCAACACTTACTTTTGCTCTAACTGGATGTGGTGAGCCAACTACTTTGGCTGAAATTTGTAAGGTAGTATCAAACATTTTAAAGGCGAAGTAAAGGTTTATAAAAGGGTAAATTTTGACTGGGAATATAATATAGAGACCAAGAAAAATAAATTAAAAGAAGATGGTATTAAAGGTTATCTGATAGTCGATAAAGATACGAAGGTTGATCTAGAAAAATTTAACGTAAAAGCTGTGGCTTTTAGTATGCCAAAAGGTAGCATACCCAAAAATACACCACATATGTATATCTTAAAAAAATATGATGATATAGGCGAAGGCAATAAAACAGAAGTTTTGGCAACACTAGAAACTTTAAATCCAAGATGTAATGTAGATGGTAGTCTAGAGCTTAAACAAAAAGATACAAAAATAATTGCAATAAAATAACAAAAGGTGGGATAACCACCTTTTAAAAACTTATATCATCTCGCTTTAAATTTCATATAACATATCCCGCCTACAAGCATCTCACTCTGTTTGATAAGCTCATCAAATTTTGGACTAAAAGCCGGGGCTATGATTTTGATAGTTTTAGAGTTTATGGAGCTTACATTTACGACTTTCAAGCAAAGAAGTCACTTGGCGATGAAGACGGTACAGTAATAAAATGGAGTACACATAAATTTATAGTAGGCGCAGATTATACACCAGAGTTAACAAAGGACATAAAACTAGTTCTTGGTGGCTACACTGGCTACTCAAAGCTCAAAATGGATATATTTGACATTCATGATGGCTCGGAAAAAGCTAATACAAATGGCTGGATACTTGGTGCAAGAATTGGTGCTGAATACTCTATCAACGAAAATAATGCGTTTGAGTTTGGTCTAAAAGCAGATAGAGCCAAATATAGCTCTATAGCAAAATATGATAATACAAAAATAAAAGAGACAAATGTAGGTCTTTATTTGGGATATACATATAAATTTTAATCGCTCACAAGCTCAAATTTAAGAGTAAATTTGAGCTTTTTATTTAAAAACGAACTATAAATTTAAAAGTTTTTCTAAATTCTCGCCGTCCAAGCGGTAGTTTCTCCATTCAAGAGATTGATTTTTAGCACCCATGCTTTCATAAAATTTAATACTTGGCTCATTCCAGTTTAGGCAGCACCACTCAAGCCTTTTTAAATTTTCATCCTTACAAATTTGAGCTAAAAATTTAAAAAATGCCTTACCGATGCCTTGGTTTCTAAACTCTTTTTTGACGTAAATGTCCTCAAGATAAATTCCACCAAGCCCCAAAAATGTAGAAAATGTGTAAAAATAGATAGCATATCCTATCGCCCTGCCTTCGCTTTCGCAGACAAGGGCTTTTGCATAATTTTTGTTAAAGATAGAGTCTGCAAAAATTTCATTTGTAAAAGTGACTTGATCGCTCATCTTTTCATAGCTAGCAAGCTCTCTTACAAGCTCGCAGATCACGTCCATATCGCCCTCAGTCGCTTTTCTTATTTGAAATTTCATTAGTTGTCACCAAAGAGTGCTTTTAGATCCTTAACCATTCCGCCGTCACTATCGCTGCTGTTAGTTTTTGAGCCAAGCTCGTTTAGCTCGATCTCATAACCAGTTAGCATGCTTGCAAGGCGGATATTTATGCCGTTTTTGCCGATTGCCTTGCTCTTTTGCTCGCTCGCAAGTGTCACGATCGCCTTGTTTTCTTCGATCTTTACAGATGTGATTATCGCAGGTGCCATAGCGCGAGCTACCAAGATCGCTGGCTCGGTGGTGTATTCGATCGCATCGATGCTCTCACCATGAAGCTCTTTGCTTACGGCATTTATCCTAACGCCCTTTGTGCCGACAGTTGCGCCGACTGGATCGATGTTTGGAGTGGTTGAGATGAGTGCTACTTTAGCCCTTTCGCCAGGAATTCTCGCACTTCCTTGTATGATGATGCCACCGTCTTTTATCTCTGGCACTTCTGAATTTAGCAGCGCTTCAAGAAATTTAGGTGAAGTCCTTGAAAGCTCGACCTTTATACCTAAATTTTTATCTGTAAAAACTTTTCTAATGACTGCTTTTACCACGTCGCCCACTTTAAATTTCTCGCCTTTTATGCGGTTTTTGCGTGGTAAGATGGCACGAAGCTCATCTATCTCGATAAAAGTGTTTTCATCGTTATCGACTCTAACAACCGGACCAAAGACCATGTGACCACTCATCTCATTATATTTTTGTAAAATTTTCTCTTCGACTAGACGCTGGATGTGATACTCAAGCTCCTTGTGAAGCGTTTGAGCTGCGGTTCTTCCAAGGTTATCAAGGCTTAGCTCGTAAGTAAGCTCATCACCGATCTCTACGCCACTATCTATCTTTTTAGCCTCTTTTAAGCTTAAAAAGTGCTCATTATCCTCTTCAAGCCTCTCATCGTCGTTTGCTACGATTGAAATTTTTTGATAAAGCTTTAAATTTTTATTAGCATCGATACTCACGTCATACTCATAATTTTCGCCATAAACCCTTTTTGCAGTATTTATCAAAGCTCTTATAACGCGCTCTTTTACATCTTCTATCTCTAAATTTTTCTCATTTGCAATTGACTCGATGATATCTGAAATTCTTTCCATTTTTTCTCCATTGTAACGATAAATTTCGGGGATTTTTCGTGAAGTTTTGAAATTATACATAAGCCATACTTTTAATAACTTTAAGCTTATTATTAACTTTTATTTAATCCTTTTTTTATGATGTTTTGGATATATTGACCAATTAAAATTTAAGATTTTGAAAGGATTAAAAATGGAGCTAAAACTTGCAAGAGCTGAATTAGACGCAAAACCAAAAACGATTTCACTAGAAAAAATAGAGGCAGCTGTCGAAAAAGAGGGTCAGAAAATTTTCTATTTTGATAAAGAAAACACACACAAACAACTAATCGCCTTAGTCGAGCATTTTGAAGAAAAAGGGCTAAGCGTTTATCACAGAACCGTAAAATACGGACTTGATGATAGCGACTACATGTATGAAGTGCATATACTTTAATGAGTAAAAAACTCTTTATCCAAACTCTAGGCTGTGCTATGAATGTTCGTGACAGCGAGCATATCATAGCTGAGCTCTCACAAAAAGAAGACTACTCCCTAACACAAAATATAGAAGAAGCTGATTTAATCCTTATAAATACTTGCTCGGTTCGTGAAAAGCCAGTTCATAAGCTCTTTAGCGAGGTCGGAGCCTTTGAAAAAGCTAAAAAAAGAGGTGCCAAAATAGGCGTTTGTGGCTGTACTGCAAGCCATTTAGGTAGCGAAATTTTTAAGCGCGCACCTTATGTTGACTTTGTCCTTGGTGCAAGAAACGTCAGCAAGATCACAAAAGCTGTAAATACGCCTAAATTTATCTCAACCGACATCAACCACGACGAGAGTGAATATGCATTTGGCGAATTTAGAGGCTCGCCATATAAAAGTCATATCAACATCTCTATCGGCTGCGATAAAAAGTGCACCTATTGCATCGTACCACACACCAGAGGCGATGAAATTTCTATCCCTTCAGGTCTCATCTTAAAAGAGGTAGAAAAGGCCGCAAAAAGCGGTGCAAAAGAGATATTTTTGCTAGGGCAAAATGTCAATAACTATGGCAAAAGATTTTCAGGCATGCAAGAAAATATCGATTTTAGCGATCTTTTAGTAAAGATAAGCGAGATAGAGGGCGTTGAGAGGATAAGATTTACAAGCCCGCACCCACTTCACATGGATGATAAATTTCTAGAAATTTTCACTAACAACCCTAAAATTTGTAAGTCTATGCACATGCCACTTCAAAGCGGAAATACCAAAGTTTTACGCGAGATGAAGCGCGGATACACAAAAGAGTGGTTTTTGGACCGCGCGCTAAGGCTTAGAAAAATGTGCCCAGATGTGAGCATCTCAACTGATATCATTGTTGCATTTCCAGGCGAGAGTGATAGCGAGTTTGAAGATACAATGGATGTGCTTGAGCAAGTTAGATTTGAGCAAATTTTTAGCTTTAAGTATTCACCTCGTCCGCTTACAAAGGCAGCTACTTTCACAAATCAAATAGATGATAAAACCGCTTCAGAAAGGCTTACTCGCCTGCAAAATCGCCACAGTGAAATTTTAGACGAGATCGTGGCAGCACAAAAAGATAAAATTTTTGATGTATATTTTGAAGAGCTAAGGGCAAATGGCGGTGTTGCTGGGCGAAGCTTTAACAACTTTTTAGTTCAAGTCGATGGCAGCGAAGAGCTTCTTGGCACTACACAAAAAATCAAGATCACAAACCCAAAACGAATGATTTTGTATGGCGAGCTGCAAATTTAAAAACGTCTTTGAAAAGGTTGCCCTAAGCATTGGCGTCTTTTTCATCTACATTTTGATGTGGCTCATTTTTCTAACCTGCAAAAAGAGCTACACTCCAAATTTCTTACCACAAAATGGCTGCGTCGTCGTCTTTTGGCACGGCAGACTTAGCTTTATGAGCTTTGCTTACAGGCAGTGGTGGAGCAGACAAAATAGAAAACAAGGCAAAGTGATAATCAGCGACCACAAAGATGGCGAGCTAATCACCAGAATAATCAAATTTTTTGGCATCGACACCATTAGAGGCAGCAGCTCAAAAGGCGGTGCAAGGGCACTTATAGAAGCTCTAAGAGAGATAAAGCAAGGCCACGACGTCATCATCACGCCAGATGGTCCAAGAGGACCAAGACATAGTGTGGCAGACGGAGCTGTGGTGATCGCGCAAAAGTCATCTTGCGAAATTTATGCTCTAAATTTTGAAGCAAGATCGTTTTGGGAGTTTAAAAGCTGGGACAAGATGATACTTCCAAAGCCATTTTCAACTATAAATTTTAGCCTCTCAGCTCCTTTTAGTGTGGCAAATTTAGAGCAAAAAGAGGCAAAAGAGAAGATACAAAATGAGCTTTGGCAAGCCTCGCAAAACGACGGTGGTAAGAGCGTGGAGCAAAACCAAGAGGACTTTAGAGCAAATTTAAAAATTTGGTGGAAAAAGTATGCGCATAAAAATCCGCAAATAAGAGACGAGATAAAAGAAATTTTGGATGAAATTTATGAAAAATAAACTATCTATTTTTATAGCCATCTTTCTAATTGTTTTATTCGGACTATTTTTTTATAGCGACAACTCCTATAAACTCGCCCTTGAAGCAAAATTTTTATACGAAAACAAAGAATATGAAAAGGCCTTAAATTTAAGCCAAAAAGCACTTGATATAGATATTTATAACAAAATGGCAAATACTGTACTAAACCAAAGCAAGGCTGCTATCAAATTTAGCTCATACATAAAAAACGGCAAAGAGTATCTTGAGCGTATCAAAAAAATGAGCCAAAGTAGCGTAAGCAAGGCTGATAGCAAACGTATTAAGATGATGTGTGATGTGATGATAGAGGATTTTGACGACCTTAAAAACTCGGCCCTACTTGATAATGAACTAAAAAATGAAGCTTTAAATACAAAAGAGATTTTCGTTAAACTTAAAAACGAGCTGTTTTAAACTTATTTAATCCCTTTTTAGCTACCATAACGAAAATTATGCACTAAATTTAGGAGATTTATGTCTTTTAGCGTCAAAAAGCTTTTTTCTAACCTTTTTTTAAGCGTCGTGTTGGAGGGCAATGAGTGCATATTCTTCGGTCAGGTCTTTAGAAATGGCAAACTTTTAAAAACCATAAATGCTAAATTTACAGATATAAATATCGATAATATCGATGAAAAAATCATAAAATACATAGAAGAGCAAGAAAAAGCATATTTTGGTGTATATGTTTCAGTTTTTTTTAACGACGACTCACAAGGCGCGCTTCCTAGTGTTAGCTTTGGCGAATACAAAAAATTTAATATAAATACTAAAAATCTTACAAGCCTTATCATGCAGGATAGCTGGAGTATTTATGCAAATTTAAATGCTATAAAAAAATATAAAAATTTATTTGGACAAGATAGTGTAGATCTCATCTACTCACCTATTGCCCTACTCTTTCACGAGCTTTTAAAACGCGGAATTTCTCCAAAAACTACACTTTATCTTTATATCCATGAACATTCGTTTACGCTTGCGATATTTAAAGATAAACAAATGAAATTATCCACTTTTTTAAATATGTCTGGCGTTGAAGAAACCAACCAGGAATCTGAAAGCCTAAAAGAAGAAGATATAACAGATATTGATAACTTAATCATTAAAGAAGAAAATGACGCAACGTCGCTTGATGATTTTAAAAGTTTAGATGATTTTTTAAGTGATGATAAACCAAAAGAATTTGAAGATCTAAATTATGAACTAAATATGCCAGTTTCTACAAATGTAGAAAAATCAGTTGCTATTTTTGGGTATGACATGAAGATGTTTGATTACATCGTAAAGGCTGTAAAAGAATTTTACGAAAATCCTCTCTACGGCGGCGATTTTATTGAACAAATAATTGTTTTTGAAAACACAAAAACAAGTGCAACCTTTTTACAATATCTACAATCTGAGCTTTTAGTGGAGACTTCAGTGTATCCAGTAAATACAAATCATATCATGAATGAAATCATGCAAGAAGAGATAATATTATGAGATTTAGCTTTATTGCTCCAGAACCAAGACCACTTATATCTATCTTTAGCAAAATTTGGCTAAGCCTTATAAGCTTTGTGTTTGTAGCTCTTTTGGCAGCAAATTTCTTTATACTCTATAAAAATTATTCAATTGAAAAAAATATAAATTTTTTATCAAATGAGCAAAAAGAACTTAGTCAAAAAATAGTCACAACAGATGAAATTTCAGCTAAACTCGCCGTACAAATAGAATCTGCAAATGATATTTTCACATCAAATTCTATTCTCAAGCAAAGCTTGCACAATCTTTTTGATCTAGTGCCTGACAGTATAACGCTCGAAGAGGTTTTTATGGATAAAAACTCACTCATCATTCGTGGTATAACGCCGACAAAAGATGTATTTAATCAGCTTCTAGCTTCACCTTTAAGATCTATTTTTACGACTTCAAATACTAGCTTTTATCAAAGCAAAAACGGCTGGTATGGCTTTATAAGCACAAATAAAATTGATAATTCTGAGGGATATAATGAGTAAAAAAGATACGAGCTTAGAAAAAATAGATCCTGTCAAGCTTTTACTTTTTATATTTGCTTTTATTGTAGTTTGCTTCATTATGATATTTGGTTTTATCGTGCCAAATATAAAAGAATTTAAAAGCCTAACTAGACAAAATTATTCACAAACCTCATCTTATACAAAAGTAAAAAATGAATTTGAAGCCAAATTTAAAAACCTTGAAGCAACTAAACAAAAAGATGGAGCTATCATTTCAGCTTTTGAGACTAAATTTGATAAAGATAAATTTATAGAATTTGCCTCCAAATTTTTCAGTGAAGTGAGCCTTAGCAAAATAGAAGAAAGTGATAATAACGCTAGTGAGAAATTTTTTAGATTTCGCTTAAATGTAACTAGCTCCCTAAGGACACCGCAAAAATTTTATGACTTTTTAGATGCGCTTAGCAGCTATGACAGTATCGTAAAGACTGAATTTCCTATCGTCATGAAAGGCGAAAAGGATAAAATCCATACTACTTTTAATATAAAAGTCTTTGGGTTGAAGTAAGAAACTAAAGTCCACCGTTAAGATAAAGTTCAACCAAAAACTCACTATATCTTTTTCTGCCAAGATAGTTTAAATGTTCCCAATCAGATAATTCTTCATCGTCAAATTCTAAATTTGTAAGATCTACAATTTTGGCGTTTTTGATAGCTGATGTTATTTCATTTATATCATATTGAAGCTTTGTCCCATCAAATATTGGCTCAAGTAAAATAATTACTTTTATGCCATCTTTAACAAGCGGATCAATTATATAATTTTGCATGTATTTTAATGTATTTAAATTTAACTCCTTCAAATCAAGCACTTTACCATAATTCTCTCTCGGTAATGCATTTGCAAAAAGTATGCTATCACCATTCACACACTTAGTAACAATAAGTTTTTTATTTATGGTAAATTTTGAGTCCAATTCGCGGGTATCGTTTGAGACGCAATCACTATTTATTGCAATATCAAAAGAATTTCCTGTATTAAAATTATCTGTTGTAGTTTTAGTTTTTGGCATAAATTTTTCATAGAATGAGGTCAATCTGTTATAAATAGCTTCAGAGTATCTTAAAAATAGATGAAAACTTGAAAAATAATCTGGCAATGTTTTTAAAAATATTATTTTATTTGTGCCAAAATTTGCCATAAGTTCGTAGATGGTATAAATTTTAAATCCACTTAAATAATAGTCTATAAAAAGATCACTAACTCTTATACTAAAAATAATCTCTTTTGCTCCATTTTTTTTAATAGTGCTTGTAATAAACGGATAATCACCAATAAAGTTTCCAGCAACTCCAAAATTGTAAATTTTTATATTAGCATTTTTAAAAATATTTGTAGAAATATGATAAAACGTTCTACTGCTTCCAACAAAAACTATATCACTTTTATCGATGTCATTTAGTTCAAAATGCTTAGCCTTTGAAACTTTTGAAGAATTTACGAAATTAGTTTTACTTGTGCTAATATCTGAAAGAATATAAAGCACAACATCAAGCCCAACCATAGCAAAAGCCACTAAAAACAGGCATAGAAATATTTTTTTCTTAAAATCTAAAGTATAAAAATTCACTCGCATTATTAAGCCTAATTGCTAAGATTGATATAAACAAAAAGAAAGATGCTGCAAAAATTTGCAAAATAGTAAATTTAAATTTCTTATCAAATGCTATTTGCATAGAGTTTTTAAAAAGCAAAACAACCAAAAAAGCCAAAACGATAAAAAACATTTCAAGATAATTAACATCTATCTTAAGTTCTCCAAAAAACATCCCTCGGATCACTTTCATAGCATCCTCAAAGCTTTTTGCCCTAAAAAATATCCATGTGAAATTTACAAAGTTAAAGGTGATGATCCAAGCAATAATTTTATTTAGTTTAAAATTTAACTTTTGCCAACATCTGTGAATAACAATAGCGACACCATGTAAAGCACCCCAAGCAACAAAAGTCCAAGCAGCTCCATGCCAAAGACCACCTATTAAAAATACTAAAAACAAATTTAGATAGGTACGGCATTGACCTTTTCTATTTCCTCCAAGTGGGATATAGATATAGTCTCTTAAAAAACGCGATAGCGTAATGTGCCACCTGTGCCAAAAATCCTGAATATTTAAAGCCTTATACGGGGAGTTAAAATTTATGGGAAGCCTTATGTTAAAAAGTAGCGCAAGACCTATCGCCATATCACAATAACCACTAAAATCAAAATAAAGTTGAAAGGTATACGAAAGTGACATCGCCCATGCTTGCAGAAAAGTCAAATTTCTC
The DNA here is from genome assembly GCA_902387145.1 of Campylobacteraceae bacterium. Taxonomy (GTDB): domain Bacteria; phylum Campylobacterota; class Campylobacteria; order Campylobacterales; family Campylobacteraceae; genus Campylobacter_A. The sequence goes on along the minus strand of CABMKY010000001.1, from coordinate 620,616 downwards.
TCTACATCAAATCCAGCATTTGCAAAAATCGAAAAAGTATCAGCAACCACACTCTTCTTAAATAGCCCTATGCTAAAAACAAAAAGCCCAAGAGCTATAAATTTATAGTTTTTTATAAGATTAAATTTATTTGCAAACTGAGGCATCATTTCTTTGTGATGCACTATCGGACCAGCAATAAGCTGTGGAAAAAATGTTATAAAAAGGCAGTAGTTTAAAAAACTATTCTCTTTTGTCTGCTTGTTATAACTATCCACTAGATATGCTATTTGCTGAAATGTGACAAAACTAAGCGCAAGCGGTAAAGCGATATGAAGTAGACTTAAATTTGTATTTGTTATAGCGTTTAAATTTGAAATTAAAAAATCAGCATATTTAAAATATCCAAGTAAAGCAAGGTTGCAAACTACACCAAAAACTAAAATTGCTTTACTTTGATGTTTTGCTAGAAATTTTGAAATCAAGAAGTTAAAGATAATGCTTCCTAGTAAAATCGGTAGATAATAAACACTCCAATAAGCATAAAAAAATAAACTAGCACTTACCAAAAAAGCTTTTGCAAGATTGCTTAGTCTCTTTTTATTTAGAAAAAAATATACAAAAAATACAAGTGGTAAAAATACAAATATAAAGGCATATGAGTTAAAAAGCAATTTTATCCCTTATTTTCTATCCACACATTTGCCAAGCTGGCAGGCTCTTTTGTAAAGTGCATCTGCCTTTGCTTCATCGCCGCTTAGCTTTGCAAGCAAAAAGCACGACTGAGCATACTCAAGCTCGCAACTCTTTGCTAAAAGCCTTAGCACTCTAGCCTCAGCCTTAGTTCTATCTATCTTATGAGTCTTTAAATTTTCACTTTCGATGTAGGATTTTAGCCCCATAGCCTCGTTATAGCAGCCAACACCATCACCGCTATCACAAGCTAGTTTATAAAGTTTTAGAGCCTTTTGGATATCTTTTTGTTCATCAACAAGCCCTTGCTCATAAATTTGGCCTAAATTTGAACAAGCCGTCGCAAGCCCAGCATTGCAAGCTTTTTCATAGTAGCCTTTTGCCTTTACAAAGTCTTTTTCGTTGCTAAAATTTACAGCTAGGTTGTTGCAGTCGATGCTATTTCCACTTTCACAATTTTGCACCATTTTCTCTTTTTCAAGCTCAAGACGCTCTGCCCTAGCCTCTTCATCACTTTGACAAAAGCCAAAGCTTACCATCTTTTGCCAAGACCAGCAACCACTAAGCATAAAGCCCATAGCCAAAATAAGACCAAAATTTAAGACCTTTTTCACTTACATTCCTAGCTTTGTACCTAGTCTTTTCATTTGTGGGCATGCCTTGCTTAGCCCACGAAAGCAAGCGACTTTATAAATTCCATAAGCCCTTTTTTCGTCTTTATTGACACCAAGACCAAGCTCGTACATCGCTCCAATATTGGCACAACTTGGCAAATCGCCAGCATTGCATGCATTTGTATAAGCTTGCATTGCTAAGTAATAATCTCGCTTAACGATTTCACCCTTTCTGTAAGCATTGCCTAAATGATAGCAAGCTTGCATGCCTCCGCCATTGCAGCTTTCTTTATAAATTGAAATTGCTTTTTTTGGATTTTTTTTAACTCCGAGTCCAAGCTCATAAAGAGTGCCCAAATTTGCACAACCGACTTGTACTTTAGCATCGCAAGCTTTTTGATAATTTATTAAAGCATTTTCATATTCTTTTAAAAGCTCGTAATTTACACCCAAATCGTTGCAAGCTTCCGCATCGCCTTCTTCGCATTTTGGTATTAAAATTTCGATCGCATTTCTTGAAATTTGCTCTTTATTTTGCACTATTTTTTCATCCTTTGGTTGCTGCCACGAATCATCTTGTTTTTGTCCTACACCAATCACATTTAAGCAGCCAGTGAAAAATAAAGCCGATAAAAGCAATAAATATTTTTTCATTCTTTTCCTTTTAAAATTGTCCAAATAAGTCATTTAGTGCTTCACTGATGCTTGGATGAGTAAAAATTTGATTTTTAAAGAAATTTGCGTTTGCTTTTAAATTCATCGCAATTGCAATTTCATTTATCAGCTCATTTGCATAGATGCAGTGAAAGCTAGCACCCAAAATTTCGCCACTTTGTGCATCAACGATAGCTTTTAGCATACCTACATCGTGATTTAGTACTTTTGCGCCTGGTACTGTTGCCATGCTAAGCTTTAGCTCTTTAAAATTTAGCCCGAATTTACTTGCTTCTTTGGCGCTCATTCCAACTCTTGCTAGCGGAGTGTCGGTAAATAGCACATTTGCGTGAATGCTTCTATTTTTAGTATTTCTCTTTTTATCACCAAAAATTTGTGAATAAACTATCCTAAAATCATCTAAACTAGTGTAAGTAAAAAGCTCTCCGCCGCGCACGTCGCCTACCGCATAGATGTTTGGCACATTTGTTTGAAGGTTTTCATTTGTCTTTATAAAGCCTTTTTCATTTACCTCAACTCCAGCAGCTTTTAAATTTAAATCATCCACATTTGCCACTCTGCCAAGCGCGATCAAAAATGCATCAGCCCTAAGGCATCTTTGCTCGCCATTTTGCTTGAAATTTAATACATTTTCTTTAATGCACTCTATCTCGCAACCCTCTAAAATTTCAACGCCTTGGACTCTAAGAGCTTCTTTTACGCTATTAGCTATATCATCATCTTCGTTTTTAAGTAGTTTTGAACGCCCTACGATAGTCACTTTTGAGCCAAAATTTGCAAACATTGATGCAAACTCTATACCGATAAAACCACTACCGATAATGACAAAATGCTTTGGTAAATTTTTTAGATCAAGCAAAGTTTGGCTTGAAAATACATTTGAGCTTACAACCTCAAAAGGAGCATCTGCCTCTTTTGAGCCACTATTTATGATGATAAAGTCGCCCTCTATTATCTTTTTCTCACCGCTTGGCGTTGTTACAAGTACACTATTTTCACTAGCAAATGAGCCAACACCATCGATCACATCGATATTTTCTTTATCATTTAGCATCGCATAGTTTTTAGCATTCAAAGCTGAGATTAGTTTATTTTTATTTTCAACGCTAAGCGTGTAATATTCGCTTTCGACACTATTATTTACAAATTTTGCCTCTTTAGCGGCTGTTATTAGACGTTTGGTTGGTATGCAGCCAACATTTATGCAAGTGCCTCCATACATCTTTGGCGATCTCTCTACAAGAGCCACTTTTTTGCCAAGTACGGCAGCCTTAACCGCTAGCGTTTTGCCAGCTTTTCCAAAACCAATAATTACAATATCATATTTCATTTTCAGTCCCTTATCTTTCCCATTACATAGTAAGTTGTTTCATTTATCTTTTTTAGCTCCATTTTATATTTATTAGCCCAGTTTTTTATAATCTCATCAACTCGCTCTTTTATTTCATTAACGGTAACTACATTTTTTATCTTTAGTCTATCTTCACTTCCACTCATCGCCACAAAACAAAGGTGCGGCTTTAAATGGTCATTTAGTTCAATTATGCTCTTTGGCAAAAGACCATCAGTATTGTTTAAAATTCTACACATTTGAGCAGTGGTCGTTTCATTGACGTTATAGCCAAGCTGGATTAAAAGCGCATTATGATCCATATCGTTCCTTTTGCTTAAAATTTGCGGGCATTATAAGATAAAATTGGATAAAATCGCCTAAATTTTCAAGGACAAATATGAAAAAATTTATCATTTTTGTGTTTAGTGTTTTGCTATTTTGGGGATGTTCGTTAGATCAAATTTCACAAAATTTTGGCCTTAGTGAGCCACCACTTGATCCTGAAGTAGAGCAGATAGCAGACGCCATCTATCTATATAACGAGGGCAACTACCCAAAGGCTTGCAAGAGATTTTATGACTACGCAAAAGATGGCAATGTCCTAGCCATGCAGCAAACTGGCGTTTGTTTTCGTGACGGCAAAGGCTTTAGCAAGGATATCTTAAGGGCACTTTTTTGGTTTGAGACAGCTGGCAGATACGGCAACATAGACGGGCTAAGAAGTGCTGGATATATCTACGAGTACGGCCTTGGGGTCAATAAAAATTTAGAAAAAGCGATATATTTTTACGAAAAAGCTACAAGCCTTGGCTCAAGCGAGGCTAGCTACGATCTGGGGCTTATCTATCTAGGCAAAAATGACTATAAAAAAGCGAGAATTTATCTTGATGAGGCTTGCTTTAAAGGTAAAGAAGAGGCGTGTATGAAGCTAAAAGAGATGAAATTTTAGATCTCATCTCTTTTTATAAATTTATTACGCCTCAGCCTTTTGAGCGATCAAAACACCTTCTATCATCTTTTTGATATCACCATCAAGTATCGCATCAGTCTGTGAGTATGCCTCACCACTGCGGTTATCTTTTACCTGCTGATACGGGAAAAGTACGTATGATCTTATCTGATGCCCCCAGCCGATCTCACTCTTTTCGACGCTGTTGCTCGCTTCTTGCTGCTTCATCAGTTCAAGCTCGTAAAGGCGCGACTTTAACATCTTCATCGCTGTGGCTCTATTTTTGTGCTGACTACGGTCATTTTGGCACTGCACGACGATACCAGTTGGTATATGCGTGATGCGGATGGCTGATTCAGTTTTATTTACATGCTGACCACCTGCACCACTAGCTCTATAAGTATCTATCTTTAGATCTTTCTCTTCGATATCGATCTCTATATCATCATCTATTTCAGGGCTTACCATGACACTTGAAAAGCTTGTATGACGGCGCCCTGCGCTATCAAATGGACTTGTACGAACGAGCCTGTGAATGCCATTTTCTGCTTTAAAGTACCCATAAGCGTTTTCGCCTTTTACGATAAAGCTCACGTCCTTTAGCCCAGCCTCATCACCCTCTTGAAAGTCAAGAGTCTCGACCTTAAAGCCCTCACGCTCGCAAAATCTAAGATACATCCTATAAAGCATACTCGCCCAGTCGTTGCTCTCAGTGCCACCAGCTCCAGGGTGGATCGATACGATCGCATTTTTGCCGTCATCTTCGCCGCTTAAAAGCATAGAAATTTCAAGATTTACAATCTTTTCATCTAAATTTTTGGCGTCATCAAAAAGAGATTTTATAGTCTCTTCGTCATTTTCAGAATTTGCTAGCTCAAAAAGCTCCTTTGCATCACTTACTGCCTGATTAGCGTCGTTAAATTTTGCAAGCATATTTGAAATTTTTGTCTTTTCTTTATTTAGTGCCCCAGCTCTTGCGATATCTTGCCAAAAATCAGGATCTTGCTCGGTGGACTCGATCTCTTTTAGTCTAGCCTTGATCTCTTCAGGCTTTACGATAGATCCTATGTTTTCAACTTTTGTTTGTAGCTTCTTTAAAAGCTCGTTGTATTCGTAACTATCCAAGTTTTTCTCCAAAATTTTTTGCCGATTTTAGCCAAAAGTTGCTTACATTTTTAAATTTACGCCCTTTTAATCCTTTTTTGTTACAATGCCAAGTTAAAATTTCAAATAAAAAGAGTCAAAATGCAAATCATAAGAACTATAAAAGAACTTGAAAATTTCGTCTCTAGCACAAGCGCAAAGATCGGTTTTGTGCCGACCATGGGCGCACTTCATGACGGACACGTTAGCCTTATTAAAAAATGCGTGAGCGAAAACGAGATAAGTATCGTCTCAACATTCGTTAATCCAACTCAATTTTTACCAGGCGAAGACCTAGACAAATACCCAAGAAACGAACAAAACGACATTCAAATTTGTGAGCAAAATAGCGTTAGTGCTATTTTTGTCCCAGATGCTGGTGAACTTTACTTTGATGATGAACCACTAATCATCGCTCCAAAGAAATTTTCAACCATTTTAGAGGGTAAAACTAGACCTGGACACTTTGATGGCGTCTTAAGGGTGCTAAACAAGCTCTTTCGCCTAACTCGTGCAAATAGCGTTTACATGGGCAAAAAAGATACGCAACAACTAATCATCGTGCAAAATATGATAAAGACATTTTTTCTTAATACCAGCCTAGTGGCTTGTGATATCGTTAGAGAGCCAGACGGACTTGCGCTTTCAAGTAGAAACGTCTATATCTGCGACGAAGATAAATGTAATGCTCTAAGGCTTTCAAGATCGCTAAATAAAGCACAAAATTTGATCCAAAATGGCGAGGAAGACACAAGCGAGATCAAAACAAAGATGCTTGAAGTGCTAGAGCCACTAAAGGTTGATTATGTCGCTATTACAGATAGAAATTTAAATGAAATTTCAAAAGTAGAAAAAGGCAACACCATCATTTTAGTAGCAGCTTACGTTGGTAAAACTAGGCTAATAGACAACATCTGGATCTAAAAATGCCAAAACTTCACTTAATTTCACTTGGCTGTAACAAAAATTTAGTTGATTCGGAAATAATGCTTGGTAGATTGCAAAACTACGATATCACAGACGATATCAGCGACGCTGACGTCATCATCGTAAATACCTGTGGCTTTATCAAATCCGCCAAAGAAGAGAGCATCCAAACCATACTTGAGATGCACGAAGCTCGTAAAAATGGCTCTTTGCTAGTAGTGACTGGCTGTCTTATGCAGCGCTATAAAGATGAACTCATGAAAGAGCTACCAGAGGTCGATCTCTTTACCGGCGTGGCTGACTATGACAAGATCGATGAGATCATCTTAAAAAAGCAAAATTTATTTAGCCCGCAAACTTATCTGCAAGCAAATGAAGAGCGTGTGATAACTGGCTCAAACTACCACGCCTACATCAAAATTTCAGAGGGCTGCAACCAAAAATGTAGCTTTTGTGCGATACCAACATTTAAAGGCAAGCTAAAATCACGCTCGCTTGAAAACATCGTAAACGAGGTCAGAAATTTAGTCAAAAAAGGCTACTACGACTTTAGCTTTTTATCTCAGGACTCAAGCTCATATATGCGCGATCAGGGCATTAGCGACGGGCTAATAAATTTAATAGACGAGATAGAAAAGATAAAGGGCGTAAGAAGTGCTAGGATACTCTACCTCTACCCAAGTACGACCAGCAAGGAGCTAATTGAACGTATCATCGCCTCGCCTATCTTTCATAACTACTTCGACATGCCGATCCAGCACATCAGTGAAAATATGCTAAAAATAATGAAGCGTGGAAGCGGTGCTAAAAAGATAAAAGAGCTTTTAAATTTGATGAGAAATGCCGAGAATTCGTTTTTGCGAACTGGTGTCATCGTTGGTCATCCAGGAGAGAGCGAGGAGGATTTTGAGGAGCTTTGCGAATTTTTAGAAGAGTTTAAATTTGATAGAATTTCAGCCTTTGCCTACTCAAAAGAAGAGGATACTGCCTCTTTTGAAATGGAGCAAATCCCAGCCAAAATTATTTCAAAAAGACTAAACAAGATAGAAAAAATCACTAAAAAATCGATAAATGAGAGCTTGCAAAAAGAGATAGGTAAACAAATTTATGCTTCTCTTGAGGGCGAAAGTAGCGAGGGGGAGATGTTTTACGCAGCCAAAAAAGATATTTGGGATAAAGATATAGACGGTGAAATTTTGATCAACGAAAGCGATATAAAAGAGCTTGAGATCGGCTCACTCTACCTTTGTGAGGTCACTGACGTGGTCGATCAAAAACTGATCGCTAAAATCATCAAAAAAGCAAAATGATAAGCCAAAATGTGCGGGAAAAGCTAAGCTCAGGTGCAAACCTGCTCGCATTCTCGCACGGCATAGACAGCACTGCACTTTTTTACATTTTAGACGAAGCTGGGATCAAATTTGATCTAGCGATAGTTGATTACAATGTGCGAGAGCAAAGTAAAAGCGAGATAAAAAGCGCAAAAGAGCTCGCGGATAAATTTGGTAAAAAAATTTATACAAAAAGCATTTTTTTAGATAAGTCAAATTTTGAAAAAAATGCGCGCGAGGTAAGATATGAGTTTTTTGGCGAGATTTGTCAAAAATTTAGCTATGAAAATTTGATCCTAGCACATCAGTTTGACGATAAATTTGAGTGGTTTTTAATGCAGCTTAGTAAGGGCACTGGATTAAAAGAGCTCTTTGGTATGAGCGAGCTTGAAAAAAGAAAGCACTTTTGGCTAGTTAGGCCGCTTTTAAATTTGCGCAAAAAAGAGCTTCAAAACTATCTTGATGTGAGAAATTTACGCTATTTTATTGATGAGACAAATTTAAAAGGCGAGTTAAAAAGAAGCTTTATTCGGCTAAATTTTAGTGAGCCATTTTTAGATAATTATTTTAATGGCGTAAAAAAAAGCTTTGAGTTTTTAGAAGCCGATAGACAAATTTTAATGCCAAATATCACAAAAATAAGTGATGAAATTTTTATCATAAAAAATGATAGTAATGCGATACGAGGCGTTGATATGGCGGCAAAAGAGCTAAACGTGCTTCTAAGCAAAGCTCAAAAAGATGAGCTAAGTGCAAATTTAGCAAAGCAAACAAGCGTAGTGCTAAGCGGCAAGATCGCTATCGGATACGCAGATACTTACCTTTTAGTAACTCCATTTTGCAAAGCCATAATGCCAAAAATTTTTAAAGAGAAGGCTAGAATTTTAAAAATTCCAGCTATAAATAGAGGCTATCTTTTTGCTACAAATTTTGATTTATCAAAATTAAATTCTAATAAATATTGAAAGATTTGGCTTTTGCCTGAAATACTCCAAACAAAAGCCAAGATTAATTAAAATAAGCTATTTACGCTTTCATTGTGATATACACGGCGTATCACTTCACCAAATAAAGAAGCCGCACTTAGCACTTTTATACAAGGTAGCTCCTCTGCTAAAGGTATCGTATCAGTAACAACTAGCTCATCCAAAAAGCCTAATTTTAGCCTATCGTAAGCTGGTCCGCTAAGGACTGGATGCGTGCAAAACGCCATAACGCTAGTTGCGCCACGCTCTTTAAAAATTTCAGCTGCCTTTACGATCGTGCCAGCTGTATCGATCATATCATCGACTAAAATAACATCTTTACCATTTACGTCACCGATTATATTCATCACTTCGCTCTCGTTCGCTTTTTCGCGGCGCTTATCTACGATAACCATGTCAAGATTTAGATTTTTAGCCAAAGCTCTAGCACGAGCCACGCCGCCTACATCAGGACTTGCAACGATTGGATTTGGTAAATTTTTAGCTCTTACATAGTCATTAAAAATGATGCTTCCATAAAGGTTATCAACCGGAATATCAAAAAATCCTTGAATTTGTCCTGCGTGAAGATCCATAGTGACGACTCTATCGATACCTGCTGTTTGCATCATGTTTGCCACTAGTTTTGCAGTGATCGGCACTCTAGGAGCTGCTTTTCTGTCTTGTCTAGCGTAGCCAAAATACGGCACAATCGCTGTTATAGAGCTTGCACTACTGCGTTTTAAAGCGTCAGTTAAGATAAGTAGCTCCATTAAATTTGTATTTGTCGGTGCACATGTTGGCTGAATGACAAAAACATCTTTTCCACGCACGCTCTCGCCGATTTGCACGCTGATCTCTCCATCGCTAAATCTTTTTATACTTGCCTCGCTAAGAGGAAGTGAAAGATATTGCGAAATTTTCTTTGAAAGCTCAATATTAGCCGTTCCTGAGAAAATTTTATAGCCTCTCATAATGATAACCCTTTTAGTGATTTTTATGTTGGGATTTTATCAAAACGAGCTTTAATTTAAATTTATTCTTTTTAGGACTATTTTCTAGCCCTAGTTTAATTCTTATCGCCACAATCAAAAATTTGAGCTTTGATTTTACAAACCTTAAAATTTAAACAAGTATAAAAAATATAAGATAACTAAGAATATTTTTTTATTTATAAACATTATAGGATTACAATCACAACATGTTTAAAGCTTATAGAATTTATGATTTTATCAAAGATGATAGTTTGGATATGAAGGCGGCTTTTGTTGATAGACTCTATCCAAGAGGCATAAGAAAAGAGATATTTTCAAATTTCCTTTGGTTAAAAGATATCACACCAAGCACTGCTTTAAGAGAGTGGTTTCATGAAGATAAAGAAGCTAGATTTGATGAGTTTTGTGAGAAATTTGAGCTTGAGCTTGATAATGAAACAGCACAATCTTGCTTTAAAATGCTAAAAAAACTAGAAAAAGAGCATGGCGATATAGCACTTCTAACAGCTAGCAAAGATATAAATCTTTGCCATATCGTTGTGTTATTAAAAATTTTAAATAAGTAGTTTGCCAGCCTATTTCGCAAGAGTACCAAGTACCTTTTCAAACTGCACACCATACCATGTGCGGCTCTTATCTTTTAGCGTGACTTTAATACTACTAAGCACAAAATTTGCTGCCTTTTTAATAGAATTTTGCATGCTTTCGCCATTTACTAGCGAGCCAAAAAGCACAGAAGCAAATATATCTCCGGTTCCACTCGTGTGAAATGGCAAAAATTCGTGAAAATACTCTACTTTCTCTTTTGTCTTTGCGTCGTAAGCTATGATGCCACATTCATTTTGCTTGTATCTAATGCCCTTTAGCACAATCTTTCTAACTCCAAAGCTAGCTAAGCCTTCAAGCAACTCTAAAATATAATCTTGCGTATAGTCACTGCCAAAAAACGGCATCCCGCACATAAAGCTTGCTTCTGTTATGTTTGGTGTGATGACGTGAGCCTTTGTGCAAAGCTCACGCATTTTCATAACAAATTTTTCATCAAATCCGTGATAGAGCTTGCCATTGTCGCCCATGCAAGGATCTACAAGTATTAGTGGAGCAGAGTCATTAAACTCATTAAAAATTTTCTCTATCAGCTCAAGCTGGCTAAAGCTGCCTAAAAATCCAGTATAAATTCCATCAAATGCGATATTTTCCTTGTGCCATACTTGTGTTATCTCGTCAAATTCATCAGTCAGATCACGAAATGTGAAATTTTTAAAGCCAGTATGAGTTGAGAGCAGTGCCGTTGGTAAGATACACGCCTCGATGCCTTGAGCGCTGATTATGGGAAGTGCGACAGTAAGGGAACATTTGCCAACGCACGAGATGTCTTGTATTGTAAGGATTCTTTTCATTTATGCTCTTAATTTATAAAATTTTACTCCAGCAACATCGGCTAGATAAACCATATCTTGTTGCAAGAGCTTGTTTAGAATTTGCCTTGAGTGCTCTGAGAAATTTTCTTCGACATTTGCGATAGTTTGCGGACGACGTCTTAGCATTTCTAAAATTTCATCCTCACTAAAGTTATACTTTTGTTCTATTTTGTGAGCTTTAGCTATATTAACCGGTACGCCACTTATCTGCTTGGCTAGTTCCTCTAGTTTTTTAGCGTCTACACCCTTTACATTATAGGCTGGCGGACGATCTATCGTGCCAATATCCACTCGGTGCGGAGCTATCTCATTTATCGCTGCATTGAGTGCTATAAATTCCTCTTCTTTGTCGTTAAATCCAGCCACAACCAAAATTTCAAGCACAAGCTCGCCAGTAAATTCCTTGCGAAATTTAGCCATTGCTTTTATAAGCTCATTTACTTCTATGCCACTTTTGTTGCGGTCTATCTTTTTAAATGTGCTTTGCACCGCGCTATCAAGGCTAAATTTCACTATATCAAGCCCTTGCAAGGCTTCACAAATTTTTGGATCACACACACCTGAGCCATTACTCAAAATAAGTGTTTTTGCGCTACCTTTTAGCTCATTTACTTTTGCTATCAGCTCTTTTAGGTGTGGGTAAAGAGTTGGTTCGCCATTTGCTGTAAGCGTGATGACATCGATGTTTTGATAAGTTTTTAAAGCTTCTTTTAAATCGCTTATAATCTCGTCAACACTTGGCGGATTTTCTATTGTTTCAACAGTCTTTGCGCCACCTAACTCACAATAAACACAGTCAAAATTACATGATTTTTGTTTAGAGCTTAGATCTATGCCAAGGCTCATGCCAAAACGGCGAGAATTTATCGGTCCAAAGACGATGCAAGGCTCGTTACCTTGCACTTTTTGTCTGTACCTGTTTTATAAAATATTTTGCATTCTCAACTGGCACATCAGGCAAAATTCCATGACCAAGATTGAAAATATGAGGCGCGCCTTTCATAGTGCTTAAAATTTTATCCACGCCCTCATCGATCGCCTTTTTACTATAAAGCCTTGTTGGCTCCATATTGCCTTGAAGGACATATCTTGGGCTAAGTTTTGCTTTGGCTAGCTCGATCGGTGTGCTCCAATCAACGCCAAAAACATCAAATTTGCCTGAAATTTTATCCAAATAGCCACTTATTCCTTTTGGAAAAACGATGACCGGAATTTCTGGAAATTCAGCCTTGACGCTATCAACTATTTTATTTATATAGCTAAATCCAAACTCAAAATATGCCTGCTCTTCAAGCGCAGCTGCCCAGCTGTCAAAAATTTGCACCGCATTTACACCAGCTTTTATCTGCTCTTTCACGTAAAGGATGAGAGCTTGCGTCACTTTTTCTAAAATTTGATGTAAAAATTCTGGATTTTGATAGAGCATTTTTTTGCAGATCGCATAAGTTTTACTGCCACCACCCTCGATCATGTATGTAGCTATCGTCCAAGGTGCGCCACAAAAGCCAATGAGCGCCTTATCTTTGGCTAAATTTTCTCTTGTAAGCTTGATCGTGTCATAGACGTATGCTAAATTTTTAGTTGACTTTTCGATACTAAGTGCATCAAGTGCGGCCTTATCACGCAAAGGCTTTGTAAAAACTGGTCCCTCGCCCTTTTCAAAGCGTAGATCCATGCCCATTTCAAGAGGCACAACCAAGATATCGCTAAATAAAATCGCCGCATCAACGCCTAAAATTTCAACTGGTTGAAGCGTGACTTCACTAGCCTTTTTGTAGTCTTTGCAAAGCGATAAAAAATCCCCTGCTTGCGCGCGTACTCGCATATACTCTGGCAGATATCTACCAGCTTGGCGCATCATCCAAACAGGCGTATAAGGGGTAGGTTTTTTAAGACAAGCGTCTATAAAAATCATTAAATTTCCTTTAAATTTTTAAATGGATATTACCTAAAAATAGCTAAAGAAAAGATGTAGGAGAAATTTTAAGCGTAAAAACGCTTAAAATTTTAGTGGTCTCCCTTGTGGAGGAAATAAAGTCCAAGGCAAAGTGCAAGGATAGAAGCCGCAAGATATGCCATCTCAAGCGGTGTCGTAAAGTTTGCGTGAAGCACCCTTTGGAAGAAATTTACGATTAAAACCATGACGATCACTTTGCCAAGCTTATCTTTTAGCTCATCAAGAGAGTGAACCTCTAAGACTTTGCTCTGCTTTGACTGCTTTAGCTGTGTGATCTCTGAGATGAAAAGCTCGTAAATTCCGAAGCTAAATATATAAAGAACAAGAGCCATCAAGTATAGATCGATCGCTCCAACGATCTCACCAACGACTTCTGAGTGGAAATTTTCAACGTGAAAATCTGTGGCAAAGAAATATTTATAAACCTCTAAAAGTACTTTGCCGACGTCGTAACTTGCGATGATAAAAAGCACGATCGCACCTAAAAGCCCAAAAACTACTGGAAAAAGTGTAAAGCTGTTGCTAGCAAGCAAAATTTTTTCAAATATCTTACGCAATAAAAATCCTTTTTATTTACTCTTGCATCGCGATCCATTTTTGTGCGATCCTGACAGCATTTGTAGCAGCCCCTACGCGGATCTGATCGGCACTGCACCAAAGGTGAAGCACATTAGGTCTATAATTATCAACTCTGATCCTACCAACATAAGTCTCATTTGTATCGCTTGAAATGATAGGCATCGGATACTCTTTATTTGCTGGATTATCGACTACAACGACGCTTGGAGCTTTACTTAAAATTTCTCTTGCTGCATCCGCACTTACATCTTTATCAAAGTGGATAGTGATCGCCTCTGAGTGGCTTCTAAGCACTGGCACACGCACACAGGTAGCGCTAACTTCGATATCTTTGTGAAGAATTTTTTGCGTCTCATTGACCATTTTCATCTCTTCTTTTGTGTAGTCATTGTCCAAAAAGATGTCGATGTGAGGGATTACATTTAGTGCTAGACGGTGTGCAAATACCTTTGGCTCGCACTCATCAAGTTTAAACTCAAAGAATTTTTGCATCTGAACGACAAGCTCTTCCATACCCTCTTTGCCAGCACCGCTTGCTGCTTGGTAAGTAGAGACATCAACTCTGTTGATACTAAAAGCGTCGTTTAGTGGTTTTAAAATTTGCACCATTTGGATGGTTGAGCAGTTTGGATTTGCGATGATACCGCGATTTTTCCACATAGCTATATCACTTGGATTACACTCTGGCACAACAAGGGGGATGTCTTTATCCATCCTAAAATGGCTGGTGTTATCGATAACTACTGCGCCACTATCAGCTGCAAATTTGGCAAATTTCTCTGAGACTGAACCGCCCGCACTAAAAAATGCGATATCTATCTCGTGCTCGCTAAAAACCTTTTCAGTTAGCTCTTTTACCTTGTAATATCTGCCATTAAATTCGATCTCACTACCAGCACTTTTTGCACTAGCAAGCGGCAAAAGCTCTCCAACTGGAAACTCAACCTCTTCCATCACTCTAAAAAGCTCTTCGCCAACGGCCCCAGTAGCACCAACGACTGCTACGTTAAATTTTCTCATCTGCTCTCCTTATCTTTTTTAATTTTCGTAATTTTACTTAAATTTATGGCTATTTTTTGCTTCTGGCTTGCAAAAATAGATCATTAGGCAAAATTTCATCACCCTCGCTTAGTATCGCTGCACGCTGCACGACCGAGATGAGCTCCCTTATGTTGCCTGGGTAGTCGTAGCCCAAAAGCTCCTCTTTGGCTGCTTTTGAGAAATTTTTAGCCTCAAAGCCATACTCTTTGCAGCATTTGTCCAAAGCATCCTGCGCGATAGGTAAAATTTCATCTTTTCGCTCGCGAAGCGGCGGGATGAAAAGCGGGATCGTATTTAAGCGGTAGAAAAGATCCTCTCTAAATCTGCCCTCCCTCATCGCAAGCTCTAAATTTGCATTTGTAGCGCAGATAATGCGAACATCTATCTTTTCGCTCTTTGTGGCGCCAAGTCTTGTTATCTCGCGCTCCTGCAAGGCACGAAGCAATTTTGGCTGTAAATTTATAGGCATCTCGCCGATCTCATCTAAAAATAGCGTTCCGCCATTTGCCAGCTCAAACTGCCCCTTTTTGGTAGTAGCTGCGTCAGTAAATGCGCCTTTTTCAAAGCCAAAAAGCTCACTTTCTATCAAATTTTCAGGGATCGCAGCCATATTTAAAGCGATAAATGCAGCGTCTTTTCTTGGTGAGTTTGCGTGGATAAATTTAGCAAAGACCTCCTTGCCAACGCCACTTTCTCCGCTAAGCATTATTGAGGCGTCAGTTCTTGCAGCTTTTAGTGCGATATTTAGCGTGGCTTCAAGCGCCTTTGAAGTGACTAAAAAGCCGTTATTTTCGCTTTTTGTTTCTATTTTTTTTATAGTTTTTGGAGTTTTTTGCCTAAGAAGCTCGACCCTTTTTATCGCTTCATATAGCGTTGAGACGTCAAATGGCTTGGTTAAAAAGTCCTTTACGCCGAGCCTAACGCTTTCGATCGCCTTATTAAGCGTCGCATTTCCTGTCATTATGATGACGTCAAATTTGCCGTTTAGCTCTTTAATAAACTCAAGTCCATCCATCTTTGGCATGTTTATGTCGGTGATTATTAGATCAGTGTCGTCGCTTAGCTTTTTTAGGGCTTCAACTGCGCTCTTATAGCTTTTTATATTTAGCTCTTCATACTCGCCAAGTGCGATCTCAAGCGACTTTCGCATATTGATGTCATCTTCTACTATGACGATATTCATTTGATCTCTTTTTATTGAAGTGTGCCGATGATAGCGGATTTTGGCTTAAATTCCACCATAAATCTAACTGGCAAAATTTTCAAATTTGAAGCATTTGTGACCTGCGCATTTTTGACATTTAGCTCATTTTTTATCATCACTTTTTTTAAGGCAAAGCAGTCAAAAATTTCATCTTTGTGTAAATTTAAAAAGCCAAGGACTGTGGTATTTTCATCTTTAAAAGCATCTATTTGGCAAAGAAATTTTGGTTTTGGATTTGGTGTTAAAGTCATCGCCTTTGAAAATGAAATTTCTTCAAAGGCAACTATTTGGTTTTTTGTATCGACCTTCGCCCAGAAGATAAATTCTTCCAAGCAAAAGGCAAAATTTAAAAGTATAGTTAGTAAGAAAAGACTTCTCGCCACTTATCTTCGTCTATCTTAAGCTCCATATTTACCTTATAAAGCCCATCTTTGAAATTTTCGTTCACGATCCTTGCGTTTTTGACAAGACCTTGAACCTTTGAAGTGATAGATGAATCATTTAGCATCGCGTCTCTTACGGTATCTTCAGCGTTAATCTTTACGCCATAAAGCTTACCAGCAAGCTGAGAATAAGCATCAGCCATAGCTGCTCTTTTTGCAAGAGTGACTGACTGAGCATAAGAGAGCGAATTTAGCGGAGCTATGCCCTCGCCTGTGGCTCTAAAAGTGGTCTCTTTTGGAGCGCTATCATATATCATCTTCTCTTTTCTCATCACCTCTCTAAGATCGTCTTTATCGACCTTTTGGATGACTACGTTGCGGTTTGATGTGCTAGTTGGCTCGCCCATAAAGCCGTTAAATGAGCAACCGCTAAAAATAGCGACCATCAAAGCAAAAGATAAATTTTTAACCTTCATAAACAACCTTTTTTATGCTTTTATTTAAAATTTAATAGCAAAATTTATTCCAAAAGCCCCATATCTTCGCTTGGTGCTTCGTCCTCATCCTCGCCATCATCTGCCTTAGGGCATCTTGCGATACTTACAACATCATCGCCATCGACATTTACGACGATCACACCACTTGTGTTACGTCCTGCTTTGCGGATGCTTTGCATATCGACTCTTATCATCTTACCACTTGATGTTAGAGCCATAAGATCTTGCTCTTCATCAACCATCACAACGCCCACAAGATCGCCTGTTCTACTTGTTAGCTTCATGCAGATGACGCCTTTGCCGCCGCGGTTTGTCAAGCGGTACTCATCAGCGGTTGTGCGCTTGCCGATACCTTTTTGAGATATGCTTAAAATTTCTTGATCATTGCTTTCAATTACTGCTGCACCTACGACCTCATCGCCTGGCTCTTTAAATTTAATGCCAGTTACGCCGCGTGCAGTTCTTCCCATTTGGCGAACTTTGCTGATCTTAAATTTAAGACACATACCCTTTTTGGTAACGACAAATAGCATTGTCTCATCGCTTGAGTTTGCATCCTCTTCGGCATTTACATTATCTTCGTCGATCTCGTTTTGAAGCTCTTCAACTTCAAGCACCTCTGTCTCAACGCTTAGCTCATTTTCTGGGTCAGTTACTGGCATATCATCGTATGTTTGAGCGATGAGCGCAGTTACTAGCTCGTCGTTCTCATCAAGACTTATCGCTCTTACACCAACTGAGCGAATGTTTTTAAACTCACTTAAATTTGTGCGTTTTACGATGCCATTTTTAGTAAAGAATGCTAGCGATTTGCTCTCGTCAAAGTCAGTCGTTGGGATGATCGCTTTGATCTTCTCATCAGGCTGCAACTGGATCAAATTTACAACTGCCTTGCCCTTTGCTGTGCGGCTTCCCTCTGGGATCTTATAGACTTTTAGCCAATATAGCTGTCCGCGGTCAGTCACAAACATAAGCGTGTCGTGGGTATTTGAAGTAAAGAAGCTCTCTATAAAGTCATCATCGTATGTCGTGACCGCTACTTTGCCCTTGCCACCGCGTTTTTGCTTCTCATACTGCTTGCTTGGCACACGCTTGATGTAGCCGCGGTGAGTTATGGTTACGACCATATTTTCATTTGGTATGAGATCTTCTATGTCGATATCATCGTAGTCATCAACGATCTCAGTAACTCTTGGTACTTTAAATTTATTTTTGATCTCAAGAAGCTCTTCTTTGATCAAATTTTCAAGCAATGTCTCACTCTTTAAAATTTCATCAAGTCTTGCGATCTCAGCCATAAGCTCGGCTAGTTCGGCCTCTAGTTTTTCTCTCTCTAGGCCTGTAAGCTTGCTTAGGCGCATATCAAGGATAGCGTTTGCTTGAAGCTCTGAGAGGTTAAATTTACTCATCAAGCCTTCTCTAGCAACCGCTGTATCAGCACTATTTCTAATAAGCTCGATCACCTCATCTATGTTATCAAGTGCGATCTTTAGACCCTCTAAGATGTGGGCTCTTGCACGCGCTTTTTCAAGCTCAAATATCGTTCTTCTAATGATAACAGTTTTTCTATGATTTAAAAATAGTTTAAGAAGCTCAATAAGGTTAAATACCTTTGGCTCTTTGTTATTAATAGCAAGCATAATAACGCCAAAAGTGCTCTCCATCGTGGTTGATTTAAAGAGATTGTTTAGCACGATATCGCTCATCGCGTCACGTTTTAGCTCGATGACGACGCGGATGCCGTCCTTGTCAGACTCATCTCTAACCTCACTGATGCCATCTATCTGCTTATCTTTTACAAGCTCGGCGATCTGCTCGATGAGCCTTGCTTTGTTTGTTTGATAAGGTAGCTCGTCGATTACTATGACGTCTTTGTTTGGCTTTTTTTCTATGTGAGTTTTGGCTCTTAGTTTGACCCTGCCACGACCTGTGCGGTAGGCCTCTATGATGCCTTTTTTACCAAAGATGATACCACCAGTTGGAAAGTCTGGACCTTTTATAAATTCCATTACCTCTTCAAGTGTCGCCTCTTTGTTTTCAAGAAGGAGCAAAAGACCGTCCATTAGCTCATCGAGGCTGTGTGGCGGGATATTTGTCGCCATACCGACCGCAATACCGCTTGAGCCGTTTAATAATAAATTTGGCACACGGCTTGGAAGTACATCTGGCTCAACCTCTCTATCATCGTAGTTTGGCACAAAATCAACCGTGTCTTTGTCAATATCTTTTAAAAGCTCTTCGGTAAGCATTGTCATTCTAGCTTCGGTATAACGCATCGCAGCTGCGCTGTCGCCATCAATAGAGCCAAAGTTTCCTTGTCCATCAACTACTGGATAGCGCATAGAAAATTTCTGAGCCATACGAACAAGTGCATCATAAACCGCTGTATCGCCGTGCGGGTGATACTTACCGATTACTTCACCGACGATACGAGCTGACTTCATATAGGCACTTCTGCTACCAACGCCAAGATTATCCATAGCGTATAAAATTCTTCTATGAACTGGCTTTAATCCATCTCTAGCGTCAGGCAGAGCACGTCCGACGATGACGCTCATGGAGTAGTCAAGATAGCTAGTTTTTATAGACTCTTCAATATCAACAGATGCGATATCTTGGGTTAATTCAAGTAGATTGTCTTTCATTTTTTTCCTTAAATTTAGCTTGGCTGATTTTAGCTTAAAATTAATAAAAACTTGCTAAATAGCAAATCAGCGACTTTGGCAATAGTGCGATGAAAATTTTAGTCTAAAATTCTAGCTATCTGCTCTTTTTTAAGAATAAAATCATAGCTAAAAGCATCAACCACGACTCCAGCGTAGCTGCTCTCTTTTAGCATCGCAAGATACTCTTTTAGGCCTATCTCAATGCTCTCTTGCTCTCTGTCGTTTCGCCAAAGCTTCATCGCCTCTTTGCTAGTAAATGCTGGAAAATAGCTAAGCTTCTCACCCTCATCTTCAAGCAGAATAAATTTGATATTTGAGCCTTCTTCTTCATAAACAACGCCGCCATCAGGCTTTGCTAGCGCTTGGTTTAAAAGCACCGGAGCAAAAAAGCTAGCCTTTTTTAAAGCCACTATCAAATTTATCTCATTTTGTTGGTTAGGCTCTTTTAAAAATTTATCCATCGCTTCTTGCATTTTAGCCCCTAAAAGCCTCATCTACAGCCTGGCAAATTGTGTGAATGAAAAAGATGTGCGACTCTTGGATTCTTGCGGTATCGCTTGAGCTAACGACTAAATTTAGATCGCAGCCCTCATTCATAGCGCCTCCGCCTTTGCCGCTAAGCCCAAGCACTGATACGCCCATTTTCTTGGCACTTTTTATAGCTTCAAGGACATTTTTGCTGTTGCCGCTTGTTGAGATCGCCACCAGTAAGTCGCCAGACTGAGCTAAGGCCTCAAACTGACGTGAAAAGACATAGTCAAAGCCGTAGTCATTGCCAATGGCCGTAAGTGCCGAAGTGTCGGTAGTTAGCGCGATGCCTGGGAGTGCTTGACGCTCACTTTTATATCTACCAGTTAGCTCAGCCGCAAAGTGCTGAGCATCCGCCGCAGAGCCACCATTGCCACATATCAGCACCTTTTTGCCATTTTTTAGCGTATCAGCTACCATCCGGCAAGCGCGCTCTAGGCTATCAAGTAAATTTACATGCTCTCTAAAGGTCTTTTGGTGAGCCTCGAGCTCATTTTTTATCACTGTTTTTAGCATCTTTTATCCTTTTTATTATCCCTGTTGTACTTTTACCCTCGACAAAGTCAATCAGCCTAACCTCTTTTACGATCTCGCTGCCAACGACCTCTTTGCCCTTGTAATCAGCCCCTTTTACAAGCACATCTGGTTTTATCTTTGTTATCAAATTTAGAGGCGTATCCTCGTCAAAAATCACGACATAGTCGACAAATCCAAGCCCACTTAGCACGCAGGCTCTATCATCTTGCGAGTTTATGGGCCTTGCTTCTCCTTTTAGCCTCTTAACTGAAGCATCAGAATTTAGCCCAACGACCAAAAGATCGCCAAGTTCTCTTGCGCGCGCTAGGTATTTTACGTGCCCAGCGTGCAAGATATCAAAGCAGCCATTTGTGAAAACAACCTTTTTTTTGTCCTTTTGGCTCAAAATTTCTTCTAACTCCTCAACGCTTTTAAGCTTGTGCTCGAAATTTGCCCCAAACGAGCTATTTAGCAGCTGCTCGACCTCGCTAAAGCTAGCCGTTGCGCTACCTATCTTTGCCACTACGACGGCTGCAGCAAGGTTTGCTATCTTGATCGCCTCTTTTATATCAGATCCGTTTGCTAGCATGTAGCCAAGTGTGGCAAGCACCGTATCTCCAGCACCAGTGACATCAAAGACTTCTTTTGCCTTGGCCGCAAAGATGTGCAATTTGTCATCATATAGCGCGATGCCTTCTTCTGAGATCGTGATGATCGAATAGGTCAAATTTAGCTCATCTTTTAGCTGTTTTATCGCCTTTTCAAGCTCGGTCTTGTCTTTTATCTTTAAATTTGTAGCTTCACTCGCCTCTTTTTTATTTGGCGTTAGAAGGGTCGCGTTTTTATACTTTGAGTAGTCACTGCCTTTTGGATCGATAAGAACTGGTATTTTTAGCCTCACGCACTCGTTTATGATTTCTTGGCAGACCTTCTCACTAAGCACGCCCTTGCCGTAGTCACTTAGCAAGACGGCCTTGAAATTTACAAGGTTTTCTTTGACTTTTAAGACGAGTTCATCTTCTAAATTTATCTTTACAACGCTCTCTTTATCGATCCTGACAACTTGTTGGTGCGATGCCATGATACGGCTTTTTATCGAGCTTTCACGTCCTTTTTCAGTAAGAATGAGCTCATCTTTTACGTTTAGCTCAGCAAGCTTTTCTTTTATCTTTTTGCCAGCCTCATCATCTCCTAAGACGCTAGCCACGCTCACATTTGCGCCAAGCGAGAGCAAATTTCTCACAACATTGCCAGCGCCACCAAGCGTGTAGGTTTCGTTATTTATCTTAACCACTTGCACCGGCGCTTCTGGCGAGATACGGTCGCAGCTACCCCAGATATAGTGATCCAGCATGAGATCGCCGACGACTAAAATTTTAACTCTCTTAGCCATTTAGCTCTTCCTTATAAATTCTCTTTATTTCTGGCAAGTAGTCTTTTATCGCCTCTTCTAAGCTCCAAGTCGCACTAAAGCCAAATGCCTCTCGAGCTGGGGCTACATCAGCCTCTGTGTGAAACTGATATGAGCCGATAAATGGGTTTTTGATATATTCGTTGCCTAAATTTACGCCGATCTCTCGCTGCAAGATGTCAGCGATATCTTGAAAGCTTCTAGCCTTGCCAGTAGCTGCGTTATAGACGCCACTTGGTGCGTCAAGCGCTTTTATGTTTGCATCAATGATATCTTTTATGTAAACAAAGTCTCTTTTGATCTGGTCGCTACCCTCAAAGAGTCTTGGGGTCTTGCCAGCTAAAATTTGCAGGCCAAACTGAAGCACCATTGAGGCGGTTTTGTTTTTGAAAAACTCGCCCTTGCCAAAGACGTTAAAATACCTCAGTCCAACCACGCTTACACCGCGTTTTGCGTAAATTTTATTGATATTATCCATGCTTAGTTTGCTAAAGCCATAGACATTATTTGGCGCTTCGCACTCGCCGACGGTTTGTGGGCTCTTTGCGTTGCCATAAGTCGCTCCAGAGCTTGCATAGATCATCTTTGCGCCCAAACTCTCGCAGATATCAAGCAAATTTACAAATGCGTTTACATTTGTTTTTATTAGCTCGTCTTGCTCTTTTACGGTCGTATCAGAAATCGCTGCCTCGTGGTAGATGACGTCTGGACGAAAGCTCTTTATCTTTTCAAGTGTGCTCTCATCGTTGATGTCGCCGGCGTAAATTTCACCCTTAAAACCAAGTAAATTTTTAAAATGACCAAAGCTTTTTAGGTTGCCGTTGCTAAATGTCTCGTCGTTTCTAAATTTATCCACGACAAGCACGTGAGTGTCTTTATAGTTTTCATCAAAATAATGCGCCAAGGCTGAGCCGATAAAGCCAGCACCGCCAGTTATAATTATCTTTTTTCCATTTAAATTCATAGTGATTTTTCCTTTTTTAGCTTATTTAAAACATCTCTTACATCTTTAAAATTTATGCTATCAAGCAAGAAATTTCTACCAATACCTGCCCTTTTTCCAGCCTCGACATCACTTGGCTTATCGCCTATCATGAGCGAGTTTTCAAGGTCTATGTCAAACTCTTTGCAAGCATCAAGTATCATTTTTGGATTTGGTTTTCTACAAGCACAATCTGCCTCTGGGGCATGTGGGCAAAAGTAGACTTTGGTGATAAAAATTTGCTCTTTTTTGAAAATTTCAAGCATAAATTTATTTAGAGTATCAAACTGCTCCTGCGTGTAGTAGCCCCTGCCAATGCCTGATTGATTTGTCACGACAAAGAGCTTGTAGCCAGCCTTGGCAAATCCTCTTAAAGCATCAAAAATGCCATCGATAAATTTAAAATCTTCTATCTCGCAAACATATCCAGCATCTTCGTTTATTACGCCGTCTCGATCCAGAAAAAGTGCTTTAATAGGCTCATTTTTATTCATTTTGTGATTATAGCCAAAATATTTTAACTAGCTTCTTGCGAATTTACCTTTTTGTACTATAATGCATAAACTTTTTTACAAAGGATGAAAAATGAAAAAATTACTAATTGTTTCTAGCGTTGCGGCTCTACTTTCAACTGCTGCCTTTGCTGCAGATGGTGCTGCTATCTACAAAAAATGCATCGCCTGTCATGGTGCAAAAGCTGAAAAAATGTTTAATAATAAAGTTCCAGCTTTAACATCTCTTGATGCAGCAGCTATCGAAGAGGCACTAAAGGGTTATAAAACAGGAGCAAATAAATTTGGTCTTGGCGCTATGATGAAACCAATCGCTACTCCAATGAGCGACGAAGATGCAAAAGCAGTAGCTGAATACATCCAAACTTTAAAATAATAATTAGGGGCATTTGCCCCTCCTGCATTTTTAAATTTATACCAATAATCCATAAAACAATACTAGGTAGGAATTTCTCTTTTTTATATTTAAAAGTTATGAAACCTATTTTTTACTAATCTTTCTTTTTACATATTAAAACAAAACTATTCTAGTCTTCAAAGCCATAAAACAACGCTTAGAAATAGCTAAGAGCTTAAGTAAAATAGAGGCTCGTAAACTCTTTACTAAAACAAAAGACGACCAAGTGCTTCGTATGGCTTACTACTGGGTATCTCAAGGTGCTTATGACAACTGCAAAAACTTACCTCTTGATAAGTGCCCCATAACACACTTAAACATCGATAGCAGCGGTAGAATGTGGGGTGCAGTAAAGACCTATCTAGGATATAAGGGAGAAAACAATACTCACGGACTATACGTATTACACCATACAGTGGCTTCTAAGTTAGTGAGTTTGAAGGGATTTAATGCTCATAAATTGATGGCTTTTATGGGTCATACGGATATTAAGAGTAGCTTACACTACGTTCATCTTAATGTTGATGATATACGTGATGGGACAGGGGTTGGCGTTTAGTTTTTAAATGATAAAGATATGAGGCATTTGGTTGCGGAGGACGGATTTGAACCGCCGACCTTCGGGTTATGAGCGTTAGGGTCTTTTTATAAGTAGCCATTAAGCTACATTTTTTTAAAATCTATTTCATGAAAATATTGAAAAGTACTACGTTTGATAAATGGTTAAATAAATTAAATAATCCGGTTGTTAAAATTTCTATTTTAAGAAGATTGGATCAAATAGAAACTAAAGATCATTTAGGAGATTATAAATTTATTGATACCGATTTATATGAGCTTAGGTTTTTTAATCGTGGTGGAATAAGAATATTTTTTACTTTTAATGGCGATGAAATAATTATATTGTTAAATGCTGGTGATAAAGACAGTCAAAGCGATGATATTAAAAAAGCAAAAGAGATATTAAAGGATTATAAATGAAAGAAGAATTTACAAAATTTAATTTAGAAGACTATTTAACAACCGATGAATTAAGAAAAGAGTATTTAAATCAGGTTTTGTCTGATGGCGATATCGAAGAATTTAAAAGGGCTTTGTTTTATATAGCAAAATCAAAAGGTATTGAGAAAGTTGCAAAAAAAGCAAATTTAAATAGGGAAAGCTTTTATAAGATGTTTAAAGAAAATTCAAAACCTAGATTTGAAAGTATATTTAAGGTTGTAAATGCCCTTGATATTAAGCTCGTTTATGCTTAATATATCTTAATCAAGGTTTAATTTAATCCCAAATTTTAAAAGCTCTTTTGGTAAAAAGTCATCTATATTGTTTATTATTTCATTATCTATTTCTATTAAATTTAAACCATATTTTTTATAAAGGTGTTTCTTCTTTTCCTTTCTCGCTAAATATTTTTCATCTTCTTCGTATCCCCAAAATTCTATATAAATTTTTCCTTTTGGTATATAAAAATCGCAATACATATCTTCTTCTATTGGAACTCTTTTTTCATAAGCGTGTGCTATACACTCCCCAAATAGCCAGTTTGATATAATTACTTCAGCCCTGCTTCTTACATAGTGTCCATCATTAGTTCTATACTCTGCCTTAAATTTATCTCTAAAATTTTCTTGCTTTTCTTCTTTCTGTTCTTTTTCTTCTTTTTCTTCTTTTTTTATTTCGTTTATAAAGATATCATCTTTTAGTATTTCTTCTGTCCATCTAATATTTGCTTTTCCCATATAAAAATTTTG
Source organism: Campylobacteraceae bacterium (assembly GCA_902387145.1). Taxonomy (GTDB): domain Bacteria; phylum Campylobacterota; class Campylobacteria; order Campylobacterales; family Campylobacteraceae; genus Campylobacter_A. The sequence continues at coordinate 595,167 of CABMKY010000001.1, read as the reverse complement.
TTCTCCACCTTTACTTTTTCCAAGTTGTGTTACTGTATATCCATTACTACATTTCTCGGCATAACCTATATTTACAAAAGCTTCGTTTATCTCTTTTGAATTTTTATTAAATGTTTCTGCTATTTGTTTTGCTGTTATAATTTGCATAAAATTCCTTTTTTTAAAATTTGTTTTTCTTACTTGTTTTTCTATAAAATTTATTATTAATTTTATTAAAAATATAAATAATAAAATAGGCATTACAGATATAAAAATTTTTATGAGTGGAATAATTAGATTTAAATTCTGTTCCAATCATTATTCCTCTTGTTTATTTATCTTAATATTTATTTTTCCATTGTTTGCTTTTTCTCTTATTTTTTCTAATCTTTCTAGAAATTTTTTTGTTTCTAAAATTTGTTCATCTAGTGCTAAACCTTGATTTATTAGCCGTATTAATTCTGGCTTTTCTTTTTCCCAATTTGTGAGTGTATTTCTAGTAATATTTAATTTTTCTGCTAATTCTTGTCTAGTCATTTTTCATACTTTTTGACAAATTATTTTGCATTTTATTAATTTTTAAGGGTTTTTTATTTAACATTTCATTATCCAAATGCACAATTATTGTGCATAATTTTTTGATTTTTGTTCGCAACAAAATTATATCAAAAATTGCATAGGTTTTGCCCTGAATATGGCATTAAACTATTCTGGCTCCGTTTGGACGAAACACCTTTTCGGAGCCAAGTTAAATGGTGTTTCAAAAACAAAAAATAAACTAAAAAAGGTGTTAAAAATGCAAATCGTTAAATCTGAATATGATTTAAAGTATGTTCTTAGGGGTGGTCTTGTTAGAAGTTCGGCTTCTGGTAAGTTTGAAGGTAATGATTACTCTTCTTCAGTTCGTATCTCTTCATCAAATATCTATGACGTTGTTAATGAAAAGACTGGCTTCACTGATGAAGTAGAGCAAAAAGTCGTTTTTAAAATAATCTGCCCTGATAACAATACCGCTGGACTTGTAGCGGCTGCAATAAAAGAAAAATTTAAAAAAGGCGAAGAAATACCGGTTGAAGGTGGCTTCCCTAATGATCAAAGAATTATCACAATAGCAAATCCGATTGAATATTTTTTGTTTGACACAAAGCCAGTAAAAAAGACTGAAAACAAATAATAGGTAAAGGCAATTATAAAAATGTTTGATGTTATATCTGACGCTATTTTTATTTCTTTTATTACTATTTTTGTTTGTGTCGGCTTCGGTCTTTTCTTTGCTCTAAAGCAAGATTTTAAAGATAAAAGTTCCATAAATAGATAAAAAAGGGGTTTAGCCCCTTTAACTATTTATTTAAGTGTGTTTCCTTAAATAAGTAGTTAAGGCTACTAAATTTAAACAAAAAGGGTTAGAGATGAAAAAATTTCTTTCTTCTACTAAAGCTAAGGTTCTAGGTGGTGTTGCTGCTGTTGGCGCAATGTCAAGCAATGCTCTTGCAGCTGGTATAACAATGGGTGCAGATGGCACAGTAACTGGCGATCTTAATGTTGGTCCATTTATGAGCGTAGCTGGTGCGGTTATTATTGTTTTAGCTGCAATTTTTGCTGTTAAAAAAGGTCTTTCTCTTTTAAAATAGCTTGTTCCCATTTATTGGGGGGCTAATTTTTAAAAAGGTTAAAAGTGTATTTTGATTTTATAGACGTTACAAAATTAGGATTTTTTCTTAATTCTTTCTTTGCTGTTGTAATTGTCTTTTTTGCTTGTGTTACTGCCATTACTTCTGCTTTTAGTCTTTTTAAAAATTAGCACGCAAATTTTAAAGCTTAAAGCAGAGTGCAAAGCAAAGCTTTAAGCCGACAAACGAAGTGCGTCAGGTTTTTATTAGGATTTAATTTTATGGATAAAGTTTATCTTGATTTATCAATAGAGCAATATAACTTCTTAATGTCGCTTACTGGTGCTTTATGTGGTTTCTTGGCTTGCTTGTTTATCTTCATAATCTTATCCAAAATGTAAAAAGGTGTTTAAAATGTTTAGTGTTATTGGTATTCCAGCTTTTGATTACTTCTTTTCTATCTTTATATGGTTTATGGTCTTATCTTTACCCATTTGTGCCGCTTTAACTCTTTTAACAAAAAGATTTTTATAAGGCTTTATGGTGAAATTTCTAATTAGATCTTTCATTTTCTTATCTCTTTTATGCTCTCTTGCTTTTTCTAAAAATGGCGATGGCGGTTATTATTCGGTTATGCGTGATCATAATTTGCCTAGTACTTTTATTCCTGCCGATGCTAAATTTTTAAAAGGCAATAATTATATTGGCTTTAGAATGCCAGTTTGGGATTTATACGAAATTCTTTCTTTTAATATTAGCGTAGATGCTTATTATTTTGCTGGCTCAAAATCTCCAGGGTTTTATCGCGACTCTGGTTATTCTCTTTACTTTATAGGCGGCACTCCTAAAACTGGTCATTTTGGGCAACGTGGTGGCTCTGGCGATTATGAATATTATGTTGCTTCCGATAATCCAAAAGACCCATTATTTACTTATTATACTTTCTTGCAATTTAGGACAAAATCCGTTGCAAAATGTAAGCTAAATCAAGAATTTAACACTGACACAATGCAGTGCGTTAATTCTTGTCCAGCTGGTCAGGCTTGGGATGTTGATATTAACGCTTGCGTTAATGATTGCACTGATAAAAATTTAAATAAATTTGGCTTTTTTAATGGCACAACCCAAGGAAAATGTGTTGATTGTTCAAACGTTTATAGTGATAGCGATATAGCTACTTGTCTTTGCACTGGTCTTGGCTCTTCTTTTACTGCTGGCGTTTTTATTTCTGATCACGAAAATCCAAGCATTGTTCATTCTTCTTGCAGTGATGGTAGTTCGATTGTTTTTAAACGTCGTTCAGATGAAGACCCAAATAAAGATAAGGATAAAGATAAAGAAGACCCAAATAAGGACAAAGATAAGGAAAATCCAAATAAAGACAAAGATAAAGAAGATCCAAGCAAAGATAAGGATAAAGACAATACTACGCCTGGCGGTGGTGGCTCTAGTGGTGGTGGCTCAACTGATAGCGGTGGCGGTACGGTTGCACCTGGTGGAGATAGTGGAAAAGATAACGGCAAAGATAAGGGAGATGGTAAAGACAAAGGAGATGGCAAAGACGACGGCAAAGATAAAGGTGGCGGACATGGTGGCGGCGGTGGCGGCAGCAATAATGATAGTAATACCGCTGCTGGTAATTTAGATTACGATGATTTAAAGAAAAGTGAGCTAGATACATTATCTAAATATTCTAATAACGTTGAAGATAATTTTAGCTTTGTAAAAGATATTAAACAAAGCTTGAGCGATAGTATTTCAAAAATTAAAAATGGTAATTTGATGAAATTAAATAAGGGCAATATCCCTAATACTTGCCCTTTAAGCTTTGATATAAATATGATCTTTTTTAAGAAAAAAATTGCTTTCGATTTTTGTAGCTTTCTTTCGCCTATATCTTCTTTTCTTTATGTCTTTTTCTTTATAGCTTTCTTTTTGTTGTTCTTATTTTTAATAGCTAAGCTATTTATTTTTACTTTTATGGGGTGGTAGGATATGCCTGCAATTATTACAACAATTATTAATCTATTTGGCTTCTTTAAATGGGAAAGATTTATTAATTATGCTTTTAGAGCTATTACGTTTTCTAAAATGGTTATTATTAATGGCATCTTGACAACTCTTGTTTTGTCTTATGCTGTTTCAGTTATTTATATTATTAATTTCATCTATTCTAAATTTAACTATATTATTGATTATGTTAATAATCTTTCAGTAGGCAATGAAAAGATCGTAACGACTGCTTTTTCTATTTTAAAATCTCTTGGGGCTTGGGGTGCTTTTTGCGATGTCTTTTCTATATTTTCGCCTATTTTTCTTTCTTTCTTTATAATTTATGCTACAAAAATAGGCATTACTGTTTTTAGATTTGTTCGTGAAACTCTTGTTACGTTTATTCTTGCAAAGCTTTAAAAATGATTACTTATTTAGTTGGCAACCCTGGAAGCGGTAAAACATATTACGCAGTATATATGATTTATCAGATCTTTTTATTTGAGCCAAAGAAAACATTTTTATCTAAATTTGTTAAGCCTAAAGAAAAGCCTAATTATTCATTTTGCTACACAAATATAAATGAGTTCAAGTTTGAATTATCCGATAAATTTAAAAAGTTCGATTTTGATGAGTTCTATTTAGGCTTAAGAAATTTATATGCTCTTTATAAAAATGGTGCAACCGATAATGAAGTTAATGAAAAAGCCAAAGAGTTAAATTTATATGGCTGTGTATTTGTTCTTGATGAGTGTCATAACTTTTTTAAAGACAAAAAAGACGAAATTTTAGTTTGGTGGCTTACTTATCATCGCCATTTATACCAGGATATTTATTTAATTACCCAAGATTTAACCTTAGTCAATAACGAATATAAACGTATAGCAGAGAAATTTTATAGGGCTGTTGATAGCGCAAAAAGATTATTTTCAAAAAAATTTCGTTATGAAGTTTTTGCTTCATATAGACTTTATAAAAAAGATAGATTAGAGATTATTAATGTTCCATATCTTGAAGAAGTATTTAATTTATATCACTCTGGACAAAGTTCAAATAAAAAATCATTTGTAAGATTTTATTTTTTACTAGCTATTGTTGTATTTATTTTTCTTTTACTTTATTTTTATTTTGTTGTTATGTCTATTTTTAAGCCTGACACTCCAACCGAAAACAATTTATCTACTTCCAATACAATTTCCGATCCTGGTTCACAAAAATATAGCACTTCCGATTTTCCAGATATATTCAAAGATACTTCTAAAAAGAATAATAAAATTAGCTCCGATATTCCAGAAATTTATATTTATAACATTACTTGCGTTAATTCATCTTGCCATTTTGACGAAGATTATCATCTATATCCATTATCATTACTTAGTTACATATCTTCAATGTATACGCCATTATATTTTTATTATGAGCCAAAATCTCACGAGCTTGTCAAATATTACTATGTATTTGACAAGCCAGTTTTCCAAAATTTAATTTCAAAAAATAACAAAGGTGTTTCCGATGAAAAGCTTAATCAAATTTCTGATTCTTCCGCTCCTGTTTTTAAATAGTTTGTTTGCTGCCGAAATTTATACTGATCTTTTAGATTTCGCACGTCTTACAAGTAAGGCTAATAATATAGCCATTGTAACTGATGAAAGCATACACCAGGGCGAATATTATTTTATCTATGAAGACGAAGTTAAGATCACTATTGCAATGTTTAGAAAAATGCTTGAAGCTAAGAATTTATATCTTTATAAAAAGGATAATTTCTATTACGTAAGCTCTCAAAAATTGCCTGATTATGATCTTAGGCGTATCGAGCTAAAAAATTATGTTTACGATGATGTAAATAAAATTCTTAGCCAGTTTGATTTAAATGCTACTTACTCAACGTCTTCTAATTCAGTTTTCTTTAGGGCTGATGATTATATATTTGATCAAATCAAAGAAGCCATTGCGAAAATTGATAAGAGCCTGGAGCAAGTAACATTTAAACTGACTATCACTGAAACAAATCTAAAAGATGTTAAAGATTTAGGCACAAATTTAAAAGGCTTGCTTAAGCCACTTAATCACGGCGATTTAGCTTATTATATTAATCTGATTACTTCCCCTTATATTACTAATTCAAATATTATTAAAAACGATGATAAAGCCTTTTTTGGCATATTAAATTTTCTTGATACAAACGGCATTACAAAAATTATCTCATCGCCAGTATTGACGGCAAAAAACCACACCGAAGTTTATTTTAGTTCCGTTCAAAATATCCCTTATCTTGTTTCAAAAACTGATATATCAAACGCAAATTATCAAAAAACCGATAGTTATGAATATAAAGACATTGGTCTAAAGATAAATTTAAAACCTATCATTTTATCAGATCATATTGATTTTGACTTACATTTAATACTTGAAGATATTCTCTCTCAAAGTACATCATTAACGCCCATTGTTTCAAAAAAGGAGCTTAAAAGCTCGTATTCTTTAAAGCGTGGCGACGTTCTAGTTCTTAGCGGTATTAATAAAACGACTACTTCTAAGCAACGTAATGGCGTGCCTATCCTCAAAGATATATGGTTTTTAAAGTATCTTTTTTCAGTCGAGCAAGACAGCGAAATAAATTCTGTTCTAACGCTCACAATTCAAATTATTTAATTGTTTTAGGGGTGTAGGGGATTTCCCCTACAAAAGGCGAGTATTAAAGCCTATTGGCACGTTTTGCTTAATCGAGCCGTGCAACTAATATGCTTTTTGGGTTTAAAACACCCCTTTCGCCTATATGTGTTTTGGCGTAGCCAAAAAAGGCTGCCATGGGCGGACGAAGTCCGCCACAATGGCTGCCCTTGTCAAATTAATAAAAAACTCTTACGTTTAAGGAAGCGATTATGCGAGCGAGAAATTTATATGGTGTTTCTCCCCTTGACGTTGAGCTTTGCCAAGCAAAGCTTGATAGCCAAAGGGAATATATGCGCTCTTTCTCTTTTGTTAATGTTAATGGCCAGGTTAGAAATTTGCTAGATATTTCAATGTCGGCCAACTTTAGCGATAAATATTACGCCGAAGTGTCTAATCGTGTGAATGTGTTTAGCTCTTTTGCGATCGATTATTTTCAAGTTCCGGTATTTCTAACCATTACCCTTAACGGTTGCTTTAGGGGTGCGTTAAATGGCGATTATTCTAAATTTAAGCCGATTGATTATAAATACTTGCCTGATGAAGTTAAGTATAAGGCTAAAAATTTAGCGCCTTTAAGTATTTCTGATTTAGTAGCCGTTCTTAATCATCAATGGAATTTATTTATTATGCGATATTCAAGAAAATTTAAAAATATCGATAGAAGCTATATAAGGTGCTTTGAGCCACACAAAAAAGACGGCGTGCCACACATTCACGCTTTATTTTACGTCCCAGCTCACACAATAGACTTTATGAAAAGAATTTATACTGATATTTTTTATGCTCCGCAAAACTTAAAAACAAATGCTATCACAAGCGAGCAAGAGAAAAACGGCGAATTAAACGGCTTTCAAACCAGTATTAATAATCCTAGTGGCTATGTTATGAAGTATATTCAAAAGACTTTCATTAACTTAAAAGAAACGCAAGATTTTGACGAGCTTTCAGCTTGGTATGTAAAGCACAAAGTAAGAAGATTTATAAGCTCACGCACTAAAGTGCCATTATGGGTATATAGGAAGATTAATTTTATTAGCACGATGCAAGACTTTTATCACTTAAACGACTTAACAAACGATCATAGAGCAATACTCGAGTGGAATAAAAAAGATGATTACATATATATAAATTTGCCTTTCAATAAAGAAGAGATTATTTATTTAAATGGCAGATTGGAGCATTATATAAGTGGTAGGCTTATGAATTTTTACGATAGATTGAAAATTGATGGCCAAAAAGATGAAAACGCACAAGATGAAATAAAAAGCTTTGGCACTAATTTAAAACAAAGGCAAATTTTAAAGCTTTGCGATGAGCTTTTTAAAAGTAATGAAAAGCCTAAACCAGTAAGCAGAATGAAAGATTACGAGCTAGTTAATTACTATGAGAGCTTGGGCGGTGATGTAAATGCCCAGCATTTAGCTTATGTTGAAAATTTAATGTTTGATAGAGAGTTAGACAACTTCACACACTATCACAAAAAGCACGATTTAAATGCTCCTGATATTGATAGCTTTGTAGATAGATTTTTGATTTGTAATGAGTTTTGAAAAGGATAATGTAATGAGAATTTTAAATTTATTTGCTGGCATTGGTGGCAATAGACTTTTATGGGATGATGTTTTACCCGGCATTAAAGTTACTGCAGTTGAATTTGATCCTGAAATAGCAAAGGCTTACGCAAAACGCTATCCAAACGACAACGTGATAGTAGGCGACGCTTGGGATTATGCTGCTAATAATTATGACAAATTTGATTTTATTTGGGCTTCTCCACCTTGTCAAACTCATTCAAGGGTTAATTTTTCAAATCAAAATACTATTAATAGTCGTTCTTTACCTGATTTTAGGCTTTATTCCCTTATAAGTTTTTTAAAAACTTTTTGTAAAAATAAGTTTGTTGTTGAAAACGTTATTCCTTATTATGATCCTTTGATTTCTTATAATGCAAAAATTTCTCGTCATTTATTTTGGTCAAATTTTTATATTTCTGAAAAGTCTTTTCAAAAATCTAGTAAGTTAATTAAAAATTTTGTTATTTCTGATTTTCATGATTTTGATTTAAGTTTATTTAAAAATATAAAAAATAAAAGACAGATTATTAGAAATCAAGTTGATAGTAATTTGGGTAAATACGTTTTAGGCTGCGCATTTGATAAAGGTCTTTTTGATGACACTAAATGAGCTTTTTAATAACTACATTAGCTTTTACGAGCTTATTTTAAGCCCAACCACTCTAAGAAGTGATATAGCTACTTATAACAAGCATTTTAAAAACTCACTTGGCTTAAGAGAAATAGAAGATATAAATTTTATCGATATTCAAAAGTTTTGCAATGATCTTATAAAGCAAGACTACAAGATAAAGACTATTAAGAATATCGTTGCAAAGCTAAAGGTTATTTTCAAGCTAGGTATAAAGCTGGAGTTAATAAATAAAAATCCTTGCGATTTTATCGAGCTTCCAAAGTTTGATAATAAAAGGTATTTTGATTACTCGATCGCTATTCAAAAACGCTTTATTAAGGCCATTAGTGAAAATACCGATGCAAGCTCTGATATATTCTTTTTTCTACTTCACGGCAGACGAAAGAATGAAGTATTAAGTTTAAAATTTAGTGATATAAATTTTAAGACCAGGACTTACATTATCCCTTTCAAGATCAATAAGGCTAAAAGAAATATGATTTATAAAATGAGCGATGAACTTTTTAATCGTCTTTATAAAAGATTTTTGATAGCTAAGAAAGAAAATAAGCTAAACGATTATGTCTTTATTAATCCTATGACTAACGATAAATTTAAAGACTTGCGTAAAAGTTGGGCTTCACTTCTTAAAAAGAATAACTTACCTAAAATTAGGCTTCACGATATAAGGCATTTAATTGGCACATATTCAATTAATTATCTAAAAATTCCGATCGAGCAAGTATCATTTACATTGGGGCATACAAATATAACTACAACACAAAAATATATTACTGCAAACGTTAAAAAATCAAAAGAAACTATCGAAAATTTACTAAAATCAATTTCAGATTAAATTAAGCATTTTAAAAAGTGTTTCAAATATCGATAAAATGGGTATTTGGTTGCGGAGGACGGATTTGAACCGCCGACCTTCGGGTTATGAGCCCGACGAGCTACCACTGCTCTACTCCGCGATAAGTATTATTTTGGATTTAAAAAGTGGATGGGGTAAGAGGATTCGAACCTCTGAATGACTGGACCAAAACCAGTTGCCTTACCGCTTGGCGATACCCCAATGTTTTTAAGAATTGTAATTATATAGATTTTAATGTGCTTTGTCAAGACTTTTTAGAATTTTAATAAAAATTAAAATTCTAAAATTAAAGCAATTTATGACTTTAGCTATAAAATTTCTCTTTGACCTTTTGCATTCACTGGACTTAAAACACCCATTTTTTCCATTTGCTCTATTATATTTGCAGCTTTGTTGTAGCCTATTTTTAGACGTCTTTGCAGATAACTGATCGACGTTTTTTGCTCACTTAAAATGATCTCTTTAGCCTCTTCATAAAGCTCATCAAGTTCATCTTCTCCTAGAGCACCAGCAGCCACGCTTCCGCTTGTACCTTCTTCTATTAAAAATTTCTCGTCATAAACTACATCTTGTTGCTCTTTTAAGAAATTTACAACCGTTTCTATCTCTTTTTCGCTAGCAAATGGTGCATGAAGTCTGATCACACCAGGGCTTCCTGGAGGTGTAAATAACATATCTCCTCGCCCTAGCAAGCTCTCAGCTCCCATTTGATCCAAGATGACCTTACTATCGATCCTCTGCCCTACTCTATAACTTATCCTACTTGGTAAATTTGCCTTTATAAGCCCAGTCACGACATCTACACTTGGGCGCTGAGTGGCGACTATCAAGTGGATACCACTAGCCCTTGCCATCTGTGCTAGGCGGCCGATATAAAGCTCCACATCCTTACCACTAGTCATCATAAGATCGGCTAACTCGTCAATGATCACAACGATGTATGGAAACTGCTCTCCGCCCTCCTCTTTCATCTTTTCATTGTAGCTCTCTATATTTTTCGTACGAGTTTGACTCATTATCTTATATCTTCGCTCCATCTCAGCGACCATATTGGCAAGTGCAGTGATCGCTTTTTTAGCCTCTGTAATAACTGGAGTTAGAAGATGTGGAATATCGTTATATATGCTAAATTCAAGCATTTTTGGATCTATCATCATTAGGCGCAAAGTTTGTGGGCTATTTCTATAAAGCAAACTTAAAAGCATCGCGTTTATACCCACACTCTTGCCAGATCCTGTAGTTCCAGCGATTAGCAAATGAGGTAGTTTTTTAAGATCAGTCACAAAAGGGGCACCGACGATATCTTTACCAAGTGCCATAGTTAGCGGGCTACTTGCATTTTTAAAGACTTCGCTCTCTAAAATTTCTTTTAGATATATAGTTTCTAAATTTTGATTTGGCACCTCGATGCCTACGACATCTTTGCCAGGAATCGGCGCTTGGATGCGGATCGTTTGAGCCTTTAATGCCATCGCTAGGTCATCTTGAAGTGTTAAAATTTTACTTACCTTGATATGTGGAGCTGGACGAAACTCAAATGTCGTGACGATAGGCCCGGTATAAGTTCTAACCACATCTCCGTCTATTTTAAACTTACGGAGCTTATCAAGCAAATTAGAAATTTGCTGATCGATTTCCGTTTCATTGACACTATGCGAGCGTTTTGGTGGATCGTTTAAAAATTTAAGCGGTGGCAAGACAAAATTCTTTGGCTTTTCCACATTTCCTCGCTCTATTTGATCAAGCAACTTCTTGTTTTCAGCCACTTCGTTTAAAATTTCAACTCCATTTATAGTTGAGGCCCTACTCTCTTTTTCTGGCTCAGGCTCTAGCTCTTCATCTAAATTCTGTTCGTCATCATTTAGTACCTGAGCTTCTATAAGCTCTTCTTCTTCTTTTATATCATTATTCTTTTGTTTTTTGCGTTCGATTTTTGGAAGTTGCTTTTGTTTTATCTCTTTTAAATTTCTCTCTTCATGGACTTTTATCTCTTTATCTACAAAAGCCTTTCTTAAAACAATGATAAAATTTTCCCTAAAAGCAAGCCCAAGTGAGATAATAAACATCATAAGTATAGCAACCGCAGTGCCAATAGAGCCAATCACCTCTTTTAAGGCACTAACTATAAAATTTCCAATTATACCGCCATTTATGCTCGAAGCACTCAAGGCTTGAAACATCAAAAAAGCTACAAAAAAGAGGAAAATTCCTATCAAAAACTGAGCAAAATCAAAGTCAAATTTCTTAAAATTTTTATAAATAAAATAGCCTAAAATGATCAATAAAAATGGATAAACATACGCGATAAGTCCAAAATATTTGATATTTAAAATACCAAGGCTTTGTCCAAGCGAGCCAACAAAATCAGCAGTTGGAGCAGCTGTAGCGATACCAAAATATATAAAAATGCAAACAAAAATTGTAAATAAGATATGTCGTAAAATTTTAGATCCTTTATAAAAAAGGCTTATTATAGCACGCTTGAGTTTAATTTTAAAAAATCAGCAAGCTCGGCGGCCTGCTGATTTAAATTTTAATTTAAATAATTTAGCAAGCTTAGCTGATTTATCTTCGCACTTGCTTGTAGGGTTGCTTGATAAGATAGTGAAAGCTGCGTAAATTTCAGATATGACTCCGCATAGTCTGCATCAATTACATCATTTTTAACAGTTTGCACATTCACTTTCATTACTTCGGCTCGCTCTTTTGTAGCTGTTAAAAGTTTTGATTGAGAGCCGATCTTTGTAAGCTCTTTATTTGCATGATCTATTAAATGATCAAGCCTTTGTAATGCGCCTTGCATGCCGGTATTTCGTGGGTCATTGCTATTTGCATCAGCTCTATAATATCCCTTTCTAACAGCCTCAATCATATTATCAAGGTCTTGAAAAACGCTCGTACTTGGCTCATCAATAGTTAAAGCATTATTTTCATTAAAGCTAAAGACAGAACCCTTTCCTTGAGGGTGGCCAGCATTACCAACCGTATCTCTACCAGTGCTATCGCCATCAAATTTATCGCTATTTTTTGCATCATGCATAGTTACTTCTATGTTTGTTACTGATTTTGTCTTATCAGTTAAAACCATTCTACCTTTATCATCTAAAGTTGTCTCTACTGCGCCCTTTGTTTTTGACAAAGCCTCTTTATAGGCATTATAGTTTTGATCTCTTTTTACCTTTTCTATATCTGTATCAAAATTTGCATTTTCTGCATGTGGAGGATTTGGGATATTATCACTTGCTGCCATTGCAACGATATCCATGAGCTGCCTATAAGTAAAATCACTAGCATAAGTTCTGTAACTTCCAAACTCATCTGAGTTATAAACAGTTAAAGTCCTAGGTGTAGAAGGCGTGCCACCTGGTGGTGTAGATGTTATTTCAAATTGCACTGGAGTATTTGTGCCCCCTGCTGTACCCATTTTTACCTTTATGTCATATTTTGTACCAGTGATTGACTTTACTTGTAAATTTATCTCTTGGTTGTCGATATTAAAAAGCTCTCTCTTTCTAGCATCGACATCTTTTGGATATAAATTTCTATCGTAGCTCTCCTTTGTACCAGAGACTTCACTCAGCTTTGTCTGATCTGTTGCATATTCGCCCGTTCTTCTAGCTACTTGAGGTAAATTTGCGATTAGCTCATTATCCTTTCTTTCAAATCTAACCTTATCATAGTCAAATGCATTTGTCGCATTTCCATCTTTATCGGTATATTTGCTCTTTATAAACTCGGTGATATGAACTGTTTTTGGAACGTTATTTGCCATTGTTTCAAGATCTTCAAGAGAATTTACCGCATCAAGTGCGTTGTTTTGAGCGATTGCACCGCGATTTGGTGCTACTGATGTGGCTGCAACCATATGAAAGTCAATAGTTTGATTACCTTTAGTAAGATCTTTTATATTAAATTGTCCATCGTTATTTATGCTTACATCAACAACTTTTGTTGTTTTTGTATTGCCAAATTCCATGCCGATTTTTTCCATAAGTCCAGCCATTGTTGTATTTGCACTCATCTTAAATTTGCTAGTAAATGTCGTGCCGTCTGGCTTTTTGCCTTGCATGAAAAAATATGTATCCGGAAAATTTACATTTGAATTATCTAAAAAATCATAATCCGGATTTATTGTTCCATTGTAAGAGCCGTCACTTCTAACCACTGAATCACTAGCGTAATTTAGTCCGATCATATTTTTTATCTTGCTGTTATCGTTTAGAAATTTTGGCGCATAAGAGATGTCGGTTCTAGTTTGATCAGCCAAACGAACATTTGTAGTCAAAATTTTACTGTAATCGCCATCTTTTCCTAAAAATAGATCATATCCCGGGATATTATAAGGAAGCTCAACCTGAGCACCGGCTGATGTTTTCATATAATCACGGTTGCCTTGATACTTTCCTGCACCATCTATTGGCTTTGTATCAACAGCACTTCCAGAAAACAAAAACTGCCCATTAACCGAAGTGTTTGCAATATTCACAAGGTGATTTTTTATGCCTTGAAGATCATTTGCCAAAGCCTCTAGCGATGTCTTACTATGCACACTGCTAGCTGCTTGGACTACTTTTGTCTTAAAATTTTCAAGCTGTTTTTCAAACTCTTGCAATGCATTGTCTGTATTTTTTGAGAAATTTACAGATTTACCAGTGGCATCAACTACTTGAGTGAGAGTAGTCGCTTCATAATCAAGCCTCATTGCATCATTATAAGTCGCAGCACCATCGTATGGATCTTGAATTTTCAAACCATTTGAGAGCTGCTTATAGCTTTTATTTACACCAGTCATATTTTTTTGGTAGTCATGCAAAGTCTGACTAAAACGTAGTTGGTTTGTTATTCTCATAATTTTTTCCTAAATTTTTATTCACTCTAAGCAAAAATGATTCCGCTTGTTTTTATATCGGTAAAAATTTGATTTTTTTTAGCACAAAAAGTTTATTGTATAATCCAACAAAAATTTACATATAAAATAGGTAAGAACAATGGCATTAAAAATTCTCTTTTCTCCAAGCGAAAGTAAAATTTCTCTAAATACGAATAATAAATTTAATGGTAAGGATTTGATGTTTCCAGAGCTTTTTGATAAAAGAATTGAAATTTTAAACAGATACGATGAGTTTTTAAAAAACGCAAATTTAGACGAGATAAAAAAGCTTTTTGGGCTAAAAGAGCTTGAAGAGAGCAAGCAGCTGCGAGAAAGCCTATCTCAAAGAGGCGGCATAAAAGCTATTTTAAGGTATGATGGAGTGGCTTATAAACATCTAAACTATCGTGGTTTAGACAATGGGGCACAAAAATATATAGATAATAATGTTTTAATATTTTCAAATTTATTTGGGCCTATCTTAGCAAAAGATGAGATACCAGAATACAAACTAAAGCAAGGTGAAAAGCTGGATGGCTTTAAAATTTCAAAATTTTATGAAAAAAATTTTAGTAAAGCGGTTGATGATTTTTTACAAAATAATGAGATTTTAGACCTTAGAGCTAAGTTTTATGAAAAATTTTACACTATAAAAAAAGAATACATAACTTTTTGTTTTGTAAAAAATAAAAAAATAGTGAGTCATCACGCAAAAGCATATAGAGGCGAAGTCTTGCGCCAGATAGCAAATAAACTTATAAAAAATAAAGATGAGCTAATGAGCTTAAATTTTAAAAATTTAAGGCTTATTGATATGAAAAAGATTGGTTTAAAGACCGAGCTTATGTTTGAAATTTGCGAGTAAATTTTTAAAAAAATCGCATTTTTTGTTAAAAAAACGTAAAAAAGAGCTAAATTTAGGGAAAAAGTATTGTATTTTTTTTTAAAAGAGTGTAATATAGCCACATAACTTCTTAAAAGGATGGTTCATGAAAAAAGCTGAATTTATTCAAGCTGTTGCCGATAAGGCTGGTCTTTCAAAAAAAGATACTCTAAAAGTTGTTGATGCTACTTTGGAGACAATCCAAGCAGTTCTTGAAAAAGGCGATACAATTAGCTTTATAGGCTTTGGTACTTTTGGTACTGCTGACAGAGCTGCAAGAAAAGCTAGAGTTCCTGGAACTAAAAAAGTTATCGACGTTCCTGCTAGCAAAGCAGTTAAATTCAAAGTTGGCAAAAAACTTAAAGAAGCAGTTGCTGCTGGTGCTGCTAAAAAAGGTAAAAAGAAATAATTTCTTTTTAGGGGAGCAAGTCTCCCCCTTTTTCTTTCTTCTCACAAATCTAAAATTTCAATCTTAACTTAGCCCGAGTGGTGAAACTGGTAGACGCGCCAGACTCAAAATCTGGTAAGGGCAACCTTGTGTCGGTTCGAGTCCGACCTCGGGCACCATTATACTCCTAAATACTTTCTAAATTTATCCGATATTATCTGCAACATCTTTAAAAAGGATTTTAGATGAATATTGCATCATTGAAACATAACTTTATAAATTTAAAAGATTTAAAAAATCCTACAGATATGCTCCATGCCTTTAAGGATAAACAAGGTTTAGAGATAAATAACGAACAAATTTCAAATTTAAAAGAAAGTATCAAAGCAAGCAAAGTTATAAATATCACTGATTCCGAGATCAAAGAGCAAAATAGACACAAAATCCTACAAAAAGTAGAAGAAATTTTAAATAACTACTCAAAAAATCTCATCTACAGCAACAATAAAATCCACTCCGATGAGCTTTCTAAAGGCTATCATTTTAGTGAAAATGCCTACTTTAAAAATATAAAAGCTTCAGATAGCAGCAGCATGCTATCTACACTAAAAAGTGGATACTTAGAAAATACAAAATTTAAAAATTTAAACGATTACGCTTATTCAAACACTCTAAAAACAAAATATGGAGAAGTAGAAGTATTTTTAGATATTTACGGCGATAACGATAAACTTGGCACTACAAAATTAGAAAATAATAGCTATCTTTTTAGCTTTGATAGCAACAATGACGGCGTGCTAGATCAAAAAGATATACTCTTTGATAAGCTAAAAGTAAAGGGTTACGACAAAGATGGAAATGAAAAAATAGCAAATTTAAGCGATGTGATGCCAAGGGTTGACCTTAGGCAGTTTATCAGCACAAATGTCATAAATCACAACCAAATAAAAAGAGAAGAGCTAAATCGTAAAGCAACGATCACAAATAATCCCGATCTTTACGTGGATACAAAAGATATTGATTATAGGCACTCTTACTACGCCTCAGATCCAAATACTTTGTTCGCTGCAGAAAACAGATATGAAAAGATAGAGAAAAATGATATAAATAATTTCTTTAAAAAATATGCCCAAAATGACGGCTGGGTCGATCTAAGACACAATAATATCTTTGGCAAAGATAGCTCTTTTAAAAATTTTGCCTATCTTAAAGTGGGTTTTGATGACACTGCAAGACTAAGCGAGTTTAATCCGATCATTGAGCCGAGCAAAGATTACAAAAAAGATGAAAATTTCTTATATACAAAATTTCAAAAAGATAGTTTTATGAAATTTTACAAAGATTATAACGCTGAGTTTGACGCATACAACAAGATGATAGAAAATCTTGGCGATAGTTTAAAGAAATTTGATGAAAATGCGGACGCTTATATATCAAAGCTTGAGAAGACAAAATCAGCCAAAATGATCTTGATGGAAAATGAATTTAAACAAGCAACTGGACTTGAGTTTAGTATCTCGAATTTAAAAAAGGTAAAAAAGGCTTTTATAACAAATGAAGCCACAGCTGCCGCATCTTTGCAAGATAGCGATAGCGTCATAGCTATGAAGCTAAACAAAGATGGCACCATAAGGCTAAAATTTGATAGTGGTAGAGAGATAGACGTAAAAGAGCTTTATAACGATACTGGCAAGCTAAATACATCAAGCGAGCTAAAAACTAGCATAAATTTAGAGGCAAAAGAGATGAATAATGTACAGCTAAATAGCTTGGATTTTAAAGATATTGGCTTCATGCAAGGTGATAAAATCGTAAGCCTAAAAGATGCTGGAGCGATCGCTATTGCCAATCTATCTAATAAATTTGAGAGTAATTTTTTAATCAGTCTAAATAATGGCAAAAGCATATCTACAAGAGAAATTTATAATATCAGCTATCTTGAGAATGATTTAAAGAGTAAAGAAAAGATAGATGAGAGAGATAAATTTTATAAAAAGGTTGATATTAAGGTATAAATTTTAAGAGCAAATTTTAAAAAAGGTTTATTGTAATTTAATCTTATGGGTCCTATAATCAATTTTCTGTAAAAATTTAGATTTAAAAGAGAATGCTATGAACTTCACTCCACTTTTTGCAATTTTTTTCATAATCGCAACTGGTTTCTTTGCTAAAAAAGTCGGCATTGTTGAGCAAAAGCACTCGATCCCATTTGTGGATTTTGTCCTTTGTTTTGCAATGCCTGCGCTAATCTTTGACAAAATTTATCACGTAAACGTCGATGTTTCGCTTATAAATACAATTTTAATTGGCTTTGGCTCAACAGCTATCAGTGCTGTCATGGCATTGGTGCTTGGTAAAATCTTTAAATTTACCAAAGTAACGACTGTCAGCATGGTCATGCTAAGCCTTTTTGGCAACACACTATTTGTCGGTATGCCTGTCATTCAGGGATTCTTTGGCGATGCGATGGTAAATGAGGTCATCTTTTACGATCAAATAGCCACTGGTATCCCGCTTTCGATCCTTGGGCCACTTATTCTCTCTTTTGCTGCACCAGAGAAGGTTTCATTATTTCAAAATACGATGAAAATTTTAAAATTTCCGCCATTTATCGCGCTTATTATGGCTCTTATCTTAAAAGAAGTCCCTTTGCCTGAGTTTATCTTTGCTCCACTTAGGATGTTTGAAGGTAGCGTTACTCCGGTGGCACTTTTTGCGATTGGTGTTGGTCTTAACTTTAGCAGTATCACAAGCTCCTATAAAGGCGTTAGCGTTGTGCTTTTGTGTAAGATGATCTTGCCAGCTATCGTATTTTTCATCATATTAAAATTTTCAGGTATCCAGATGAACAAAACTTGGGTCGTTGGTCTCTTTCAATGTGCAATGCCAACATCAGCCCTTGCAAGTGCGATGGTCATAAAAGCTGGGCTTGATAGCTCGCTAGCCATCTCATCAGTGGCCATAGGCGTGCTTTTTTCATTTATCACGCTTCCAGTTATATATTTTGTATTTGCGTAAATTCACACTCACTTAACACTAAAGAGATAGTATTTCATCATATTTCATTTAAAGGAGACGTTATGAAGAAATTACTACTAGTTGCACTTGGTGCTATGTTTATGCTTGGTGGTCTTGCAAATGCTACTGAAATGATGAAAAAAGATGACATGGGCAAAGACGAGATGATGAAGAAAGAGCAGATGATGAAAGATGACATGGCTAAAAAACCCATGATAAAAAAAGATGAGATGAAAAAAGACGACATGGGCATGAAAGACGAAATGAAGAAAGACGACATGGGTATGAAAAAAGACGAAATGAAAAAAGGTATGTAAAGGTACTTGATGGTTAGAATTTTGCTCGTTGAAGATGATGAAATTTTACTTGATCTCATCAGTGAGTATCTAGTTGAAAATGGCTATGAGGTAACCACTTCAGATAACGCCAAAGAAGCGCTTGATCTCGCCTACGAGCAAAATTTCGACCTGCTTATACTTGACGTCAAACTCCCACAAGGAGATGGCTTTTCACTTCTTTCTTCCTTAAGAGAGCTAGGTGTTAGCGCACCTAGCATCTTTACCACCTCACTAAATACCATAGACGATCTTGAAAAAGGCTACAAAAGTGGCTGCGACGACTATCTAAAAAAGCCATTTGAGCTAAAAGAACTACTCATACGTATACAAGCACTTCTAAAGAGAAATTTCTCACATCACAGTGGAGATGCGATCAAAATTTCAAGCGATTTTAGCTTTCATCCACAGAGCAAAACACTAAGCAAAGATGGTAAAAATGTAAATATCTCTAGTAAAGAGAGTGACCTACTCGCCCTATTTTTACAAAACAAAGGCAAAATTTTAACCAAAGATGAAATTTTTAATAAAATTTGGAAATATAACGAGGAGCCAAGCGAACTTAGCCTTCGTGTTTATATCAAAAATTTACGCCAAATTTTAGGCAAAGATGCCATTTTAAATAGGCGTGGGGACGGCTATGTCTATGTCTGAAAAGACGCAAATTTTATTTAAAATTTTATCCCTTTATCTTGTTAGCACTGTGCTATTTTTAGGATATTTTTTCATACACGACTATAAAAACAAAAAAGAAGCGCTCATTTTAAACGAGGTGAAGTCTTTAAAAGAGATAAAAATGGGCATTTACATGAAAGCTAGAATGAATGGACTTGATTCAATTTCAAGTCTAACAAAAGAAAAAGGCGTGCATGCTTGCATCGTGCTAAAAAATGGCGAGAAAATTTATAAAGACTTTGACTGTCAAAAGATCGATAAAAGCAAAAATGTAAATTTGATCGGCGGCAAGGTCGCGATATTTGAAAAGATCCAATACATGGACGACAACACCACAGACGAGCTCTCGCACGCAGATATTTTTCTAGTTGGCAAAGATATCAAGGCTGAAATTTTATCCTTGCAAATTTCAACCACGCTAAAGGCGCTCTTTTTCTTTTTTGCCCTGCTCTTTGTCGCCTTTTACCTCGCAAAACTAAGTCTAAGACCACTTTATGAAAAGATAGATACGCTAAACCGCTTTATAAAAGACTCAACACACGAGATAAATACGCCTCTAAGCGTCATCTCGATGAGCATAGAAACAGCCGATCTTGACAACCTAAATGAGCGAAATTTAAAGCGCTTTAACAATATCAACCTTGCCGCAAAGAGCCTAAATAACATCTATGATGCGCTCGTTCATCTAAGCTTTAACCTAGATAAGCCTAGCAAAAAAGAGCTCATAGATCTAAATTTACTAACCACACAAAGACTGAACTATTTCTCGCCATTTTTTGCCAAACGTGGACTTGAGATAGATACTAGCCTAAAGCCAAGCTTTATAAATGCAGATCTTGGGGATGTGAGCAAAATTTTAGACAACCTTCTTAGCAACGCCTCAAAATATGCAGCGCCAAATTCAAAAGTACGCATCACTTTAGAGCCAAATTTCTTTAGCATAAGTAACACCGGTCGAGGTATCAGCAAAAAGGATCAGGTAAAAATTTTTGATCGTTACACGAGATTTAACGACGATCAGGGTGGCTTTGGCATAGGACTAAGCTTGGTTAAGAGTTGCTGCATAAAAAATGGTATAGATGTAAAGTGTCAAAGTGAGCTTGGTAAAGAAACTACTTTTTCGCTTTCTTGGAAAGACTAAATCCAAAATTTCTAATATTAGATAATAAATTTTATTAAAAAAAATAATTTATAGCAAAAATTTATTTTTGATAAACTTTATTAGTATTATAATCCTTTTACAAAATCTTAATCAAGGAGAAAAGTATGAAACTACTAGAAAAATATGGGCTTTTCATAAATGGTGAGTGGCGCGACGCAAAAGACGGCGCTACACTTGATGCAAAAAATCCAGCAAACGGCGAGCACCTTGCAAAGATCGCTGACGCTACCGAAGAAGATGTAAATGACGCAGTTCGTGCTGCACGTGAGGCTTTTAAGAAATTTAAACATACCACAGTTAGCGAGCGTGCAAAGCTACTAAACAAGATCGCTGATATCATCGATGAAAACAAAGAGCACTTGGCAAAAGTCGAGAGCATGGATAATGGCAAGCCGATCCGCGAGACGCTAAATGTCGATATCCCTTTTGCGGCAGAGCATTTTAGGTACTTTGCTGGCGTTATCATGGGCGAAGAAGGCAGCGCAAACGTCCTTGACGAGAAGCAACTCTCTATCGTTTTACGCGAGCCAATAGGTGTTGTGGGTCAGATCGTACCTTGGAATTTCCCATTTTTAATGGCAGCTTGGAAACTAGCTCCAGTGATCGCAGCAGGCGATGCGAGCGTATTTAAGCCTTCAAGCGAGACAAGTCTAAGCGTGCTTGAGCTATTTAGACTGATAGATAAAATTTTGCCAAAAGGTTTAATAAACATCATAACTGGTAAAGGCAGCAAGAGTGGTGAGTGGATCAAAAACCATCCAGGCCTTGACAAGCTAGCATTTACTGGCTCAACCGAGATCGGTCGTGATATCGCCATAGCTGCTGCTCGCCGTATCATCCCAGCTACACTTGAGCTTGGTGGCAAGAGCGCAAATATCTTCTTTAGCGACGCAAATTTAGACAAAGCGCTTGACGGCCTTCAGCTTGGAATTTTGTTTAACCAAGGTCAAGTTTGCTGCGCAGGATCAAGAATTTTCGTAGAAGAGAGCTTTTATGATAAATTTATAGAGGCTGCGGTTAAGAAATTTAGCACTATAAAAGTTGGCGATCCGCTAGATCCTAGCACTCAAATGGGCTCACAGATCAACAAAAAACAAGCTGAGCAAATTCTAAACTATATTGAGATCGGCAAAAAAGAAGGCGCAAAAGTAGCAGTCGGAGGTAAAGCCTACACCGCAAATGGTTGCGACAAAGGCGCATTTGTAGAGCCAACATTGCTAGTTGATGTGACAAATGATATGAGAGTAGCTCAGGAAGAAATTTTTGGTCCAGTTGGCGTTGTCATAAAATTTAAAGATGAAGCCGAGCTTATCAAAATGGTAAATGATAGCGAATACGGCCTAGGTGGCGGAATTTTCACACAAGACATCACAAAGGCCCTTCGTGTTGCAAGGTCTATGGAGACTGGTAGAGTCTGGATCAACACCTATAATCAAATCCCAGCAGGCAGCCCATTTGGCGGATATAAAAACTCAGGCATCGGCCGTGAAACTCACAAAATCATACTTGAGCACTACACTCAAATGAAAAACATAATGATCGACCTAACCGGCAAGGTTAGCGGCTTTTACGCACAATGATTTTAGGGAGCTTAGGCTCCCTTCTACTTTAAATTCCTTAAATTTTAAATATCTTTTACTAGGTTTTAACTTTAATATATCGCTAGCATTACGCCAATATAGTACAGCTATACAAAAGTGTTTTCTTAACACTACATTTTTAAGCTTAATAGACTAAAATTTGGCACAAAGGAGAAAAATTGAGCGAGCAAATTTATATCATAGGCGATGTGCACGGCTGTTTTAATACACTTTTAGAGCTTATCAAGCAGTTTCCAGACAAAGAAAAATCACAAATTTGCTTTGTCGGAGATGTGATAGATCGGGGGCTTTTTAGTTGCGATGTAGTCGAGCTTATCATACAAAATAACTATAAAATGGTAATGGGAAATCATGAGCGCAGGCTGCTAAGTAATAAACTTGAATTTCTAAACAACAAAGTGCCATTTGACAGGAGCTGGTTCTTTGGAAACGGCGGAGAAGAGACATATAGATCATACCTTGGACAAAGTGTGGAGTTTAAGCAAAGGCATGTGGATTTTTTAGAAACAAGGCCAGTTTATCTGGAGTTTAAAGAGTGTAAAAACCAAAATGGCGAGCATTTGGTCGTTTCGCACTCGGCTGTTGGCAAATTTTGGACTTTAAGAGATGATGATAGCTCAAGAGATGAGTTTAGAAGGCATGTACTATCAGGCAGAGGCGATATGATGCAAGTTGAAGGCATATTTAATGTCTACGGACACACGCCAGTGCGTGAGGCTAAGCTCTATACGAATAGCGCCAATATCGATACAGGATGTGTTTTTAATGAAGAAGGATATGACAAGCTAAGTGCCTTAGAATTTCCATCGATGAAAATTTATACGCAAAAAAATGTTGAAAATTTTAATAAACAAGGATAAAAATGTGGTTTTCTAAAAAGAGCTCTAGCTTTGCAAGCAGAGTTGATAAATTTTGGAGCGAGTTTGGCAAAAATTTAGACGCCATCAAACAAAATTTAGAAGATAAAAATTTTGAAGCAGCAAGCAAAATGACCGAAGAAGCGCTAAATTTATGTTTAGTTGATCCAACTTTTATGATAGGCCTTATTGATGGAAAGATCGATCTAGTACTCACTCCAGAAGGACTCAAACATAGGCTTTTATGGCTTAAATTTATAAAGTCACGCATGCCAAAAGAGTATGAGTCAAAGCTTACTTGCACACTTGGCAAGCCACGTGCACCACGAAACGTCGCTACTATACAGATGTATGGCGTAAGCGTTGATGCAAATGAGGTCATGGTCTATGCAAATTTCAACGACAAAAGCGTAGATATGTGCCTATATAACGAAACTCTAAGCAAGCTTAAAAGCGAAGATGAAAATAAGGCATATACATTATCGCTCATACTTTGTGACAACGTAGTTGGCGAGATGATCATGATAAATATGCTTGGAGAGTTTGAGATAATAGACGAGCCAAGAGAAAAAGGCGTGCCACTGATCGACTTTGCCGATCTTATAGATGAGAAATTTGGCAAAGAAGCCTCAAACGAGCCGCTTAAGAATTTTATGGTCTATGAGCTAGAGCCTCGCTCAAATGAGCTACGTGACGACGTTTTCACAGGATATACATCTCTTAGCGAGCTACTAAACGAGTACTACGACGGCGCAAGCGATACTTATAACGAAGCTTTTGAACTTGGTATAAATTTTTGCTTTTTAGCCATATCTCACGGTGGCGACATACAGTTTGGCGTTGATAGCAAAAATAAAATTTCAGATGCGCTACAAGAGAGTGAAATTTGCGAGATCATAGGTGAAGCAAATGGCGAGATGCGATCTTACATAGATCTTATCTGCTTTGACAAAGACGAGCTAGAGAAAAAGGCTAAAGAATTTAGCAAAGAGCTTGGAGTAAAGATAGAAATTTGCGAGTTTAAGCGCTGATTTTACATAAGATTTTACATAAAATAATACAAATCACACTAGCTGGTAAATTTATAAAAATATATTGCCAGCTGGCACGAACTATTAAATTTATCTTTTAAATTTTGAGCTATTTGAGAGATAAGCACAAAGCTTTAGCCCATATAAAAAGATGATCCACGAGATATAGATCCAGACAAAAAAGAAAAGTACGGCTGAAAACGAGCCATAAACGCTTAGATAGGTTTTATTATAAAGGACATAATAGACAAAGGCTGACTTGCCAAGATACCAAACAAGCGAGGCTGCAAATGAGCTAAAAAGTGCGCTTTTAAACTTTATCTCGTCATTTACTGAGATGAGATATGTAACACAAAATATCGCCCAGATGATGAGGTATGGAAATATGCTTAAAAAATTTATAGAGCTTGTAAACTCGTTTGAGTTTAGCATCTCTTGAATGAGGCTTGAGAGATAAAAACTGCCAGCAAGACCAAGTGGCGCAAGCGTGATAAGCGTCCAATACGAGCTAAGTGCCGACCAAAATCCTCTAGCCTTATTTGCACGTGTCACTTTTAAAACTACATATTCATAGTCGCTAAAAAACATAGCCGATGTAAATATCATCGCCACAAAGCCAACTAAGCCTAAATTTCCGCTATTTTGTAAGAAATTTTGCAAATAGTTTGAGATGATCTCTTGGTTACTTGGCAAAAGAGCCGAAAATATAAAGTCCTGAATCTTGGCGTAATAATCCTCAAAACTAGGCAGTTTTGTAAAGATAGAAAACGATATAAGAAGTATCGGAATGATCGATAAAATCGTATGAAAACTAAGGCTTGAAGCGTAGTGAAAGAGCTCTTTGTCCTTAAGCGTTGGGAGCAAATTTAAAAACTCCTTTAAATTTTGCTTACTTAAGGACAAACGGCTCATTTATCAGTTATCTTCTTCGAAAAGTTTTTCGTAGTGAGCGTCGTAGTTGTTGATGTGCTCACTATTTAGCTTCCAAAACACAGTGTCTATGTCGCTAACTCTTGTATAAAATGGCAGCTGATAGTACTCAACCTCGCCACTTTTAAATTCTTTTAGCACTTTAAAGCTTTGGCAATCGGCAAAAACGCTTCTGCCATCCATCGCTACGAAAATTAGACCAGCTGCACTTTGAGCGCACATTTTTCTAAAGTCATCTCTGCTTGGATTTGGCTTGTATTCGTAGCTTAGATACGCTCCTATAATATCTGGGTGGATAAATATCATATTTGGAAACGCAGATGTGATCTCTTCGTAAATTTCTTTATTTGGCACGATGATTAATGAGCGGTTATAAAGATAGTTTAGCACGACCATATCGCCATTTGTAGGTGCGATGCCTGGAAGTGGGAGCGCCTTTTGCTCAAGCAGATCAAACACCTCAAATCTAATCTTAGCAAAGCCAGAATTTTTTGAGATAACGCTAACTCTTGCGATGATAGAGCTATCAGTATCAAATTTATGAAGTACGACACCACTAGAGCCGATTAAAATTTCTGGACTATCAACTATCGTCGCTGTGCCGTCACTATCGACACTAATTATAGGAGTTCTATACTCATTTAAAGAAAAATCAGCCCCAAAAGCAAAGCCAAAGACTAGCGATAAAATCACAAATATACGTTTCAAAAATATCTCCTAAGTTTAAATTTTTAGAGCGATTATAGCCTAAAATGCTTTATCTTTTGCAAAATTAAAGCAAGTTTTAGTTAAAATCCCACCAGCTTTTTAAAAGGACATTAATGCCTCGTATTTTTATAATTTTTGCAATATTATCTATAAATTTATACGCTATAAAGCCAAGTGTCGACGAGCTTAGCTGGCCAAATGGAAGTAACTTCTTAAATTTCTTAGAGACAAACAAAATCCCACTTTCACTTTACTATAACTTAGCAACCGAAGATCAAGAACTAACAGAAGAGATCATCGCTGGCACAAAGTATCAAATTTACAAAGACGACAATGGCAACACCAAACAAGTACTAATCCCTGTTAGTGACGAGCTTCAAATGCATATTTTTAGAGATGATAATGATAAATTTAAGCTCGAATTTCTCCCCATCTCTTATCAAAGTGAGGATAAATTTTTAGCCTTAAAGGTGGACAAATCAGTCTCTGAAGACATTTTTGACTACACTGGCTCTGGCACGCTAGCTCTTGGCTTTAAAGAAATTTTTAAAGGAAGTGGCATTGATTTTAAAAAGATAAATAAAGGCGATACGATTGCTATCGTTTATAATCAAAAAATACGTATGGGCCGCTCTTTTGGCACTCCAGAAATTTATGCTGCGATGATAGAAACGAAAAATAAACGATATGTTATGTATAAATTTGAAGATAAATTTTATGATAAAAACGGTAAAAAAAATGATAAATTTTTACTAGTTCGCCCTCTTGCAAACGCCAGAATCACATCAGCTTTTACCCTAAAAAGATGGCATCCGATCCTCCAAAGATATAGAGCACACCTTGGCGTTGACTACGGTGCTCCAAAAGGCACACCAATCAAAGCTGCGGGCGATGGCACGGTTAAATTTGTCGGACAAAAAAGTGGATATGGCAGAACCGTTATCATCTCTCATGCTGGTGGCTATGAGACACTTTATGCTCACCTAAATGGCTTTGCTAAAGGCATAAAAGGTGGTTTAAAAGTCAAGCAAGGCACGCTTATAGCTTACGTTGGCACAAGCGGTATGAGCACAGGACCACACCTTCATTTTGGTCTTTATAGGGACAATAAACCTATCAATCCAGAAAGTGCAATAAAGGTCGTTAAAAGCCTTGAGGATAAGAAAGAATCGGCTAAATTTAAAGCAGTTGTTAGCAAAAATGACGAGCTAATAAAAAATGCTTTAAATAATGAAAAAGGGTACCACAAAGTGGAATTTTTCCCTAACGTAATAGAATTTTAAAGGCAAATTTTGAATCAAGAACTAGATGAAGCAAAAGAGCTGATAGATCAGCATTTAGATGAAAATTTAGAAGATAATGAACTCTCACCTTATGAGCTAGCCCAACACCTAAAAACACTAAAGAAACACGATGAGGAGCTTTTTGCTCACTATCTTGAGAAGCTAGATCCTGAAATTTTAGGTGATGTTGCTATTGAGCTACCTGATCACATGCTAAAAGACGTGATCGAACAGCTTCCAGCTGAAAAAATCGTAGAAGCACTTGAAGAGCTAGAGAGTGATGATGCGACTGACTTGCTTCAATACATCGAGGATATCGACGAGGATAAAGCTAGAGAGCTTTTTAATGAGCTTGATAGAGAAAACCAAAATGAAATTTTAAGACTTAGAAGCTACGAAGAAGACAGAGCTGGTGCGCACATGCAAACAGAGCTTTTTTCGGCTCATCTTGAAGAAAAGCTTGGCAATGCAGTAGCAAGACTTAGACGAGAAAAGCAAGAAGGTAAGCTGGAAAATATCTCGCAGCTTTTTATTATTGATAAAAATGGCGTTTTACAATACGCTATTCCGCTTGAAGATCTTATACTTTTTGATTTTACAAAGACGCTAAAGCAAAATATCGAGTCAGCGCAGATCGATCACTACAAGCCACACGTTGCAAATGATATGGATCTTATGCAAAATGTCGCTGATATGTTTCAAGAGTACGATCTAAACGTTATTGCAGTTACAAGTAGCACTGGCATACTACTAGGTCGTATAACATCTGATGATATTCACGACTACATTCAAGAGAGTGCAACTGAGCAAATTTATAACCTAGCCGGCGTTGATGACGAGTCAGAAGAGGACGATACGCTTTTTAAGGCTGGTCGTGGTCGTGCGGTTTGGCTTGGTGTAAATTTACTAACAGCTCTTTTTAGCTCATCCATAATCGGACTTTTTGACGAGACAATCGCAGCCTACGTCGCTCTTGCTGTTTTAATGCCAATAGTTGCGTCAATGGGTGGAAATACTGGCACACAAGCGCTTGCCGTTACGGTTCGCCGTTTAGCACTTGGTGAGATCGAGTTTAAAGATGCCAAAAATGTCTTAAAACGTGAGGTTAGTATTTCACTCATAAATGGACTAATCTTTGGTGTGGTAATGGGCATAATCGCCTCTGTTTGGTTTGACAAAGGTATGCTTGGCGTTGTTATCGGGCTTAGCATGGTTACGAATTTATTCTTTGCTGGCTTTTTTGGCACGATCATACCTTTGACGCTAAGGCGCTTTAACATAGATCCTGCAGTCGGTTCAGCCGTCATTCTTACTACTTTTACTGATGCTATAGGATTTTTTAGCTTTTTAGGACTTGCAAAATGGATACTACTATAACTAATTTAGAAATTCTGCCTCTTGGTGAATCAAAATACCTAAAGCCATTTAAGATGAAATTTATGCAAAATAGCGTCCAAAGAGATTGGGACTGCGTAAAAGTGATGAATAGCGTTAGTATTTTTTTATATCACGAGCAAAAAGATGCCTTTTTGTTTGTAAAGCAGTTTCGCCCGGCTGTTTGGTACTCGCAAGAGAAAGAAGGCGTCAAAACAAATGAGCAAGGCTTTACTTACGAGCTTTGCGCAGGGCTTATGGATAAAGGACTAAGCGAAGAGCAAACAGCCAGAGAAGAGGCGATCGAAGAAGTGGGCTATGAGCTAAAAGATATAGAGCGTATCACGATGACATACGGTGCTTTTGGCTTTGGAGGCAATATGCAAACGATGTTTTACGCAAAGATCGATGAGAGCATGAAGGTAAATTCTGGCGGTGGCGTCGACGGCGAAGATATCGAGCTTGTTTTCATAAAACGAGAAGATATGATGAAATTTGCCTTTGACGAGAGCAAAGTCAAGGGTTTTGGGCTTATCTTTGCTTATTTGTGGTGGGAGAAATTTAAAAGCTAAAACGATATCTTTTTAATAAGCGCAAAAACAACGACTGCCACTAAAAAGATACCAACTAATATCACATAATCAGACATAATAAGCCTTTAAATTTAAGTTTTGGCTTATTGTAACCAAAATTTTAAATAAAGTAAGAACTTTATAACCGCATTTATCATAAAATAACCAAAAAACACAAGGAGAAGATGATGAGCGAAAACGAAACTCTTTTTATAAACCGAGAATTAAGCTGGCTACGCTTTAATTCAAGGGTGCTCGCTCAGTGTGAAAAGGAAATCCCTTTACTTGAAAAGCTAAAATTTATAGCCATTTATATGACAAATCTAGACGAGTTTTATATGATAAGAGTCGCTGGCCTAAAGCAGCTTTTCGCAGCTGGAGCTACTACAAGCAGTGGCGATGGTATGAGTCCACTTGATCAGCTAAGAGAGATTAGAAAATATCTACAAAATGAGCAAAATTTAGTAGAAGATCACTA
The DNA here is from genome assembly GCA_902387145.1 of Campylobacteraceae bacterium. Taxonomy (GTDB): domain Bacteria; phylum Campylobacterota; class Campylobacteria; order Campylobacterales; family Campylobacteraceae; genus Campylobacter_A. The sequence continues at coordinate 565,681 of CABMKY010000001.1, read as the reverse complement.
TAAAAAAACAGTAAATGCTCTTAGCAAAGAGGGACTTTTTATAAAAAATTATGACGAGCTTGATGATAGTTTGAAACAAAAATGCGACGAATACTTTTTCTCAAATATCTTGCCAGTCATCGTTCCTATCGCTGTCGATGCGACTCATCCATTTCCGCATCTAAACAACCTTAGCTTCTCTCTTGCCGTTAAACTTGCTGATATCGAGCATCCAGAAATTTTAAAATACGGCATGATAAGAATTTCAAGAGTCTTGCCACGTTTTACACAGCCAAGTAGCAATGTTTTTGTACCGATTGAAACGATCGTGCATCGCCATGCAGAAGAAATTTTCCCAGGATATAAGCTACTTAGCTCGGCTGCTTTTAGAGTGACGAGAAATGCCGATATCGTCATCGAAGAAGAAGAAGCGGATGATTTTATGATGATACTTGAGCAAGGGCTAAAGCTTCGCAGAAAAGGGGCTTTTGTTCGTATGCAAATCGATAAAAACGTAGACGCTGATATCTTGGACTTCTTAAATTTTCATATGAAAATTTTTCATAAAGATGTCTATTTTTCAAGTATTCCGCTCACTCTTAGCTCGCTTTGGGAGATAGCTGGAAGTAAAAATTTTACCCACCTGGCAAATGCGCCTTACGTTCCAAAAACGCTACCACCATTTGGCAATGGCATATCTGTGTTTGACGCCATAGATAAAGAAGATGTGCTGCTAGTGCATCCATTTGAGAGCTTTGATCCAGTTGTAAGCTTTATCAAAGAAGCCAGCAAAGACCCAAAAGTCATATCTATTCGAATGACACTTTATAGAGTCGATAAAAGCTCACCAATAATTCAAAGTCTGATAGATGCCGCAAGCGATGGCAAGCAAGTAACCGTGATGGTTGAGCTAAAAGCTAGGTTTGATGAGGAAAACAACCTACACTGGGCAAAGGCACTTGAAGATGCTGGAGCGCACGTGATATATGGCATCACAGGCTTTAAGGTACATGCAAAAGTTAGCCAAGTCATTCGCCAAATCGGCGATAAGCTTAAATTTTATATGCACTTTGGTACAGGCAACTACAACGGCAGTTCGGCTAAAATTTACACCGACGTGAGCCTATTTACAAGCAAAGAAGAATTTAGCCAGGATACGACCTCATTTTTTCACATCCTCTCAGGATATAATAAAAATCGCCGTCTAAACGCTCTTAGCATGTCGCCTTTTCAGATAAAAGAGCGCATTATCGAAAAGATAAGAGTGGAAGCTAGCAAAGGCAGCGAGGGTAGGATCATTGCCAAAATGAATGCGCTAATCGACGAAGATGTGATAAATGAGCTTAGCCGCGCATCAAACGCAGGTGTGAAGATCGATCTCATAGTTCGTGGTGTGTGCGGACTAAGGCCTGGCATAAAAGGCAAAAGCGAAAATATAAAAGTTCGCTCCATCATCGGTAAATACCTAGAGCACGCTAGAATTTTATATTTCAAGCACGCCAATCCAAAAATTTATATCTCAAGTGCTGACTGGATGCCAAGAAATCTAGAGCGTCGCTTGGAGCTTATGACTCCTATTTTTGAACCAAGACTTCAAGAGAGGTTGCTTGAAATTTTAGAGCTTCAGCTAAGCGATAATGACCTAGCTTTTGAGCTACAAAATAGCGGTGAATACGTAAAAGTAGCAAGAAGTGAAAACGAAAAAGTAATATCTTGCCACGAAGTTTTGGAAAATTATATATCTAAAATTTATAAATCCGTAAAAAAAGATACAGATAAAGCAAAAGCCGATATGCTCGCAAGCAAACTCTTAAAAGAGAGCTAAAAACAAATTAAGCTTTTAGACCTAGTCTAAAAGCTATTTTTTAATCAGTATAAAAAACACTAGCATTTGACTAAGCAAGTCTTATTAAAAATTTTAAATCCACAACAAAAAGCAAAATTTATAAATTTGCTTGAGCACCTCAAAGCTATCCAAATATTTCAAATTTTTTAAATAACTCTGGCTCATCTTTTACTATGCCGCGCTTAACTAGATCAGCAACCACTTCATGGTCACAATCAGTTTGTAACGGCCAGCCACGTGTATATCCCTCACGCTCATCTTTGCTAGTGGCATCTACGCAGAAATTTTCACCATCTATGAAAATATCGCGCAAGGCATCGATGTTATTTGTCACGCGCCAAAGTAGCATATATGGGTTTTCAAGGTGATTTTGCATATCCACAACGATGAGGAGTTTGAAAAATTCTCTAAATGTCAAAAGCTTGTCAAAAAGCTCTTTTACCACACAATCTTTTTCAAATTTCACCACACAAATAGGCGTTTTGGTATCCGTTTTAAACTGCTTAAGCTCTTTTACATTTGGCGTAACGCTTTGAAATTTAGCCAAAAGCTCGCTGTCGCTTAAAATCACAGGGTTAAATTTACAAAAGTCTTGCGTCGCATCTACACCGAGTTTGCCACCAAAACACGAATTTGGACTAGCATGATCAAGCTGATCGCATACACCTTGGCTTATTAGCACACTCTGGCTACCAAAACGATTTAGAACAAAGTTAGTAAATTCATCATAATCTTTAAGCTCAGGCGCATTGGCTCCAACAAAAATGGCATGTTTTACAAAACTCATCTGTCCAACACCCCAAAATGCATGCATAGCCTGCTTTGCATGAGCTGGATAGAGCGTATTTATCTTGGCTAAAATTAGGTTGTGAAAAACGCCATTTTCAGGCATGTTGTAGTCTAAAAGCTCAGGCACGGTCGTTCGCAAAAGCGGCAAAAAAACCCGCTCAGTCGCCCAGCCCATATATTTATCCTCAAGTGGTGGCTTTCCAACCACAGTCGCGTGAAATACCGGCTCACGCTTGCTAGTTATCGCCGTTACATCCATCACTGGAAAAGGCTCGATAGGCGTATAAAAGCCAGTGTGATCGCCAAATGGACCTTCAAGCTCACACTTAGCCGTATCCACAAAGCCCTCTATTACGTAGTCTGCATCGTACGGGACGTAAATTTCATTTGTTAAGGATTTTACAAGTTTGGCTGGCTCTTTGCGGATAAAACCATAAAGCAAAAGTTCAAAAACTCCCTTTGGAAGCGGCGCTTGCCCACACCAGATGTAGAGTGGATCGCCGCCAATAGCTACAGAGACTGGCATTTTTTTGCCTGCACGCTTATACTCGTGAAAGAAATTTGCGCCGTCTTTATGTATCTGCCAGTGCATGCCAAGGCGGTTTTTGTCATAAATTTGCAGTCTATACATGCCTAAATTTTGTAAAGCGCCGTCCAAGCTTTGCGTATAGACCTGCCCCATTGTAATAAAAGCGCCACCATCATGTGGCCACGTCTTTAGCACAGGTAGGCTCAAAAGATCAGCCTCCTCACCTATAAATTTTACCTGCTGGCACTCGCCCTCACCTTTTAGCCTTTTATTAAAAATTTTTCTCATATTAAAAAGATAGGCTAAAAAATCAAGCTTTTCTTTTAAATTTTTAGGTTTTTTGGGCTTTAAAAGCTTTTCTATCTCGGCTACGATCTCATCAGGCTTTAGCCCAAAGATAAGCTCAAGCGCGCGTTTTGAGCCATAGATATTTGTAAGCACTGGGGCAAATTTACGCCCAGTTTTTTTGCAAACTGGGTTTTTAAAAAGTAGCGCTTGCGAACCCTCACGCTTGACCTCGATATAGCTAGCGTGTGCGATCTCAAGATCAATATCTACTGGCTCGTCGATAACACGAAGTAGATTATTTTCTTTTAAAAGCTTGATGTAGTCCATATTTTTCCCTTAAATTTTTAAAGATGATAGCTAAAATTTGATAAAAAAGGCGATGCTAATATTTTATTGTTGCATACATAGGCAGTTTGTACGTGTCTGTTTTTATCGCAAAGATAATAAATTTACGCTCTATCATCACGGCTAAAGAAGTGGCGCAACAGCAGGCTAATGATTAAATTTATAGCTACTACAACAACTCGCCAAATATCTCTTTGCTATATTTCATAAAGCGCTCGTTAAGCTTTACATCCTCAATATCAATGCAAATGCGGCTATCTTGCACCTCAAAAATGATAGTTTTATCAGTGATCTTCACCTTTTTGCAAGCGTTGTAGCAAATATCGCCGTTGCACTCTGCGTATAGGCCGTTTATGTCGGCGTTTTCGTCGTCATCTTTTTTGAGTTTGATCGGTCTTTGAAAGATTATGTAGTTTTTGTAGTCGTATTTGTCGTCTGCAAGACCGATCATATAGTAGTTGTCTTTGCTATTTTTGGTAGCGGCTATGGCTTTTGCTTTAAAATTTAGCTCAAACACGCCTCTACGCCATCTCCTCGGCGCGTTTTAGCAGCTCTCTCGCCCCTTTTTCTATAAATTTATGTGCTAGCTCCTTGCCGACACTTTGAAATTTATCTTTGCTAGTCTTTAAGCTATCTTTTATAAACTCACTTCCATCAGGCAGACCAACGATCGCATCGATAGAAATTTCATCGCCTTTTAGTCTTGCACTTATGCCTATTGGCACTTGGCAGCCGCCCTCCAAAACGCTTACAAAATCACGCTCGATAGTCGTTTCTATAACCGCATTTTCATCGTTTAAAAAATCAATCTGCTCTAAAATTTGCTTTTCATCTCTAGCCTCAACTCCTAGAGCGCCCTGCCCCATCGCAGGTATCATCTCGTCAAAACCAAATGTGTAGATATGTGCCACTTCAGTCTTCAAATTTAGGCGGTTTATGCCAGCCATAGCCAAAATGATCGCAACAAATTCACCCTCTTTTAGCTTTCTAAGTCTAGTTTGTACGTTTCCACGAAGCGAGATGATCTCAAGATCAGGCCTCATGATAAGTAGCTGCATCTTTCGGCGTAGGCTCGTTGTGCCAACTTTTGCGCCGTGCGGTAGGTCGCTAAATTTAGCAAATTTCTCACTTATCATCGCATCTCTTGTGTCCTCACGTGAGCAAATGGCAGCAAGTTTAAGTCCTTCTGGAAAGACTACAGGGACGTCTTTTAGGCTATGCACGGCGATGTCAGTCTCGCCTTTTAGCATGCTATCTTCAAGCTCTTTTGTAAAAAGCCCTTTGCCACCGATCTTCGCAAGTGGCGTATCAAGGATCACGTCGCCCTTTGTCTTCATGCCAACAAGCTCAACTTTTATATCATTATGCTTTGATTCTATTCTAGCTTTGATATGCTCGCTTTGCCAAAGAGCTAAGATACTCTTTCTAGTTGCTATTTTTATCTCTTTCATCATCTCTCCTAATTTACTCTTTTTGGCTCTTCTATGACCTCAACATCGATGATCTCGCCATCATCTTTTTTATTAGCACTCTGCTCGCTAAAATTTTGAAATTTAAACTCCTGATAACTCTCGTTTTTTGCTACATTTTTCTTAAATATCAAAGAAAAAACGACTACGGCTATGCCAAAAATATCTGTTAAAATTCCTGGCAAAAATAAAAGCATTCCACCAAAGCTAAGCCCTAACTGGCTGAATAAATTTCCGCCAAGAAAGCTTTTAAACGCCACTTGAGGCGAATTTAAACTAGAAAATCCAGCATTAAAAAGAAGTGCGATGCCAACAAATCCAGAGACCAGCACCTCAAGAAAGTAGTTTAAAAAGCCAAATTTATCAACAAAAAGATAGATAAATATCGCTTCTATCAAAAAAAACAAAAATGCAAAAAATCTCATAAGCTTTCTTTTATCTTTTTAAAGGCTTCGTTTACGCCGATCGTTTCTTTGCTTAAACCATCTCTTGTTATAAACTCAACCTTGCCATTTGCAAATTCTTTACCCACAAGCAGCGCATAAGGGAAGCCGATGAGTTCAAAGTCATTCATCTTAACGCCAAATCTCTCGTTTCTATCATCGATGATGACGCTAACGCCAGCTTTTTTAAGGCTCTCATAAAGCTCAAATGCAAATTTTACGCCCTCTTCATCTTTTAAATTTGAAATGATGATCTCCACGTCAAACGGTGCGCACCCTTTTTTCCAGATGCAGCCCTTCTCATCGTGGCTAGCCTCTATCATTACGGCAATCAGCCTACTGATACCGATGCCGTAGCAGCCCATCAAAAATGGCTTTGCCTTGCCGTTTTCATCAAGATATGTCGCATTCATAGCAGCTGAATATTTATCGCCTAGTTGAAAGATATGACCAACTTCTATACCCTTGCTAAGTTTTAAATTTCCGCCACACTCTGGGCATTTATCACCCTCTTTTACCTTTACAAGGTCTTTAAATCTCTCTTCGTTAAATCCGCTAACACTAACGCCAACAAAGTGGTAATCCTTTTCGTTGGCACCACATATCATATTATTTGCGCCTTTTAGCTCGTTGTCTATGTAAAATTTCACATCTTTTAGCCCAACTGGCCCGCAAAATCCAGCCACAAGCCCAGCTTTTATAATCTCTTCTTCGCTAGCATCGACAAGTTCGAGCGCCTTGCAAGCATTTTGTGCCTTTGTCTCTTGAAGCTCATCATCGCCCCTTACAAAAAAGACCACAACTTCTTCTTTATCCTCATAGATCGCCTTTTTCATAACAGCTTTTATGCAGTAAAACTCGCTAACTTTGAAAAACTCTGCCACATCTTTTATCGTTTTTGCATTTGGCGTTAGAAATTTAGCCGCGTCCGCCTCTGGCGCCTCAGCCTCGCTAACTCTTGGTTTGCGTCTTGCAGCCTCAACGTTTGCAGCGTATCTGCAAGCCTCACAGCAAAGGATGTCGTCCTCGCCGTTACTTGCAAGCACCATAAATTCTTTACTGCCGCTACCGCCAATGGCTCCGCTATCAGCCTCAACAGCTCTAAAATTTAGCCCCAAACGGGTAAAAATCTTACTATAAGTTGCCTCCATAAGGTCAAACTCACGCTTTAGATCCTCTTTGCTCGAGTGAAAGCTATAAGCATCTTTCATCGTAAATTCGCGCCCTCTTAGCAAGCCAAAGCGTGGTCTCGCCTCGTCACGAAATTTGGTGTTTATCTGGTATAAATTTAGCGGTAGCTGCTTGTAGCTAGTCACCTTGCCACGTACCAAAGCAACGGCTGCCTCTTCGTTTGTCGGGCTTATAACAAAGTCATTATCCTTTCTATCTTTAAAACGCAAAAGCTCCTTGCCAAAGACATTGTAACGTCCACTTTGCTTCCAAAGCTCGCCTGAAGTGACCACGCTAAAGCTCACCTCTAGCGCACCAGCCTCATCCATCTCCTCTCGCGCGATGCGAGAAATTTTCTCATGCATGATCTTTCCAAGCGGTAGATAGTTGTAAAGCCCTGAGCCTATCTGCTCGACAAATCCACCTCTTATTAAAAATTTATGACTTGGTAAAGAGGCGTCTTTTGGTGCTTCTTTGGTAGTTGGTGCATAAAATTTACTAAATCTCATCTATATCTCCCACTTGAAAATTTTGCTCTTCTTTTATATCAAATAAAAATCTAACCCCATTTGAAAGCTCACTAGATCTCTCCTCATCCGCAAGACTTTTTAGCTTCATCGTTGGCTGATGTAAGAAGGCTTTAAAAACTTGATGAATGAGCTTTTGTGCCTCCTCATAATCACTATGCTTTAAATATCCTTTTTTTATCGCCTTTTCTAGCTCGTTTTTAGCACAAATTTCAGCTTGTTTGCGGATCGATTTTATGAGTGGCACACTCATATCTTCTTTTAAAATTTTTAAAAATTCGCTTGTGCCTTGACCTACGATCGAATAAGCCTTTTGTGCTTGCTCCTCTCTTAGGGCTAAATTTTTCCTTACTATCTCCTCTAAACTATCGACCGTATAGACGCTAATAAATTCCGTATTTATAAGGTCAATATCCCTTGGTACGGCAATATCAAAAAAGTATCTGTGAAATTCTCTTGGTTCGATTATAGCGTTTGTGATGATAGCGTGCGGGGCTGCGGTGCTTGAAAATATTAGATCATAATTATTCACATACTCTTTTAATTTTAAAATGCTATCCCAGCTAGCGTTGTCACCAAGGCTATCAACTAGCTGCTCAACACGCTCGGAGCTTCTGTTTATAATGATCACCTCTGCGCCACTTGAGATTAGGTGTTTTGCTGCTAGTTCGCCCATCTCGCCAGCGCCTATAACGATAGCCGTTTTACCTTCAAGCGTGCCAAAAATTTCTTTTGCTTTTGCCACAGCTACGCTTGAAACAGAGATCGGGTTTTTAGAAATTTGAGTTTCATTTCTAACTTTAGCAGCGCATTTACATGCATAGTGGATGATTTTACTGATTTGTTCGCCGCAAGCTGAGCTATCGTAAGCAAATTTAAAGGCATTTTTTAGCTGTCCAACGATCTGTGTTTCGCCGACAACTAGGCTATCAAGCGAGCTTGCCACGGCAAAGAGGTGGTGCACGGCTCCGCTATCTTCATAAATATCAGCCCTTTCATAAAGCTCATCTTCAAAAACACCTGAAAATACAGACATACACCTAAATGCATGCGTCGTTGCACTTTCTAGATCACTAACGCTTGCAATTATCTCGACGCGGTTGCATGTATTTAAAACCATACATTCGTTTATGCTTTTGTTTGATCTTAGTAGTTTTAAAATTTGCTCTTTTTTCTCATCGCTATCAAATGCAAGCTTTTCTCTAACTGAAATATCAGTATTTTTATATGTAAAACTTATATCTAAATAGTGCATCAAAATTCCCTATCTATCATGCTTTTTATGATCCCTTCAAGCTCAGCGTTTTTATACTCTTTTATCGCTTCTATCGCTTCATTTCCAAGCCTTTTTGCTTCATTTACTGCTTTTTGAAGAGAATTTGTCTTAATAAATTCCTCTTTTAGCCATGAAATTTCGCCAGCATTTAGCTTCTTTGACCAAAGCGATCTAAGCTTTGTCTTACCAGCTTCGTCTAAGCTCTTATAAAGATAAATGTAAGGAAGTGTAGTTTTGCCTTCGACAAAGTCATTGAGTGCTGGCTTGCCAAGCGTTTTCTCATCTTGAGTTATGTCTAAGATGTCATCAACGATCTGAAACGCAAGACCTAAATTTTTGCCATAAATTCCAAATTTCTCACTATCTTTGCCAGCTAGCTTTGCCCCGCAAATAGCCGTGGCTTCTATCAAAACAGCTGTTTTATAGTAGATCATTTTTAAATATTCTTGCTCGTTTTCATTAAAATTTTCAGCCATTTTCACATCCATCATCTCGCCGATACTTAGCTTGCTGACTGCATCTGAGATGATAGCCGCGATACTTGGATCAAATTTTGTAAGCTCAAAATAAGCCTTTGAGTAGAGGATGTCGCCCAACATAACCGAGTTTTTACTACCAAAAAGTGCGTTTATACTTGGCTTGCCACGCCTTATATTTGCCTCGTCTATGACGTCGTCGTGCAGTAAGCTTGCAAGGTGGATGAGCTCGATGATAGCGCAAAGTTTAAGTGAAATTTCGCTCTCTCCTGCGATTTTTAAAAGAAGTTTTGAGCGTAGCTTCTTGCCTGAGCTTATCTTTAAAAACATCTCAAACGCCTCTTTGTAGCCAAGCTCGCTTATAAATTTACCCATTATTTCATCGATTTTATCCATTTTTATCCTTCTATTTAGCCTCATCTGGATCTCTAAAACCCACATCCACACGCTTGCTCTCATCTAGCAGAGCCACCCTAAAATGCGCCTTTTTATCCTTAAAATCAATAAATGATATATAAAGGCTTACGCTCTCATTTGGCGGCATCGTAAAATCAGGCAAAACTCGCTGCATATAGGTGTTTTGTCCTTGTCTTAGCGAAAAGACCATCTGCCTTGGATAGCGTCTAAAAAAGCTTTGCACGGTGATATTTGTGCTATCAAATAGTGTCCAGCGAAAATCAAATGTCTCGACCCTTTGAGTTCGTTTTTCAGTTATAAAAACCCTCGCCCACTCATCTTTTTTAAGCTCAAATGTGTGAATTGCACTTGGGTCAAAATTTGGCTCCTTAGCAAAAATAAGAGCCACAAGCAGGGCTACAAGTGCAAAAATTCTACTCATTTTGACTTAAAATTTCTCCACTAAGCTCGATATATAGGTCATTTACTCCGTTATAAATTTTATCTTGCTCTAAGGCTATAAAATTTCTGATCTCGTCTTCGCTAACGCCATGCTTTTCGCAAAGCTCACTCATAGCCACAAATTTCTCAAAAATTTTATCTATCTCGTTTTTAACCAAAACGGCATTTGCGTTAAACAAAATGTCATAAAATTTATCCCTCGCACTGCCCTCAAATATATCTATCATCGCTGTTTCTTTGAAAATTTCTTAAGATTATAGCCAATTAAAACTAAGTTAAAAATTTAATATTATCTCCCAAGCCTCGCTAACGTTTTTGGCATTATAAGTCGCTGTTTTGCTCTCCTCGCCAAATCCCCAGCTAACTTGCAAGAAAGGCATATTTGCATTTTTGGCTGCTAGCTCGTCTTTTAGGCTATCTCCAATAAAGATCGCCTTACTAGCTTTAGTTTTACTAACAGCTAGGTGAAGCATCGCAGGATCAGGCTTTTGTGGTATCTCCTTGCTAGCGCCGATGACCTCGTCAAATAGCTCATAAATTTCATTTTTCTTTAAAATTTTCTCTAACGTGTCATGTGGTGCATTACTTGCCAAAACGACTTTGTAGTGAGCCTCTCTGCACTTTCGCAAAAGCTCTTTTACGCCCTCATATGTAGTCGCACACTCATCGTAAAATTTCTTAAATTTCTCTTCAAAACCCTCTTTTAAACTCTTACTTGGAGTGTCTATGCCGTAAAACTCAAGGGGCAAATTTCTACCTGGCTCATTGATCGCTTTTATGATAAATTCTTTTTCAAGTGGTGGTAAATCTAGCTCATCTCTTACTTCATTTACCGTTTTATATATCGCCTCGCCGCTATCGATCACCGTGCCGTCCATATCGAAAATAACTACTTTCAATCCTCATCCTTAAATTTATTTTTATGTTTTTCTTTTTTATATGTCTTTTGATTTTTGAGCTTATCAAGTAGGTTTGCCGCCTTTAAAAGCTCCTCTTTTGGGGCGTTTTTGATAAGCAAATTTATAAAATTTTCTAGCGCCTTTGAGTATGGCTGATCAAGATAGACAGCCTCGACTTTTTCGATGACTTTTGCGTTTTTCTCCACTCTTTGGCGAAATTCAGCCTCGTCAAAATCATCTCTTTTTAAGCCATTTATCGCTGATTTTGCAAATTTTTCTAGCGCACGAAGATATTTTACACGTTTAAATTTGTCCGTGACTTGGTTCAAATTTTTCCTTTTTTTGGCAAATTATATCAAAAATTGATTTTATCCCCTAAATTTTGGCTTTGCTAATGTATAATTTACGCCAAAATTACCTTAAAAGGAGCAAAAATGAGGCAAGAAACCGCTGCGATCCACGTAGGCTACGATACACACGAGGGCTTTGGCACGATGGCTGTGCCTATTTTTCAAAGCACGGCTTACGACTTTGGAAGTGCCGAGACAGCCGCTGCTAGGTTCGATCTAAAAGATGGTGGCCACATCTACACAAGACTTGGCAATCCAACGACAGACATCTTTGAAAAAAGGGTCGCTGCACTTGAGGGCGGAGCCGCTGCGATAGCTACTGCAAGCGGTCAGTCAGCTTTGTTTTATAGCATCATAAATTTAGCCCAAGCAGGCGATAACATCATCATTGCCAAAAAAATTTATGGCGGCACGACGGTGCTTTTTACGCACACGCTAAAGAGATTTGGCATAGAGGCCAGAGTCTTTGACAGCGATACGGCCGATGATCTGGAAAGTTTTATAGATGATAAAACGAGGGCTATATTTTTTGAAACACTTTCAAATCCGCAAATTTCTATCCCAAATATAGAAAAAATCGTAGAAATTTCAAACAAATATGGCATCATTAGCATCACCGATAACACCGTGCCAACGCCTATCATCTTTCAGCCACTTCGCCACGGCGTCGATGTTTGCGTGCATAGTGCTAGCAAATATATGAGCGGTCAGGGTCTTAGCCTAGCAGGTGTGGTCATAAGTGCAAATCACCTAAACGAAAAGCTAAAAGGCAACAAGAGATATGAGCATTTTAATGTGCCAGATGCGAGCTATCACGACATCGTCTATGCTGATATGACGGATCGTTTTGACATCTACACGCTAAGAATGAGGCTTGCTATCGTGCGTGACATCGGCGCTGTAATATCTCCGTTTAACTCTTGGCAGCTCATACAAGGGCTTGAAACGCTTGCTGTTAGGGTTGAGAGACACTCACAAAATGCGCTAAAAGTGGCTAAATTTTTAAACTCTCACAAGCATATAAAGAGTGTGGCATATCCTGGGCTTGCCGACAACGTAGATCACGCAAAGGCGCAAAAATACTTTAAAGACGGCATGGCAAATGGGTTATTTTGCTTTGAAACTGATAGCTTCGAGCGTGCAAAAAAGATGCTAGAACGCGTAAAACTCTTTAAGATCGTGGTAAATATCGGCGATACAAAGTCGCTCATCACACACCCAGCCTCAACGACTCACCAGCAGCTAAGCAGTGAAGAGCTTATAAAAGCCGGCATCACAAAAGAGCTAATAAGAGTTAGCATAGGTCTTGAAAATGCAGAGGATCTGATAGCTGATCTGGCTCAAGCCTTAGAATAGAATTTTCTATTTTTTTCTAGCTCATCTTGGGCTAGAAATTTAAATCATCATTTAGAAGAAATCAATGTAAATTTTTTCATACACTAAAAATGTATCACACTGCAAGTGTTTTGTTAAAAGCCAAGTAGATTTTAAAATTTACGAGCTAGCATATCACGGCTCTAAATTTAGTGCTAAACGAAGTGTAGCCTAAATTTAGTAGTCTGCTAAGGAGAGTGAGTAAAGTTTTAAAATTTGCAAAGAGAAATAAAATATGGTAAGTTTTATCAAAATTTTAATAGGTCAAATATTTAATCGTATCTTGATAAAGCACTTGATTTTCGCATTGTATCAGTAACAGATCATTTTCTTCAAAGATTGTTGAGCCAGTCGGCTTTTGATACTCGTTTTTACGCTTTATTAGGATTATTAAAAACTCAGCTGGAAGCTCAAGCTGAGCCAAATCTTTGCCAATTAGTTTTGAGCCATAGTGAATGGTATGCTGACGAAGTGTGTAGCTTAGGATCGGAGAGTTTTCTACCGGCTTAACATCCTCTTGCTCGCTCTCTTTGACCTTAAATTTATCAGCTGCAAAGCCAAGTGACATACCCTGTATCAAAATAGAAATCAAAACCATAAAAAATATAATGTTAAAAATCATATCCGCATCACGTACGCCATCGACATAAACATAGGTAGCTAGCACAACTGGCACAACGCCTCTTAGCCCAACCCAAGAGATAAAAATTTGCTCATTTATCTTAAATTTTGAAAATGCAAGCGATGCAAAAACACCAAGTGGTCTTGCAAAAAACATAAGCCATAATGCCAAAACAAGCGCCATTAGCGCCGTTGCTGGAAGCTCGGAGGGATTTACCAAAAGACCAAGTGTCAAAAAGACAACTATCTGCATCGTCCAAGCGATACCATCGTGAAAACCGACTAAATTTTTCTTATGAGAAAACTCTTTTTTGTTTATGAAAATTCCAGCTATATAAACAGCCAAATAGCCATTGCCACCGATTTTAAAGCAAAGCGTATATAAAAGCAATATCCAAGCGATAGAAAAAACTGGATAAAGGCCCCAGCTTTTTAGGCGAAGTCTATTAAAAATAGCTGGCAAAGCAACGCCAAATAAATAGCCCATAGCGATACCTATGCCAAACTGCTTAACCAGTGTAATCGCCCACTCTGACGCACTTGGAGTGCTATTTAGTGAGATCATTTGAATGATCGTCATAGTTAAAAATATCGCCATTGGATCGTTTGAGCCAGATTCAAGTTCAAGCAATGGTGCAATGCTATTTTTAAGTGAAATTTTCTTGGCTCTTAGTATGGCAAAAACAGCTGCTGCGTCCGTTGAAGAGATGATGGAGCCTAGCAAAAAGGCCTCCGCCCAGGTAAAATCAAGCAGATATTTTGCTACTGGAGCGATGGCTAGCGCGGTTAAGAAAACACCAAGTGTAGCAAGCGCTAAACCTCTACCAAAAATCGGTTTAATCGCTGCAAAATCAGTATCTAGCCCACCAGCGTAAAGTATAAAAATAAGTGCTAACATGCCGACATTTTGAGCGATCATTTGATCATCAAAATTTACGCCAAGCAGCCCGTCTGAGCCAGCCAGCATGCCAACACCTAAAAATATTATTAAAGATGGAATTCCAAATTTATCAGAGATCTTGCTAAGAAGAATACTGGTTATAAGCAAAACTGTAAAAAATAGTAGTAAATTCTCCAAACAAACTCCACAAAATTATATTAAATCATGCTTTCAAAAGCTTCAAATTTTTCTTGATTTGAAAGCATTTCAAGCAATACGCCGTAATTATCTTTTATCTCATCTTGAAGCTTAGTAGTAAGCTCTTTAGCATTTCTTCCATCTTTTGGATAGCTTACAATCAAATCAATTGGCTCAGCGTTTAAAAACTCCTGAATACCTGATAATAGTTCGCTAGCTCCTCTTTCATTTGTTCCATGAAGCACGACCACATAATGTTCATTCTCTCTTACAACGACGTCAGTTTGTCTTAAAAATTTTTCAAAGAGCTCACTATACTCTTTAGTACTTGGCAAAGAAAAATATATCAAAGATAAATTTTTTGCATAATCTTTTACATTTTTATAACGATTTATAAAAGCTATTTCAAGATCTATTATTGATAAGATATCAACTGGTGAGAAAATTTTTGCTGCCATTTTTAGCCCTCTTTTGTTTATTATGTTTTATTTAAGTCACTATTATATCTTGTAAATTTTCAAAAACAAAGACATTCATTCCGTTTTTGTATTCGTATCTAAATTTGAGTCCATGAGCATCAAGTATATTGCTAACAATATATAAACCTAGGCCAAAACTCTTTTGCGTATCCTCTCCTTTGATAAATGGCTGAATATAAAAGTCAAGATCATTTTTTAGCTTCTCGCCTTGAGTTATAAATTTCATATGATCCTTGCTAACAACGATATTTACGTGCTTATCAGTTGAGTATTTTATGCCATTATCTATCATATTTTTTATAGCGACTGAAAATAGCTTGAAATCAACAAGCACCCTAACCTCATCAAGCTCACTGACACCAACACACTCTTTTTCAACCATGGCTATATCGATTGCCTCATCGATGAGATCCCTCATAAAACATGGCGTTTTATTACTAAGCCCTATTTTTGATGTTATCTGCTCTATCGCTGCAAGTTCGTTTATTAAATTTTCAAGCTTGTGAAAGACAGAGATTAGCCTTTCTTGATTTTTACTTTTTTCTATCATTTGAGCAGCTATCAGGCCTTTTGTGATAGGAGTTTTTAGCTCGTGCATTATATTTCTTAAAAAAAGATGCCTTGAGTCATTAAGCGCCTTTATCTGACAAACCGCCTCATAAAATGCTTCAGAAACTTCAGAAATTTCATCCTTACCATTGCCGACGTTTTGCACACCATCAAGCTCACCATTTGCAAATTTTACGATCTGACGCTTTAGCTTTCTAAGCGGCTTTATCTTATATATGACAAAAATGTAAGCACCTAGCAAAATGACCGCAACCACCAGAAAAACAGCCTTTATCACCTCGTATCTGTAAGGCTGAAATTCTTTATCCATTAAAAGCTTTAACTCGTCTAAATGCTCAATCCTTAAGTAATGATGCTTGTCATAAAGCAAGATCGCACTTGAACCTAGATCGCTTGAAATTTCTTCTAAAACGGTCGCTTGTTTTAAAATTTCATCTTTTTTCTTCTCGTCTTTGATCTCTGGCATATCGATATTTGAAAGCTGGCGGTCGTACTGAGTTTTATTTATGATGCCACCCATATAAAATAAATTTGTCCTAGCAACATTTGAGTATTTGTTATTTAGCTCTCTTGTATAGTTTTGCTTGTCAAAGCCCATGAGCCACAAAAAGGCTAGAAATATCGAAACAAGTGCGAGTCCGAAGATAAAGGTTATGGTTATAAAAATAGACGATCTTGGCATCAAAGAACCAATTTGTAGCCGATACCACGGATCGCATGGATATATTTTGGCTCTTTTGGATTTTCATTTAGTTTTTGGCGAATTCTGCCGATGATGACGTCGATACTTTTGTTTGAGCTATCTTCATTTATGCTCTCGCAGTTATAGATGAGCTCCTCTCTGGTAACCGCTCCGCCCTCTTTTAAAAGTAGATATTTTAAGATGTCGTATTCTGCGGCAGTTAAATTTAAGACACTGCCTTTAAATAAAATTTCATGTTCAAATTCTTTTAAAACTAGGTCTTTATTTAAATTTCTCGCCTCATTTGCTGGGGTGATACTCTGCCTTCTTAGATGACTTTTGATACGAGCCAAAAGCTCTTGTGGGTCATATGGCTTTGGTAAATAATCATCCGCTCCGTTATCAAGGGCATTTACCTTATCTGTTATATCATGCCTTGCACTTGATATGATAATAGGAATATTGTGATTTTTCCTGATCTCTTTACAAACTTCTAATCCGTCCATACCGGGCAATGTAAGATCTAGTATCACTAAGTCAAACTTACTTGTATTTAGCGTAGAAAGTCCGATATATGGCTCTTCAGCAGTTACTACTTCAATATCGTAGTTTTCTAGATATTCAGTTAAAATTTCAGCAAGCTCCATATCATCTTCTATCATTAAAATTCTAGTCATGATCTTTCCTGTTGTAAATTTATTTTTAAGGATTATAGCAGATTAAGATTTTAAAAATTTAAAAGGGTTAAGAGCTGAAATTTCAGCTCTTAAGTGGTTATTTTATAACAAGGCCTTGTATGATACCACCGCGATTTATCCACACTAGCGTCTTTTTACCTTTTGTATTTTTGATTGTATTTGCAAATGTTTGAAGATCTTTTATGCTCTCTTCACCAACTTGAACGATCACGTCGCCTCTTTCAAAGCCAAAGTCTTCAGCTTTTGAGCCAGATTTTACATCAGTTACTAGCACGCCTTGAGTATCTGGGCTGATTTTGTATTTATATCTTATCTCATCGCTTAGATTACTAACGCTAAGTCCTTCGATGATAATGCTTTTTGCTATGTCTTTTGAATTGTGATCAGCGTTTGCAAGCTTGATTTTTGCATTCATTATTTTATTTGATCGCTCGTAAGTTATATCAACGCTGCTATTTGGAGTTAGTGAGCCGATGAAATTTTTAAGATCATTTGCATTTTTTATAGCTTTATCGTTAGCTGATATGACTAAATCGCCTCTTTTTAGCCCAGCTTCATCTGCTGGCATGCCTTGCTCTACGCCACTTATTAAAGCACCTTCTTTATTTGTGTAAAGCTCTTTTTGCTCATCAGTTAAATTTGCAATCGTAACGCCGATAAAGCCACGCTCTATCTTGCCGTCAGTTATCAGCTTTTTAGCGATATCTTTTACCATATTTGATGGGATAGCAAACCCAATACCGTTGTTGCCGCCACTTTTTGAAAGTATGGCTGAGTTTATTCCAACCAAATAGCCCCTGCTATCAACTAAAGCTCCACCTGAATTTCCTGGGTTTATCGAGGCGTCTGTTTGGATGAAATTTTCATATTGATTAAGGCCGATATTATCTTTATTTAGCCCTGAAATGATACCTTGAGTGATACTTTCACCAACGCCAAATGGATTACCTATTGCAAATACGACGTCTGCATCAAGCAGCTTTGATGAATCCGCAAAAGTGATCGCATTTAGTCCGTTTGCTTCTATCTTTACGACGGCTAGATCGGTTTTTGGATCACTTCCTATTAGCTTTGCTTTATACTCTTTGCCGCCATTTGCAAGAGTTACAACTATTTGATCACTATCTTCTATAACGTGGTTATTTGTAACGATATATCCATCATTTGAGATGATAACGCCAGAACCAAGTGAAGTAGTTTTTTCTTTTTCTTTTGGTTTTGCAAAGTTAAATCCAAAAAATTCATTGAAAAAAGGGTCGTTAAACATCTGCTCAATACCAGCGTTATTCACCATTTTTGTAGTTGAAATATTTACAACTGAAAGCTTTGCCTGAGCAATCGAGTCATAATAAGAAAGTACGCTATTTTTATCGCTAAGTGGCGAGACTCTCGTGATATTAGAGTTAGCTTCATTAAATTTAATATCAGCCCCCACTAAAAAAGAAGCTGCTACTAATGAAATTAGCACAATCTTTTTCATTTTTTTCCTTTAAACTAAAAATTTTTGCAAATTATAAATATAGTGAAAAAATAAAATCTTAACACTTTTTCTTGTTATTAAACAAAAATAAACTTGACTTGCATAGACTAAAGCTTTGTGATATAATCCGTATCAAAAAAATATAAGGAGAATATATGAGTGAAAGCTTATATGAGACTTTAGGGGTTTCAAAGGGTGCCTCAAGCGACGAGATAAAAAAAGCTTATAGAAAACTTGCCAGAAAATATCACCCAGACATCAATAAAGACCCTGGAGCAGAAGATAAATTTAAAGAGATAAATGCTGCTTATGAAATTTTAAGCGACGATAAAAAACGAGCTCAATACGACCAGTACGGTGACACTATGTTTGGCGGTCAAAATTTCCACGACTTTGCTAGTAGCTCAGCCGATATGGGTGATCTAAATGAAATTTTAAAGAATATCTTCTCAGGTGGCTTTGGCGGCGGTGGAGCTAAATTTAGCAGCGGATTTGGTAGTAATTTTGGAGGCTTTGACGGATTTAGTAGTGGTGGATTTGGCTTTGGCGGAGCTGATCTAGACGTAAATGCAAAAATTTCTATACCATTTGACGTAGCTGTAACTGGCGGTGAACATAAGATAAATTTTAATGGCGAAAGCATTAAGATAAAAATTCCAAGTGGCATAGAAGGCGGCGAGAAGCTTCGTGTAAAAGGCAAAGGTAAAAGCGCTGGTGGTCAAAAAGGCGATCTTATACTTGCTATTAGTGTTGAGCCAAGCGACGAGTATGAAAGAGTCGGAGATAATCTTTATAAAGATATAGAAATTCCACTAAAAACTATGCTTTTTGGCGGAAAAGTCGATGTACATACTTACAAAAAAGATGTCACGATTAAAATCGCTGAGAACTCAAAAACAGGCACGAAGATCCGTCTAAAAGGATATGGCGTGCAAAACAGAAAGAGCGGAATTTATGGGGATCTTTACTTAAAAGCCAGGGTAAAACTTCCAAATATCAGTGAGCTTGATGAAGGCTTAGTAAAAGAGTTAAAAGAAAAATTACCGGAGTAAAAAATGCAAAATTATGAAGAACCACTTTTTTTAATAAGCGTTGTTGCAAAGGTTTTAAGCATACATCCACAAACTTTAAGACAATACGAAAGAGAGGGGCTTATCGAGCCATCAAGAACAGATGGCAAGATGAGGCTCTACTCACAAAAAGACGTTGATCGCGTAAAAACTATACTAAATTTAACCCGTGAGCTTGGTGTAAATTTAGCCGGCGTTGATGTGATACTTCAGTTGAAAGAAAAAATTGACGATTTAGAATCAACTATTGATGAGCTAAATAAAAAATTGCACGAAGCTACCAGTCAAACTAACACCAAAAGATCGCTCGTAAAAAGAAAAAGTAGCTTTGATCTTGTATTTTACGAAGGCAAAAAATAATATATGGAACAAATTTTAGAAGGTTTCTTGCTTGTTGCAGCGATCTCAGTCGCATTAAACGTCATTTTTAAAAAATTTCAGATACCAACCATCATCGGCTACATCGTAACAGGTACGCTTATATCAGAATTTTTCAACCTAAAAAGCAATGATGAAATTTCTCATATCGCGGAATTTGGTATCGCGTTTTTGATGTTTACCATTGGGCTTGAGTTTAGCTTTAAACACTTAATGGGCATGAAAAAAGAGGTTTTTTTAAACGGCGGATTACAGGTTTGTTTAAGTGGCTTTATAATGGGTGTGATGCTTTATTATGCCCTTCACTTAAAAGACGAAACAGCTCTCATTGCAGGTCTTGCACTTGCACTATCATCAACTGCGATCGTACTAAAGACGCTAAACGATAGTGGCGATGTGAGTAAAATTTACGGCAGAAAAGCACTTGGAATTTTACTATTCCAAGATATTGCCGTCATTCCTATTTTGCTTATGATAGATATGTTTAGCTCGCAAGATGCTTCAATAAATGAGCTTTTGCTAAAGACATTTACAAGTGCGATTATTCTTATTGTTGTGCTATTTTTACTTGGTAAATATGTCATCAACTGGATATTTTATAAAGTTATTCAAACAAATTCGCAAGAGGTTTTTATAGCTACGATTTTATTTATGGTCGTTGGCTCTAGTACTTTGGCTCACTTCTTTGGCTTCTCATACTCTCTTGGTGCATTTTTGGCCGGTATGATGATGGCTGAGACACAGTATAAACACCAAATCGAAGTTGATCTTATTCCCTTTAGAGATTTGCTCTTAGGGCTATTTTTTATAACCGTTGGTATGCAGATAAATTTTGCTGTCGTCATCTCAAACATCTGGCTTGTTCTAGGTCTAGTATTTAGTGTTATGGTGATAAAAGCAGTTGTTGTTTTTGCTATCTTAAACATCTACTTAAAGCGAAGAGTTGCTGCAAAAACTGCACTTAGTGTTTGTCAAATAGGCGAATTTGCACTAGCTGTTTTTGGACTAATGACTACTAGAAATTTACTTGATATACAAACTGCTCAAATTTTTATCGCAGCTTCAGTTGTGTCGATGTTTGCCACGCCTTTTATACTTAAAAAACTAGACGCGATAGCTGACCTCATAGAACGTGAGATCGTTGTTGAACCAAATGAAACTCTAAAGCCGCAAAAAATCAAAAATCACATCGTAGTCTTTGGCTATGAAAGGCTTGGACAAGAAGTCGTTTTAAGACTAAAAGAGACAAAGCTTTTATATCTTGTGCTTGATAATGATATTAGTCTAGTTGAGCTTGGTAGGAGCCGCGGGGAAAATGTATTTTTAGGTAACGTTCTTCAAAGCCACACACTTGAAAATGCCTGCCTAAGCGATGCAGCCGCTGTTATTATAACCGTTAACAATGAGCAAAGAGTGGAGCTCATCGCGCAAAAGATAAAAGACTACGGCGTAAATACCCAAACTATAATAAAAATAAATGGCGAGGGTAATAAAGATATCTTTGGTGAGTTAGGTAAAAATTTTCACTTAATAAATGAAGAGCGTGTCATGGCAAAAACACTCGTACACGAGGCTCTTCAATGCAAAATCGATCATGATATAAGAGCGTAAAAGTATAAATTTATTCTAGAATCTTACGAGTTTATGTTCGGTTTTAAAATAATCTTTTAAAAATAAATTTTACAAGCAATGAGTAAGCCTAAGCCTTTAGGCTCTACTCATTTCTTAAAGTTTGAAGCACATTTACTTCTGTGGCTTTTTTAGCTGGATAATAAGACGAGATAGCCACGATAAAAATAGCTCCAACTACAATAAGCACAAGATCGATGGTTGAAAGCTCGAGTGGTAGTTTGCTTGAGCCATAAACGTCAGCTGGCAAGTCTATAATATTGAAATTTCCAAGCAAAAATAGCCCTAAAGAGCCAAGCGCTAAGCCAAATATAATGCCACCCCCGCCGATTACTAGCCCTTGATAAAAAAAGCTTCTTTTTATCTCGCCTTTGCTAGCTCCAAGTGCAAGAAGCAAGGCGATCTCTTGCCTGCGGTTCATCACTGTCATTAGTAGCGAGCTTATGATATTTAGCGACGCCACAAGGATAATAAGCATCAAAACGATAAAAAGTGCTCGTTTTTCAAGTGCGAGCGCTGAGAAAAAATTGCCATTTTGCTCCCACCAGCCAATAGCTACCATGCCAGTTGGCAGGCCTTCACGCACTCTTTTTATATCATCAAATGGCTTACTTGAAAAGATATGAATTCCATCATAAACGCCTTTTGGATAGTCTAAAATTTTCCTTAATGCATCAACTGAAGTATATGAAAACGCCTTATCGTAGGCGATGAGCCCAGATGTAAATGAGCCACCGATGTCAAAGCGCTTCATCTTTGGCGTTAGCGAAAAGCCAGCTGGATCGGCCTTTGTAAAGATAAGCGTTAATTTCTCATCGCTTCTTAGTCTAAACTCACTCGTTATGCCACTTCCCACAAGTATCTCAAAACCATCTAGCTCTTTATCTTTTAAAGCTTCATTTACGACTGAGTTTATCTGTTTTTCATCTTTAAAATTTACGCCATAAACCAGTCCGCCCTCAAGAGCATTTGGCGAGCGGTAAATGACCTGTGTGCTTATAAATGGACTAAATTTTAGGTCGCTAAATCTAGCCTTTAGCTCATCAACAAAGTCATTATCAATAGAGCCTTTAAAGGCACTTTGAACGGTTATTGGATAATTCATCGTAAAAAGTTTACGCTCAAATTCTTTGTCAAATCCATTCATAATCGCCATAGCAACGATTAAGACCATAAGTCCAATGCTAACACCAAGAAAGGCGAGCAAGGCACTTAGAGTGATAAATGGCTGAGTTTTATCAAATCTTAAATATTTAAAAAGTAGGTACTTTGGTAAGCTTGTCATCAAATAGCCTTTAAAAGATTAAGGCGCTTTTGGCGCCTTAAAAGTAGAAATTTTAAGCAAATATGCCTTTTTTAGGGCCACTTTTTCCGTGGCAATCTTTATATTTTTTACCGCTTCCACAAGGGCATGGAGCGTTTCTTGGTATCTTTTTTTCTGGTGTGAAATTTTCATCTCCGCCTTGGTTGTTGTAGCTTAAATTTTCATTTTCAGCATTTTGACTAGCTTCTAGCATCATTTTAGCTTGCTCTTCTTGCTCCTCACGACTCTTAAATCTTACAACCTGAAGCGTCTTAACACTCTCACTTTTTAGCCTGCTAACTAGCTCCATAAAGAGGTTATAGCTCTCTTTTTTGTATTCAACAAGCGGATCTTTTTGATTATACCCTCTAAGGCCGATACCAGTTTTTAGGATATCCATTTGATAGAGGTGCTCTCTCCACGCATTATCAAGCACCTGAAGGTATAAAATTTTCTCTATCTCTTTTCTTTGATCTTCATTTAGCACGCTCATTTTTTCGTTATATCTTACTTCAAAAATTTGTGCAAGCTTTTCTATTAGCTCATCATACTCTAGGCCTTTTAGCTCGCTCTCGTCTATCTCTTCGCCACAATCTGCAAGGATAATAGAACATAAATTTTTAATATCAAAGTCATCTTTCAAGCCGCCATGGAAAATTTCAGCTGTATCAAGTAAATTTGCAGCGTACTCTTTTCTATTTTGAGCTATCTTTTCGCTCATATCATAGTTTTTATCAAGTAGCTCGTCGCGGTATTTGTAGATGGTTTTTCTTTGCTCATTTGCCACGTCGTCATACTCAAGCAAGTGCTTTCTAGCCTCAAAGTGCAAGCTCTCGACTTTCTTTTGAGCATTTTCAACAGCTCTTGTCACCATGCGACTCTCGATACTCTCGCCCTCGTCGATACCTAGCCTATCCATGATCGCTTTTATGCGGTCGCTACCAAAAATTCTTAAAAGATTGTCCTCCAAGCTTAGGTAAAATCTACTCATACCAGGGTCGCCCTGACGTCCAGCACGGCCGCGAAGCTGATTATCTATCCTTCTACTCTCGTGCCTTTCGGTGCCTATGATATATAGACCGCCTAAATTTCTAACCTCATCATCGATCCTGATATCAACACCACGTCCAGCCATGTTTGTAGCAATAGTCACAGCGCCTTTTACGCCAGCTTGTGCGATGATCTCGGCCTCTTTTTCGTGGTTTTTAGCATTTAGCACAGAGTGTGGGATGCCAGCTTTTTTAAGCATCTCATGAAGTACCTCACTGCGCTCAATACTTGCAGTTCCCACAAGCACTGGCTGACCTTTTTCATGAGCTTTTTTAACCTCATCAATAACTGCTTTAAATTTCTCATTTTGGGTTTTATAGATAAGATCGTTTTGATCTATCCTTTTAACTGGTAAATTTGTAGGGATTGAGATAACTTCGAGGTTGTAAATTTGAGAAAACTCAGTGGCCTCAGTTTGAGCTGTACCAGTCATACCCGCGAGCTTTTTATACATCCTAAAGTAGTTTTGATATGTTGTGTCGGCTAAAGTTTGGCTCTCTTCTTGGATTTTCACGCCCTCTTTTGCCTCGAGCGCTTGATGAAGCCCCTCGCTAAAGCGTCTGCCTTCGCTTAGACGTCCAGTAAATTCATCAACAATAACCACCTCGCCATCTTTTACGACATAATGAACGTCTTTTTCAAAGAGATTGTGAGCTTTTAGAGCTTGATCTAAGTGGTGGCTTAGTATGGCATTTTCAAGGTTATATAAATTCTCAACACCAAATAATTTTTCAGCCTTGCTGATGCCAGCTTCTGTGATCATTATCGTTCTATTTTTTTCATCGACTATAAAGTCTCCTGTTGGCTTTGAGCCTGGCACATTTGGATCAGCTGGAGTGCCTCTAGTAAGCTGTTTTGCGACCTGATCGGCTCTTATGTAGCCATCAAGTGTGCGGTTTGTTGGACCTGAGATTATAAGCGGTGTTCTAGCCTCATCTATCAAGATACTATCGACCTCGTCCACGATAACGAAGTTGTGGCCTCTTTGCACCTTTTGACCAGCTTCAAATTTCATATTATCACGTAAATAGTCAAAGCCAAATTCTGAGTTTGTGCCGTATGTTATGTCGGCGTTATACGCAGCTTGTCTTACGTTATCATCGTATCCGCCGCTTAGTATCACATCAACGCTTAAGCCTAAAAAGTTATAAAGCTCGCCCATTTGCGTCGCGTCACGCTTTGCAAGGTAGTCGTTTACTGTTACTACATGCACGCCTTTGCCACTCATCGCATTTAATATAACTGGCAAAGTTGCTACCAAAGTCTTGCCCTCGCCTGTCTTCATCTCAGCGATCCTGCCCTCGTTTAGCACCATACCGCCGATTAGCTGCACGTCAAAATGGCGCATCTTAAGCACCCTTTTGCTAGCCTCTCTAACGATCGCAAAGACATCATTTAAAATTTGATCTAAAGTGACTTTTTCTTCTACTACTTGGGCTTTTAGCTCATTAAATTTACCCTTAAGCTCATCGTCGCTCATCTTTTCATAAGTTGGCTCGAGTGCATTTATCTGAGCCACACGTTTTATATACTTTTTGACTTCTCTATCGTTTTTTGTGCCAAAAATCTTTCTAAATACCGATGAAATCATTATTTTACCTTCCTAAATTTTTAAACTTTGGATCTTAGCATAGTTTAACTATTTATTTAATTAAACTGGGCTAGAATACGCCAAAAAAGGATAAAAAATGAGAAAATTTCTAGTTGCATCTCTCGTTGCAGTTTGCTCATTTGGTGCTGGCTTAAATTTCAAAAGCCTTCAAAGTGACTTTACGCAAACTGTATTTAGCGAAGGCAAAAGCATAAATTATAAGGGTAGATTTTACGCAAAAAACGACAATACTGCACTTTGGATATATGAAAGTCCAACGCCAAAGAGAATTTATTTTAACAAAGAGCGTGTGATAGTGATTGAGGACGAGCTTGAGCAAGCTATCATTTCAAAGCTTGATGATACGCCAAATTTGACGCAAATTTTAGCTCATGCGGAGCAAATTCAACCAACACTTTACAAAGCAATATATGACGGAGTTGAGTACTTTATAACGATAAAAAACACACTTCCAACGACGATTGACTATAAAGATAAGCTTTCAAATAAAATAAAAATAACCCTAAGCAATCCAGTAAAAGATGCGCTCATCCCGCAAGAGACGCTAACTCCTGTCATTCCTCAAGGTTATGACATCGTAAATCAATAAATTTGGCTAGCTTTAGCCAAATTTATTCACTTTTCTCCAAAATCTTTTCCAAATTCTTGAACATTATTTAGATCGATCGGCTTTTGCACCACATCATTTGGATCTGGCGAGATAATGATCTCGTTGCCCTTTTTCTTCTTTTCTGGTTTTGCTACAATCTCTTCATTAACACTTGGATCGGAGCATAAATTTTGGCTTTTTATTGCTTTTATGATCTCGCTTAGTTCAAGATTATTTATCACTTTTATATTTAAGATAAGCACATCATCGATATCAAGAGAGTGCTTTTTGGCTGCGTATTTTATGAAAAGCTCTTTAAATTTCTCTTTTCCCATTGAGGTTAAAATATCTTCCACGTAAAAGCTACCAACTATTATGTTTAAAGCATCAAGCACATACGCTTCATTTTCTTCAACATCACGTCCGACAACTTCAAGATTCATATTTATCTTTTTTGTTAAATTTTGTCCAGCTTTTGAATAAATATCTGTTTGAAAATCTCTTACTTTTAGCACGTCTGCAAATGCAAAAATACAAAAAGCAAGGCTTAAAATTAGCTTTTTCATAAATTCTCCTTAATATGCAAAAATACGCTTTCTTGGTAAAATTTCTTAACTTCGTCGTCAATTTTAACCACTTTTCTTAAATGCTGCCTAAAATCACTTTTTTTATCATAAAAAAGTTTTAAATTTTTAGGACTTATTGCACGAGAAAGTGCGACGTAGAGTTGTCCTTTGGCAAAAATATGGTTGATATTGCAAATGAGCGAGTTTATGCTCATTCCTTGAGATTTGTGGATGGTTAGAGCGTAAGCGAGCTTAAATGGAAACTGATAGAGTGATGCCTGCACATTTTCTTCGATCTCATCTTCGTTTAAATTTAAAGAACTAAATATATAAGCGGCTTTTTCTATCTCGCAAATTTCGCCGCTATCTTTTTTCACGATCACGCTTGAGATGACTCCGTTTTCTTTTAAGATTTGCATGATCTTGCCTTGCTCGCCATTATAGTACTCGCCCCATTTATTTGACGTAAAGATGATCTTAGCGCCTATCTTCATCTCCAAATCTCTTGAGATATTTAGTGTATTTGCCCATTTTTCAAACTCTTTTTTATCTAAATTTTCATCCAAAATGCTCACATCTGAGTTTGAAATTTCAAGTGGCGTGCTAAGCTCTGAAAGCCTTTTTTGATTTAGCATTTCAGCCTCGGCGTTTCTGCCAAAAAGCACGCTCGTATCATCATCTGGCTCTATCTTGGTCACTCTTAAACTCTCTATATAGCTCATTATTTCATCATCTAACTCACCAACTCTAAGACGAGAGAGAATCTCATAAAATTTAAGATCGTTTGTACGTTTCGAGACTAGTAACTCAACATTTGTAAATTTCATATCCTCCCACGCACTGGAGTTAAAAGCGTATAAAAAATTAAAAAGCCTATTTTCGTTTTGCTCCTTTTGCACTGGCGGAAGCTGATAAAAATCACCCACTATGAGCACCCTGCCCTTAAATTTAGAGGTGAGTAAGCGGTATCTTATCATCTCCATTAAATCTGAGCTCACCATTGAAATTTCATCAATTACAAGCAGATCACATGCATCTAGCATATTTCTTAGCTTGCTTAGTTTGTCTTTTTGATGATAGTCAAAGTGCCTTAGCTCCTCGTAGTCCTTGCAGTAGCCAAATTTAAAAAAGCTATGCAAGCTAACCCCTCCAAGGCTAACAGCGCTTATGCCAGTTGAGCCAAGGATTATGACGTTTTTAAAATTTTCTTTGTAGTGTCTTATGACGGAGGCGGTTAGATAGCTCTTGCCAACACCGCCGCCACCTGTTAAAAAGACGTTTGAGCGAGATAAAATTTCTAAAATTTGATCTAGCATCTACTCAAACATCTCTGGGCGATACTCAAAGTGCATCGTATCAAAGTGCTTCCAGCGTCCGCCCCAGATAAATTTATGTTTTTCAAAAACACGCACTATCTGCTCTGGGATCAAATTTTTATAGCCATCACTCCACTGCCAATAGTGGCTCTTTTTCACATTTATATCGATCGCGATACCGTAGCTATGCGGACTCAAACGGTTTGTGCCAGCGATTACTCGCCACTTAAATGTTCCACCTGGATTTTTTAAATACTCAAGCAAGCTCGCATCACTTTTTACCATATCGTTTAGCTCATTGCTTACATCTTGCAAGGCGGCTGCGGCTCCATTTTTAGAGTTAAATGGTAACTTTAGCGCAAGGCTATCTTTTAGCCAAACGACATCTGCCAAATTTGCTTTTACCCCGCTCTCGCTTGAGCCATAAATTTTGCCTAAAAATTCATAATTTCTACATCTACCAGCATCGCTTAGTGCGGTGCTAAGTGGCGAAAATGCAGCGTAATCAAGTGCATTCATATCCTCTATATCAGCACCGATACTACACTCATCATCTTTTTGTTTAAAGTCATCATAGACAAATATTGCTCCATCACCGAATTTGACCAAATTTTCCTCAACCTTAACATTATAAGCCCTTTGTAAAGCTGAAATTTTTCTAGCTTTATCGCTTATTACATTTTCGGGCTTTATCACATTTATAGAATCTACCTTTGAAATGAGCAAATTTGAGTTTTGTATATCGCTTCTGTTTTGCCCGATGTTTAATGTAGTTACTGCCGTAGCGCCGATTAATGCCCTGCCGTTATTTTCGGTTTTTAACCCCCAAGCATCATGTACCACATATATATCATCGCCCTTGTATCCAGCATAAAGCATGATATGCCCTGGCAGATGCACAAGCGTAAGATATGGCACACCTTTTTCTTTTATCTCTTTTGTCTTAGCAGCGTTACTAAGTCCTTTTAGATCAAATTTTTGTCCCATATTTGCTTGGGCTTTTGAGTTTCTAGGTAGCCACACACCAAAGCTAGCTAGCAGATCTTTCGTAAAAAGCGAGCAATCCCTTAGCTTATCGACCCCACCCCAACCATAAGGCTGAGTAAGAAGAGAGCTAATAAGTGTTTTTAGATTTGAGTCATTAAATTTAAGAGGAAAAAGAGCGCCAACAGACTTTGGTAGCACAAATTCTCTCAAGAGATTTCTTACATAAATTTTTCCGTAGTAGTTTTTACTATCCTGTGCCAAAACAGGCAGTATCGCTCCAACTCTTGAATAAAACAAGAAATTTCCGACCTTGTCATAAACTGGCATTTTATCCGTTTTTATAGTCACAAAACTTGATTTTTGATAGGCGTTTACCTCATCATCACTTATAAATTTTATATCCTCGACCTTTACCCAGCCCCAAACCGCATCATCGCTAACAAACGCCCATGCCCTGTCTTTAGAAAGATGTGAGACAAAAAGTGGATGAGCAATGCTTAGGGTTGATTCTTGCAGATAGTCAAACGGATAGCCCTCGCCTGGAGTTTGCGGATTTAAAAATATCGGCTCATCGGTTGGAAAATTTCTTAAAGCTGTGTTTGCCGAAGTTAGAGCATAAGCAGAGATACTTGAAAGAGCTGAAAAATTTGCATTGTCCTTTTGTGCGTCAAACCAGCTTTGAGGTATCTGTCTAAAATTTGAGCCAAAATACTTTCTCTTTTCGCTTGGTTTATATATATTAAATGCCCAAAAAACATCGTTTGGATTAAATTTTACGCCCCTTAATGTAAAAACCTTAAACCTTCTTTTTAAAATTTCTTCTTGGTCAAAGCTTGCACTTTGCATATTTTGCGGTAGCGACGAGGCGTCTTGCTTCATTTCAAAATCAAGCAAACTAATGCGTTCATTTGGCTTATATACATTTTCATCTGGTAAAGAATTTTGCACACTTGGCTTTGGCTGGGTCTGCGAACATCCCAAAAACAAAGCAACACCAAACGCTAAAAATATACCCTTTTTCAATTTTTTTCCTTATCCTTAAAAATAGCTTCTACAATCAAAACAAAAATATAAAACATCTTTTCATCGTTGTTTTTGCAAATTTGCTTCATAGTCTCATTCTCGCTTTTTACTTTTATGTCATTTGACCTTAAAATTTCTACAATATCAGAGCCAAATTTCTTTGAAAGATCGCCCACTTTTACATCATTTAGAGCGTTTAAAAATCTAGTAGTGTTACAATCCATCTGCACCGGCTTATGATTTAAAATATTTTTAAACTCAAGGCTTAGCTTCTTTAACTTTTTCTTCTTAACGTAGCTGTGGATGATGGTTAAGACAACCAAACTAAAGCCAAAGAAAATATGTAAATTCAGTGAATTTTCACTCATTTTCCCATTCAAGAAAAGAATGCCACTCATAAAAAGACCGATCACACAGATAAAAAGCAGCAACAAGATGATGTACTTAAAAATCACCTCAAGTATAATATTGTCTTTTAGCCTATCAAACATCAAGCCCTACTATCTCATCTTCGCTGTAAACTAAAATTTCATTTTCTTTTAGCAGTTTTGCCGTGATGCCATCGCCTGAAATAAGCCTCTTACTAAAGCTTCCGTCATAAATTTGCCCACTTCCACAACTTGGACTTTTTGATTTTAAAATAGCCTTTTTACAACCATTTAGTTTGGCTATCTTTAGGCAAATTTCTGCTCCTTTTTTAAAATTTTCACTCACATCTTTACCTGAAAATTTACAAATAACTGCACCATTTTTCATCTCAGCCGGTTCCCTCGGCGTGCTAAGTCCACCATAAACTTCAGGACAAACAAAAAGCAGATGATATCTCTTTGAAATTTCATCCAAAACATCTTTATTTAAGAGATTATTTTCGCCGTTAAATTTACAATTTATGCCGACCAAGCAAGCACTTATTAAGATTTTTTCTCTCAAAGCCCGGCTTCTTTTAAAAGTTCACTAGCATAAATTTCACGAAGTTTGCTTGAAATTTCTCCTACTTTTGCGCCATTTATCGCCTTGCCATCAGCATAAACGACTGGTAAGAGTATGAGCGTCGCAGCCGAGATAAAGACTTCATCAGCACTATAAACTTCATCCATGCTAAATTTTCGCTCCTCTATCTTAAGGCCAATATCTTTAGCGATCTTTAAAAGCCTCATACGGCGAATTCCTGGCAAAATTTCATTTGAAAGTGGCTTGGTGATGAGGGTTTTATCTTTGATGATAAAAGCGCTCGAGCTACAACCCTCTGTAACAAAACCATTTTCCACCATAAAGCCCTCGTCTGCGCCTTTTTTGTGAGCCTCGTTTTTAGCGTAGCACTGAGCCAGAAGTGAGATAGACTTGATGTCACGCCTTTTCCACCTGATATCCTCGACACTTACGACCTTTATGCCAGTTTTTGCGGCAGGATTATTTAAAATTTCACTCTCGTAACAGAAAATAAAGACGCTTGGTGTTAAATTTTCCATAAAATAGAAATTTCTAAACGCCACGCCTCTTGTTACTTGCATGTAAATTCCGCCTTCTTTTAAGGCGTTTTTAGTGATTATCTCGTTTAAAATTGCTTCAAATTTTTCCTTTTCATAGGGTAAGCTTATATCTATTTCATTTAAGCTTCTTTCAAATCTCGCCCAAAATCCATCTTTATCAACCATTTTTGAATTTATCACAGGCACAACCTCATAAATTCCATCGCCAAATATAAATCCTCTATCAAAAGCACTAACTTTTGCCTCGTCTTTTTGCAAAAATTCTCCGTTTAAAAAGACGGTTTGCAAAGCTTGATCTGCCATTTTTAGCTCCTTAAATTTTGGGCAAATTGTATCTAATTTTGTTTGAATTTATAGATTCTTAGATATAATGAGTCAAAATTTCAAAGGTAAAAAGTCTATAAAAAATGCAAGAAACCTTAAAAGATAGAATCATAAAAAACGTTTTTTTTGTTTCAAAACAGCCAGTTTTATTCAGGGATCTACTTGAAGCAAATGCCCTTTTTAACGAAGGTATGCTAATAGATGGAGCAAAGCTAAATTTTAGATTTAACCACATCAAGCTCTATCAGATTTACGCACTTATCTGTTTTGTCATTTTATTTCCATTGTTAATCATCACGCATCATTTTTTAGCAAAAACTGACGCGCATATATCGATAATAGCGACTGCTGTCGTCACTTCGGCCGTTTTTATTGGCTTTGATATGTTTAAAGTTTGGGCAAGAAGAGAGATAAGCCACGATCTTATCAAGAAAGCCTGGAGTGTGCACTTTCCTTATTTTAGCTATGAAAAATACTCAAGCAAGGTCGAAGAAATTTATAATACTGCTATAAAAAATGACATATCAAAAAAAGATTTAGAACAATATATATATGAAAAGCTAATCTCTCAAAAAGAAAGTAATTAGCAAGTTAACCTAGGCTTTTTTTATCGAGCTAATTTTATTTTTGTGCAGTTATATACAAAATGGCTATATTATTTGCCAATATAATTGAATCGCCAAAATTTAGATGAGAATAAATAAAAATTTAAATATTCAGTTATTTCCATTGACGCTCTTGCATATTGTTTAAAATTTGATTTTTATAACGTAAATTTTCAAGCTTTATATTAAGAGCTCTATTTTCCTCCAAAAGCATATCTCGCTTACCGCTGATGTCGGCTATATCTCTACTTATATAATAAATTTGATTTGCTATGTAAATTTTTGGCAAAAATATAGCTAGAGCTATAAAAACAGCTAAATAGACCATCACTAATGTCTTAAAGCTTAAATTTACCTCACGTTTTTGCTCCTCGTCGTGAAGCGTTAGTAGCTCTTCTTTTTCTTGCATCTTTATCCCTTTATCTTAAAAACCCGCAGTTTTGCGCTCTTGCTTCGTGAGTTTACCTTTAGCTCATTTTGGCTTGCAGTTAGTGGCTTTTTGGTTAAAATTTCTCCTAATTCGTGGTTATTTCCGCACTCACATCGGTAGATGCCAGGTAGGCAGATACAGCTATTTGCCCATTTTTTAAAGCGCTCTTTTACGATCCTATCTTCAAGCGAGTGAAATGTAATAATCGCCACAAGACAATCTTTAAACCCACATTTTTCTATACTATCAAGCAAATTTGTTAGCTCATCTAGCTCACCATTTACCTCTATCCTGATCGCCTGAAAGGCGAGTATCGCAGGGCTAACTCCGCGCCCTTTTATCTGGGCTGTACCTATTAAATTTGCAAGCTCTTTTGCACTCGTTATCTTGTCTAAATTTCTAGCATTTATAATCTTGCTTGCAATCCCAGCAGCATTTTTTAGTTCACCATAATCTCTAAAAATTCTAACCAACTCATCAAAAGAGTAATCATTTACAACGTCATATGCGCTAAAATTTCGCTCTTTATCCATTCTCATATCAAGCGTGCTTGAACCAAGACTAAAACCCCTATCATCTTTATCTATCTGAAGCGAGCTAATGCCGATGTCAGCCAAAATTCCTCTAACATTTAAAATTTCTTCTTGACTTAGCTTGCTAGTCAATTCAGAGAAGTTACTTTTATAAATTTTAACCCTACTACCAAATGGCTCAAGTTTTTTTAGTGAAAAATTTATAGCTTCATTATCTCTATCACAGGCAATTAAATTTAAATTTTCATTTTGAGACAAAATGGCACTAGAATGTCCGGCATATCCAAGCGTGCAATCTATAAAATTTCCATTTAAATTTTTAAAAAAAGATAGAACTTCATCGAGTAAAACACTAATATGTGGACTTTGCAACACTGCCTCTTTATAGTAAATAGTGTGGAAAATTTATCGAAATTTTACTTAAAAAGCTATCATTACGTAAAATTTTACATAAATTTTAAGATAGCTTAAATATAATCGCTTAAATGTAGGAGAAAAAATGGAGCTAGAACACTCAATAAATGAGATAAAAACGATATCACTTTCTATGTTTAGAAAGAATTTTTTTGGCGTCTTTCACGGCTCGATTTCGGCAAGAGTCGAAAAAAATCAATTTATAATCAATAAACAAAATGCCATTTTTGATAATTTAAAAGATGATGATTTGACACTTCTTTCATCAAAAAAAGACTATCGTTGGAATGAAGCTAGTCTTGATGCTGATATACACTTAAATATTTATAAAAATATAAATGAGGCAAGATTTGTTTGCTACGCGATGCCACCATACGCAACTGCCTACGCAATGAAACATGAAAAAATTGTACCGAAAGATTATTTTGGGTATATGAGATTTAATGAAATTTTAGTCTATGATCCAAAACAATATGATGACTGGTATGAACGTGCAGAAACTGAAATTTATAGATATATGCTAGAAAAAAATACAAATATTATTATCGTTAAAGGATATGGCATTTACGCATACAGTAGAAGCCCTCAGCTTCTTGCAAAAGAGATAGCTTTGCTAGAAAATAGCTGCAAATTGCTTCATTTAACTAGTGGTTATAGCGATTATAGTATTTAAAAATTTTGCTAACAATACTAAAAAATTGTTAGCAAAATTCTTCACAAAGGTATTTTTAAAGCCCCTATTTTAAGCTTATTTAAGGCAATTTTATATAATATATCATACAAATTTCGTTAGTCTTTTAAAGGAAAATTTAATGTTGTCTTGGATGCAAAAACATAAAAAATACCTAGTTGTTACCATTTGGGTAAGTACAATAGCCTTTGTTGGAGCAGGCTTTGTAGGCTGGGGAGCATATGATTTAAACAGCAATCGAGCCACTTCGGTAGCAAAAGTAGGACACAGAAATATAAGCATTCAAGAACTACAACAAAAATACGATAATTTGTATCAATACTACAATAATCTTTTTGATGGTAAATTAACACAAGAAAAGGCCAATGAGTTAGGCTTACAAAATGCTGCACTTCAGGCTACAATTCAAGAGAATTTACTATTAAATTTTGCAGACGATATAGGTCTTAGTGTTAGTAAAGATGATATTTTAAAATATATAATCGTTGATCCAACATTTCAAAAAGATGGTACTTTTGATAAAAATTTATACTACGATATTTTAAGAAGAGCTAGAATAAATCCAACTGATTTTGAAGAAAATTTAAAACTAACAATACTACTTGATAAGCTTAGAACTATTTTAAATTTACCAGCTAGCAAAGAAGACATTGCAATGATGGAAGCAAGCTTTTTTATGCAAGACAAATTAGCAATACAGATAATAAATGCTAATCAAAGTGATATAAAAATAGATGAAAAAGAGCTAAAGAATCTTTGGGAAACAAATAAAAACAACTATATGACAAAGACTATATATGGTCTAGAAACATACTTTATAGAGTCAAATAAAAATGATGTAAATCAAACTACTTTGAGTGACTACTATAACGAAAACAAGGAGAGATACAAAGGCTCTGATGATAAAATCAAATCATTTGATGAAGTAAAGACTGAAGTTATTAAAGACTACAATATCGAGAAAAGTAAGACTAATGCTTTAAAAAAATATACCTCTATCAAAAAAGCTGAGCTTGCAACAAATGAATTTGTTAGTATAAATGAAGATAATGCAACATTTTCGCTTGATGAAATAAAAGGTGCAAAAGTTGGTGAGGTTATAAAACCGTTTACATATAAAGATGGATATTTAATAGTTAGAGTAAAAAGTATAACTCCTCCACAACCTATGAGCTTTGAGCAAGCAAGAGCAATGGTGCTTGAAATTTACAAAGATAAAAATAAAAAAGAAAACTTAACAACCATAGCAAAAGAGTCTTTACAAAATTTCAAAGGAACTGATATAGGCTTTATCAGTAGAGATATAAATAGCTCTATCTCAGGACTAAATGAAAGCGAAACTAGAGCTTTTGTTTCTCAACTTTTTGAAACTAACAATAAAAAAGGTTATGTTATATTAGAGGACAAGGCCGTTATATACGACATTTTGGAACAAAGGTTGCTTGTAGGTAATATAGATAATAACTATAAGCAAATAACACAGCAGAACGTTACAATGCTTAAAAATAATGAGTTAATAAAAGATTTAACAAACAAACTAAAAAAATACTATGAAATTAAAGAATATATCAAAAGGTAATTTATCTTGAGTACAAAAATTTTAGGTATAGATATCGGCTCTTTCCAGATTTGTGCAGTAATAGCACAACATGATGAAAATGGCATTAAGATAATTGGAATTGGAACTGAAAAAACACAAGGAATAAGAAAAGGTGTTATAACAAATATTGAGCAAGCTGCAAAGTCAATAAAAAATGCATTAATAGAAGCACAAAGAGTTGCAGGAACACGCTATGAAAAAGTCATAGTTTCTATTTCTGGTGCGTATACAAAAAGCGTTGACAGTAGTGGTGTAGTAAATATACCAAATCATGAAATAGGTATAAAAGAGATCGAACGTGCTATGCAAATGGCTGATCATACAGCTGATATACCTCATGAGTATGAAAAGCTACATGTTCTTCCTTATAATTTTAAAGTAGATGGACAAGAACATATTGAAGATCCAATAGGCATGAATGGTAGTAGGCTAGAAGTTCAAACACATATTGTTACAGTACAAAAGTCATCTATTAGCAACCTAAGAAAAGCCGTAAATTTAGCAGGTGTTCAACTAGATAATATAGTGCTTTCAGGATATGCTTCTGCGATAGCAACATTAACAAAAGATGAGAAAGAACTTGGTGCCGCACTTGTTGATATGGGTGGTGCTACTTGTAATCTTGTAGTACATTCTGGAAATTCTATAAGATACAATGAATTTTTACCTGTTGGCTCAGCAAACATTACAAATGATCTTTCTATGGCTCTGCATACACCACTTCCAAAGGCAGAAGAGATAAAATTAGGCTATGGCACTTTAATAAATAAGTCAGTTGATCTAATAGAGCTCCCGATCCTTGGAGATGAAACAAAAAGCCACGAAGTTTCACTAGACATAATATCAAATGTTATATATGCCAGAGCAGAAGAAACCCTTATGGTGCTTGCTAAGATGCTAGAAGATAGCGGCTATAAAGATAGCATTGGTGCTGGAATAATACTTACTGGCGGTATGACTAAGCTAGAAGGTATTAGAGATCTTGCATCTGCAATATTTGACAAAATGCCAGTTCGTATAGCAAAACCAAAAGAAATGGATGGATTATTTGAAATTTTAAGAGATCCAGCAAATTCTTGTGCTATAGGACTTTGTTTGTATGGTGCTGGCAACTTTAGTCCATACGAGATTGATTCTGAGAAAAAAATGAGATATCAAGGAGAAATAGCCTCAAAACCAAAAGCAAATTTTAGGAATGTTTTTATAGAAGAAGAAAATATACAAAATTTTGGACAAGAGGTGCAGGATCCAAATGAAAAAGAGGATAGTTTTTCTGATAAAGATTTTGAATTAGAAATAGCAAATAAATCAAAAAACAAAGAAGAGCTTGCCAATATTGCAGATATTAGTAAACAAGAAAAAAAGCCAAATGCTTTTGCAAAATTTTGGTATAGTATTACACAATTATTTTAAGGAGAATTTCAAAAATGAGTAGCTTCACAGTAGAAGAAAATAAAAGCATCTATGGTGCAAAGATAAAGGTCGTAGGTGTAGGTGGAGGTGGTGGCAATATGGTCAACCACATAATAAGAGTTAATCCAAATTTAAATATAGATCTTATTGTTGCTAATACAGATGCTAAGGCTCTTGAAAATTCTCTTGCACATACAAAAATACAGCTTGGAGAAAAGACAACAAAAGGCCTAGGTGCAGGCATGAGACCTGAAATAGGAAAAGCCGCTGCTGAAGAGAGCTATGATGAAGTAAAAAGTGCACTTGAGACATCAGATATAGTTTTTATCGGTACAGGACTTGGTGGTGGAACTGGTACTGGTGCTGCTCCAGTTGTTGCTCAAGCTGCAAAAGACATTGGTGCGCTAACAGTTGCAGTTGTTACTATGCCTTTTATGTTTGAAGGGAAAAAACGTAGAAAACTGGCTGATTGTGGCCTTGAAGAGCTCAGGAAAGAAAGCGATTCTATTGTAGTCATTCCAAACGATAAGCTCCTAACATTAATTGATAAAAATGCTGGCATAAAAGAAAGCTTTGAAATGGTTGATGAAGTACTTGCAAGAGCCGTCAATGGTATGAGTACGATCGTACTTGATTCAGGAAAAAGCGATATAAATCTAGACTTTGCAGATGTTAGAACGATTATGAGCCATAGAGGACTAGCTTTAATGGGTGTTGGCGAAGCAAGTGGCGAAGATGCAGCACAAGAAGCTATAAAAAATGCTATACAATCACCGCTTCTTGATAACATGACAATAAATGGTGCATTTGGTATTTTAGTTCATTTTAGAATAAGTCCTAGTTGCCCACTAGCTGATATCAATAATGCGATGAGCATTATTCATGAGGCAGCAGATGAAGATGCTGAAATTATATTTGGCACAACAACTGATGACAAAATAGAAGATAATAAGGTTGAAGTTACAATAATAGCCACAGGTTTTCAAAGCTCACAAAAAGAAACTGAAAAAAAAGATGAAGTACAAACTTCTACTACAAGCGATATCATAAAAAAAGAGCGTATATTAAGACTTAAAAAAGTTAGTGGTGGATATGACGAAGATTATATGTCACAGCTTGATGTGCCATCATTTATGCGCCATCAAATGGACTAATAAAAAAAATAAACTCCTTAAAATTTCTAGAGAGCTTTTGCTCTCTAGCTTAAAACTTAAAATTTAAACTCCAAGTTGTGCTTTTACAAAATCGCTTGCCATTTGTATATTCCACTCAGGCTCCCAGACAAGATCGATCTCACACTCTTTGACACCTTCTATATCAAGTACAGCAGTTTCTACCCAGCCAAGTATCATTTCGTGCAGCGGGCAAGATTTGGTTGAAAGCGTCATAGTAACTTTTGCTTTGCCATTTTCATCACAACTCGCATCATATATAAGTCCGAGCGAAACGATATCAAAGCCAACTTCTGGATCAACGATATTTGACAGTGCGTTATAAATTTTTTCTTTCATTTTTTATCCTTTAAAACCAGTAAATCTAAAAATATTTATTATATTTATCGATAGCAAAACTATACTAATAGCTATAAAAATCATACCAGCTTGCACTAAAATTTCTAGTTCAAAGCAAGTTGAGAGAAGATAGCAAAGAAGCGAGATAGCATTAAAAGCTATACCAAAATAGGCTATCTTTTTTAATATCATAGCATCAAGAAGTGGCACTTTTACCTTTCCGACAAAAGGTGCTACGTAGTGATACCATATGAGAAATGGTGCGATCTTGTAAAGATGAGCTACGATAAAAGCAAACAAAAAGCCATATATTAAAAAATATGTAGCTAAATTTAATTTATCCAAAGCTATAAAAACAGCAGCACCAAGTAAAGCCACTAACGAAAGTACGATATTTACATTCCAGTAATCATACGCCTTTCTAACGCGCTTTTTTAAAATATAAAGTGCTTGAGCTATAAAAAGTAAAGCCGCTAAACATATTGACAAAATAGATAAATTTTCATTAAAAGCTAGTAAGATACCACCCAAAATATAGCATGCTAGTGAGGCTTTACTAAGTGTAAATTTTAGATCATGAGCTAATGCAAACATAGGTAAGAGTACACTAGCAGCTCCAAGTATCACAAGAAACACGAATCCCAGTACAAAATAAACGTGAAATTTTAGTGTCATCTCAAAATCAAGCATCAGCGTGCCACTAAGTATCATAAGTAAGCAAAAACCAAGCGTTATTCCAATTATCAAAAAGATAGCTGAAACAAAAAGTGCAAAGGCCGCAAAGCTCTTTTTTTCATTATCCATAAAGCTTAATGCATAAGTCGTAGCAAAAAAAGCAAGCGAGCAAAAAAGCAAAACTCCACTAATTTGTAAAATTTTAGCCTCAGCAAATAGCATCCCGTAGCACATGCCTAGCAACGATAGACAAAAAATAGCCAAATTTAAAATAGCACCTTTTGCGGTAAAAAATGGCTTTTCTAAGATGACTGAGGTTAGCTGATAGAGTGCTCCGATGATAATGCTCATAACAAAGCCAACAAAAAATATATGCAAAAAACCAGCTGTATTTAGTGAGCTGATAGCATCAAAATCTGCATAAAAGAATGCCGGCACACTTAATGCTAAAAAGAAAATTCCAGCAATAAAATATCCACCAACTAGCTTAAATGGTGGTGCGTAAGTATTTAAAAGCATCTTAGTGGCAAAGACTCGTATCTACGTCTTCTATGTTTGCACCGTCTTTTAGGCTAAAAATCATCTTTACAGCCCCACCATCTATATCTTCACGCTCTATGTCAAAGCTCTTATCTATCTTTGGTATAAGACCGGCTGGAAATTTATGATTTAGCATCATAATTTTTGTGTTTTTATCAGCAAATTTAATAGCGATTAATGCATTGACCATTGGCTCTGGCGGCACGCAAGGACGTGAATCAAAGCCAACAAAATTTACACCATTTTCATTAAATTTATAAAATGGCACAGTTGCACCATCAACACTAAACTGCTCCGCATTTTTGAAAAAATCGCTCATTTTTTCTCCTTTTAATTTTGGAGAATTATACTCTGATTAAACTTTTTAAACTATTGATTTGCTTCAACAAAAGCTATTTTACGTAAGGTATAAATTCCTCATATCCAAGCCTAGCCATATCTTCAAGCGGTATAAATTTAAGGCTCGCACCGTTTATGCAATATCTTAGCCCGCCCTTATCGCTTGGGCCATCATCAAAAACATGCCCAAGGTGCGCATCGCTATTTTGCGACTTAACTTCGACCCTTTTCATCATAAACGAGTTGTCCTCCTTATATGAAAGAGCTGTTGTCGTGATAGGCTTTGTAAAGCTTGGCCAGCCACATCCTGCATCAAATTTATCTGCACTTGAGAAAAGTGGCTTTCCACTCGTTATATCTACATAAATGCCTTTTTTATCAAATTTATCATACTCGCTGCTAAATGGCCTCTCGGTCGCTGCTTCTTGCGTCACGGCATACTGCTCGCTACTTAAATTTTTCTTTAGCTCATCTTTACTAAGCGGCTTAAATTTCGCCTCATCGTAAAGCGGTTTATCGGCTAAACCTAGGTCAATGTGACAATATCCAAAAGGATTTTTATCAAGATAGTCTTGATGATACTCCTCACCTAAGACGAAATTTTTAAGTGGCGCCACCTCAACCACGATCTTATCTTTAAATTTCTTTTGCTCTATTTTCATAAAGCTCTCTATCGTTGGCAGATCACTTTCGCTCACATAGTAAATTCCGCTTCTATACTGCCTACCGACGTCATTGCCTTGTTTATTTAGAGAGGTCGGGTCGATCACTCTAAAAAAGTGAGCCAAAATTTCAGCTAAAGCGACTCTATTTTCGTCGTATTTTACATAAAGCGTCTCAGCATGATCGCTCTCATGAAGCTCACGGTAGCTAGTATTTTCGCTCTTGCCATTTGCGTAGCCTACCTTTGTATCCACTACGCCAAATATCTTTTTAAAATATCCCTGCATACCCCAAAAGCAACCACCTGCTAGATAAATTTCTTTCAAATTTTGCCCTGCCATCGTTTGCTCCTTTATAAGCTCATCTTTTGCCATCAAATTTAGACCAAAAAACACCGCCACCATTAAGATAAATTTTAAGATCTTCTTCATTCTATCTCCTTTCATTTTTAAAAGATTATATGAAAATTAAAGTTATAAAGTGTGAAGAAAGGGGCAAGCGCCCCTAAATTTTAGTGCAAGAAGTGCCTAACACCAGTAAAATATAGTGACATACCGTGTTCATCGGCAGCCTCTATCACCTCATCATCTCTGATGCTGCCGCCTGGCTCGATGACACATTTTACGCCGACTTTGCTAGCGATGTCGATGCTGTCTCTAAATGGAAAGAACGCCTCACTAGCAAGCACGCAGCCGCTTAGATCGATCTTTAGCTCTTTTGCCTTTGCCACAGCCGCACGTGCAGCATCCACACGGCTTGTCATACCCATACCAATAGCCACCATAGCGCCATCTTTTACGTAAACTACGCAGTTGCTCTTCGTTAGCGCAGCCACTTTCCAAGCAATCTGAGCGTCCTTTAGCTCGCTACCAGTTGCAAATTTCTTACTCATTTGCTTCATATTTTCAAGCTCTTCGTCTTTTACATAGTCTCTTTCTTGAAATACAAATCCACCATCAACGTGCTTAAAGTCAAATTTATCATTTGAGCGAACTAAAAATTTATTGTCTTGAGTAAAAATTTTGATACGTTTTTTGCTCTCAAATACTTTAAGCGCAGCATCATCAACATTTGCAGCGATTATTACCTCAACATAAATTTCATTTATCTTTTTAGCTAGCTTTTCATCAAGTGTGCCATTTATTGCGACTACACCGCCGTAAGCTGAGATCGGATCGCATTTAAGCGCAGCCTCGTAGCTCTCAAGCAATGTATCTTTTACCGCAAAGCCGCAAGGATTAGCGTGCTTGATGATAGCCACTGCTGGCGCGTCATCAAAGCTAGTTGCAAGCATTAATGCGCCATTTATATCGGTCATATTATTGAAACTTGCCTCGCCTTTTAAGGCTCTAAAGTTATTTGTAAAGAAATAATCAAACTCATAAAGTGCGCCTTTTTGGTGTGGATTTTCTCCGTATCTTGTGTCAAAAACCTTGCTTCCCACGATAAATCTAGCATCGCCAAAACCACCATTAAATCTATCATTCATATAGTTTGCGATCATACTATCATAAGCTGCTGTGTGCTCGAATGCCTTTATCATCAGCGATCTTCTAAACTCAAAATCATCGCTTTTTTCTCTTAGGCGCTTTAAAATTTCGTCATAATCAAGCACGCTTGTAACGATAAGCACGTCTTTAAAATTTTTAGCTGCACTTCTTACCATGGCTGGGCCGCCAATGTCGATATTTTCGATGATCTCGGCAAAGTCATCAGTCCTAATCGTAGTCTCTTTGAATGGATATAAATTTACGCAAACTAGGTCTATGCCCTCGATGCCATACTCCTTTGCCTGAGCCACGTGTGTAGCGTCGTCACGTTTGTGCAAGATGCCACCATGTATCTTTGGATGAAGCGTCTTTACCCTGCCCTCAAACATCTCAGGCGACGCCGTAAATTCACTAACCTCAGTGGCTTTGACGCCCTCAGCCTTTAAAAGTTTATAGGTGCCACCAGTTGAAAGTATCTGCCAGCCAAGCTCTTCTAGCCCCTTTGCAAACTCTACAATGCCCTCTTTATCGCTAACGCTAAGCAATGCTCTCATTTTTTCTCCTTTATTAAATTTTTATCTTTTTGTTAAACACATACCTTTTGCAAGCAGAAGCTGCCCCATTTTTATATCTTTTGCGATATTCTTTATCGATAAGGCTTCTAGCGTAACCATAACATTTGCAGCTGCATCTATATAATAGTCTTTTCTCTCTACAAAGTTTTCACGCTTTTGACTAACAATATCAACGCTAAAGGCATAGCTTGAAATTTGATTGCCATCAAAATATCTCGCATCTAATACGCTTAAATTTACAGGCTCCTCTTTCTCAAGCGCCTCGCATATCGGCTTTTTCGAGCTAAATTTCATCACCTTTATACCGCGATCATACGAAAAGATATACTCACTAATTTCATTTAATTTTTTTGCTTGAACTGACATAATGTCGCTCTTGTTGCCATCTTTATCTACAAATATTATGCTCACATTGCTATCTTTAACATCGTAGTTGCTGATGACTAACCTTTGATCTTGATAAAGCTCGCTTTGCGTAAGCTTAAATTTTATCTCTTTTCCATCGACATTTACCACTTTAAAATCATTACAAAAGCCAGCTACCGCTAGCAGCAAAATAATAAATTTCTTCATCTAAACTCCAAATTTCTCTTTTAATCGCCCATAAGCCTCGTTTATCTCCTGAAGCTTCTTAGTTGAACGCTCGATCACCTCTTTACTCTCGCCCCTACCCATTAAAATGTCGGGATGATACTGTCTAACAAGCTCTTTATAACGAAGCTTTACCTCATCAAAATTTGCACTCTTACTAAGTCCTAAAACCTCAAATGGATCGTTTTTTTCTATACCGGTATTAGAATTTGTTTTAAATCTTGAACTATAAAAATTATCAAATTTTAAGATAATCTCATCAAGCGTATCTTTGTCAATGCCAAATCCATAAGCGATATTTCTTATAACATCTTGCTCACTTTTGTTAAATTCTCCATCGATGTAGGCTAAATTTAGGAAAAATGTGAGCCTAGCGACGCATATATCGTAGTTTAGGCTAAAAGCACTCTTGT
The DNA here is from genome assembly GCA_902387145.1 of Campylobacteraceae bacterium. GTDB lineage: Bacteria > Campylobacterota > Campylobacteria > Campylobacterales > Campylobacteraceae > Campylobacter_A. The sequence continues at coordinate 521,635 of CABMKY010000001.1, read as the reverse complement.
AGTTTCTAGCGGTTTCATAGGCATTATCTATATTTTCTTTTTGGCTCTTATAAACCTCTTTTAGATACTCACGCACGCCGCTAACGCCGCTAACTTTCTGGCTTAGATCATCTAGCACTTGAGTGATCAGCCTAGCCTCTAGCTCGCTAACTCTGCCGTCACTTTTAGCTACTTTTGCAAGCAGTGAGACTAGAAATTTAGCCTCATCTACATCTGCTTGTTTCTTGCGGTTACTACCTATTTGGACATTCATAAAGAGAAATATCGCACCGCCTAATATCAGTAAAAACAGGACTCCAGACATATTACCACAAGTGATAGATAGTATTTTTTATTTTGCCATTTACTAGCTCGTTTTTACGCCAAGAGCTCTCGTCATTCATCACATTCCAGCGACGCTCTTCAGGACGGTAAAACCAGTCTTTATCTATCTGATAATAAATTTGCTTGCCATTTGTTTCAATAATGTTTGCGATATTGTTATCGTGGTAGCTATTTTCATCATAGTCAGTAAAAGCCCGCTGACCCATCTCAGAGTAAAGTAGCGTTAGCTCCTGAAGCATTTCATTTAGATCATCATCCATCTTTTTTACATGAAGGCCGATCTCGTGTGCCTCTCTAAAGAGAATTGGATATTCATGAGCTGGATAGTCGCCATTTAGCCTTTCAGAAATTTCTGCGATCTTTTTATCATCATCGATGTGATACCTAAGAAGCTCGGTGCAAATCTTAAGCGATAGCGAGCTAGCACGGTCAACCGCACCAAAGACTAGCGGATGAATATACTCATAAAGCGAATTATAAGGGTTTGTGTCGTTTGGCCTATCTTTATCTTGCTCTTTCCAAAGTTTGACCACACGACTAAGTTCGTCCATCGAAACACTCACAAGCTCATTGCCTTTATTTGTCGGGCTAAGCTCGTGTTTTAGTGAAGTATCAACAGGCGTTAGATAGGCAAGTGGTCCCATGACGATCTCATTTGCGCCAAGTGCCATCATGGTAGCAGCTGAGGCGCAGTTTGCAGGTATTAGAGCTATTAAATTTTTGCAGTAATTTCTAAGTGTAGTGATGATCCTAAGAGCAGCAATACCGCTTCCACCGTCACTTTTTATAAAAAGATAAGCAGTATCTATCTTTTTACCCTTTAAAATTTCATACATAGCACTCGCATCGTTGCCGCAAACGCTACCAGCATTTGAATTATAGTAAGTTATCAAGGTGGCGTTTAGTCTTTTTTCGATCGATTTTATTAAATTTTGTGTCTTACTAAAAAGCACTGGCGGCTTTGCTACGCCTCGTTTTTCAACTTGTTCTGTTTCCTTTTGCTCATTTTCAGCCTCAGCGACCTTGCTCTTTTTTAAAGCCATTTCTTAATCCTCTTTTATAACGATTTTTGCAAACTCATTTAGATAAATTTCTCTTATCTCATCCACACTCTCATCGATATCATTTAGCTTAAATCTTCTGCCACCACTAACGCCAATCTTTTTAAATTTCACTCCAAATTTAGCAGCAAGCGCTTCAAATTTAGCCTCATCTTTCACACCCACAACCGCTCTTGAAAAGCTCTCATCAAAGATAAAATTTGGCTCTTTAAATTTCACCTCACAATTTACACCAATGTTTGAGATGCTGGCCATTTTTGCTAGCGTGATAGCAAGACCGCCCACACCTACGCTATTTGCAAACTCTAAAATTTGCTCTTTATTTGCCTCTATCACTAGGTCCCAAAGAGCTCGCTCAGCTTTATAATCAACCTCTTTTAGCTTTCCGCCAACCACATTAAATAGCGCCTTTGCGTAAAGTGAAGCAGCAAATTCACCACTTGTCTCGCCAAGCAAGTAAATCGCTCTGCCTTCGCTTAAAAAAGTGCTTTTTAGATTTAAGTTTGCATCTTCATTTACGCCAACTGTAACAATGGCTGGTGTCGGATAGACGCTCACACCATCAGTATCGTTATAAAGGCTCACGTTGCCGCTAACGACTGGTGTATTTAGCTCACGGCAAGCCTCTTTTATGCCTTCACATCCCTCTTTAAACTGCCACATTACCTCTGGATTTTGTGGATTGCCGTAGTTTAGGCAGTCGGTGATCGCAAGTGGCACAGCGCCACTCATCGCTACCTTTCTACCAGCTGCCGCGACGGCTCTTGCAGCGCCAATTTTAGGATCAACGAAATTTGCTCTAGGATCGCACTGCGCAGCCATAGAGACGGCCTTTTTAGTGCCTTTTACTCTGATACTTGCAGCGCCTAAGTGGCCTGGCTGTTTTATCGTATTTGTCTGGATATTTGCGTCATATTGATCGTAGATAAAGCTTTTATTTAGCACTTCTGGCTCTTTTAAAAGCTTGAAAAATGCGGTTTTGTTATCAACATTATTTGGGATTTTTAAATTTGCTATCTCATCAAGATATTTTGGACGTGCAACTGGGCGATCAAGCACCGGAGCTGCCTCGCTAAGTGGGCCGATAGGGATTTCGCCTGCAAGCTCACCATGCCAGTAAAGCTGCATCACGCCGCTACTTGTGACCTCGCCGATGATCTCAGCGTCAAGGTCCCACTTTCTAAAAATTTCAAGCACCTTTTGCTCGTAGCCCTTTTTGGCACATATTAGCATACGCTCTTGAGACTCGCTTAGCATTAGCTCATAAGGCGTCATGCCAACTTCGCGCATCGGTACGCGCTCTAAATACATCTTCATGCCGCTGCCGCTTCTGCCAGCCATCTCAAAGCTAGAGCTCGTTAGTCCTGCTGCGCCCATATCTTGGATGCCGATGATGTAGTCTTTTTTAAAGAGCTCTAAGCACGCCTCCATGAGCAGTTTCTCAGCAAATGGGTCGCCCACTTGCACCGTTGGGCGAAGTGATTTATTTTCGTCGTTAAAGCTATCACTCGCCATCACAGCGCCGCCAAGTCCGTCTCTACCGGTCTTTGAGCCCACGTAAATGACTGGGTTGCCCACACCTTCAGCCTTGCCATAAAAAATTTCATCACTTTTGCAAAGTCCAAGCGCGAAAGCGTTGATTAGGATATTGCCATTAAAGCTAGGATCAAATGTAGTTTCGCCGCCGATCGTTGGGATACCCATGCAGTTGCCATAGTGTCCGATGCCAGCGACACTTCCTTTTAGCAGATATCTATGCTTTTTAGCTAGCTCGCCCTCGCCTCTTATCTCACCAAAACGAAGCGAGTTCATGTTCGCAACAACCCTTGCGCCCATCGTAAAGACATCTCTTAAAATTCCACCAACGCCAGTTGCAGCGCCTTGAAACGGCTCGATAAAGCTTGGGTGGTTGTGACTCTCCATTTTAAACACAGCTGCGATCCCGCCACCAACGTCGATGACGCCGGCATTTTCACCAGGTCCTTGGATTACCCAAGGCGCCTTTGTTGGAAAACCATTTAGGTATTTTTTACTTGATTTATAGCTGCAGTGCTCGCTCCACATTGCTGAAAATATGCCAAGCTCTAGCAAATTGGGCTCTCTGCCTAGGATCTTTAGGATCTCTTCGTACTCTTGGTCGCTGATTTTGTGCGCTTTTACGGTAGCTTTGTCCATTTTTGGCCTTTAAAAAATTTTGGTTGATTTTACTTAAATTTGCATAAAAAGATGATAAACCAAAGGAGCGAAAACAGAACAAATTTGACGAATAAAATAAGAGTCTAAACTTCATATAGCAAGCTAAAATGTTATATTTGTAGTTATTGATTCGGCTATAAATTCAACCGAAAAATTAGCATTTTTGCGGTACGGGTCTTGGTGAACGGCTCAAATTTTAGACAAATGCCAAATTTGAACTAGCTGTGGAAAATAAAAATTTAAGCATACTAGAACCCTAAATTTGACGCAAGAAAGTCCGATACTCCGTCAAATTCAGCAGGCGATTACCCGCCGCAAATGCCTACTTGCTCGGCATACTATAGTAGCAAAGTATGTTTAGCAGGATACGCCCTTGCTTTTTGAGGTCTTGATCGATGACGTCTTGTCTAAATTTCGCAGAAGTCGCCTGCTCTTTAACCTCGGCTAGCTTGCTGCTAGGCAGGTTAAATTTAAAGTCTAAATTTTTTATCTCAAAGCCTTTGTTTCCGACTAGCTTCGCGTCGATCACGGTAGCGAAAAACTCGTCAGACGCGCCCACGTAGTAGTTCGTCACGCTTCTAGCGCTTATAGGTTCGCCGCCAAAAAACGCCTTGCAAACAGGAGATTTTTGCGCGCTATAAACCACGCTCTCAAGGATCCCGCCGCCAAATTCGTAAAACTTAAATTTCTTTGAGTTTTGTAGCTTTTTTATCTCGTCTTTATCGCTCAAATCTACATTTCTACCGCTATCAAGATCAATTACTATCAGAGTTTTTACGCCGTCGCCGCTTGCATAAACCCAGCCTAGATTTTGGCTCGCCGAGTCGCTCTCGCCCGGCGATTTCACCTCGGCCCTACCCATGTAGTCGCCGAATTTTTCCTCTGTTTTGCCGCCGCTCATCTCGTAGACCGTAGTCTCGGTTATAAATCCGATCTGCTGTATGCTAGCGTCGTTTTCCATATACGTACGCCACGCTCTCTCGCCGCCCATCTCGCCTGTAATGGCCGCACAACCGCTAAACGCCAATGCCGCAATAGCCGCTAGAAATAATTTTTTCATCTCGCGCTCGCGTTTAAATTTGATAAAAGCAATCAGTTTTTAGGCGCGGCGCACACGATGTTTGATAGGATTTGCTCCTGTTTTTTAGCGTCGGCGTCTATGACTTTGCTTCTAAAATCTGCCGAGCGAGCCCGCGTTTGCGTACTAGCAAGCTTACCGTCGCTAACGAAAAATTTAAAGTCTAGATTTTTGATCTCGGCGCTTTTGCCTTTTTTCACTCCGATATCCATCAGGGTCGCGAAAAATTCGCTATTGTCGACGCTTTCTTTATCGTAATAATTAGTCACCGCATGAGCTTTTACCGTCTTGTCCGCCGCAAAACTCTCGCACACGGCGCCCGAGTCCGCACTAAAAACTACGCTCTCTAATATGCCGCCGCCAAACTGATAAAATTTGACCGTTTTTGCCTTTTTTAGGGCTTCATGCTCGGCTTTATCGCGCATATTTACGTAGCGATAGCCGAATTTTTCCTTGTCGTCAAGCTCAAGTACCGTAAACGAAAGCCCGTTTAGCGCATACATATCGCCCAGTTTCAGCGCCATATCGGCCCTTTTTACGATCGCCATACCGATGACGTCACCGTCTTTTAGCGCGTAAGTTTTGCTTAAATTTTCCGAGTAAAACGCGATATTGCCGAGGTTGCCGTCGTTTTCAAAATACTTACTCCACTTTGGTTCGGATGAGTCCGTACCCGTTAGTTTATCTTGCAAAGGCGCGCAACCGCTAAATAACGCCGCCAAAGCGACGACTGATAGAATTTTTTTCATTGTTTTCTCCTTTAAGATAAATTCGCTCACTTGCCCAGGCAAAAGCTGCTAAACATTTCGTCTAAAATTTCGCTTCTTTCAAACGGCTTCGTGATTGACGAGATTTGCTCTATCGCCGCATTTAGCTCATAAGCAAAAAGCTCGAGCTCAGACTCGACAAGCAAATTTAACGCTCTTTTTAAAGCTTCACTCGCCTCTTTGCAGCTTAAAATTTGGCGGTTTGAGCTTAGCATGATCTCGTCGGTGTCTTGCGTCTTGAGATATTCCTCGAGCTTTTTTAAAACTACACTCGTATCATTTTTTGCTGAAATTTTGATAGCACCCTCTAGCTCTATGTCAAATTTAAACGCCAGATCGCTTTTGTTTAAGATAAAAAAGGCTTTTTTGTTTGAGCTAGAAACGAGCCTAATTATCTCTTTATCTTGCTCGTCGCTTAGATTTGAGCCATCAAAAACAGCTAGGATTATGTCAGCTTCGTTTATAGCAGAAATAGAATAGTTTATACCGATTTGCTCGATCTTCCCAGCATCTTTTCTGATGCCAGCGGTATCTATTATACGAACTAGATGTGAGCCGATCTTGAAATTTTCTTCTATCCTGTCCCTAGTAGTGCCCGCTTCGTCGCTAACGATCGCCCTCTCGTATGCCAAAAATGAGTTTAAGATAGAGCTTTTGCCAACATTTGGCTTACCAACGATAGCGATCTTAAAGCCATCTATCAGTCCTCTTCTTTGCTCGCTAAGAGTTGCTATGCGCTCTAGTTTCTCGCTATTTTTTAAAAGCATCTGCTTGGTCTGCTCTAGTAAATTTGTAGGCAGATCATCATCAGCATAATCAATCATCGTCTCAACAAAGGCAAGAGTTTTGACCACTTCGCTTCTGATCTCACTAACAAATCTACTAAGATCGCCTTGCATCTGGCGGGTTAAAATTTTAGCAGCGATCTCGCTTTTTGAAGCGATGAGCCCTTGCATAGCCTCAGCCTTGGCTAGATCCATCTTGCCATTTAAAAATGCCCGCTTGCTAAACTCGCCTGGCATAGCAAGCCTTGCGCCAGCCTTTATTAGCTCGTTTAAAATTCTCTCGCTAACCATAACGCCGCCATGAGTTTGAAACTCGACGATATCCTCGCCAGTAAAGCTTGCAGGAGCTTTAAAATATATAACGATGCCCTCGTCTAAAATTTCATCATCAAGGGAGTAAATTTTAGCTAGTTTTGCGTATCTTGGCTCTAAATTTGAAAGTTTAAGGAGTTTTAAAGAGGTGGCCAGAGCGTCCTTGCCGCTAAGCCTTACGATAGAAACTGAGCCGATGCCATAAGCTGTGGCAAGGGCTGCTATAGTTTCACTCATTTTTTGAAAAAGTCATTTACAACGACAAATTTGCCGTCATTGCCGCTTTTTATGCCGACATATTTATCTGGAAATTTCTCGCGAAGTTTCTCAAGTGCGATCTTGACCAAAACCCCATCAAGTGGCTTTGTTTGAGCTCTGCCACTATTTTGCACACGCTCGATCACGCCATTTAGATATTGATCCATCATCGCTTCTTGATTTTGCAAAAATTGCGCGATTTCAAGGCGGATAGCAAGGTTGTATTTTGAGTTTAGCCAGTTATAAAGCATATAAGATATCGCTTTATATCTATAACCTTCTTTACCTATAAGTAGAGCCGCATCAGCTCCATCAAGCTCTACAAGCACCGTTTCATCGTCAAATTTGCTAACTTCAATTTTACTAATATCAAAACAACTTGCCTTAAAAAGACGGTTCATGCCCTCTTTGATCTCAGGTAAAATTTTATCAAAGTCGATTGTTGCTTTTTCTTTTTTTTCTTTTTGTAAAGCTTGAGCCGCACTCTCTTCATCAGTTTGATTAAAATTTTCAATAATAGAATTATCTAAAATATTTTTAGGAGCATTTTTACCAGCTTGTGACCCTTTTATTTCTTTTGGCTCATCAAGTCTCTTTATCACATATCCTGGTTCAGCTTCTTCTTCACTCTTTTGAGCAAACGCATCTTTAGCTAGAGCTTCATTTTTTTCACTTAAATTTGACTTTTCATTTTTATGTTCTTTTTGCTCAAATTTAGTTTCGCTTTTTTCATCTCTATGTTTTTTAGGGCCTCGCTTTTTATCACTATGATCGTGTTTTTTAGCTTGCTTTTTATCTTCTTTTATAGCCTCGTTCTCATCATTTTTTTTAACAAAATTTTTATCATTTTTTGGCTTGTGTTGTGGTTTTGGCTGATTTTCTAAATTTGCTTCAATGATTGCACTTCTTTTAAAAAATCCAAAAAAACCACTGCTTGGATGCTGTAAAACTTTTATATCAAGCTGAGTTACTGAGCAGTTAAGCTGCTCAGCTGCCTTTTGAAATGCCTCTTGAAGGGTATTCGCTTCTATTTTCATTAAGCCTTTACCTCCGTAGCTTTTTTATGTTTTTCAAAAAGTTTATTTACAAATACTTGCTGAACAACCGAGCAAACGTTATTCACAAACCAGTAAAGTGTAAGACCAGCTGGGAATGTCACGAAGAAAAATGTAAATATAAGAGGTAAAAATTTCATCACCTTTTCTTGCATAGGATCAGTAAATGTCGTTGGTGTAAGCTTTTGCTGTAAAAACATCGTTAGACCCATCAAAATAGGTAATACAAAATATGGATCCATTACTGAAAGATCGTGTATCCAAAGTATCCAAGGAGCACCTTTTAGCTCGATCGCATTTAGTAAGACGCGGTAGATCGCAAAAAATACTGGGATTTGAAGTAAGATCGGCAAGCATCCACCCATTGGATTTGCACCATGCTTTTTATAAAGCTCCATCATATGAACTTGCATTTTTTGCTTATCATCTTTATATTTTGTCTGAAGCTCTTTTACCTTTGGGGCAAGCTCTTTAAGCTTGTTCATGGATAACATGCCCTTATATGTAAGCGGGAATAAAACTATCCTTATAACAAGTGTTAGCACAACTATAGCCCAGCCCCAGTTGCCAATGTAGTTATGCAAGAAATTTAAAAATGCAAACATCGGTTTTGCTATAAATGTAAACCAACCATACTCAATAACATCGTTTAGTCTCTCATCCATTGAACTTAAAATTTTATGCTCTTTTGGCCCAATATATGCGCCTAATTTTAAATTATCATTTGCCTTTACAAAAAGAATAGGATTATTGTTAGAATCTTTATCTACGGCTACTTCAAATGGTTTTTCAAACGAATAAAATAGCGTCGTATAGTATCTATCAGAGGCGGCTGCTATTGTGGTATTTGCATAGTTTTTAACCTCTTTTGCATCACCATCTTCTATGATGTTTAGGCTATCGTCTGTATTTCTAAGCATAACGCCATGAACTGTGTAGCTATCTACTGCGATGTTTGGTCTAAAACCAGGAGTGATGAAATAATCAACATTTTTACTTAAATTTACTTCAACTTCATATCTGCCATTTGGGTAAAATTTGATATTTTTTGTAATCGTAACGCCATCTAAATTTTGAGTAAGTTTTATCATTTTAGGCTCGCTGCTAGCATCTATTTCGCTAGCGTCACTACTATATGCAATCTTAAAAGCATCGGCATTTAGCGTACTATCGTTAAATCTAAGCTCAAGTGGCAATAGATTTTGCGAAACAAGCTCTATTTTATTACCATCTTCAGTTTTGTATTTCTCTTCAGTTAAGTAGAATTTTGAAATTCTTCCTAGTTTATCTATCTTTGCTTCATAGCTTTGGCCTTTGATAGTAGCAATTATCTCATTTGAAGCTAAATTTTCATTTGATTTTGGTGTATTTTGATTTATATTTGGAGCTTTATTTTGATCTATTGTTTGAGACATTGTAGTTTGGTTTTGCTCAGGTATCACCCTTTTTGGCATAAAAAAATCATACACTATAAAAAAAACAATAGATAAAAGCGCTGCAAGAAGCAACCTTTTTTGCATAGACATCTGTTCCATTTTAATTTTTTTCCTTTAATTTATCTAATACTTTTACGACATAAAATTTACTATTCTGACAAGGGACAAACCAAAAATTTACATTTCTGGTATCACTTTTTTGAGATATAAAACATAGGTTAAATTTTTTGTAGATGATTGGGTAGTTGATACCACCTTTAAAAAGCTGATTACATTTTAAAATTCGCATGAAGGTTGCAAAAAAAGCAGAAAAAAAACTATTTGTTTGAAATTCCCAAATCGCGTATTGTGAACAAGTCGGGTAATAGCGACAGCTTTTTGGTAGAAGTATGGAAATATATTTTTGATAAAAAGCGATAGCTTTAATCGCAATTTTTTTCATTTTAAACATCCCATTTTTTTTGTAGACCAACTTAAATTTTTACAAATTTTTTCAAATGAAATCTCTGTAATTCCATTTTTTGCGATCATAATATATGTGCCATCTTTTAATTCACTAGAAATGTTAAAAAAAGCGGCTCTCAAAAGTCTTTTTGCTCTATTTCTAACTACCGCTTTTCCTACTTTTTTACTAGCAACTACTGCTATTTTTTTTTCATTTGTTGGTTTATAAAAAACAATGCAAGCATCACAGTGCCACTTGCTAGCCTCTTTATAAACTTGAGAGAATTCTTTTGAGCCGCTTAACGACTCAAAACCAGCTAAGCAGCCAATCTTTTTCTACCTTTGGCACGTCTAGCGTTTATTACCTTTCGGCCATTTTTAGTTTTCATTCTTAAGCGAAAGCCGTGAGTGCGTTTTTTAGGGGTTTTATGAGGTTGATAAGTCCTTTTCATTTCTATCCTTAAAGTTAATATAAAAAGTGGGATTTTATCAAAGCAATACTTAAATTCCTTTGAATAACTTAGCTTAAAAAGCCACAACTCAAACTTTAAGCAAATCAAGTTATAATCCAAAAATGAATTTTAATAAAGACAATAGGCTTTTAAAAAAATTATTTTTCTTAAAACTAATTGGCTATAAGTTTATTGATAAAAATTTTCTTAGTCTAAGCAATTATCATGATTACAACAATATTGATGAGCTAAACCGCGAAGTAAAAAAATGTTCTCTTTGCCCTTTGCGAAATAGCTCAAAAGGCGTAACAGCCGGTATCGGCAATGAAAATAGCAAAATTATGTTTATATTATTTTCTAAAAAAAATGATTCTTATGAAAATAACAGTAAAAAATTTTTAGAAAATGCCATAAAAAATAGTTTAAATTTAGATATAAAAGAAATTTATATAAGTTCTCTACTTCGGTGTGAAATTTCACAAAATGATGATAAAAGTCCGATTTTAAGCCGTTCTATTGAACTTTGTCGTCCTTATTTGTTTGAAGAGATTAGGCTGATAAAACCAAAGATAATCGTGACTTTAGGGGAAAAATCTTTTATGCATTTATATCCAAATTTATTGCTAAAAGGCGGATTTGCAAGCATAAGAGGTAGTATTTTAAAAAATGAAAATAGCCTTATTTTACCAACGTTTTCGCCAGAGTGGATCAGCAAAAATCCTAGTTTTGAAAATATTTTTATAGATGATTTAAGAAAGATCAAAGGAGTGATATGAGAAAAATTTTACTTTTTTTAGCCATTTTTTCGACTATTTTTGCATCACAAGATGAGATAAATTTTGAGAGTAATACTACAAAAAACCAAAATCTATCAAGCATACCTCCAGCAAAGATTACTTATATAAATTTAGAACCAGAATTTTGTGATAATGCCTGCTTAAATGAGCTTATTAAGTCTGATTTACTGGCTAGCTTTATGGCGAGATTTGAACCAGCAAAAATAGACGATAACGCTCTTTTGGAACTTTATATCTCTCTTGGTGGTGAAGCTATTTTAAAAGTTAATAAAAGCGGCAAAATCGCTGTAATCATCCCACAAAAGATTATAAAATCTTATGCAAATGTTGTATCAAATGCGGTCTTAAGCTATGTCTTAAAGCAAGACGCAGATATCGAGATCAAATTTATAAATAGCAACGATGAAAGCCCACAAAGTCTTACAAATGCTATGCAAGCGGCTAGAGCCCAAGGCTTTAATTATTTTATCGCAGCCCTTACATCAAATGGTGCAAACATTATAAATTCGCTAGTTCTACCAAATGAGCTTATCTACATTCCAAGCGTTCATAGCTCTTTTATCATAAATCCAAAGCCAAATTTAATTTTTGGTGGCATTGATTATAAAGAGCAAATTTCAGCTTTGCTAGCTTACTCGAACGAAAAAATAGTTGCATTTGATGATGGTAGTTCATTAGGGCAAAAGCTAAATGAATATGTCCGCATGCAAAGTAGCGATTATCATGAAGCCTCTATTGTAGGCAAAGATATAAATTTAAACGACACTTTAAGTAAAAAATCCAAGTTTGATAATGCAAGTATATTTTTAAACATCCCAATCGTCAAAGCTTCTCTTGTAGCAACACAGATGAGAGGCTTTGAGATAAAACCATATGCACTCTTAAGTACACAGATAAATTTTTTACCAAATATCTTTAATGCCATCGCGCAAAGAGATAGACAAAATCTTTTCATTGCAAACTCACTAAATCCTATTAACGACTTATTTTTGGGGCTTGGTGATCTTTTTGATGTAGATTTTAGATATTCACAAATCGGCTATTCAAGTGCTTTTGGTGCCGAGTATATATATACAAATTTTATAGATAAAAGTGCTGATAGAATTTTTACCGAAAGAGTTGAAAACTCTCAAGTCTTATATGGAGTTAAAATTTATAACGCAAAAGGCGACCACTTTGACGAAGCAAATCAAGAAATTTTGCTCGATCAAAATAGCTCGATGTAAAAGCACAAAGTGGCTAAAGTTAAATTTCTAAACTTAGCCACGATCTAAAATTTAGAATTCTCCAAAAATTTCTTTATCTCATCATTTATCTTAGCGAGCTTTTCTTCTTTCATAAAGGCTAACGTAATCGTCGCTCTAAAGAGTAGCTTTTCGGTATTTTTGTCATCAAATTTATAAATTTCTTGTTCCAAAACAAGGCTAGCTTTTTTAAGCTCTAAAATTTTAGTTCTAACAAATACTTCATCGCCAAGCACAGCAGAAGCTATAAATTTAGCCTCCAGCGACGAAACTACAAAGTATCCGCCTTCTTTTGTAAAATCTAGCCCAGCCTGAAAAAATGCTTCACTTCTAGCTCGCTCACAAAATTTAATATAGTTTGTATGATAGACTATGCCGCCCGCGTCGGTATCCTCGTAGTAGATTCGTATTTTCATCTTTATCCTTTTTGTTGCAATCTATCAATCATCAAAGCCTTTTATTGTTTTAGATTACCTTTAAAACAATAATAGATTAATTATTTTCTAGTATCTTTTCTTACAGCTGTTAAAAATTGATAGTACAGGTAGCCTAATGAAACTTTATTAAATAAAAATACAAGCGAATCGTGCTTTAATTCGTCGTCCATATTTCCTATATAAATATACTTGCATAAGTAGTCAAATACTTTAAATGGATTGATAAATAATTCTTTTGCCGCATTTAAATGAAGAAATATTGTTGTTAAAAAACCCACCAATATAATCCATAATAATGCTAAAACCCAATTTGTAGAATGATTTGAACTTATATGGTGCAATTTAAATACAATATAATCACCCATATTTACCCATTTGTTTTTTTCAAGATCCCTTCTCTTGCTTTCTAACTCTAGGGAATGATATTTATTGGCTTCAATTTTATTGCCGATTTTTTCAAAATTATTTTTTATAATACGGTATGTTTCTTGCGATGTATGCTTTTTAGATTCAGTTTTATCAAGCCCACTTATGCCGAAAAAATTAATTTCATTATCACAACTTGTAAAGTCAAGATTTAAGCCATTATTAAAAACAGAACCTCTAAAAGAAGTAAATTTTTCAAAAGTAATATATTTAAATTCCGCCTTTGTATTAAAAAGACATTTGTCAAATAAAACAAGCCCTTTATACGAAATTTCTTCAAAATCAAACTTATTTTTAAAAACAACTGTTCTAAACTCTGCTAATGCTTCAAAATCAACATCTCTAACTTCAATGGAATCAATTTGAGAACTATAAATTATAAAATCACTTTTAAAAATATTATCAATGATTGTTGCCTGACCAATATTTGTATTGCCAATACTAATTTTATTAACCCCATTATTTGCTATCTTAGTTATAGCGAACTGCAATAATTTGATATCATTAAAATTCAAATCAATATGCAAAGTTTTAACATTACTTAGCAGGCTCAAATTTTCAAATGTACAATTATTAAAATTTTTAGTTAACAAATAAATTTCATCAAGCTCAATATCTTGGATATTAATATTTATATTGCTATCTTTAAATCTTATATGCCAATCAAGATTAATATCTTCATTCCAAAATTTGACATCACATTTTTCAAAAATAAATGTAACAAAATACGTACTATTTATTTTTTCAATCTCTTTTACAATCTCCACTATTTCTTGATTTATCTTTCTAAAAGTAATAAACTCTTCTTCAACACATAAAATAACGATACGTTTAAAACTAAAATCTTGATTTGGAAATTGATCTGAATTTACTGGTTGGTCGATTTTTATTTCTATATGATAATTTAATTTTGAAAAATTCACTTGTTTTTGTATTGTGGACTTTAATTGTTCTTTTAACTCATTCATTATTTATTTATACCTTTTTACTATTTTAATTTGTCTTTTTACTTACTTTCCTCTTCGCCAGATCGCACCTAGCGCCTCTAGTTATCATCAAGGACTGATCGTAAAATAAAATAAGCACCACAGAAACCCCGACACCTAGGGCTAGCGAGACCGTCGTGGTCGTGATCGCGTTATCGAAAAATATAATTAGGTATTCGTTTTTCTTAGCGATATCAGTCTCGTTTAGAAACGAAAATAGCGCCAAAATGCCCTTATACGCGTAGACTCCCGGCACCATCGGCAAAAGTGCGGGAAACGCGATGATCTCGGCGGGCACTTTGAGCCGTTTGGCAAAGAGCATACCTAAAATCCCGCTTAAAAATGAGACGATGAGAGTGGCGACACTGATGTTAAAAAATCCCATCTGCATGATCCAAAAGCGGCTAGCGTGCGCAAACGCCGCAAGCAGCGCGCAAAATGCGAGAGTCCTTTTAGGCGGCGAGCTAGCGTAGGCAAAGCCAAGCCCCGCCACCGCCGCAAAAGCGCCGTCTATAAGCGTCGCAGTCAAAAGCTCAAACATGTAAAATCTCCGCATTGCTAAGCGAGAGCGTGATATAGACGCCCACCGCGATGCAAAGTATCAAGATGCCCGTACTCACGGCCCTGCTGATGCCTACTAGCGTGTTGTCGTTTAGGATATCAAAGACCGAGTTTATGAGAAAAACGCCCGGCATCAAAAATAGTATCGACGAGCCGATCGCCACGTCGCTAGTATGCGTAAAGCCGTAAAATACGCCAAGATAGGCAATAAAAGAGACCACGAACGAGACCAAAACGTACTGGATTTTTAAATTTACGCCCATTTTAGCAAGCGCAAATCTAAGGCTATATCCCACGAGCGTCGCGAAAAATACGCATACGACCGAGCCCACATCGCCGCCAAAAAGCTTGCAAAACGCCGCATTTGCAAGGCTTATTAAAATAAGCGAGCTTGTAAATTTATGCGCACCGATGCGCATGACGCCCTCAAACTGCTCTTTGGCCTCGTCTAGGCTCAAATTTTCATCCAAAATCCGCCAGCTAAGCGACGAAAGCTCGGAAATGCGGTTAAAGCTCACATGACCAAACGGGATCTTTTTCACGTAGGTTCGGCGCAGGGAGTTGTCGGCCGAGTCCATCACGCTAATGGTAAAGTACTTCACGAAAATCGTCACGCTAACGTCGTAGCCGTAGTGTTTAGCTATGCGATCTACGCACTTTTCTACACGCGCTGTATAGGTGCCAGCACTCACCATCGCACTCGTATATTCGGCTAGAAAATTTGTTAAGACTTGAATATCAGGCTTTGCGTTCATTTTGGATAATCTTAAATTTCACAAAAAATAAAATGATTTGTAAAACAAGCATGATTTTCATCACATATTCACTCGCACTATGCATTTTGGTAAATTCAGCCGTCTGTGTCGCGTCAACACCCAAATTTTGAGCGTAAACTATAAAAGGCGTAAAGAAAAATACAAAGCTCAAAGCTAAAGCCAAATTTAAAAAAGCAAGCATTAACATGCTAAATTTTAGTGAAAAAATAAGCTTTTTTCTAAGATCAAATAGCTCGCTAATCATTATAACTATGCTTATAAAAAGCAAAATATAATTAAATTTCAAAAATATCTTTGTCATCATTTGTCCACTCATAAAATGCGTAAGTACGCCATCTCCTATGATGCTTTGCGGGAAAAATATGACTGGTGCTACCAAAATACCAAGCGTTAGCTCAGCTCCTATAAGTACTGCCAAAAGTAAAAAATAAACTCCTCTCAAACTCTCTCCTTTATATTTTTAACTTCGCACAAAAGCCTCTATCAAAGCCAGCTAAATCTTTGTAAAAGCTATACTCAAAACCATTGGCCTCTAAGAATTTTTGCATACTTGCTTTTTGATCGTACCCCATCTCACAAGCAACGTTTTTAATATTACGATCTTTGGCTATGAGAATAATGTCTTTTAAGATTTCATCTCCTACTTCGCCTCCAAAGAGCGCACTTTCTGGCTCATTTAGTACAAATTTACTAAGTTTATAGCCTCTTGCAATATATGGCGGATTTGAAACCAAAATATCAATATCTTCTAAAATTTCATCCACATAAGAGCAGTTTAAAAATTTGACCCTCCCACCTACATCAAATTTATCTGCATTTTTTTTAGCAAGCATCAAAGCTTTTTCGTTGATGTCTGTCGCTACAATATTTGCCTTTGTTTTTAGAGCCAGCATGATACTAATAATGCCGCTTCCTGTGCCTATTTCTGCGATCTTTGGTTCATTATATTCGCGTGAAATTTCTATTACTTTATCCACTAAAATTTCTGTTTCAGGTCTTGGGATAAGCACTCCGCTTTCCACATAAAAATCAAGCCCATAAAAGCTAGCTTTACCAGTTATATATTCAAGAGGCTCGTAGTTTTCATACCTTTTAACTAGAGCGAAATAGCCGCTCTCATCAAATTCATTTTTTTGATTTAAAAATATCCATTCAATGCTTACATCAAGATAGTTCATAAGCAAAATTTTAGCAACTCTGCTTGGATTTTGACAAAGCGAGCTTAGCCTTAAACTAGCCTCTTTAAGAGCTTCTTCAATTTTCATTTTCCAGCTCGTTTATACGCTCAAAGAGGCTTGGGTGCGAGTGATAGACGAACGCGTAGAGCGGATGAGCCTTTGGGAAGGCCTTGTTTTCGGAGCCTAGCTTTTTTAGCGCGCTTATCATGTCGGCTTTGTTTGAGACCTCACCCGCAAATTTATCGGCGCCAAATTCGTTCGCGCGGCTAAAATACGAGCTAACGGGCGAAAATAAAAACCCGAAAATCGGCGAAAAAAGTAGCAAAAACACGATCGTTCCGCCGCCTCCGCTATGAAACCCAAGCGCTTGATACGCCGCGTCTGGGATATTGCCGAATATCAAAAACATCGCAAAAAGCATAACCGCGCTTAGAGCGATCATTTTTAGGATATCTTTGTGCTTAAAGTGCCCCAGTTCATGCCCCAAAACGGCGATTATCTCATCTAGGCTTAGTTTTTTAACGAGCGTGTCGAAAAGCACCACGCGTTTAGTCGCGCCAAGGCCGCCGAAATAGGCGTTTAAGCGGTTATCTCGCTTGCTGGCGTCTATCGTAAAAACGCCGCTACTTTTAAACCCGCACTGCGCTAAAAGTCCTTCTATACGGCTTTTTAGCTCGCCCTCTTCTAGCGGCTGCATTTTGTTAAAAATTGGCGCGATGAGCGTCGGGTAGATGAGATTTATAACAAGCGCGACCGCGAAGCTAAGCAAAAACGCCCAAAACCACCAAAAATCGCCCAAAAATCTAATGCAAAGCAGCACCAGCCACACAAATAGCGTACCGAAAACCAGCGTTAGCGCGAGCGTTTTAAGCAGATCAAGCGCGAAAATTTTAGGCGTTACGTTTGAAAAGCCGAGCTTTTTATCTTTGACGAAGGTTTCGTAGATATTTAGTGGTAGTTCTAGCAGCGACGAAACGAGCAAAAATACCATAACCATAAAGACGTTATCGCCTATATCTCCCGTTTTATAGGCATGCCCCGATATCGCGCCAAGCCCCCAGCACGCCCACATCATAAATATCGCAGCGTGATAAAGAAGGCTAATTAGCTCAAATTTTTGATTACTTATCGCTGCTACGGCGGCGGTTTCATACTCCCCCTGCTCTAGCACGACGGCCGGCTTTTTAGCCTCTGCGCGGATAAAGTTTATCTGCAAAATCGATAGCCACGCCTTTGCGGCAACGTAAAAAAAGTAAATACCGAGTAAAAAATAAAACATATCTTCCCTTAAATTTTATAAAGGCTAAAGCAGCCGTAGTCGGTGCGTACGGCCAAAAATTCCTCGCCGTTTATGCGCTCGAATTTAGCCTCGCAGCGCCTTACGATATGCTCCAAGCTAAATTCGCGTTCTAATTTCCCGCTTTTTAGATCGACGATGCGAGCCTTGTCGTAGCTAATTAGCGCAAGCCGAGAGCCATCCGCGCTAACACGAATTTTCTGGGCCTTGGCGCACTCGTCCCGCATCCACACGGGAGTTTGCCGCGAGCCTGCGGCGTCAAAACAGACTAGGCCGCCCTCATAATACTCCCTGCCCAGCAGCGAGCCGTCTTTCAAAAAGCAAACGTCGCTAAGCACACCGAAGTCCTCTTTTATCTCATTTAAAATTTCTCCATTTAGCGTGCTTAAAATTTTGATCTCGTTTTGCTTACAGCTTAGAGCCAGCCTCATACCGTCCGTGCTAAGCGCTATGCAAAACGCAGCTCCGCAGCCCGAGTCCGTTTCGTATTTGACAAGAGACGAAAAAACCCCGTCTTTTAAAAGATAAATTTGACCGTAAGCCGCAAATGCTACCGTCTTGCCGGACGCGCAGATAAAGCTCGTAATATCGCCGTTTCTTTTTATTTTTAGCTCTTTAAAGACGTTTGTAAATTCGCCCATTTGGAGGTTAAATTTAAAAATATCGTGATCTAAGTCCAGTAGCAAATTTTCGCCCGCGCGCTCCGCGTGCCACGCAAGCGGTTTTGGCAGGACGATATCGCCTCTTATCGCTCCGTCTGCGCCCAACCTAGTTAGAAAATCTACCGAGTCCTCTTCTTTGTAGCCGCCGCATTTATAGACGAAAAGCTCGCCTTCCGCGCCCACAAAGGCTAGCGCGCCCGTGTATCCGCCGCCAATATAGATATGCAAAGTCACCTCTCCCGCTTTGGCATCTGCGTTTTGCAGGACGTAGCCTTTTTTCAGGCTCTCCCACTCCTTTTTCGCGCAGGCTTTTTGCGCCTCGTCTATGCTAGCAAACTCCTTTTGCGTCTGCCTCGTTTTGCCGTTTTTAAAGCTCTCGCTAACTAAAATTTGACCCTCTACGTGCAAATTTAGGTGGTCGCCGCTAGCTAAATTTATGAGATTTGCCATCAAATTTACTTTAAAAAATTATCGTAAAACGAGCTGATAAAAAGTACCAAAATGATAAACGGCACGACGAATTTGATATACCAAAACCAGACATTTATTAGTTTTGCATGCTTTTCACTACCTTGCAAAATTTCTTTTTTTGCATCATCTTTTAGCACCCAACCTACGAATATTGCACAACCAAATGAGGTAAATACAAAAAATATCGTTGCGCTTATTGCATCATATGCATCAAAAATATTCTTACCAAAAATGCTTACATGGCTTAGTATGTTTGTGGCCATCAGCGAAGGTAAATTTCCTAAAATAAATATACCCCCAAGGACTAAAAATATTGCTTTCTTGCGTTTTATCTTAAATTTTTCTTGAAGTGTCGTGATTATTACTTCATATATTGGTAGCGATGTCGTAAGTGCAGCGATCATTAATAGTGTAAAAAACGCCACCGCAAAAAATCCACCAAAAGGCATATGCGAAAAAACAATTGGTAGTGATTTAAACACCAAACTTGGACCACTATCTGGCGATACGCCATAGCTAAAAAGAGAAGGGAAGATCATAAAGCCTGCAAGCACGGCAATTACCGTATTTAAAATGCCTGTAATGATAGAAATTTTAACCAAACCCTCATCCTTTTTCACAAAGCTAGAAAGCGTGATCATCACACCAAATCCAAGCGAAAGAGCAAAAAAGACCTGACCCAAAACATCGACAAAAAGCTTTAAATTTATCTTTGAGAAATTAGGCGTTAAGTAAAATTTTACGCCTTCTATTGCACCATCAAGAGTGATATTTTTAGCGATCATAATAAGCATTAAGATAAAAAGCAGAGGCATTAAAAATTTCGCTGATCGCTCGATACCGCCGACCGCACCTTGTACCAAAATAGCGTAATTAACTAGCACAAAAACAAGCGTCGCAAAGCTGATAGCAAGTGGATTGCTTACAATATTTTGCTCATAAAACGCACTTGTCTCCTCAAAACTAACCACATGTGAGAGATCAAGTAAACCAAATGAAATTTGGGCGATATAGTTTAGCACCCAGCCGCCAATAACCATGTAGTAAGCCATGATGCCAAAAGCACCAACAAGCCCCATCCAGCCAACGATCTGCCACTTTTTGCTGATCTTTTTGCCATTTATTGATCCACCAAAAGCATCCACAGCGTTGCATTTTAGACGTCTACCGATCGCGTTTTCAACTAAAATCATCGGTATGCCAATCACGATCATCGCGATACAAAACACGAGCACATAGGCACCACCACCATTTTGCCCGACCAAATACGGAAAACGCCACGTCGCACCAAAGCCGACCGTAGCTCCTGCAATAGCTAAAATGTATGTGAGCCTTGAACTCCAAGATTTTCTATCCATCTTTTTGCCTTTGTGAAAAATAGGGATTATATAAAAAAATTGATTAAATTTTGCTAGCAATAAGCGGTGTTGACATGCGATCCTAACTTTTTGTTAATTTTAAGAATCTTTACGAAAAGAATTTGCTTTTACGTTTTGTTTTTATGGACAATTTTAGACAACTGCTTAAAAATAAATTTATTAGTGCAAAAGGCCAAATTCCACATATCCCTCCATCGCAATGAATAATATCCAGCCCTCCTTGGGACTACAAAAATAGTGATGCTCTGGGATATTTTCAACTATAAATTTTAAAAAATCATAAAAATACTCAGACGTAAATTTAACCTCTATGCTTGTTATATTGTCGCCGATGTAGCTTATCTCACCACTTAAAATTTTACTTTTGATGATTGGATTTGAGCTTAGAAATTTTTTAATGTCAGCAAAATTTTTATATTCAGCCGTTTTGTAATCTTTTAAATTTTGTAAAACTGGCTTTGAGCCAATAAAGGTCAAATTTTGTTCTATAAATTCCGCTCCATCATTACTCACGCACCACTTATTGCTAAAATTTGACAAAAAAGTAAGCATCTCATCATCGGCTGAGATGAAATTTGAAACTAAATTTTTCTGGCTCATTTGCCTCCTTTTTTGTAAAATTTAGCAAACTGCCCACAATCCTTTAAAAACAAAGATCGCATAAAAATTAATGATTAAATTTAGGATTGTGGATAATTTTTTATCGCTAATTCGCACACAAAACTGGTTCAGGTTTTAGCTTCACACTTGGAGCTGTTTTGCTAAAGCTTATGAGATCCTCTGTCGTTTGGATACTAAAAGGTAGGCGTGTGAGGCAGACTTTAAAAATTTCAGCTGCTGCTATTGCGTCATTTAACGCTCTGTGGTGGGTATTATTTATGCCAAGAAGTTCTTTTAGCGAGCCAAGTCCGTATTTTTGCGAAGCAATAGTGCGGCGACTAAGATCGATGGTACAAAGCTTTCTGTTTAGCAACATGCCAAGGCCGATCTCATTTAGGCTGTGAGAGATAAAGCCGTAGTCAAAATTTACGTTGTGCGCGATAAATACGCTAGTCCCTAGAAAAATTTTAAACCGCTCAAGCACATTTAGTAAATTTGGCGCACCAACTAAATCGCTAGCCTTTATGCCGGTTAGCTCGGTGATATTTTCAGGCACCACAGGAGCTGCCACAAAGCTTTCAAAGCGCCCTATCTCAACGCTATTTTTCATTTTGATTGCACCAATTTCAATAATCTGTCCGCTCGTCGTACCACCAGTCGTTTCGATATCAACCACGCAAAATTCCTGCTCGCCAATATCTCTAAATCTCGTGCCAAGCTCAATCTCATTCTCTTCATTTCTAGTGATGTCAAGCCCAAGAGTTCGCCACATATCAAGATCGCGCACGTCAATAATAGATGAAATTTCTTCGATATCGCTAAATCTTAAAATAAACTCATGATAGCCTAAATTTTGCCTAGCTAAAATTTCTATGCTATTTTCTAAACGCTGTTTTTTTGGTTTCAAAACTCAAGCTTTATGGCGCGAATGGCTTGTTCGTAAGAATTTGACGAGAAGATGTAGTTGCCAGCCACCAAAATATCAGCTCCAGCCTCTTCAAGATCAGGCGCATTTAGTCCGTTTACGCCACCATCTACTTCGATCAGACACTTAGCGTTTTTTCGTTCTATCAGCTCTCTTAGCGCCCTTGTTTTTTCAAGCACGACTGGCATAAATTTCTGACCGCCAAAGCCAGGATTTACGCTCATCAAAAGTACCATATCGACTTCATCGATAATGTGTTCGATCGCACTAACTGGCGTATGCGGATTTAGCACGATACCAGGGCCAACGCCATTTTTTCTGATGTGATCGATGAGCCTTAATGGATGCTTCTCTTCTTCGATGTGAAAGGTTAGAAATTTTGGCTTTAGTGGCAAGAAAAGATCAGCAAAAAATGAGTTATTTTCAACCATCAAATGTATATCAAGTGGCTTCGTGGCTGCTTTTGCAACGGCATTTACCACGACTGGTCCGATAGTTAAATTTGGCACAAAATGTCCATCCATAACATCAACATGCACCAGATCACACCCAGCCTCGCAAATGGCTCTTATCTCAGCTGCCAAATTTCCAAAATCAGCCGATAAAATACTAGGTGCAACGTACATTTCTTCTCCTTACTTGGTTACAAATACAAAGCCTATTTCGTCATCTTTTACATCTAGTCTATTCATGATGCCTACACTATTGTGATCAAAAAAAACATCATCGGATAAAATTTTAGGCAAGCTGACTTTTACTTTTATGCCTTTTTGCCAAAGATGAGTCAAAAATTTATCTGTAATGATACTAAAAATTTGAGAATATCCACTTAAATAATCATTTAAATCATCGCCTTCAGGCATAAAAATAGAGCAAATTTTGTCTAATTTATCTTTTTTTACTCCAAATAGCACTCTTGCGTAAATATCACCATAATACTGAACACA
Source organism: Campylobacteraceae bacterium (assembly GCA_902387145.1). Lineage (GTDB taxonomy): Bacteria > Campylobacterota > Campylobacteria > Campylobacterales > Campylobacteraceae > Campylobacter_A. The sequence continues at coordinate 498,781 of CABMKY010000001.1, read as the reverse complement.
AATACGCAAGTAATCGCACTCGTCCTCTATGTCAAGGGCACTAACTTTGGTATCAACGCACAAAATTTCTTCTTCTGTTAACTGTGAGATAATTTTGCTCGCAATTTGCGTCACATAAGATAAAATTTGAGCAACGCTCTTGTTGATATCTACTGGCTCTGCATTAAAGTCTCTTTTTTTAAGATAAAAAATAGTGTCATCTTTATAAAAGTCATTTAAATTTTTATAGATAAATATATTTGCATCTTTAAGATACGTTACTAATTCAATAGATAAATTTGATTCGTTTATGCCACAAAGCGAAATAAATGCACCTGATCTTTTGCTAATGCTAGCAAGTTTGATTAGAAATTTTGCGCCTCTTATATTTAAAGCACCGGAAATATTTACCCATAAAATAAAAAATTTATATCCGATTTTTAGCATAATGTCATGAGCTGACATATCAAAATCTTCAATAAAATCTGAGTCCATAAAACTTTTTATGGCATAAATAACGACACCATCTTTTATAAAAGTATCTATCTGATTTTGTCTTAATCTTACATGATTTAGCTGTGACACTGCATAACTATATAAATTCTTTTTTTTATTAAACTCGGTCGCATCTCTAGCCTCAACCACATTAAATGAGCGATTTTTGAGATAATTAGCTAAATAGTGCTTGTACTGCTCAGTTGAGTTATAAATGAAAACTTTGTCATTTGCGTTATTTAGAAATTTATTTAAAAACAAGCTTGCGATATTTTCACTTTCAAACATCGAGATATTTAAAATATTCTTAACTGTTTTCATCATCAATTCATAAAAAATTTCATTGTAATCGCAAATCGCAAATACTATGCCATGCTTTTGCGCTTCTTCGCTTAAATTTTCAATTATTTTACCAAGCCAAATAGGGCTAAAAAATGTAACATTTTTTAGTGAGAGCAGTATAGCGCTGATATCACGCGATGAAATTTGGTTTATATATTTTTCACTTAATTTTAATGGAACATTCTCTGCTTCCAAAAAACCAAAAGGCCTTATAATAGCCATAGAACCATTAAAAGTTAATTTCATTTTTGTAGAGCTTTTTTAATAAATATAATGGTTTGCATCTCTGGATAAACATTGATGTCTAAAATTTTATCAACTCCAAAATCATAAAATTCAGGCCTACTGGACTCATAAGAGAGCAAAATCTCAAAAAAACAAAGCATCTCTTTATCAATCTTGCTTAATGATTGTTTGTTCATATTCATTGCTTTTAAAAAAATATCCAAAATATTAAAGCCATATTTTTTTTGCAAAATTTTATTATAGCTTACGTCAGAATACGAAATAACGTCTGACATACAAGATGGATATTTTGAAAATAAATTCTCACACACTATAATACAGGCAATAGAATACGGAGCAAGTGATAAATAGATGTATCGTTTTTCTTTAAAAGAATTTAATACCTTTAGCCAATCTGATAAAATTTTAGCATTAAGTTCGATCAAATCAATGATTTTAAAATTAAATACCTTATAAATTTTTGGGGATTTTAAAAATATAAAATAAGAAAGCACTATCGCTCTAAAAGTATCAATGCCAAGCATATTTGCTATTACTACCAAATCATTACCATCATAGGGAATATCAAATTTTGCACGTTTAAAAATGGAGCTAAAATAAGTTTTAAAAGATGCTATATTTTGTAAAGTAGCAACTGCCTCAGTTACATTACCAGCTAACAAAAAGTGCTCGACCTTTTCAAAAAGAGTTGGCATCTGTAAAACAAAATCAACATTTTTTTCGATCAACTCTTTACTAAGCATTTTGTATCACTCAAGATTTCTAAATATTTTTTGCTATTTATAATTTATAGACAAAGGCGTTATTTTATCTAGATTATTAATAAAAATCAATTCTTTTAAAAAAGAATCTATTTAAGCATTACTTTTGTTTGTTTTAGATAAAATCAGCAGAAATTTTTGTTTATAAGGAAAAAAAATGTCAAAAAGATGTGCGATAACAGGCAAAGGACCGATGATAGGCAACAATGTGAGCCACGCTAACAATAAAACTAAAAGAAGATTCTTGCCAAATCTTAGAACGATTCGTGTTACACTAGAAGATGGTACTACAAGAAAGATAAAAGTTGCTGCTTCTACTCTAAGAACAATGAAAAAACAATCAAACTAAGAATATAAAATGAAGAGGAATTTATGTCTTTTCTCTCAAGACTTTTAAAATTCCTCAACTGGTCAAACTCTACAAAACCAGAAATAAGCCTAGATACTGAGCTTTACGAACAATTAAAACCTTTTAGATTTCCACTAATTTCAGTCGTATTACTGTTACTTTTTGGAACATTAGGTTATGTCTTAATAGATAATTTCTCGCTAATAGATGCCTTTTACCAAGCTGGCATGACTTTTACAACAGTTGGTTTTACCGAAGTTGCTCCAATAACTCCAAAGGGCAGAATTTTTACTATCACGTTTATACTTATTGGTTTTATTATATTTACACTATCGATTGGTATTGTGGTTGAGGTTTTAAAAAGAGGCACATTAATTAGCATTTTAAAGGAACGACGCATGCTTTATAGGATCGCAAGACTAAAAAATCACTTCGTTATTTGTTATCACAATCTATACACAATCGAACTTAGTGCTCAATTTCGCGAAAATCATATACCTTTTGTAGTGGTCGATGATAGAGAAGATATCGCAGAGCTAGCTCAAATTTATAAATATCCATATTTCATAAAAGCTCAGCCACACACACAAATTGCCTTTTTGAAAACACATCTATCAAGTGCAAAAGGACTTATAACTCTTAGCTCAAATATTGCTGATAATATCGCCCTTATAGCATCTGTAAGACTTTATGAAAAAGAGATAGGTCGCAGAAAGCCTTATCATATCATCACAAATGCAGAGACAGAAGACGATACGCAAAGATTAAAAAAATTAGGCGCCGACAATGTGGTAAGTCCATCTCGCTTAGTCGCGCAGCGATTAAGTGCCATGAGCGTAAGGCCGGACATGGAAAATTTATTAGAGCAGTTTTTGTATACAAAAAATTCACCTATCGATATAGAAGAAATTCTTGTTCCTGATTACTCTTGGATAAGATTTAAAAGACTAAAAGAGACTCATCTACGAAATATCACGAATGCGGACATAGTAGGCATTAGAGATATAAATAATAATTTTGTACCAATGCCAAATGGCGATACATTAGTAGGGACAGGATCAAAGCTTTTAGTTATCGGTACCGTTGATGGAATACGTCTAACCAAGCGCGTTGTAAAAAGCAAACACAAACCTGAAGAATTTAAATACGTATAAAATAAATTTTTCTACTTGCTCTTTTTAAAAATTTAAGCAATGGCTTGGCACCTTTTTTATATCCAAGCATTTACAAAGTCTTGATAAAATTTCTCAAATTTTTATAGGAGCCGATATGTTACATGAATATACAGACCTTATAAATGAGCTAAAGAAAACCGATGCTCGTTTTGCTACTCTTTGCAAAAAACATGATGAACTAAATAAAAAAATAGACGACAATCTGGCAAAACCATCTGAAATTGATAATTTAAAGAAAGAGAAGTTAAAACTAAAAGACGAAATTTATGCTCAAATTTTAAAATACAAAGAGCAAAAATAAATTTATTTAAATTCTAAAATTAGATAATAAATTCTGGTTCAAATTTTGTCCCATTTACTCGAACTATTCTTGCTGGTATACCAACGACTGTCGCGTTTGCTGGGACATTTTTTAACACAACTGAGTTTGCGCCGATCTTAGCATTTTCACCGATCGTTATGGCACCTAGTATCTTTGAGCCAGCTGCGATAGTCACACCATTTTTTACAGTCGGATGCCTTTTGCCACACTCTTTTCCAGTGCCTCCAAGTGTTACTTGATGATACATCATTACATCATCGCCTATCTCAGCCGTCTCACCGATAACCACACCCATGCCATGATCTATAAAAAATCTCCTGCCGATCTTTGCGCCTGGGTGGATCTCGATGCCTGTTAAAAATCTTGCAATTTGTGAGATGAGTCTAGCTAGAAAAAAACGTTCTTTTTTATATAAAAAATGAGAAATTTTATGAAACAAAACCGCATGAATACCAGGGGTATTTATAAGTATTGCCAAAAAGCAACACTTATGTACAGATGGGTCTTTTTCACGAACAGTTTGAACTAGCTCCTTTAGGCTCTCCCACATATTTTTATGCTCCGTAAAGCTCTGTGCTTAAGTATCTTTCGCCATTATCTGGAGCTATGAAAAGTACTTTTTTACCAGCGCCAAGTCTTTTAGCTACTCTTTTTGCAGCCACATAAGCAGCACCACCGCTTATACCTATCATGAGTCCATCACTTTTAGCGATTGCTCTAGCTGCGTTTAGTGCGTCATCGTTGCTTACTTTTTCTACTTCGCTAACTAAGCTCATATTCATAGTATTTGGTAAAAATCCGGCTCCAATGCCTTGAATTTTATGTGGTCCTGGGTTGCCACCACTTAAAACCGGCGATGCTTCAGGCTCAACTGCGATGATCTTAGTGTCATAGCCTTGTTCTTTTAAAATTTTTGCTACGCCACTTATTGTACCACCTGTGCCAACACCAGCTACAAATGCATCAAGCTTACTAAAATCAGCCACAATCTCAGCTGCTGTTGTTAGTTCGTGAGCTTGTGGATTATACTTGTTTTCAAACTGGCTTAGCATTATGTGATTTGGCTGAGCTGCTAGCTCTGTAGCTCTTGCGATCGCTGCTTTCATGCCACCAGACGCTGGAGTTAGCTCAAGCTGTGCACCATAAGCAGCTACTATTTTGCGTCTTTCGATACTCATGCTCTCTGGCATGCAAAGTATCACTTTAAAACCAAGTGCAGCACCGCACATCGCTACACCAATGCCAGTATTTCCACTCGTTGGCTCAACGATAGTATCGCCCTCTTTTAGCGTACCGTCAACTAGCATTTTGGTTATCATATTAAATGCGATCCTATCTTTTACAGAGCCACCTGGGTTAAAAAACTCTAGTTTTACGTAAATTTCGGCTTCATCAGCACCTGTTTTTATCTTTACAATAGGTGTATTACCAATCGTTTTAACGATGTTATCGTAAATCATCACTCCTCCTAAATTAAATAAGATAAATTTTGTGTAAATTTAGCACAGAATTTTAAAATAGATTATAAAAAGCCCCAATCTTTGGCAAATTTATAAAGAGTTGTTACATATTAGTAGTTTAATTTTTAATGCTACTTAATATTTTTTGACCATTTTGGCTTAAAATTTTACCTTTGAAATTCTCTTTGCAAAACTCCAAAATAAGAGCGTGGTAGAGTTTTAAAATTTCAACCTCATCAAATTTCTCACTATCAAGAATTTTATAAATTTCATCATAATCAAGCGAACTAAACCACTCAGCTGCCTCATCGTAGCTCTCAAAAGTATAGTCAAAATATGCCATTATCCTAAGTGCGTAAGCATCAACGACCATATATGGCTTACCGCAAGCATAAGCAAGTATTGCATCACAAGTCTCGGCTCCAACACCTTTTACGCTTATGAGCCACTCACGGCTGGCATTTTCTTTAAAATTTTCAAAGCTACCAAATTCATTTTTTATAGCTAGACAAAGCGTCTTTAGTCGTTTAGCCTTTGTATTATAAAAACCACTTGGCTTTATAAGCGTGGCAAGTTCGCTGTTTTCAAGCGCACAAATGCCTTGTAGGCTATCTTTGTTTGCTTTTTTTAGATTATCTAGCGCTTTTTCTACGTTTTTCCAGTTGGTATTTTGTACCAAAATAGCACCCAAAACAACCTCAAAAGTACCCTCGCCTGGCCACTTTAGCTCATCAAAATTTTTGCTTTTGTGATTAAATAAGGTTAAAAATAGATCAGTTGAAGTCATTTGAAATTTTCTTTAAATGTGAGATAAAACTGCTTTGCCGTCCTGCCACTTCTGCTAGCTCTGAGAGTGGCAAAATTTTTAGCAAGCGTATGAAGCTCGTCTTTGCCGCCAGTGTAGTCTTTAAAATAAAAATCAACCATTTTTAGGTACTCATCGTAGTTGCCTTGATAAAAGCTGATCCAAAGGCCAAAGCGATCTGAGAGAGAAATTTTCTCCTGAGCTGTGTCGCTGTAGTGGATTTCGCCGTCAATTAGTTCTGAGTTTTCATTTTCGCTTTTAAACTCACTTATTAGGTGGCGACGATTTGACGTGGCATATAAAAGTACGTTTTTAGGTGGCTTTTGGATAGAGCCATCCATTATAGGCTTTAAAAATTTATACTCGTTGCTACCATTTTCGAAGCTTAGATCATCGCAGAAAATGATAAATTTAAAATCGCTCTTTCTGATCTCATCGATGATGTCGCCAAGATATTTTAGATCTTCGCAGCCGATCTCAATGATGCGAAGTCCCTCTTTATAAAATTTAGTAAAAACAGCCCTTACAAGGCTTGACTTACCACATCCTCTTTCACCCCAAAGAAGCACGTGATTTGCCTCGTCGCCAGCTATAAAATTTCTAGTATTTTTTAGCAAAATTTCTTTTTGTTTCTCTAGTCCATAAAGTGAGTCGATATCGACAAAATCGATATCCTCAACTGGTTTTAGCATGCCTTTTGTGCTCTTATAAATCGCTGCATACTTCACGCCCCAATCTATCACTTCTTATCCTTTCTTAGATAGACCAAAATTTCAGCCAATACATCGTCATCATCCTTGCTACGTGACTTTAACCCGATCTTTTCATCATCATTTTTTGTTATTAGTATGTTTTGCTCGCTGTTTGAGATCGTTTTTATGCCAGCTTTTAGAGCTAAAATTTTAATGATAATGACATCTAAAAACTGCTTTGTAAATGTATCCATCTTGCCAAATCTATCCTCAAGCTCGCTTTGTATCTCATAGACCTCACCCACTTCTTTGCACTTGCTAAGGCGCCTATAAATTTCAAGCCTTAGCCTATCTTCTCTTATAAATTCTTGATTTAAAAAGGCGCTCACACTAAGCTTTAGATCGATCTTGTCAAGCTTTGCGGAGCCTTGATTAAGAAGCTTATTTATCTCATCTTCTAGCATCTTTAGATATAGCGAGTAGCCAATAGCCTCGATGTGGCCGCTTTGCGCCTCGCCGATGATGTTACCGCCACCTCTTATCTCAAGGTCGTGATATGCTAACACTGAGCCAGCACCCAAAAATGAGTTGCCTTCAAGTGCCACAAGACGTTTTAGCGCGTCTTTACTAATGGCATCTTTATCTTCCACCAAAAAGTAGCAGTAAGCCTGCTTGTCACTTCTGCCCACGCGACCGCGCAGCTGATGCAGGTCAGCCATACCAAATTTATTGGCATTTTCTACGATTATTGTGTTTGCATTTGGCAAGTGGATGCCGCTTTCAACGATGCTAGTACAAAGCAGCAAGTCGTACTCGCCCCGCTCAAATTTCATCATCTCATCTTCAGCTATTTTTGCATTTACCTTTGAGTGAAGTATCAAAATCCTAAGCTTTGGCAAATTTTTTCTTAGCTCATTTGCTGTCTGCTCGATGTCTGCGATGTGGTTGTGGATGTAAAAGGTCTGCCCGCCGCGTCTTAGCTCACGCATAATCGCCTCTTTGACGACCTTTTCATCCCACTCTCTCACACTTGTCCTCACATCCAGCCTCGAGCTTGGCGGAGTGGCTAAAATGCTATATGTTTTTATCTTGCTAAGCGCCATATTTAGGCTTCTTGGTATAGGAGTGGCACTCATGCTTAAGATGTGTGAATTTTGAGAAATTTCTTTTAACTGCTCTTTTTGTTTAACGCCAAATTTATGCTCCTCATCAACCACGATAAGCCCTAAATTTTCAGCCTTTACGCCAAGAAGCGCATGCGTACCCACGCAAACTAGCGGCTCATTTTCTTTTAGCGCTTTTTGCAGGCTTGATTTTTCTTTGGCGCTTGAGAAGCGATCCAGCCTAAAGACCTTTATACCAAATTTGCTAAATCTTTGGCTTAGCGTCTTGTAGTGCTGCGAGCTAAGAAGCGTTGTTGGCACAAAGAAAAGCGCGCTAAAGCCTGATTTTATGCAGGTAAATATAGCATTCATCGCAACTTCAGTCTTACCAAAGCCAACGTCTCCGCTAAGCAGCCTATCCATGACCTTTCCGCTTTTTAGCTCATCCCTTATATCATTTACTGCTTTTTGCTGGTCGCTCGTGTATGAAAAGCCAGCGTCCTGGACAAAATTTAGATAAGAGATGTCTTCTTTTTGTAAAATTTTACCAGCCACGAGCTCTCTTTTTGCCGCCATAGCTACAATCTTTGAAGCGATCGCAAAGAGTTTTTCTCTAACCTTTTCTTTTATCTTGGCAAAATTTGCCTTGCCTAAGCGGTCCAGCACCGCCATAGAGCCATTTTGCGCTATGTAGCGATCGATTAGATTTAGATGCTCTACTGGCAAAAGAAGCTTGTCATCATTTTGATACGCAATAACCACAAATTCCTTCGTAGCACCCAAAACTTTGATCTTTTCAAGCCCTAGAAATTTACCTATACCATAATCTTCATGCACGACATAGTCATTTACTTTTAGCTCGTCTACCACAAGACTTGAGCGTTTAACTCGCCTTTTTTTCTCGAATTTATTTAGTGAAACGACTATCTTGTCGCTTGAGGTCAAATTTACTACAAGAGGCGAAATTTCAAGCTTTACGTTGGCAAAGCCATCAAGCTCATAGCCCTTAAAAAGCCCCTCATTTCTTGAAAGAACGGTTATGTTTTTGCTCTTATTTAGCTCAAAAAAGTCAAAATTTAAAGTAACCTCAAGATCTTTATAAACCTTTGGCTCAGGTAAAATTTCAATACCCTTAAATTTCTCCTCAGGCACATCATAAATTTCAAAATCGATCTTTTTAACAAGTTTTGAGTCAAATTCTTTTAAATAGTCACTAAAGCTATCGATCATCCAAAATCCAAGCGAATTTAGATCACTCACCAAGGCATCGCTTTGCATATCCTCGATCTTTTGACTGACCTTTTCAAACTCATCTTTGCTCAAATTTGCGATAAATGGCACAATCTCGGCTTCGCTTAGCTCAGCTTTGTTGCTAATTTGCGTGGCGGTGTTATAATTTCTTATGCTCTCCACCTCATCGCCAAAGAGCAAAATCCTAACAGGATCTTCCATATTTACGCCGTAAATGTCAATGACTTCGCCACGAATGCTAAACTCGCCAACACTCTCAACGATATCGACGCACTCGTAGCCAAATCGTATGAGCAGGTCAGCAAATTCGCTTAAATTTAGATTATCTTTTAGTTTGATTATTGAGCTTTTTAGGTTTTTTTGTGTTGGAAGTGGGTTTAAAAGCGTGCTAAATGGGCTTATGATGATCTTTTTGCCATCAAATTTATAGTATTTGCTAAGCACGGATGAAATTTCAAAAAGCTCTTCGTTAAAGCTTCTTAGATCATCGCCCTTTTTGGCTCTAAAATCAGGCAACCTAAATGCACTAAAACCAGCAAAACTAGCCGCATCCGCACAAAGAGCTGCCTCTTTATCATCTTCACAGATAAGAATTTGCGGAGCGTTTGCTAAAAGATACTCATAAACCTTTGCTTGCATAGTACTCTTTTAAAAAGGCTTCAACTAGATGAAATGAGCCAAAAGCTAGATAAATTTTGCCGTTTTTTGCCTCTTTTATCTCGTTCATATCGCTTGGCTCAAACTCTCTATAAGAAATTTCAAGCTCGTTTAGCGCTTTGTTTATGAGCTCTCCGCCAAGCTCCCTGCCCTCGCAGTGATAGTGATATAGCAGTACGTCATCAATGACTGGCTTTAAAGCTACCAAAACCGCCTTGAAATCTTTATCTAAAAATGAGTTATAAACTAGTGTTAGCTTCTTGTTACTAAACTCTTTTGAGCTAAATTTCTTAGCCACAGCCTTTGCGCCAAGCTCGTTGTGACCGACATCAACGTATAAATTTAAAGCGATCTTTTCACATCTGCCTCGAAGCGTAAGAGCACCAAGCTTTTTTATGTCTATACTGTTATCTAAAATTTTAGCAGAGGCGTAGGCTAGAGTTAAATTTGATCGTAAAAACTCTGGCAGATTAAATTTATCTGCATAATTTGCGATCTCGTTTAAATTTTCTTTGATTAAAATTTCTCTTGGGAAGCTTAAAGTGGAGCCTTTTTCACTTGCGATCTCTTTTGCGATAGCGATACTTGTATCGTTCATTTCGTCATTTAAAATAGCTCTTGCGCCCATAGCCTCAAACTTCGTGCGTGAAATTTCTTCTAAGCTATCCCCAAGAACTGCCGTGTGATCAAGCCCAATAGGCGTAAAAATGCTTAACTCTTTTTCAAAAACATTTGTCGCATCAAGCACACCGCCCATACCAGCTTCGCAGACAAAGTAGTCGCAACCCTCAAAAAGCACCGCAGAAAGCAGCGTCATATACTCAAAATAGCTTGTTTTTATCTTGTACTCGTCACTTAAAAGAGCCTGCAAGCGCTCGTGAGCTGCCTCTAAAATTTCATCGCTAGCGACCTCACCATTTAGCCAAAATCGCTCATTAAACTTAAATATATGAGGGCTCGTGTAGTGCCCTACTTTTGCGCCATTTTGGCTTAAGATTTGTGCTAAAAAGCGGCCAGTACTTCCTTTGCCATTTGTGCCTATGATGTGAATAATCTTAAATGGCTTTATATGCTCTTTTATAGTCGCATACGCTCTAATGATCCTACCATAATCAATCTCTTTGTAGTAAAGTGGTTTGCCATCAAGAAATTTAGCTAGGCTCATTTTTCCTCGATTATCTTTGGCATTACTTGATTTCTACCATTTTCTTTTGAGAGATAAAGCATCTTATCAGCAGCCTCAAGCGTCATCGTCTCGCTTAAATTTGCACTTCTTGTCGCTATACCAGAGCTGATAGTAACCTTAATACGCTCATTTTTATAGATAAATTTGAAATTTTCTATCATACTTCTTAGCTTATCTCCAAATTTAACACTATCTTTTAAGCCAGTGCTTGGAAGTAAGATTACAAATTCTTCGCCACCATATCTACCAACGAAATCAACCTTTCTAGCATTTTTCTTAAGCACTTGAGCCACTGCTGAAAGAATAACATCTCCAGCCTCATGCCCATAAGTATCGTTTATGCTTTTGAAAAAGTCAATATCAACAAAACATATAGAGTAATCAGTCCCATAACGTTTATACGCTTCTTCGATGCGTTGAATCTCGTTCATCAAAGCACGCTTAGTAGATACTTTTGTCAAAAAGTCCTCTTTACTCTCCAGCTTAGCTTCCTCAAGCTCTTTTTCAAGACTATTTACTCTATTTTGAAGCTCTAAGATAGTAGCTTGCCTATTGTGCATCTCGATACCAAGCTCTTTGCTCTCGATCTCCAAAGCACCAGCGATCTCAATAAGCATGCTTCTTACTTGATCAATGCTATTTGTATTTAAATTTACATTTTTTAGATCATTTTTAATGCTTTTAACTTTATCAGAACTACTTTGCGAGCTAACTGCAATATCAGAAATTCTCTCGCTTATATTTTGTAAGACATTATTTAGCGAACCAACTTTTTCTATAATCTCCGTTCTATCTTCTTCTATTCTTCGATCAACAAATGCCTTTACTTTTTCTTGAAATTCTTTGCTATTTAAGGTTTTAGGATTTTGCTTCAAAGTACTTCTTATCGTGCTAAGCTCTTCATCAAGATCCTTTGTAATAGAAGGCTCAAGAGTAAGGCTTAAAAGCTGAATCAAAACATCCTCTTCGCCATCTTCATCTTTTTGTGTAAGAAATTTCTCAAGTTCAGAACTCATTGTCTTTAAATCATCAAAATTTCTAACACCATAATATTTCAAAAATTCTAAAAATTCAGTGTCATACGAGCTAACAAAATCAAACCATCTAAGGCACATTTCTTCAAGGTTTTTCTCATCATATCTTCTAGCAAGTAGCTGCATACTTTGCTCTGCTAAGCTTTTTGCATCTTTATTGTGAAGCATTGAGATAGCTTGGAGAATTCTTCTAGCAAATGCGTTTAGTGATTGTAGTTTTTTATCATCAGTTGCAAATCCTGCTCCTTGTTGAGCACCCCTAGAGAGCCTGGCAGTCATAAAAGCAACAAACTCATCGACCGTCTTTATATGAAGGCTTAGGGCTTGATTTTTATATTCATCGCCAAGCCTTGAGATATATTTTTCTATCTTTTTACTCTCTTCTGTTGTAAAGCCATATTTTTTAGAAATTTCATTATAGACTTCAGTGTAATTCTCTGGCGTTAGCATCAAATGGCGATCTTTGATCTCATTTAAGGCTTCCTTGACTATTTGACTAACGGTTACTGCTGCCATTTCTATATCCTTTTACCGCTAAACTTGCGATATACTCATCAAAGGCCTCTTTTGATGCCTCTTTGATAGCTTCGTATTTTTGAGTATCACTAAGAACGCTATCAGCAAATCTTACATCTTTTTGACGTCTTGCGACACTAAAGTCATACTCGCCAGTGGCTGGAATATCGACTACGCTACCATCTTTAAATTTAGTCTTATAATTTAAGCTTAAATGTGCTTTATATGACGTAATGTAGCCAAATTCATCATAAATGATCGCTTCGTAATTTAAATCTTTTACCGAAATAATTATCGAAGTATCAGCACTCTCTTTGCTTGATAAATTTTTATTTAGCCTTGCGACCATGCCCTCTTTTACAGCATCCTTTATCCAAACACTATTTTTTGGCTCTTCTTTGCTGATAATCACATCAACGTAAATTTTATTGCCAACTAGATCATGTGTGATCTTTGAAACTGGTTTATACCCACATCCGCAGATAAATATCGCAATAAAAAACGCTAAAAAATATCTCAAAATTTATCCTTTAATGACAAAATTTACTAATTTGCCTTTTATATAAATCTCTTTTAAAATTTCTTTTCCTTCAAGCCATTTAGCCACATTTTGCTTAGCTAGCTTTAAAATTTCACCCTCACTCTCGCTTGCTGCCACTTCAAACTCAGCCCTTTTTTTGCCATTTACCGTAACTGCAAGAGCGATGCTATCTTTTACAAAAACCTCTTCTTTTACGGCTATCTTTGTGAAATTTTTTCTGCCAAAAAGCTCTTCGCTAAGCTCATTTGCGATATGCGGTACGATAGGCTCAAGTAAATTTAAGATTATAAAAAAGCCCTCAGCATTTACATCTTCGTTATCTTGTGCATTTATGGCGTTTAGCGCCTCCATGCAAGCAGCGATTAGCGTGTTAAAAGCAAATGTATCACCAAAGACCTCAGTTGATTTTTTAAGCGCTTCATAAATTTTTAGCCTTGCAAATTTCTCATCTTTGTTTAGGCTTTCATGGTCTATCTCAGGCAATTTATCTATCTTTTTGATAGTTTGCGCCTTTTCCCAAAGTCTATTTAAAAACCTAAACGCACCCTCAACTGCGCTGTCGTTCCACTCAAGCTCTTTTTGAGGAGGTGCTGCAAAAAGGATAAATAGCCTTGCCGTATCGGCACCATATTTATTGATGATATCATCAGGATCTACGACATTGCCCTTACTTTTACTCATCTTTTTACCATCTTTTAAAACCATGCCTTGAGTTAGCAGATTTTCAAATGGTTCATCGTCCCTTAGATAGCCTAGATCTCTTAAGACCTTTTGGAAAAATCTAGCATACAAAAGGTGCAAGATCGCATGCTCAATACCACCGATATACTGATCTACATTCATCCAATAATTCACACTCTTTTCATCAAGCGCTTTTTGCTCCCAAGTCTTCTCATCGCTTGCAAATCTAGCAAAATACCAGCTACTCTCCACAAACGTATCCATCGTATCAGTCTCTCTGATCGCATCTTGTCCGCATTTTGGACACTTTGTAAATTTCCAAGTTGAGTGTTTGTCAAGTGGGTTGCCCTCGCCTGTGATCTCAACATCTTCAGGAAGTGCGATAGGCAAATTTTCCTCTTTTTCAGGCACTACGCCGCAGCATTTGCAGTGAACTACTGGTATTGGCGCACCCCAGTATCTTTGACGAGAAATTCCCCAGTCTCTTAATTTGTAGTTTGTGATCCTTTTGCCAAGACCATCTTTTTCAAATTTCTCTATTATAAAGCTTTTAGCTTCTTCAGAAGTAAGTCCATTTATAAGCTCAGAATTTATAGAAATTCCATACTCAGAATATGCTTTTGAGCTATCGCTCTCGCCCTCAAGCGACTTTACTACTGGCTTTATAGGAAGATTAAATTTACTTGCAAACTCGAAGTCTCTTTGATCATGTGCAGGGACAGCCATAATAGCGCCACTGCCGTAGTCAGCTAAGATAAAATTTGCAACCCAAACTGGGATTTTTTCATTGGTAAGTGGATGAACGACATAAATTCCTAAAAATTCTCCGTCTTTTTCGCTCGCTTGACGCTCTCTTGGGCTTTGGTTTAGGATTATTTTTATCTTTGTCTTTTTGCTTTCATCAATTTTATCACTCTCAAGCAATGCTTTTACAATAGGATGCTCAGGTGCAAGAGCTGTGTAGCTAACGCCATAAATCGTATCAGCCCTTGTAGTAAATACCTCAAAGCCATCAAATTTACCACCCAAAGCCTCTTTTGAAGCCTCATCAAGATAAAATTTAAACTCCAAGCCGTAGCTTCTGCCGATCCAGTTTTCTTGCATTGTAATTACTTGATTTGGCCATTTGCCTTCAAGAAGTTTTAGATCATTAAGTAGCTCGCTAGCGTATTTTGTGATGTTAAAGTAATATCCTGGAAGCTCTTTTTGTACAACATCATTACCACATCTCCAGCATTTGCCATCCTCCACCTGCTCATTTGCAAGCACAGTTTGATCGTATTCGCACCAATTTATAATTGCATTTTTTCTATAAACAAGCCCTTTTTCAAACATCCTTATAAAAAAGCTTTGCTCCCACTTTGTGTAAAGTGGGTCAGATGTGGCTAAAATTCTCTTTTTAGAAAATGAAAAGCCAAGGCTTGCTAGCTCTTTTTTCATATAGTCGATGTTTTCGTAAGTCCAAATTTTAGGGTGAATTTTATGTTTTATGGCTGCGTTTTCAGCTGGCATGCCAAAGCTATCAAAGCCAATAGGATGAAGCACGTTGTAGCCGCTTTTTCTATATGATCTAGCAAGTGCATCACCGATAGAGTAGTTTCTC
Organism: Campylobacteraceae bacterium; assembly: GCA_902387145.1. Taxonomy (GTDB): domain Bacteria; phylum Campylobacterota; class Campylobacteria; order Campylobacterales; family Campylobacteraceae; genus Campylobacter_A. The sequence goes on along the minus strand of CABMKY010000001.1, from coordinate 483,583 downwards.
ACATGCCCCATATGTATGCGTCCGCTTGGATAAGGAAACATGCTTAGGATATATTTTTTTGGCAAGCTTAGGTCATCTTTTGGTTCAAATTCTTCATTTTTATCCCAAATTTCTTGCCATTTTTTTTCTATCTTTAAAGGCTCATATTTTCTCTTTTCAGCCATTTTTTCTCCTAAAATTCTTCTTGAGCTTTACTTGATTCTATTAAAACCAAGGCTAGTGAAAATATATTTGCGATGACTGCACCGATAGCTAGTGAATAGCTAAGTGTTATATTTTCAGAGACTTGCAAAATAACAAAAGCTGGTATAAGGTGCAAGTCAGCAACCAGCGAGCTTGCAAAAAGCTCAGCTGAGAGTAAATTTTTAACACCGATCTTAAGTAGCGTTGAAACCAAATTTATACTAGCCGCCACAAAGAGCGCAATCTCATTTTTATCATATAAAAATTCTGCCGTAGTCGTAAGACTCATCAGCGCAAAAAATATGTAGATAACTTTTCCCCAGTTCATTATCCCTCCTTACACAACGCCTTTCTCAAACATAGCACGCTCTTTTTCGCGCTCTTTTTTTATCTTTTGTTTTTCAGTCTCTCTGCTTCTAAAATGCTCGATGCTAAATTTAAACCAGATAAGAAATGGCGAAGAGATGTAGATCGAGCTGATCGTTCCTATGACAATACCAACGATAAGAATAAATGAAAATCCATGTATCATATCTCCACCAAATAAAAATAACACAAGAACTGTCATCATCGTAGTGGCTGAAGTTAGGATAGTTCTTGAAAGTGTGGCTGAGACTGACTCATTGATAACGCCCTCGATGTCAGTTCGCTTGCTCTCTTTGATACCTTCTCTTATCCTATCAAAGATAATAATCGTATCATTTAGAGAGTAGCCAAGCACCGTTAAAACAGCAGCTAGCGTATCCAAATTTACATCAATATCAAATAACGAAATAGCACCGACGGTTATGATGATGTCGTGAATTTCAGTTGCGATCGCAGCTAGAGCAAAACGCCACTCAAATCTAAAAGTGATGTAAATTAACACACCAATTAGAGAAATTCCTAGAGCCATTAAACCCTTTTGTCTGAGCTCATCACCAACCTTTGGACCAACAATATCGACACGTCTTACTTCAAAATTCCCAGTGTCTTTTAAGATTTGCTTTATCTCAGCACCGATGTCGCCAGTTAAATTTGAGCTTGAACCTGAAAATCTAATAACCACCTCATCGTCACTCCCAAACTCAGTAACAGAGGCGTTTTTAAGCACTTCATTTGTGCCAAAAGCGTCGCGGATTTTATCGAGTGGCGCTTTGGTGTTGTATTTTAGCTGAATAAGCGTACCGCCAGAGAAATCAATGCCGTAGTTTAACCCCTTTGTAGCAAGTAAAACAATAGAGCCAACAAATAAAAATATAGAAAATGCTAGTGAAGCAAATCTAAAACGCATAAAATCATAAACTTTTGCTTTAGTAAAAATTTGCATCATTAGCTCCTTTTATAACCAAACCAAAGTCTGGTATTTCCACTTTTTTCTATCTTATCCATAACAGCATCAAACATACCATGAGTGCCAAGTATAGCTGTTAGCATTGAAGCCATGATACCTATTGCCATTGTTACTGCAAAGCCTTTAACTGGACCAGTACCATAAGCGTAAAGCACCGCAACTGTGATGATAGTAGTTAAGTTTGAGTCAATAATCGCGCTCATAGCGTGTTCATAGCCTTTTTGAACAGCTGTTCTTATCGCCACACCTTCACGCAAAAGCTCACGTATACGCTCGTTTATAATGACGTTTGCATCAACAGCCATACCGATCGTTAGCACGATACCAGCCATACCTGGCAAAGTAAGCGTCGCTCCAAAAAGCGCCATGACAGCAACTAATATAACGACGTCTGCAACTAGTGCAATATTTGCAAAAACTCCAGAAATTCCATAATAAACTAGCATAAATAACACGACTAAGATAGATCCAGCAGCAAGTGCTACCATGCTTTGGTTGATACTCTCTTGTCCCAAAGATGGGCCAACGCTTCTTTTCTCTAGCATCTTAACAGGGGCTAAAAGTGCACCACTTCTAAGAGCGATCGCTACGTCGTGAGCCTCATCAAGGGTAAAGCCACCACTTATCTGGCCACTACCACCCCCTATTCTTTCATTTATAACAGGAGCTGAATAAACCTTACCATCAAGCACGATAGCAAGCCTTTTGCCGACATTTGCACCAGTAAAATCGCCAAAAATTCTAGCACCCTCTGAATTTAGAGTGAAATTTATAATAGGCAAGTTATTTTGCTGAGAAAATGCAACCTTTGCATCAGTTAGCATCGAGCCGTCAAGCACTGGGATATTTTTAACGACATATTTTACACGGTCATTTTTAGCATCTTTAAAGATCACATCGCCGTAGCTTTCAGCTTCAGCCTCGCTCATTGTATTAGCCTGATCTTGTCTTTTATCATCAACTGCCATAAGCTGCAAGTGAGCAGCCTTTGCGATGAGATCTCTTGCTCTTTGCTCATCCTCTTCAGTCTTTATGCCAGGAAGCTCAACTAGGATATTATCTTTGCCCTGTCTGGCAACAGTTGGCTCAGCTAGGCCAAACTGATCGAGTCTATTTCTGATGGTTTCAACAGCTTGCGAGATCGCATACTCAATCGTATCCGTTCTTTCTTGTTCGGTTAAAGATATGCTGTAATTTAAGCCATCTTTTTTGATATCAAGCCCCTTTATCTCAGCTAGTGCTTTATCTACTTTTGGGGCTTCGTCGCCATCAAGGAGAGTAAAGTCAATGTTCTCTTCTTTAATCTTAAATTTATCAATTAACACATCTTCTTTTTTAGCATAATAATTTATACTTCCGGCTATTGATTTTATTTTTGAGTGAATAGCTTCGCTCGTTTCAACACCAAGTAGCATATGAAGGCCGCCTTGAAGATCAAGGCCAAGTGAAATTTTAGCCCCATTTTGAGTCTGAAAAAAAGATGGCACCGAAAAGCCAAAACCAAAGATCAAGGCTAATATTAAGATAACTAGCCTATATGTGACTCTTGCGTTACGCATTATTTATCTTCAATCTTTTTAGCTACAAACTCGCGTGCTATGCGAACGATTACATCATCGTTAAGTTTAACTTTGATAAAATCATTTTCGGCTTTAATCACTTCGCAGATAAGTCCGCCATTAGTTATTATCTTATCACCTTTATCAAGAGCTGCGAGCATTGCTGCATGGGCTTTTTGTTGTTTTTGTTGAGGTCTAATAACCAAAAAGTAAAATATGGCGAAAAGCACAACAAGAGGTAGTAATGATGTTAAAAAATCAGCGTTTTGCATGGATTTCCTTATTTGTAAGATTTTTAAATGGGCATTTTAGCACTAAAATTATAATAAAAGCCTTTGTCGGTGCTTTTTTGCTTTCCAACTTTATTTTTTTAAGCCTCTTCGAGAATTTGCTCTTAAATTTTATCTCGCCATTTTTAACTTTGACTGGAATTTGCATTATCATAAATTTAAGTAGAGCCGGTTTTTTCATGGCTGGATTTTTCACAGGAATTTTGTGGTTTTATTGGATCAGCTTTAGTTTTATCTACTACGATCTCGTCTGGCTTATACCATTTGTCATTCTCTTTGTAGCCATTGTTTACGGATTTATGTTTTGGATAGCCTCTTTCCCAAGCTTTATAGTGCTTAGAGCTATTTTGCTATTTTTAGTAAGCTATATTCATCCATTTGGCTTTAACTGGTTTAATCTTGAAGCAACGCTTGTTTTAGGCGCTTTTGAGCCAAGCACAAGAGGGCTTATATTTATATTTTTAACAGCCATTTCTTTGAGTTTAAAAGGTAAAATTTTAAAATTTATCCTAGCTTTTATCTGCCTAGTAGCCGCTTTACAGTTTAAAAGTAGCGAAGTAAAAACTTTGCCATTTGATGTAGAGCTAATAAACACCGATATCGCTCAAAGGGCGCGCTGGAATAAAAGCTTACGCATGAAATTTACAAATGACAATTTAGACTTGATAAATAGCGCAGTAGCCGAGCAAAAACGCCTTATCGTACTGCCAGAGAGCGCATTTCCATTATTTATGACAAATGAACCACTACTTGTTGATGAGCTAAAAGAGCTTTCAAAAAAGATAACCATCGTAGCTGGTGCGCTTGCCTATGAAAATAAGCAAATTTATAACTCCGCCTTTTTGTTTCAAGATGGAGATCTAAGGCGAATGGATAAGAAATTTTTAGTGCCATTTGGTGAAGAAATTCCTTTGCCAAAATTTATGCAAGATGCAGTAAATAAGCTATTTTTTGGTGGAGCTAGTGACTTTAAAAAGGCTGAAAATTTTAGCGACTACGAGGTAGATGGAGTAAAAATTAGAAACGCTATCTGCTATGAAGCGACAAGAGAGGAGCTTTACAAGGGCGAATTTGACGTGGTTGTAGCCATCACAAACAATGGTTGGTTTGTGCCAAGTAGCGAACCTGGGCTTCAAAGGCTACTAATAAAGTACCTTGCCACAAAATACAATAAAGCAGTCTATCACAGCGTAAATGGCTCAAAAAGTGAGATCATTTTGCCTAAAAAAGCGTTTTGGGATGAGTTTTAAAAGAAATTTAAAGTGGCTTTTAGACAAAGCCACTTTTTTGATTATTTTTTTAGCAAAGCCTTGAAAGTATCGACTGCATCAAGCTTTTCCCAAGGGTATTTTGCATTTCCCACTTGACCTTTTGCAGCTACTTTTGCGTATAAAAAGGTCTCTTTACTTGGTTTATCAAGACCAAATTTATTTGTTATCCAGCGAGGTGTCAGAGAAAAATGCTCGCTTACAAAATTTGAAAGCATATCGTCATTTACGCCATTTGCATGAGTTCCCATGGTGTCAACGCTAACTGAAGTTGGCTTTGCAACACCGATCGCGTAGCTTATCTGGACGATACATTTTTTAGCAAGTCCAGCTGCGACGATATTTTTAGCTATCCAGCGCGCCGCATAAAGTCCGCTACGATCAACCTTTGTGTAGTCCTTACTTGACTGAGCACCGCCGCCTATCGGGCTATATCCACCAAAGCTATCGACGATTAGTTTTCTTCCTGTTAGACCGCTATCGTGAAGTGAGCTATGATTTACATATCTACCTGTTGGGTTTATGTAAATGATCGTTTTTTCTTTATTATATAGCTCTTTTGGTAGACCAGTTTCATCTATTAAATTTTGTATTAGTGCGCGGAGCTCTTCTATCTTCATGCTTTCCACGCAAGGTGCAGAGACGACGATAGTGTGGATGCTTTGCGGCTTGCAGTTTTCAAAGTTATCTTTGCTACCGTAATCAATCGTAACTTGTGTTTTTATATCAACGCCAAGCTTATCAGGGTTTGCTTTGGCAAATTTATATACTTTTTCGCAAAGCATTCTTGCATAAGTTATAGCTGCTGGCATAAATTCTTTCGCTTCGCAGCTTGCAAAACCAAACATAATGCCTTGATCCCCTGCTCCAATCTCGCCACTACTTTGATCAACACCTTGATTTATATCTGGACTTTGTTGATTTAAACAAACTTTGACCTCGATATCATCTGGGTGCAAACACTGCTCTTTTGTAAAATTACTCTTTCCGTCATATCCGATATGTGCAAGAGCATCTTTTACGATCTTTTCATAGTCTTTATAAGAGAGCTTTACCTTTGAGTTTATCTCTCCACCTATTACTATATTTTTCCCAGCCACAAAAACTTCACTTGCGACACGTCCATTTGGATCTTGTGTCAAAATAGTATCCACTATGCTATCAGCGATTATATCAGCACATTTATCTGGATGACCTGGACTTACAACTTCAGAGGTAAATAGATACATTTTCATCCTTTTTTCTTGACTAAATTTTGTGCAATTGTAACAAATCTATTTAAAAAGCTTATTAATCTTTATCAAATTCTTTATATTTAAAAATTGTTTAGCTAAAATCAACAAAAAACTAATTTATTAAGGTGTCAAATGAATATGCTTAAAAACATAGCAAGAAGATACGCCGATGGAAATTTGATAGTTCAAATTTTAGTTGGTATCATCCTAGGTGCCCTAGTTGGCTTTTACACACACTACGAAGCAGCTCCTTATAACAAGATCTCGGCTAAAATTCAAACTATTCAAAACGAGAGTGGTTTGAGCGTAGATGAAGTTATAAAAACTCGCCTTAGTCAAGATGAAGCCAAACAGCTAAATGAAGCCAAAGAAAAAGCTAGTTCAGCCGATTCTATCGCAGCTTCAGCTTCAGTTTTAGGCGATTTATTCAAAGGCGCTTTAAAAGCTATCGCACCAATTCTTGTCTTTGTTTTAGTGGCGACATCCATCATTTTAAGAGATTTTGGTCATACAAAAGGTATGCAAAAGATCATTACACTTTATCTAATTGGTACGTTTTTAGCAGCCGTTGTTGCAGTTATTGCTAGTTTCTTATTCCCAGTGGAGCTTTCTTTAAAAGGTCTTGCAAGTGCTGATATGTCAGCACCTCAAGGAATTACCAATGTTTTAAAAGATCTCATTTATAAAATGGTCGAAAATCCAATAAACGCCCTTGCAAATGGTAACTATATAGGCATCATCACCTGGGCAGTTGGTAGTGGTATAGCGCTTAGAAATTCCACAGCTGAGACCAAAAAAGTATTTAAAGACATAAGCGATGGCGTAACCCATATTGTTAAATTTATCATTAGACTAGCTCCGTTTGGTATCTTTGGTATGGTTGCTATTAGCATTCATGAAACTGGATTTGAAGTACTTGCAGGATATCTAAAACTGATTTTAGTTCTTGTTGGGGCAATGCTTGTTGTCGCATTTATCATCTACCCAGCCATGGTTTTTATATTAACTAGAAAAAATCCTTATCCACTTGTCATGATCTGCCTAAAAGAGAGCGCTATTTCAGCATTTTTTACAAGAAGCTCGGCCGCAAATATCCCTGTAAATATGGCACTTTGCAAAAAGCTTGGTCTAAAAGAGGAGCTTTACTCGATCTCAATCCCACTTGGAGCTACCATAAATATGGGCGGTGCGGCAGTTACCATTAGTATCTTAGCGCTTACTGCGGTAAATTCTATCCCATCTATCACAGTTACATTTGGCGATGCGCTACTTCTTTGCTTTATCTCAGCTCTTGGTGCTTGTGGCGCTTCAGGCGTGGCTGGAGGCTCACTTCTTTTAGTGCCATTGGCGTGCGGTCTTTTTGGTATCAGCAATGACATAGCAATGCAGTTTGTCACAGTTGGCTTTACGATTGGCGTCATCCAAGACTCAGTTGAAACTGCGCTAAATAGCTCATCAGACGTGCTTTTTACAGCCGTAGCCTCAGAGACTTCAAACTAATCTTCATAAAATTTCAGCTAAATTTTGGCTGAAATTTTACTTTTATCCATTTTTTTGTAAAATGTCCCAAAAATTTAAAGGATAAATATGCAAATTTGGGATCTAAAAGCACTTTTTGCAAACGAAAAAGAGTGCGAGCAAAACGCACTAAATTTACAAAAAGAGTGTGAGAAATTTAAAGATAAATACCTAGAAAATTATGAAAATTTAAAAACAGACGAGTTTTTAAAGGCATTTAGTGAATATGAAAGCTTGATAGCTAAAATTTCAAAAGTAATGACTTACGCTTTTTTAAATTTTGCCAAAGATACAAGCAAGGGTGCGTTTTACGCAAAGATCGATGAGATAGCGACAAAAGCAAATGAAAATTTGATATTTTTTGAGATCAAATTTAATGAGTTTAGCCCTAAAAAACAAGAAGAGATCATAAAAAGCTCTAAAAAATATGGCTACTATCTAAGCAATCTCGCTAAAGCAAAACCGCACCAACTAAGCGTTGCCGAAGAAAGAGTATTACTTCGTACAGCAAGTACTGGGGCTGAGGGCTTTTCAAGGCTTTTTGATGAGAGCATGAGCAAGATGAGGTTTAAATTTAAAGGCGAACTTTTAAACGAAGAGGAAATTTTAGCAAAGCTTCATGACAACAATCAAAGCGTGCGAAAACTAGCCGCCAAAAGCCTTTCAAACGAGCTTAGCAAACATCAGCACCTTCTTGGCTACATATACAATATGATAAAAACTGATCTAAAAACAAGCTGCGAGCTACGAAATTTCAAGCTTCCTGAAGAGCCGAGACACCTTGAAAATCAAATCACCAAAAAAAGCGTTGATTCGCTCATTGCCGTAACTGAGAAAAATTTTGACCTAGTCTCCAAATTTTACGAGCGAAAAAGAGAAATTTTAGGCCTTAAAAAGCTTTATGACTACGATAGATACGCGCCTCTTAGCAGCGAGGGCGAGTATAAATTTGATGAGTGCAAAAAGATAGTTTTAAAAGCATTTTCAAATTTCTCAAGCAAGTTTGGCGAAATCGCCAAAAGTGCCTTTAATGACGGCTGGATCGATGTTTATCCAGCACCAAACAAGCGAGGTGGGGCGTTTTCTCACTCAGGATCAAGTGACACGCACCCTTATGTTTTACTAAATCACACAAATCAACGAAGAGACCTTTTCACGCTTGCTCACGAGCTTGGCCACGCCGTGCATCAAAAACTCTCATATAATGTAAGCTACCTAAATTCAGACACTCCGCTAACCACGGCCGAGACGGCTTCAGTTTTTTGCGAGATGCTAGTTTTTGACCACGTCAAAGATGGCCTTAGCAAAAAAGAGAAAATTTCACTGCTTGCTGGTAAGATCGAGGATATATTTGCCACGCTTTACCGCCAGATAAATTTCACCACATTTGAGCGAGCCGTGCACGCACATGAGGGCGAGATCAGCCTAGATGAGCTAAATAAAATTTGGCTTCAAGAGAGCAAAAAGATGTTTGGTAAAAGTGTCACGCTAAACGACTACTACAAAATTTGGTGGAGCTACATCCCGCACTTCATCCACACGCCATTTTACTGCTACGCCTACTCTTACGCGCAGCTTCTTGTGCTTGCGCTTTTTGGGCTTTATAAAAGCGGCAAATGCAAAAATTTTGTCGAAATTTACACCGAGTTTTTGAGCCTTGGCGGCAGCCTTAGTCCAAAGGAGCTTGTAGGTAAATTTGGCTTTGATATTGATGATAAAAATTTCTGGCAGATCGGCATAAACGAGGTTAAAAAACTAGTAGATGAGTTTTTAGAAATTTCAAAGGATTAAGATGTTAGACGAAATTTTAGATGATGAAAAATTTTCACTTTTGATGAAAATGCACGTCTATGAGTGCATTGATTTTTTGCTTGAAAAAGGGGTAAATTTCTCAGTTATGGCAAATTTACCGCTAGTTAGCTTTGAGCCAAGCCTACCAGATGAGATAAGCAGGAGCTTTAGCATGCCAGTCATTATGTTTTCACTTGGTGGTTATACGCTTGAGAGTGCGAAGTTAACACAAGATGAGCTTAGCTTTGAGGCTGGCTTTGGTAGTGAAAATTTTGCCTCTGTGGTCTCTTTTCCACTCGGTGCAGTGGTTCAAATTTTGGTTGAAAATAGCCCGATCCTTGTAAATTTCTCTATCTACAAGCCAAAAGAGAAGCAAATCGATCGCGCTAAAAAATCAGCCTCAGTCTTTTTGCAAAATCCTAAAAATAAAGATATATTTAAGAAAAAATAGTAATTTTAAGCATTTTTGGCTAAAATCAAAAGAAAATTTAAAAAGCAAAAAATGGAAAAATTACTATCAAATTTAAACGAGTCTCAACGCGAAGCAGCTACTCATATAGATGGTCCGATGCTCATACTTGCAGGAGCTGGCAGCGGCAAGACAAAGACGATCACAACTAGGCTTGCCTATCTCATCGGCGAGGTCGGCATAGATGCGGCAAATACACTAACTCTTACTTTCACAAACAAAGCTGCCAACGAGATGCGCAGCAGAGCCATGGCGATGCTAAACCAAAGCGGCAAAAACTACTCGCCGCTTCTTTGCACATTTCACAAATTTGGACTTTTGTTTTTAAAGCTCTACATAGAAAAGCTTGGCAGAAAAAACAACTTCGTCATCATCGACACAGACGATAAAAAACGCATCATCAAAAGCTTTGAAAGCCCAGTTGCCACGGCTATTTTGTCAAGTGAAATTTCAAACTACAAAAACTCGCTTTTAAGCGTCGAAGAGGTCTATAAAAATGCAAATTTCTCTTCATTTGACAAGAGCAAGGATAACTTTTACAAACAAGCAGCGCAAATTTATGAAAAGTACGAGGACTATTTAAAGGCAAATAACCTTGTTGATTTTGACGACCTGCTAGGACTTACATATAAAATTTTAGACGAAAACGAAGATCTTGCTAGAGAAATTTCAAACCGCTATAAATACATAATGGTCGATGAGTATCAAGATACAAACGACCTTCAGTATAAACTGCTAAAAAAACTCTGTCTATGCCACGAAAACATCTGCGTGGTGGGCGATGATGATCAAAGCATCTATGGCTGGCGCGGTGCGAAGATAGATAATATCTTAAATTTTAAAGATCAATTTAAAGATGTAAAGATCATCAGACTTGAGAAAAACTACCGCTCGAGTGAAGCGATACTAAAGGCTGCAAACGAGCTAATAGATCATAACCGCAACCGCCTTGGCAAGAAGCTTGTAGGTACAAAAGGCGAAGGCGAGGCTGTAAATTTGATAGAGAGCTTTGATGAGAGCGTCGAGGCTGGCAAGATCGCAAAAAATATAAAAGAGCTTTTGAGCAAAGGCGTGCAAGCCAAAGATATCGCGATCTTATACCGCATAAACGCGCTCTCTCGCTCGCTTGAAGATGGGCTAAACAAAGAGCAGATCGCCTATAAAATGGTCGGTGGCGTTAAATTTTACGAAAGAGCCGAGATCAAAGATATCATAAGCTATCTAAGGCTGATAAACAATCCAAACGATGACTTTTCAATAAGACGCATTATCAACCGCCCAAAACGCGGCCTAGGTAAAGTAAGCCTTGATAAGCTTGAAAAGATGGCATTTGAGGGCAAAATTTCCATTTTCGAGGCGATCTCAAACATCTCTGATAACGACGAAGCCTTTAGCAAAAAGGTGAAATCAGCTCTTGTTGAGTTTGCAAACAACCTAAAAGAGCTTCAAGAAAGCAGCTCAGTTTTTGACCTCATAGATAAATTTGAAGCTAAATTTGGCGTAAAAAAATACTACGAGAGCTTGCCAGATGGCGCTGAGAGAGCGGCAAACATCGACGAGTTTTACGCTGTTTTAAAAGATCAGATCAAGCAAAATCCAAGCTTTGATCTGGAGGAATTTCTAAACGAGATCACGCTAACAAGCGAGCAAGACGGCATCAGTGACGAGGCTATTAGCATTATGAGCGTGCATGCGAGCAAGGGGCTTGAATTTGAGCACCTTTTTGTGATCGGTCTTGAAGAGGGATTTTTTCCACTCATCGGCGATGGCAGCGACATCGAAGAAGAACGCAGACTTGCATACGTGGCGATCACAAGAGCTAAAAAGACACTTAGTCTAAGCTTTGCAAATTCGCGCTTTTACAAGGGTCAGCGCACGAGGCTAAATAAGAGTAGATTTTTAAGTGAGAGCGGTATCACGCATGGCTCGCTAGTCATCGAGCAGAGTAATGAATTTAAAAAAGGCGACTTGGTTAAGCATAAAATTTTTGGTATCGGTAGGGTGAGTGCGGTTAGTAAGATCAAAAAAGAGTTTAAGCTCACTATAAATTTTGGTGGCAACGTAAGAGAAATCATGTCAAGCTTCGTGGAAAAGGCCGTATGAACGCCATCTTCGTGGCAAACAAGCCAGCTGGCATGAGTTCAAACCACTTTTTAGGGCGACTAAAAAGAAAATACGGCGTTAAAAAGGCTGGATTTTCAGGCACACTTGATCCATTCGCTAGCGGCTGCCTAATAGTCGCTTTTGGTTCATATACGAAATTTTTTAGATTTTTAGACAAAAGTCCAAAAGTCTATGAAGCTACGATCTGGCTTGGGGCTAGCAGTCCAAGCATGGATAATGAAAATATCACTGAAATTTCAAATGTAAAAGAACTAAATTTAGAAAAACTTGAAGCCATTAGAGGCGAGCTAACCGGCAAGATAAGCTACATCCCGCCAAAATTTAGCGCCAAGCATGTAAATGGTACAAGAGCCTACAAGCTAGCTAGAAACGGCGAAGAATTTGAGCTAAAGACAGAAACGATGGAAATTTTTGATAGCCAAATTTTAAACTACTCGCACCCATTTTTAACTATCCGTCTAAGCGTAAGCGAAGGAAGTTATATCCGTTCGTATGCAGAAATTTTTGGAAAAAAGCTTGGTTATAATGTAACTTTAAGCTCATTAAAAAGGACAAGTGAAGGCAAATTTTGCTACGAAAATGAAAAATTTTTGAATATTTGCGATTTTTTAAACATTCAGAAGAATACATACTTTGGGGAAATAAATGATATTCTTGATGGTAAGAAATTAAAAATTAACGATTTTGAAACACAAAAGCAAGGAATTTATTTGCTAAATTATGATAAATTTATGAGCGTAATCCAAATCACGGATGATACTATAAATTACACTCTAAATAAGGTTGAAAAATGTTAATCCTAGCAAGAAAAGAAAATGAAGAAATTTTAATAGGAAATGACATAAAAGTTGTCATAGTAAATATTTCAAAAAATACCGTTAAACTCGGTATCGAAGCACCACGAAATACAATGATACTAAGAAGCGAACTAGCAAACGATATCAAAAACGAAAATATCCATGCCACAAAAACTGCAAGTGAAGCCGATATTTATGAGTTAGCTAAAAAAATTGAGAAATGAAAAGCTTTGCAAAGATAAATATATTTTTAAAGATAGTTGGTACTAGAGGCAGCTATCACGAAATTTTATCGCGCTTTATCCTCTGTGAGCAGCTTTTTGACGAAATCTATTTTAAAAAGTCAGATTCATTTGCCATAGAATGCAACAACCGCGATATAAAAGACAATATTATTCAAAAAGCGATAGATGAGCTAAAAAAAGCTGGCTTTTCAAACGAGCTTGACGAGTTTTTTAGCTCCCATAAAGTCATCATCAACAAAAATATCCCAATTGGTGCGGGTCTAGGAGGAGGCAGTTCAAACGCTGCCACCTTTTTACTAATGGTAAATGATGAGCTAAATTTAAATATAAAACGCGAAAATTTGATGCAAATAGCGTCTAAAATCGGCGCAGACGTGGCCTTTTTTGTAAGTGGCTACAAGGCAGCAAATGTAAGCGGCATAGGCGAGATCATAGAAGAATTTGATGACGAAGTGCCAAATTTAAATATCTTCACGCCAAATATTTTTTGCTCCACGCTGATGGTTTATCAAGAATTTAGAAGCAATTTCTTACAATGCATAGACGTTAATGTTGCAAAAAAGATGCAAAATTTAAAAAGTAAAGAGCTACTTGAAATTTATAAAAACGAGGAGTTAAACGATCTTTTTGCCCCATGCTTTAAGCTCTATCCACAAATGAATGAGTTTAAAGATAAATTCCTAAGTGGTAGCGGCAGTAGCGTATTTAGCATAAAATAAAAGGTAAAATTTTGATAAAAGATCTAGCAAAAAACAAAAAAGCTTTGCATGACTTTAGCATACTTGAAACCTTCGAGGCCGGCATCGTTTTAAAAGGTAGCGAGGTCAAGGCACTAAGGGCTGGCAGAGCAAATTTAAAAGATAGCTTTGTGCGCGTCATAAAGGGCGAGCTTTTTTTATTAAACGCACATATCAGCTATCTTGAGACCACACATAGCGCATTTCGTCCAAATGAGCGAGCAGCCAGAAAACTTTTGATGCATAGAAAGCAGATCGATAAAATTTTCGGTCAAGTCTCGCAAGATGGACTAGCATTAGTTGTTTTGGCACTTTATCTAAGCGATAAAAACATCGTAAAAGCAAGGCTAGCTCTTGCAAAAGGTAAAAATTTACACGACAAGCGCGAGACTTTAAAAAGACGTGAGGCAGACAAAGAGGCAAGAGCTGCCATAAAAAGATACGTTTAAGGGATAAGATGAAAAATTTACTTGTTTTAATAATCGCTTTATTTGCTTTTTTTGGCTGTGGAGAAGATGAGAGCAGTAGTGTAAATTTTAAAGAATTTAGTCCAAATGAAGAGGTTAAGCTCGTAGATGTGAGCGGCAAGGAGCTCACTTTAGTTAGAAAAGATCACGGCTTTGCTATCAAAAATGATGAAAATAAGGTTTTAATGATCGACATTTTTGGCACATTTTGCCCGCCTTGCCAAAAAGAGGCGGCTGAACTTACAAAATATCAGCTTGAAAACAAAGATAAATTTACACTAATTGGACTAACTCATTTTGAAAATGTCACAAATGAGTATGTTTTACACGAATTTATGCAAAAATTTAACGCCTATTATTTCATAACAAACGATCAAAAGATAAATGATAGACTTGCCGAGCAGATCGTAAGAGACATCGAATATAAACACGAGATCGCACTACCTTTTAAGGTCGTGATAAAAAATGGCGAATATCAAATTTTAACAGACGTAGATAGCGGACAATACGGGGTAAAATACTATCTTGGTGGTATAAAAGTCACAAAAATGAAAGAAGATCTGGCAAAAATTTATGAAACAAAGTAAATTTACCTTATATTTGGAACATCGTTTGCTTATAAAAATGTGAAATTTCATAAGGATTTTAAATGTTTGTTTTAGATAAATCAAAATCTAGCCCACTTGTTGAATCAGCTCTTGCAGGCAGAGAACTACGCCAAAAACTAATCTCTGGCAATCTTGCAAACGTTGATACACCATTTTATAAAGCTAGAGATATAAGATTTGAAGATGTTTTAAAAGAAAAAGCAAATGAAATTTATAACACTTCAAGCCAAAAAAAACTACAACTTGCTAAGACAAACGAAGCGCATATGGCTACGGTTGATTTTCCAAAAAGCGACACAGCTCAAATTTTCTTGCGTGACGGTCACATGGCTAGAAACGACGCAAATACAGTCGACCTTGACGTAGAAACAACAGAAATGGGTAAAAACACAGTTATGATAAACGCCCTTGATAACGCATACAAGGCTCAAAGCAATATCTTTAAAAGCGTAATAGACGCAAGCGCTAAGAACTAGGAGAGATGATGTCATACTTAAACGATTTTGATATTAGTGGATACGGACTAAGCGCACAACGCTTCAGAATGAACGTCATCAGCTCAAACATAGCAAATGCTCAAACTACAAGAACGGCTGAAGGTGGACCATATAGAAGACAAGAGGTGATCTTTAAAGAGATGAATTTTGATAAAATTTTAAACGATCAGCTTAAAAGCTCACAAAGTCTGCTCGAGTATGAAAATCCACTAGATGATCCAAGCTCACCAAGAAATGCTTACCCTGCCCTAACTAGCGTGATTGTGGATAAAGTAGTACGTGACGATAAGGACTTTCAACTAAAATACGACCCGAGCCATCCAGATGCAAATGTAAATGGCTACGTCGCATTTCCAAATATAAATCCAGTCATCGAGATGTCTGACCTACTTGAAGCAACAAGGGCATATCAAGCAAACGTGGCAGCCTTTCAAAACGCAAAAACAATAGCACAAAGTGCGATATCACTTATTTCAGGACAAGTATAATGATAAATAGTATAAATTTAGACAAAATAAATAAAAATGAAAATTCAAATAAAATAGCAAAAGCAGGCGAAGAAGGCGGCTTTGAAAATGCCCTAAACGACTCTTTAAAAGAGCTAAATAAAGTCCAAATCAACGCAGATAAAGCCATAGCCGATCTTGCAACTGGCGAGGTAAAAGATCTTCACCAAGCTGCTATTGCGATAGGCAAAGCAGAGACTAGCATGAAGCTTATGCTAGAAATTCGCAACAAAGCACTAAGTGCTTATAAAGAAATTTCTAGAACACAAATTTAAGTCATTAATGAATTCCAGAAAATCAAAAATAACCATACTTTTTTTATTAATTACTTTTGGAATTTCAATATTTGTACTTGTCATATTTTATAGGGCAAGTATCGAACGAAAGCTTCCTAGGCTTCAAACAAGCGATATAAATACGGCAATTCGTGGCAATATAATCACAAAAGATGGCTTTAGCATCTCTTCAAGCCAAAAACTCTACAAAGTGATGCTTGATACTAGAAACATCGATCCTAATAAAAAAGAGATGTTTATCAAACTATATTCGCTTTACAGTGGCGACGATCCAAACAAAGTAAGAAAGATCATAAATGGCACAAAAGGTATCGTTACACTCTCATATAGTATTGATGCAAAGGGCGCTACCTACCTTCAAGAGCTTTCAAGAAAGCTAAATCGCAAGAGCATTTTGGTTTCATACCTTGATCCAAAAACAGGACTTGCTTCATTTCAGGGCATGAGAGTAATGGAGAGCGGACAAAATCGTAAATTTATGTCAAAAGATGCCCTCACACCAGCTATTGGCTACGTGAGCAAAACTGAAAGTGATGCACTTACAAAAAGTAAAGGTGTAAAAGGTCTTGAGAGATATTATGAAGATTATTTAGCTCCTATACAAAATGCAAAAATTTTAGGGCCTCGCGATATTGGAAATAATATCATTTTAACAAGTGACTCAAATTTAGCAACAAGAGTAGATGGCTACAATGCGGTACTTTCTATACCACTTAAATTTCAAACCAAACTAGAGCAAATTTTAGATGAAAAGTGTGAATTTCTAGATGCAAAAGAGCTAGTCATCTGTATAATGAATAGCAAAAATGGAGAAATTTTAGCCCTAGCTTCTAGCTCGAGGTATGATCCTTCAAACATAAGAAAGCAAGATTATAGCGCTCTAAACTCTACCGTTAGCGAATATGCTTATGAAGTTGGCTCAGTTTTTAAACCATTTATATTTTCTATCTTACTTCAAGAGAAGAAAGTAAATCCATTCGAGCTTGTAAATACCTATAATGGCCGATACCAACTTGGCAAAAGGATAATCAAAGATACCCATCCAGAGCCTTTTATGAGCGCTGAAGATATAATCGTGCACAGTTCAAACATCGGCATGATTCAGCTTGTTGAGCGTTTAAATGGGCCACAAATTTATCAAGGACTTTTAAATTTTGGCTTTTCAAGAAAAACAGGCATAGATCTACCTTACGAGCAAGTAGGTATGATGCCAACAGTTACAAAGTTAAACTCATCGACATATAAGGCGACTGTGAGCTACGGATATGGCTTGCAAGCTACATTTATGCAGCTTTTAAAGGCCTATAATACATTTAACAATAAAGGCATTGAAGTTACTCCTCACATGGTTGCCTACTTAGAGAGAAATGGAAAAAGATACGATTTGCCAAAGTCCGAGCCAGCTCAAGTTATATCACAAGAAACCGCAAAGATAATGAAGAGAATTTTAATAAAAACGGTTGAAAAAGGTACTGGACTAAAAGCCTTTACGCCAGGGCTTGAGATAGGTGGCAAGACTGGAACTGCACACATTGCTTCAGGTAGTGGTGGATACAGCAATACCTACAATGGCTCATTTTTTGGCTTTGTAAATGACACAAGAGGCAATAGCTACACAATAGGCGTTTTAGCAAGGGATCCTAAAAGACCTTACTACTACTTCGGTGCTCAAAGTGCCTTACCTATATTTAAAAAAGCAGTTGATCTGATGATTGAGGATGGATATTTATTTCCTGATGCAAATGTAATAGCTGAGTTTGAAGCCAAAAAAGATAAGCTTAAAAACGATAAGACAAAACAAAAGCCTGCTTTGGACTAAAATTTTAAAACAAGAAAGATATAAAAATTTCTTTTGCTTTTATTGCTTTTAATAAATTTCTCTAATTACAAAGTCTTTAATGCTCTTAAAATACTTTTAGTTTCTAATAGCAATTAAATTATAAATGGAAAATCTAAACTGATCAAAAAGATTTAAGTCTTTAATATTTTTAGAAGTTATCTCTTTGTCATCTTTGTAGTTTTTTCCGCCTAAAAAGAGCAGATAAATAAGCGGGGTAACATAATTAAATCTTAAGAAAAGCGCTACGATACAATGAAAAAAGCCGTAGTTATATCTGATACAAACATAAAAACCATAAATTATATAAGCTATCATTAGAATCAAAAAAGCATAGAATATAAAGCCTAAACCAACATAATCTGAAATATTTAAAAAGCTACAAACTAAAATAAAAGTACCTACCAAAGCAGGTAATATAATGATTGGAAAAATTAGATGAAGTCCGATTAGATCAAATTTACTCGCATAAACCTTTATGTTATATCTACCTGCAGGAATTATCAAAAATATAGGCAATACGATTGAAAAGAGAATAAGAAATATCACATACATAGAATCAATATCATAAGAACTCATTTTATACCAAACTTAATTTTAAGATATTTTAACTACACTTTTTTGAATAAATTTATCTACGATTTTTGCGATTTTCTATGCCGATTTTCTCACTCTCTTCTATTTCGACAATGTAGCTTGGATTTTTCTTTTTAGCCTCTTTATCCAAAAAACTAATGAGCTTCGCATCAGAATTTTTATGAGAGCAGATTAAAATTATAAAATTTATATAGTTGTTTGCCTCTTTTGGCATGACTTGGTTATTTTTAGCTGGTATACTAAAATTTCCTACAAAGATTTGAATGAGTTCGAAAAGCTCGTTTTTACTTAGACTATTATCACCCGCAAGCTTTTCAAGCTTTTCGATCGTTATCTCTTCTTTTTCTAATACAAGCTCCTTTGTTTCGGTGCTATAATCCCTATTTCTTAAAAGTAGATAGATTAACGCACAAATTGCAATTAATAGCAATACAATAAAGAAAACTATTAGACCTTTTATTAGCATCTAAAGCCTTGAGCAAAGTGATCGCTTTGTAAATGCTAAAACACTCATAAGCACCATTATCACAATACTAATCCAGACAAAATCAGGTACTGGTAATGGATCGCCAGCTGCATACGAGTGCATACCAGCTAAATAAAAATTTACACCAAAATAAGTCATAATAATCGACCAATAAGCAAAGAAAGAAGCCACTGCAAACGCATACTGGTTATTTAGCCTTGGAATAAATCTTATATGAAGAACTGCAGCATAAACAAGTATCGAAACTAGCGCCCAAGTCTCCTTACTATCCCAGCCCCAATATCTACCCCAGCTCTCATTCGCCCAAACACCGCCTAGGAAATTTCCAAGAGTAAGCAAGCTAAGTCCTAGTATCATAGCCATCTCATTTATACGGGTAGCTTCGAGGATATTGCGAGAAATTTCTGGATTTGGCTTTTTCTTATTTTGTAAAATGATAAGCAATAGTGTAAAGCCACCAAGTAATGCGCAAAGCCCTAAAAATCCATAACTTGCAGTAATGACAGAAACATGTATTGTTAGCCAGTAGCTTTGAAGCACTGGCACAAGTGTAGTGATCTGCGGATCCATCCAGCTAAGGTGCGCAACAAACAATGTAATACCAGCCAATATAGACGTAAGAGCAAGAGCGATAGGGCTACGTTTTGCAAAGACGATACCAGAAAATCCTAGAGCCCAAGCGATATAGACCATTGATTCATAAGCGTTACTCCAAGGCGCATGCTCAGCAATGTACCAACGAAGTCCAAGTCCAACAGTATGAGCAAGAAAAGCCAGCAAATTTACAATGTATACAACTCTTACAATACCATTTATCTGAACCTTTGGAGCTAGCATTTTGACAAAAACAAAAAATAAAAGCGCAAGGCCAGCCAAAAGATAAACTGGCGTCAATCGCTCAAAAATTTGAATTTTATTAAACAAAATTTCTATATTTATCTTTTCTTCACTTGGCATTACAGCAGAGCCATACTTTTGCTGATAGGCTGAAATTTTATCAAGTGCAGTATCAGCCTTATTCCAATCATTATCTTTTGTTGCTGCATCAACTGCTGCAAAATACTCTCTCATCATATTAATGACTAGATCGGCCTCCTTAGGCGGAAAGTACATCATTGCACTAGCAGGCGAATACCAAGAGTTTGATGGGTCATCTTGTTTTGGAAAAATTTTAAAAATTTCACCAATAAATATCATATAAAAAACATTCAATCTCTCGTCGATCTTGATTACGTCTTTATCAAATGTATTGCGTGATCCAGGATGCTTACGATTAGCAATTTCAGCAAATTTTGTGAGTTTATATTCACTTCCGCCATCTTTTGTGGCTCTAAAAAAATCATTAAAACTTGCATACTTTGCATTTTCATCTATGCCAAGCTCTTTTTTTAGCTCCTTGCTTTGTCCAAGTGAGATAATTTTTTCACTTCGCCAAAAATCAGGCGTTACCATTATTGAAAGCATCGCTTGATTCGAATTTAGGCTATTTATGTTCTCGCTTCTATGTATTTTATTTAAAATTTCTTTGCTAAGAGTGTCAAATGGCTTCATTCTACCATCTGAGCTTTGCACAATAAGCCTAGAAAGCTTTTGTGTGTGCTCTTTGCTGATATTAGGCAAAAAGTCTTCAGCCTTTAATGAGCTAAAATTTAAACTTAAAAGCATAATGGCAATGATAGTAACAACCTTTTTACCGCCCTTTGTTGATTCATTATCGATTAACTTAGCTAGTTTTCTAAAACGGCTACCAGGATTTATAACATTTAACACAAAGCCAAGCCCAAGTAGAAAGTAGCCGATATAAGTTGGTATCTTACCTGGATCTTTATTGACAGAGAGAATCGTTCCCTTTTCATCTGTATCGTATGAACTTTGGAAAAATCTATAACCATCATAGTCAAGCACGTGATTCATATAAATTTTATAGTCAAGCCCTGACATGTTTGTATCATCTTTTACAATAACTTCACTTGAATAGCTCATAGGAGAATTTGAACCAGGATATCTTTTAAGCTCAAAGTCTTTTAAGTATAAGCTAAACGGAAGTTTAACTTGCTGTGCGCCCCATGAAGCGTTAAATTTTTGTCCAGCCACAGCCAAGCGTGAAGGTTCTGTTAGGTTATAAAAAATATGCATCTCTTTACTCTCGCCTTTATAATTTAATTCAGCTATCAAGGCGTTAAATTCGCTATCATTTGTGCTAACTAGCTTTCTTGAAGCATGAGCTGAAACTAATCTTGGAGCAAAATTTATATTTGAAATAGTATAAAGACTGCCCATGCCAAAATCATTTACACTACCAGCTTTTAACTCAGTTTTTGAACTATCACTCATTGTAAATTTTGAAAGATCAGTATTTGAAGTAACTGTGAAATTTCCATCCACTAATTTAAAAAGTACATATTTTTTACTCTCATCTGGTTTAGCATTAAAGATAAAACTAATATCTGCAACTCTTGCTTCCTCTTCTTCTAATAAAAAGATTTCTTCACTTTCACTCTCGTTTGAAACCACAAATTCCACTACTGGTTGCCCATTTTTGTCATCCACAAACTTATAGCTTGCATTTGGCACAAATTCTTTAAATTTTAAATTAGCTTCATTATCTGCTATTTTTAGCTTTAGATCAAAACCTTTTTTTGCATCAGAAAGTCCTAGTGGTAAAGCAGCGCTTATCTCTTCTCCATTATCGTTTAATGCGGTTAAATTTAAATAGGATATTTTTGTCGTGACGATATTTGACTGAGTTTTTTCTCTTATATGCATGTCAGCCTCAAAGCCAAGGTATCTTGTTATTCCAGCACCGATTAAGATAACGATAAAACCAAGGTGAAAGGTAAGCGAAGGGAGTTTTTTGGGATCTATTAAGTTATATCTAAAGATATTATAGGTCAAATTTATACCAAGAAGTAGTTGAATGAGCGCAAACCAGCTGGCACCATAAACATAGTACCATGCAGCTTCTGTGCTAGTTTTACTTTCTATTATCGTAGCGGCTCCGCTAGCTATGGCAAAGATTATCATCAAAATGATAGCTGAGCCCATACTTAAAAATAATGATTTTGGATTTAACATCTGCTTCCTTTTATTTATATTATGACAAAGCTATCAAAGTGAAACTTATCTTAAATAACTGCCTTGCTTTGTTTGAGTAGAGACCGGCTTGTTCTCATTTGTGTCTTGTTCAGCAAATGCATCTTTGCCTTTTAGATAGGCAAGAATCGCGCCAAGATCATTATTTGAAAGAATTTTAGCTTGGTTTTGCATTACATTTTTACCGCTTCCACCAAAACTTGAGTCACTTCTATAAGAGATGATGCTATCTTCAATATCTTTAGCTTCCATATTTTTTAGAGGTGTTGAACCAAATGGCCTTTTATCAGCATTCTCGCCATGACAGCTAGCACATTGCTTTTCATAAAGCTCCTTACCCAAAGAAACACTATATCTGCCCTTTCTATCAACGCCTAATTTTAAAATTCTATTATCTTTATAGCGTCTTGGATCTTCATCAACATAGACATTTACTTTTTCATTTCTATCATTAGCCTGCTTTTTTGCCATTTCAGAAAGTTCTTTACCAAACTCACCACGAGCTTCTATATAGTAGACTTGTGAAGCTGCAAAGGCATTTGCCACCAAAAAACACGCCAAAAAAGAAATTTTAATACTTTTCATAACTTTCCTTGAAATTTTGCTCTAAATTTAAAAATCCCGGATCAGACTGCTTCCGACCCGGGATTATATCATAAGTTGATTAATTAGTTACGATTAGAATGAGTATTTAGCTTCAAATCTGAATTTATCTTCTTTTGCTTTAACATCATTAGCAAATTTATGTGTTTGGAAAGAGTAGAATGAGCTAAATTTCAACTTCTTGCTGTATTGATAAGCAAATCTTGGAACAAATTCTTCTATTTTCTCTTTTACATCTTGATTATTTGCTCCTGCAGTTTTTATATTGCCTTTTACATAATCCAAGCCAACTGTAAATTTATCAAATGCATATGCACTTGTTGCATAGAAGAAGTTACCTTTGCCTTCTGCATGTGTCCAGTCAAATACATCTTCGCCTGCATCAATTAAGCTTCCTTGATCTTCAAATGAAAAAGCTGATATGCCTTTATCTTGAGATTTCCAACCGATATAACCACCAGCTAAATCAAAACCAAATAGTGAAGTTGAAAGTTCTCCAGCATAGAAGTTACCATCATTATATCCTAGCTTGCTTTTAGCGCTAGCATCAGCCGTACTATTTACATAGTTAAGTCTTGCGCCCAAAGAAACATCATCAGTAATAGCAAAATTTGCTGAAACATCAGCTGCAAGTAAGTCAGCTAAATTTGTTAAGCTAGCATACCATAGTTGGAAGTTAATAGGATCATATGCTCCAGCAATACCAGCTGCATATAGATTACCAACATCATAGTTATTCAATTGACTAGTTACACTCGCATCATATAGATCACCATCGCTCTCACCACTGCCTTCAAGTGCATCAAATGCTAAAGCTGTAAGTGTAAGACCTTCGATGTCTTCATTTACTACTCTTACGCCTGTGCCAACAGCATCATCAGTAAAGTATGAACCTATAACTTGTTTACCAGCTGTTATAGTAGTAGCACCTACTTTGTATCCTAGGTAAAATTGGTAAACTCTGAATGGATCAGTTGTATTTGTTTTATCTGTACCATCTGTATTAGCTGTTCCAGCATTATCGCCTGAACCATCATTTGCATTATATCTTAGGCCAACAACACCAAAAAAGTTATCATCGATAGCAGCTTTAAAATTTGTGATCATTTTAAAGTTATGTTTTGCATCATTAGCTTTTTTGACATTTTCTTGTTGTTTGTCATACTCATGAGTGTGAGTATATCTATATCTTGCAAATCCTGAAAGATCTACATTTTTTATAGCTTCTTCAAGTGGAGTAGCACTTGCTACGCTTGAAAATGCACCTAAAGCAACCAAAGCGGCTAAACTAATTTTTGTTAGTTTCATTTTTTCTCCTTTTAAGGTTTTGTGTCGACGATTATAATCAATAAAATTTAATATGAAGCTTAAAATTTTTAATTTTAGTTACCGATCGTTTACCGTAATTAATCAAAAATAGGCAAAAGTTGATAATTTTAAATAAAACAATGACAAAATTTTAAAGGAGTAAAAAGAAAAAGGGGCTGTTGCTTTGCCCCTTAAAAGGAGTTCTAGTTTTGATTGCTGTTGAAATTATATAAGCAAGCAGTAAATCAACGGTAATTAAAAAGAAATTTTTTCCTCTTTTGGCACTTCGATATTTGTTTTTACATTTTTTCTTTTAATAATCACTTCATTTTGTGGCTTTTTTATACCATTATATAAGCCACTAGAGCCGCCCTCTTTTATAAGAAGCATATCTATAAGTTTATCTGCATAAAAGGTCGCATAGACCAAGTCACCTTTATCATAATAGTATCTATTTGCACAAAAATTTGCTTTATTGAGTTTGTGGTTTTTTGTATCGCTCGCCACTATTTCATAGCAGTATTTTGAATCTTTATAAGTAACCTCTTTTATAAAACCTTTGATCGAGCTTTTTACTGGTGTATTTTGCATGACCTGTCTTGGCTGTTTTCGTACTGGTGGATTGTCTTCAAAAAATGAGCAACCCAAAAACATGATAGCAGTTGCCAGTGGAAGTAAAATTTTAGCTTTCATCTCTTCTCCTTAGTGTAAAACGGCGAAGTATAACTTTTAAGATTAAATAAATTTTGCGGGAAATTAAAGGCTCGTATCTAAATTTATATACACGATCATATAAATTTATCTTAGGCGAGCCTGCCTAAGATAGTTAAGCTGAAACATTTAAAACGTTACCGCTAAGCTCGGCGATCTTTTTATCAATACTCTCAAGGGTCTTTTCAATAGTCTTTTGAGAAATTTCAGGAAGCTCACCTCCCCAAATTTTCTTCGCATTCTCAAAACCCTTTGCCACACCCTCTCTACCAGCTTTTAGTTTTTCCACGTCATCGCCTGCACCATTTAGCACAAAGCTAGCTATCCTATCAACCGTATTTGCGATACCAAAAAATCCATTCTCGCTGATAAGATCATTTGCCTCGTCACTACTTAGCTCGTTTAAAGATTTACCGTTATAGCCGATATTTGCAAGATCAAGTCCTGATAAAATTTCTGATAAATTTTTAGGCGCATTAAAGCTTAAGCCGCTTTGGGCTAGTAAATTTGAACTACTACTTTTAACGATATCTTTTTGATACTGCAAAAAGTAGCTATTTGAAATGTCTTTGGCTGTTAAATTTGTAATTTCAGACTCTTTTTTAGAGATATTCTTTTCATCTTTATGAAGCGAAATTTCTGATTTTACATTTCCTTTTAGACCTAAATTATCGTATGAGTTTGCAATTTGAGAAATTTTCATTTTGGCTCCTTAGAATTTATAGAATCAATATCGCCAAAAAGTAGAATTTATTTAGATAGAGCGGGAAAACTCCCGCTAGTAGTTATTTGCTAAGTGTTGCGTTTAGCATCCAGATCGCTTTTTCAAATTTTGCGATTTGATCTTGTGCATACATTTGAGTTGTTGTATCGCCTTCTGCAAGTTCGTCAAGCTTTTTAAACTCGCCCAAAAGGTGTTTATAATCAGCCAAGACAATCTCTAAAACCTCAGTTGGAGTGTAAATTTCTTTTGGCTCGTGTTTGATATGAGTAACTTTTGCTAGCTCCTCAGCCTTGACAATAGGTCTGCCACCAAGCATAAGAGCTCTCTCAGCTGTATCGTCAAATATCTCACTCATATCTTCGTAAGCCTTTTCTGTGTATTCATGAACGCTAAAAAATTGAATACCTTTTACATTCCAGTGAAGATCGTGAAATTTAATATAAAGTGCATTTGCATCAGCCTGAATAACATTTAATTGTAAAATAACTTTTGACATTTTGTCTCCTTCTTTATTATAAATATAATGAAATTATATATAGCTAGAGTTAATCGGTAGTTAATCAAATAATAAAATTTATTATTTGATATAAAATTTGACTACAAAATAAAATTATCTTGTAGTCAAATGTAGAATTATAAAAATTTATCTATTTTTTATAAGGCGTAGTTTTGTAGCCTTGCTCAATCAAGCTACTCATACCTCCATCTAAATTTATTATCTTAAGATCTGAGCTATCTATCGCTGCTGCAGCTGCTGTGCTTCTTCTGCCGCTTCTGCAAACAAGAGCAATAGGTTTTTTGACATCAACTTCTTTTGAAAGCTCCTCTAAAAATGCACTCTTATCGTTTGGATTAAAAGTTATAGTCTTTGCACCTGCGATAACGCCAGTCTCTTGCCACTCAGATGGAGTTCTTATATCGATAATCTGATCATATTTTTTGATCTCGTCTGGGCTTATATTAACGGTTTTAACATCAGCTGACAACATACAACAAACAGCTCCTAAAAGTAAAATTTTTTTCATCTACTCTCCTTAAATAAATTTTTGAAATGTTAGCACGGATTATTAAATATATAAAAATTTTTGTTGATAAAATTTATTAGTTTAGATAAAAATTAATAATATAACGTGTTGATAAAAAAACTAAACCCACTACGAATGCATATATAAGATAAGCCGACTAGATTGATAAAAAAATATAGCTGCTTACAATTACATATTTTTTATAAAAATTTTTCTTTGATTTTAGTGATCTTATTTGCATATCACTTATGATCTTATTTTTAAAAGTTTATTCTTTTTATTTTTCCCTTAACCTGTGTTATGCCGATCTTCATAAGAATATTTTTTATAAATTGCTATATCTTAATTGTATGTTTTAGTATATACCTGTTTGAGTATTTTGTATTTTATAAAGATGATTATATGATGGTGTCCCCAACAGGGTTCGAACCTGTGGCCTTAGAATTAGGAATTCTACGCTCTATCCAGCTGAGCTATGAGGACAATTCATATATTTTGTAGATAGATTTTATAAGAATTTAATTTTTAAAGGACAGATTGCTCTGTCCTTCTTTAGCTAATTAGCCATTTCTCTTTTTAATAATCTCATCACTTACGTTTTTAGGAACTTCTTCGTAGTGATCGAATTCCATTGAGTAAGTTGCACGACCTTGAGTCATTGAGCGAAGATCTGTTGAATAGCCAAACATTTGAGCTAATGGACAATAAGCTGCAATGATCTTCACACCATTTCTATCATCCATTGAATTTACTTGGCCACGACGTTTATTAAGGTCGCCTATAACATCACCCATATACTCTTCTGGAGTCTCAACTTCAACCTTCATCATAGGCTCAAGAATAACAGCACCTGCCTTTCTAGCACCTTCCTTGAATCCCATTGAAGCAGCAAGTTTAAATGCCATTTCAGATGAGTCAACTTCATGGTAGCTACCATCAAAAAGGGTAACTTTAACATCTTCAACTGGATAACCAGCAAGAACACCGCTTTGAAGCGCCTCTTTGCAACCTTTTTCAACAGCTGGAATATATTCTTTTGGAACAACACCACCTTTGATATCATTAACAAATTCAAATCCACTAGCAGCTGGAAGCGGTTCAATACGTAAAAATACGTGACCATATTGACCACGACCGCCTGATTGTTTAGCATACTTATACTCTTGTTCAACTGTCTTACGAATAGTTTCACGATAAGCAACTTGTGGTTGACCAACTTCAGCATCAACTTTAAATTCGCGAAGCATACGATCAACAATGATCTCAAGGTGAAGCTCACCCATACCACTAATAATAGTTTGACCACTCTCTTCGTCTGTACTAACTCTAAAACTTGGATCTTCTTGAGCTAGTTTTTGAAGTGCTATTGCCATTTTTTCCTGGTCAGCTTTTGTTTTTGGCTCGACTGCAACACTAATAACTGGCTCAGGGAAGTCCATTCTCTCAAGGATAACTTTATCTTTTTCACTAGCTAGAGTATCACCTGTTAGAGTATTTTTTAGACCAACAACAGCGCCGATCTCACCAGCAAAAAGCTCGGTAATCTCTTCACGTTTATTTGAGTGCATTTTTAGTAAGCGACCGATTCTCTCTTTGCAGTCTTGAACTGTGTTGTAAGCATAGCTACCACTTTCAAGGCTTCCTCTATAAACACGGATAAATGTTAACTGTCCAACAAATGGGTCGGTCATAATCTTAAACGCAAGAGCGGCAAATTCGCCATCATCTGTACTTTCAACAGTTACTTCAGCGCCATCTTCATAAACACCATTTATTGCTGCGATCTCATCTGGAGCTGGTAAATAATCAACAACAGCATCAAGTAGAGGTTGAATTCCTTTGTTTTTAAACGCAGTTCCGCAAAGCATAGGCGTGATAGTCATTCTCAAGCAGCCTGCTTTTATGCCTTTTTTGATCTCTTCTTCACTTAGCTCTTCACCAGCAAAAAATTTCTCCATCAAGCTATCATCCGTCTCTGAAACTGCTTCGATTAGTTTTGCACGGTATTCCTCTGCTTTTTCTTTAACTTCAGCTGGAATTTCTTCTTCAACATAGTCAGTTGGCTTTTTCTCATCATTCCAAACATAAGCTTTCATTCTTACAAGGTCAACCACACCTCTAAAGTTATCCTCAGCACCTATAGGAATTTGAATAGGAATTGGGTTTGCTTTTAGTCTTTCCCTGATCTGCTCTTCAACTCTAAAGAAATTTGCACCGATTCTATCCATTTTATTAACAAAAACGATTCTTGGTACGTGATATTTATTTGCTTGTCTCCAAACAGTTTCTGATTGTGGTTGAACACCGCCAACAGAACAAAATACTGAAACAGCACCGTCAAGAACACGCATAGAACGCTCAACTTCGATAGTAAAGTCAACGTGTCCCGGAGTGTCGATTAGGTTTATTTGATAACCCTTCCAAAATGCCGTAGTTGCAGCTGAAGTAATAGTAATACCACGCTCTTTTTCTTGTTCCATCCAGTCCATGGTAGCAGCACCATCATGAACCTCACCTATTTTATGGCTCATGCCAGTAAAGAATAAAATTCTCTCACTAGTAGTTGTCTTTCCAGCATCAATATGAGCCGCAATACCGATATTTCTTACCTTATGTAAAGGCGTTTTTCTCTCTGCCATACTAATTCTTTCTTACCAGCGGTAGTGAGCAAATGCTTTATTAGCCTCTGCCATCTTGTAAGTATCTTCCTTCTTCTTGAAAGATGCACCTTTTGAGTTTGCCGCATCTAAGAGCTCATTCGCTAGTTTATCTATCATAGTTCTTTCGCTTCTCTTTCTAGCATAAGTTATAAGCCAGCGGATAGCAAGAGCTTGTTGGCGAGCTGGGCGAACCTCAACTGGTACTTGATAAGTAGCACCACCAACACGGCGTGATTTAACTTCTAAAATAGGTTTTACATTTTCAATAGCATCGTTAAAAACGTCGATGCCTTTAACCTCAGCATTTTTCTTTTCTATGGCTTTAATAGCACCATACATTATCTCAGTAGCGACGCTTTTTTTGCCATCATACATAAGAGAATTAATAAATTTAGTGATTATTTTATTTCCGTAAATCGGATCAGGTAAGACTTCCCTTACAGGGGCTTTTCTTCTTCTCATTTTGATCTTTCCTTCAAATTTTTATGAAATTTTACTCAAACGTTTGCAAATTTTAGCAACGTCTGCGAACCTAAATTTTTACTTTTTTGTTGCAGCTGCAGCGCCAGCTTTAGGGCGTTTCGCACCATATTTAGAACGAGAAACTGTTCTTTTTGCAACACCAGCAGTATCAAGTGCACCACGAACGATGTGATATTTAACACCTGGTAAGTCTTTAACCCTACCGCCGCGAACTAAAACGATACTGTGTTCTTGTAGGTTGTGACCTTCACCACCGATATAGCTGATGACTTCAAAACCGCTTGTTAGCCTGACTTTGGCAACTTTCCTCAAAGCTGAGTTTGGTTTTTTAGGAGTTGTAGTATAAACCCTAGTGCAAACTCCTCTTCTTTGAGGGCACTCTTTTAACGCTGGAGATTTTGACTTAACAGTCACTTTCTTGCGTTCTTTTCTGACCAATTGATTTATGGTTGGCACAATAATTCCTTTCAACTAAATTTATTAAAAAGACCTAATTTTATTTAAAATAAACTTAAATAACGGTTAATAAGTTAGACTTACTCATCTAATTCTTGATTTTATAAAAACTCTGCTGTCTTTATTTTGTATTAGTCTTGCTTGACAGCATATTTGCCACTACCTATCAAAAGAATACAAAGTGAAATAGCAATATAAAGGTAAATAAGTTCTGATTTAAAACCATTAACTTCATTTAATGCAAATAAATTTGTAAATCCATAGTACGAGTATAAAATAGTAATACTAGTACCTAAAACTAGGATAGCACCTATCCTTGAATAAAAACCAATAATTAACATTATGGGTGCTAATACTTCTCCAAGATAAGAAAAATATGCTAAAAATTCAGGCAAACCAGCATTGACCAATATACCTTTTACCCCACTAAGTCCATGTAAAATTTTACCAAAACCATGCATAAAAAGGCAGATACCAAGTCCTAAACGTATAAATAAAAGTCCAAGATCAATGTTTTTCATAAATTCTCCATGATATGATTTAAAGATAAGGATTTTATTAGGTGATAGTTAATAGCTTGTAAATTTTTAATTGACTTAATTTTATAAAGAGGTTAAGCCCCAAAATAGGGGCTTGAAGTATTAGTTTTCTTTGATTTTTACTTTTTTATCCTTATAAAAACCAGTTCCAACCGGAATCATACGTCCTAGGATAACGTTCTCTTTTAGATCTTCAAGATAGTCAAATTTAGCAGCGATAGATGCTTCTGTTAAGACTTTAGTTGTCTCTTGGAACGATGCAGCAGAGATCACACTATCACTTCCGATAGCCGCTCTTGTAACACCAAGAAGGATCGGCTCAGCAATAGCTGGCTCACCACCCATGTTCATGATACGCTCGTTCTCTTCTTTAAATTTATTTCTTGAAACCATATCGCCAACTATGAAATTTGTATTTCCGCTATCAACGATTTTAACTTGGCGAAGCATTTGTGATACGATGATCTCGATGTGCTTATCAGCGATCGCAACACCTTGGCGGCGATAAACTTGTTGAATCTCGCTAATCAAATAGTAGTGAAGCGCTTTTTCGCCAAGAATTCTTAAAATATCGTGGCTTGAGATTAGCCCATCAGTTAGTTTCTCGCCAGCATGGACAAATTCCCCATCTCTTACTTGTATCTGACGACTTTTCTCGATCAAATACTCAGCAGTTGTGCCATCTTCAGCTTGGATGATTATGCGCTCTTTTGAGCGAAGTGGCTTGTCAAATCTAACCACACCATCAATCTCTGCAACGATAGCTGTATTTTTAGGGCGTCTTGCTTCAAATAGCTCACTAACTCTTGGAAGACCGCCGGTAATATCTTTTGACTTAGCAACAGCTTTTGGGGTCTTGGCCAAAATATCAGCCTGAGCTACTTCATCACCACTTGAGACAAAGATCGCAGTTTTTGGATCAAGCGGATACTTAATTAAATTTCCTTTTTTAGTAGCGATAATAATCGCAGGTTTTACACCGCTTGGCAAATACTCATTGATAACAAGACGTCTTTGTCCAGTCGCCTCATCTGCTTGCTCAGTCGCACTATATCCTGGCTCAATATCCTCAAAGCTAACCACACCAGCTTCTTCAGCAATAGTTGGAGTTGAGTATGGATCCCACTCAGCAATAATCAACTTATCATCTTTTTCAGGTAACGAAACTACTGTCGCTCTCTCAACTGCATCATTATCAGAAACTTGGATGATAGAATTTCTTGGGATATAATGGCGAACCGCCTCACGTCCATCTTTATCAGAAACAACTACAAAGAAACCTTTTTCAGTTACTTTGTGACCTTTTTTGATATCTTTAACCCTATCAAGATAATCACCTTTTAATATGAAAAATTTAACTACACCATTTGCGTCAGCTAAAATTTTACGAGTTACCGGATCTCCGTCTGAAATTTTAAGTTCACTAGCGTATGGGATACGATTTGGGATATTCCAACCCTCTTTTATAATCTCAACGATACTTTCATTCTCTTTTACTTTATCGCCACTTACATAAGGTATATACATCTTTCCTTCGATCTTTCCGCTAACACCAGCTAATTCATTTGGCTTAGCAAGATCATTTCTTCTAATTGTATATTTAACCTCTTCTTTTTTACCTTTTATCACGATATTTACATCTTCGTGGGCATATTCGATCTCTATTTTGCCGTCAATCGTTGATTTAATCTTTGGCTCAACAAGTAGTACAGCCGCGCTTCTTCTATTTGCAACGATCTTCTTATCGCCGTTATCATAAGTATTAAGGTTGTAATATCTGATAAAACCTTCTTTTTGGGCGATTACTTGACGATCTTGTTGCTCAGTAGAAGCCGTACCACCGATGTGGAATGTTCTTAGCGTTAGCTGTGTACCTGGCTCACCGATAGATTGGGCTGAAATGATACCAACTGCTTCACCTGGTTTTACAAGTTTGCCCTCACCCAAGTTTAAACCGTAGCATTTTGCACAAACGCCTTTTGGTGCCTTGCACGTGATAGGCGTTCTAATGCTCACTGATTTTATACCAGCCTCGGTTATAGCTCTAGCTTTTTCTTCATCAAGTAATGTGCCTTCGCTAAATAAAATTTCATTTGTTATAGGATCGATCACATCATCTGCTAAAACACGGCCTAATACTCTTTCTTCAAGGCTTTCTATTAGCTCGCCACTCTCTGTAATATCTGTAATTTCAACACCCTCGTGCGTACCGCAGTCATGCATTGTGACTTTAACATTTTGAGCAACATCGATTAGTTTTCTTGTTAAATAACCGGCGTTGGCTGTTTTTAGAGCGGTATCTGCAAGTCCTTTTCTAGCTCCGTGGGTAGAGTTAAAGTACTCCATTATGTTTAGACCTTCACGGAAGTTTGAAATGATCGGTGTTTCAATAATCGAGCCATCAGGTTTTGCCATAAGACCACGCATACCAGCTAGCTGACGAATTTGCGCAGCACTACCTCTAGCGCCTGAGTCTGCCATCATATAAATCGAGTTAAATCCACCTTTATCATTTTGGATAAGCTTCATCATCTCGCTTGCAACGCTGTTGTTTGTATCTGTCCAGATATCGATGATCTTATTGTATCTCTCACTGTCTGTTAAAAGACCAGCGCCGTATTGTTTTTGAATTTCGCGAACTTTTTTCTTAGCTTCGTCGATATATTTTTGCTTGCTATCAGGTACGATTATATCAGCAATAGAGATAGAAATTCCCGCTTTTGTTGCATATCTAAAGCCTAAATTCTTAAGCTTATCAAGGAAATCAGCCGTTACTTCAAGACCGCCATTTCTATAAACATAATCAACCAAATTTGCAATGTCTTTTTTCTTCATGATCTTATTCCACATATTTTCAGGGACAAAATCAGGAAGTATCGCTCTTAAGATCAAGCGACCAGCAGTTGTAAAGATGATCTTGTTATCAACCATTGTTTTGATTTTAGCGTGAAGACCAAGGGTGTTGGCCTCTTCAGCGATCATTACTTCATCAACGCTTGAGAAAATTTTATTTGCACCTTTTTCGTCATTTCTCTCTAGGCTTAAATAATAAATTCCCAAAACCATATCTTGTGAAGGGACTGTGATGGCCTTACCACTTGCAGGAAGCAAGATGTTCATTGAGCTAAGCATCAAAATTTTGCACTCAGCGATAGCTTCCTGCGATAGTGGCACGTGAACAGCCATTTGGTCGCCGTCGAAGTCCGCGTTGAAAGCCGCACAAACTAGTGGGTGAAGCTGGATCGCCTTGCCTTCAACAAGTACTGGATGAAAAGCCTGGATAGAAAGCTTGTGAAGTGTCGGAGCACGGTTTAGCATAACTGGATAGTCTTTAACGACCTCTTCTAGGCACTCCCAAACCTCATTTGTCTTATCCTCTATCATCTTTTTAGCTTGCTTAACAGTTGTTGCATAACCTTTTTCTTCAAGGCGAGCAAGCAAATGTGGCTTAAATAGCTCTAGAGCCATTTTCTTTGGAAGACCACACTGATCCATTTTTAGTTTTGGGCCAACGACGATAACAGAACGTCCAGAGAAGTCAACACGCTTACCTAGCAAATTCTGACGGAAGCGGCCTTGCTTACCTTTGATAATCTCGCTTAGTGATTTTAGTGGGCGCTTGTTTGCACCTTTTACTGCATTTGCTCTGCGGCCATTATCAAATAGCGCATCAACAGCTTCTTGAAGCATTCTCTTTTCATTTCTAATAATGATCTCAGGTGCATCAAGCTCAAGCAGACGTTTTAGACGGCTATTTCTGTTTATTACACGGCGATATAGGTCATTTACGTCTGAAACAGCAAATTTACCACCATCAAGGCTGACTAGCGGTCTAAGATCAGGTGGAAGAACTGGTAAATTTGTTATCATCATCCACTCTGGGCGGTTACCTGAATTTAAAAAACTCTCGATAACTTTTAGGCGTTTTACGATAGTCTTTTTCTTGGCCTCAGAATTTGTAGACTCCATCTCTTCTTTTAGCTGATTTAAAATTTCCATCAAATCAAGCTCAGCTAGCATGTCATAGATGACCTCGCCACCCATTCTAGCTGTAAAACCAGTCTCTTCGTATCTTGAAGCTAGGCTTTGATATTGCTCTTCATTTAAAACGTCGTATTTCTCAACTTTTTTAGAATTTTCATTGTCGTAATAAGCTTCGCCAGCATTATCAACAATGTATGCCTCATAGTAAAGTACACGCTCAAGGTCTTTCATCTTAATACCAAGAAGTGCACCAATACGGCTTGGTAAGAAATTTACATACCAGATGTGAGCCACTGGAGTTACAAGCTCGATATGACCCATGCGAGAGCGGCGAACTTTAGATGTTGTTACTTCAACACCGCACTTTTCGCACTTGATGCCTTTATAACGCATCTTTTTATATTTGCCACAAAGGCACTCGTAATCACGGATCGGTCCAAAAATTTTCGCACAAAACAAGCCGTCACGCTCAGGTTTTAGTGTGCGGTAGTTGATAGTTTCTGGTTTTTTAACTTCGCCATAACTCCAAGATTTTATCTTCTCAGGACTTGCTAAACGAAGTTGAAAAGCTTCAAAATCACGAGGTCTATGCTCTTCTTTTATCTCAACTGGTTTTAAATTAGTTAGTTTCATTTGTCTCATCCTCATCATATACTTCTACATCAAGAGCTAGTGATTTTAGCTCGTTTGTTAGAACAAAGAACGTCTCAGGGATACCAGTCTCAGGAACGTTTTCACCTCTTGTTAAAGCTTTATAAGCAGATAGTCTTCCCTCAACATCATCTGATTTTACAGTTAGCATCTCTCTTAGTGTATGGGCGGCACCGTAAGCCTCAAGTGCCCAAACCTCCATCTCACCAAACCTTTGACCGCCAAATAGCGCCTTACCGCCGACAGGTTGCTGTGTAACAAGGCTATATGGTCCAGTGCTTCTTGCGTGGACTTTCTCATCAACCAAGTGATGAAGTTTTAGCATATACATACAACCAACATTAACACGTTCTCTTATCTTTGAGCCTGTGCGTCCATCGTATAGCTCAGTTTTACCATCGCTATCTATCTTTGCCATCTCAAATAGTTTTGCAAATTCGTCAGCCTTAACGCCTTCAAAAATCGGGGTTGCAAATCTTACGCCATTACTCCAATCTTTTGCATATTCAAGAAGCTTCTCATCGCTCATCTTACCAAGAGCTTTTTTAGCGTCCATTAGCTTAGCAACACCTGCTATCTCTATCATCTTGGCTCTTAGCTCTTTTATCCACTCGCCTTTTTTGGTTTCAAAAATTTCATTGATCTGCTCACCTAAGCGGTAACCAACAAGACCAAGATGGCTCTCTAAAATTTGACCGATGTTCATACGGCTTGGAACACCAAGTGGGTTTAGCACGATGTCTACGATCTGACCACTTGGAAGATAAGGCATATCTACTTCTCTAACTATATTTGAAACGATACCTTTGTTACCGTGACGTCCAGCCATCTTATCGCCGACTTTTAGTTTGCGTTTTGTAGCTATATAAACCTTTACAAGTTTTACAACGCCACTTGGTAAAATGTCATCTTTTTCTAAAATTTCTATCTTAGCATCATGCTCTTCTTTGAGCTTTTTCTTCTCATTTTGGAAGTAATTTTTTAGCTCGTCATATTTCTTTTGAATATCTTTTGAAAAGCTTTTAACGATAGCATTTAGAGTAAACCTATTTATATTTTCAAGATCGGCCTTATTGATCTTTGAGCCCTTTTTATACTCTTTTTTATTTACCTCTTGATCACTTGCTAGTGGATTTTTAGAAAGAAGTGCTGTAACTTTTAGCATCTCTTCGCGGTCTAGCATAAGTAGTCTATCGTGATGTTCTTTTTCTAAAAGAGTCTTCTCTTCTTCGTAAGCTTTATTTGTTCTGCTATCTTTTTCATAACCTTTTTTGGTGAAAATTTTAACATCAACAACCACGCCTTCCATCGAAGCTGAAGCGTAGAGCGATTTATTTACCACGTGGCCAGCCTTTTCACCAAAGATCGCACGTAATAGTCTCTCTTCTGGAGTTGGTTTAACTTCGCCTTTTGGAGATACTTTGCCAACAAGGATCATACCAGGCTTAATCTCTGTACCAATTTTGACAATACCACTCTCATCAAGGTGCATAAGCTCCTCTTCTTTGACATTTGGTATATCTTTTGTTATCTCTTCAACGCCATCTTTTAGCTCACGAGCTTCGATCTCTTTTTCATAAATATGAACGCTCGTAAAGGCATCTTCACGTATCATTTTTTCGCTAATGACGATCGCGTCCTCGTAGTTGTAGCCATTCCAAGGCATAAATGCAATTAGTGCATTTTTACCGATAGCTAGCTCGCCTTTTTCCATACTTGGGCCGTCAGCAATTATTTGACCGGCAACGATCTCATCGCCTTTTTTAACTATCGGATGTTGAGAAAAAGTCGTATTTTGGTTTGTTCTTAAATTTTTCTCCAAAGAGTAATGATCGATATATGGACCAGCTTCGTCTTCGCCTAAAATGAATATATTTTTATTATCAACCTTTTCAACCACACCACTACGTTTTGCTTTTACACTTTCCCATGCATCTCTTGCGATAACGCTCTCCATACCTGTTCCAACAATAGGAGCAGTTGAGCGAAGTAGTGGCACTGCCTGACGTTGCATATTTGAACCCATGAGAGCACGGTTAGCATCATCATGCTCTAGGAATGGAATAAGTGAAGCCGCAACACCAGCTATCATACCAGAACAAAGGTCGATCAAAGTAACATCTTCTCTACGGGCAAGCATCATCTCGCCATCTTTTCTAACCTCAATCAAGTCCTCAACGATGTGTCCATTTTCATCAAGCTTAGTTGATGCTGGAGCTATAACATTGCCCTCTTCTTGAGTTGCAGTTAAATAAACTATCTCATCAGTCACTTTACCATCTATAACTTTTTTGTAAGGTGCTTCAACAAAGCCAAGATCATTCACTTTTGCATAGGTTGAAAGCGTATTTATAAGACCAATATTTTGGCCTTCTGGAGTCTCAACCGGACAAATTCTACCATAGTGGGTTGGGTGAACGTCACGCACCTCAAAGCCAGCACGTTCTTTTACTAAACCGCCTTCACCAAGTGCGGATAGACGGCGCTTGTGAGTAACTTCACTAAGTGGGTTTGTCTGATCCATAAACTGGCTTAGCTGACCGCCTGTAAAAAATTCCATAATCGTAGCAGTAATCATTTTTGGATTAATGAGGTCGTATGGCATAATCTCTTCAGTATTATTGCTTAAGCTTGTAAATTTATCGCGGATAGCCTTTTGCATCTTTACAAAACCGAGGTGAAGTTCGCTAGCAAGTAGCTCACCGATTGATCTTATACGGCGGTTGCCAAGGTGATCTCGGTCATCAATGTGACCTTGTCCGTTTTTAACCTTTATAAGATATTTTGCAGTTTTTATGATATCTTCACTTGTTAGTAAAGTAACGTATTCTGGTACATCAAGAGAGAGCTTATGGTTCATTTTCATACGACCAACTTTTGTTAAATCATATCTCTCAGGATTAAATAGCATATCATTTACAAAACTCTTTGCGGCCTCTTTTACAACTGGCTCTCCTGGTCTCATAACCTTATAAATTCTAATAGCCGCAAGATCGTTTTCGTCATCCACACCCTCAGTTTGTTTTAAAACCTTAAGCATATCGTTGTCAGCTATAAAAGAATTTATAATCGCATCATCAACACCAGCAGCAGAGTTATTTATAATCTCAATAGTTTCATGTTCAGCTAAAATTTTTGAGAGTTTATTCTCGTCAAGAGCAGATAGTGTATCATATAAAATTTCTCCGCTCTCTGTATTTATTACAGGATTTGCCAAATATCTACCAATAAGTGCTTCAACTGGGTATTCAACAAATTTTACGCCATCTTCAATCAACTTATCAGCTTTTTTCTTAGTTAGACGTTTGCCTGCTTGGTGAAGAATTTCTCCATCTTCGTTTTTTATATCATATTCAACTCTTCCCAAATAATCTTCAGGATTAAAAAGAGTTAAGAATTTGTTATTTTTAATAATTAAATTTTGTATTGGATAAAACAACTTAATAATGTCTTGTTTTTTATATCCAAGCGCCCTAAATAATATAGTTACTGGCACTTTTCTACGTTTATTTATCCTAACATATAAAATATCTTTTGTGTCATATTCGAAATGTAGCCAAGAGCCACGATCAGGTATTATTTGAGCTGTATAAATTAATTTATTTGCAACAGTCGCACTCTCTTCTTGTTTAAAAATAACACCTGGACTTCTATGGAGTTGATTAACAACAACGCGCTCAACACCATTTATAATAAATGAAATTCTATCAGTCATTAGTGGAATTTCGCGTATAAAAATTTCTTGTTCTTTTATATCTTTAACACCAACTTTATCACCTGTCTTATCATCTTTCTCATGAACGATAAGACGTATTTTCATCTTTAAATTTACAGAGTATGTAAGACCTCTTTCTATACACTCTCTAATTGTATATTTTGGTCTTCCAATTTCTGAGCCAACATATTCTAAAGTCAAACGATTTTGCGGATCATGTATTGGAAAGATTGATTTGAAAACTTTTTCTATACCGCTTTCTGTTTGATTGTTATTTAGATTTAAAAAATTATCAAAGCTCTTTTTTTGTAGTTGTAGTAGGTTCGGAACGTCTATCTCCTTAACGACATTAGAGAAGTCAACCCTAAGACGATTTCCTGAGTATAAGCTATTTAACATTGCATCTACCTCGTGGTAATTTTGAAAGAAAAGTATAGCCTTTTAACAAGGCATCTAAAATTTAAAAAAAGAGAGAGCCTATGCCCTCTCTTGAAATATTAAGCTCAAATAATAAAAAATTATTTAAGTTCAACCTTGGCACCAGCTTCCTCAAGCTCTTTTTTAGCTGCCTCAGCCTCATCTTTGCTAACGCCTTCTTTAAGAACAGATGGTGTTCCCTCAACTGCGTCTTTAGCTTCTTTAAGACCAAGACCAGTAAGCGCTCTAACAACTTTAATAACGTTGATTTTCTTATCACCAGAATCAACCAAGACAATGTTAAATTCTGTTTTTTCCTCTGCTGCAGCTGCTGCACCGCCTGCTGCAACAGCACCACCAGCTACCATTACAGGAGCTGCGCTAACACCAAATTTCTCTTCGAACTCTTTTACAAGTTCACTAAGTTCAAGTACAGAAAGATTAGATATAAACTCTAATACATCTTCTTTAGTAATTGCCATTTTTAATCCTTATTATTTTTTTATTTTAAATTAAGCTGATTGTTCTTTTTTCTCTTTAAGTGCATTCAAACCAATTGTGAAATTTTGAATTGGCGCATTCCAAACTTGTAAAAGCATCGCAATAAGCTCATCACGGCTAGGCATTTTAGATAGAGCTTTAACTTTATCAACGCTAGCAACTTCGCCATCAATATAAGCTGTTTTTATTTTGAAAAGATCAGCATTAGACTCTTCAAATTTTGCGGCTACTTTAGTTACTGCTAATTGATCTTCACTCCAAAGATATATATTTGTATCTTTGAGTTCCATTCCGACTTTATCAGAATTTTTAAGAGCAATATTTGCAAGAGTATTTTTAATAACTTGAACTTTTACATTTTGTTCTTTAGCAGAATTTCTTAAAACTTCAAGTTTCTTTACTGAAAGGCCACGATAGTCACAAACTACAATAGCTTCAGCAGTTTTAAATTCACTCTCTAATTTTGCAACAACTTCAGTTTTTTCGTTACGTGTCACTTTTTCTCCTTTCCGACCGGTAATTTCAAGCAGAGCGGGTCGAATCAATTAAGCCCAATGGCCTCGGCTATCTCCAATCTAAGATATAAATTTTAATTTTTAGTTTTATTTTAAGTCCATAACTTCTTGAGTATCAAGAGCTATAGATGGACTCATTGTCAAAGACAACGAAGCATTTTTAACATATCTACCCTTTGCGGTTGCAGGCTTATGTTTATTGATCGCTTTAATAAATGTTGAAATATTTTCATTTAATTGTTCTTTAGTAAAATTAACTTTACCAAGACCTGCATGTATATTTCCTTGCTTATCAACACGAAAATTTACTTGACCGCTTTTTGCATTATTAACAGCTTGTGCAACATCCATTGTAACTGTGCCAGTTTTTGGGTTTGGCATTAATCCTTTTGGTCCTAAAATTCTACCGACCTTACCTACAAGACCCATTAAATTTGGAGTAGCTATAAGAACATCAAAATTCATTATACCTTTTTGAATATCTTCAACCAAATCATCTGCGCCAACAATATCAGCACCAGCTGCTTTTGCCTCATCAGCTTTAGTATCTTTTGCAATAACTGCAACTCTTACAGTTTTACCTGTACCAGCCGGTAAAACTACTGAACCACGAACCATTTGATCAGCATGTCTTGGATCAACATTTAATTTTAATGCAATCTCAACTGTTTCATTAAATTTAGCAGAAGCTAGAGTTTTGACTGTATCAATAGCCTCACTAAGGTTATAAATTTTATCTTGCTCTACTTTTTTGAGCAATTCTTGAAATCTCTTACTAGTTTTTCCCATAAATTTCTCCGCATATATATTGCTTCCGTCTTTTGCTAATCAACCTGACGGTAAAGGTTTTAGTCTATTACTTCGACACCCATTGATCGAGCTGAACCAGCAATAATTTTAGCTGCTTGCTCTCTATCGTTTGTATTTAAATCAACAAGTTTTTTCTCAACTATTTCTAAAACTTGAGCTTTTGTTAGTTTGCCTACTTTATTTTTTAAAGGATTATCAGTTCCTTTTGTTATACCTGCAGCCTTTTTAATAAGATCTGTAGCAGGAGGCTGTTTTGTGATAAATGTAAAACTTTTATCAGCATAAACAGTTATAACAACTGGAACATTAAACCCAACCATATCTTTTGTTCTCTCATTAAAGGCTTTACAAAATTCCATAATATTAACACCTTTTTGTCCAAGAGCTGGACCAACCGGCGGACTAGGATTTGCTTTTGTTGCAGCAATTTGTAATTTTATTTCACCTATAACTTTTTTAGCCATTTCTTGCTCCTTAAATTATCTTCTCAACTTGTGAATACAAAATATCAACAGGGGTACTTCTACCAAAAATAGAAACATTAAGTCTAAGTTTGCCATGTATCATGTCATATTCTTCAACAATACCTGTAAAGTTAGCAAAAGGACCTTCTGTTATACGAACACTTTCACCATCCTCAAAAAATATCTTAGGTTTTGGTGCAGCTCTTTTTTGAACTTTTTCCAAAATAGTATTAATATCTTTTTCAGATAATGGTGTAGGTTTTTTAGCTTCACCAATAAAACGTCCAACTTTTGGTAAAGATTGAATCCTGTGCCAAAGAGCTGTATCAAGGTCTAAGCATGCAAAAGCATAACCTGGATAAAGAGTTCTTTCGTTGATTTTTTGCTTGCCATTTTTTATTTCAATTACGTCTTCTGTAGGAACTATAACTTCTTTTAGCTGATCTTCTATTCCATGATCTTTTACTAAATTTTCAATTCCTCTTTTTACTGCCATTTCGCTTCCAGCGTAAGTCTGTATAGCATACCATTTATGTGACATTACTTTTCCTTATATCATATAACTTTAGATAGAACAAAGGACATAATAACATCGACAAGAGCTAAAAAAAGTGATACAACAGCAACTACGATAAAAACTGCAAAAAAAGCATTTCTAATTTGTTCTTTTGTAGGATAGATAACCTTCATTATTTCCAATTTAGAAAGCTTAATATAATTTATAATTTTCTCCATAATCTTAACCTTAGTCGTGGCAGGGCAAGAGGGATTCGAACCCCCAACCATTGGATTTGGAATCCAGCGCTCTACCGTTGGAGCTATTGCCCTAATAGCTTCTTAATTAACTTTTTAATTTAACTTCTTTATGTATAGTATGTTTTTTTAATCTTGGGCAATACTTTTTAAGCTCAACTTTATCTGTAGTAGTTTTACTATTTTTAGTTGTTGTATAATTTATATCACCACTTTCAGAGCATTTTAAACCAATTTTAATTCTCATATAAGTCCTTTTCAAAATATCAAAGGGAATATTCTCCCTTTGACAAATTTTTATAAATTAACCAAGTATTTTTGAAACAACACCTGAACCAACAGTTCTACCACCTTCACGGATAGCAAAACGAGTACCTTCCTCAAGTGCTACTGGAGCAATCAACTCGACTGAAATTCTTACATTATCACCTGGCATAACCATCTCTGTTCCTTCTGGAAGCGTAATTGAACCAGTAACATCAGTTGTTCTTACATAGAATTGTGGTCTATAGTTATTAAAGAAAGGAGTATGACGACCACCTTCTTCTTTTGTCAAGATATAGACTTCGCCTTCAAATTTTGTATGAGGGGTAATTGATTTAGGCTTGCAAAGAACCATACCACGCTCAACATCCTCTTTCTTAGTACCACGGAGAAGAACGCCAACATTATCACCAGCTTCGCCTTGATCCATCTCTTTTCTAAACATTTCAACACCAGTAACTGTTGTTGTTTGAGTTGGCTTAATACCAACAATTTCAATTGTATCACCAACCTTAATAACACCTTTTTCGATTCTACCAGTTACAACTGTACCACGACCTGAAATCGAAAAAACATCTTCAATCGGCATAAGAAGGTCTTTATCTGTCGCACGAACTGGAGTTGGAATATAGCTATCAACTGCATCCATTAATTCCATAATTTTTGCCGACCATTCACCATCTTGACCAGCTTTTGCCTCTTCAAGAGCTTTAAGCGCTGAACCAGAAACAATAGGTGTATCATCGCCTGGGAAATTATACTCATTAAGTAACTCGCGGATTTCCATTTCGACCAATTCAAGTAACTCAGCATCATCAACCATATCAGCTTTGTTCATGAAAACAACAATATATGGAACACCAACTTGGCGTGATAATAAAATATGCTCTCTAGTTTGTGGCATTGGGCCATCAGCTGCAGAAACAACCAAAATAGCTCCATCCATTTGTGCGGCACCTGTAATCATATTTTTTACATAGTCGGCGTGACCAGGGCAATCAACGTGAGCATAGTGGCGTTTCTCTGTCTCGTACTCAATATGTGAAGTAGCAATTGTAATACCACGCTCTTTTTCTTCTGGAGCATTATCAATATTATCATAATCCTTTAGCTCAGCAAGTCCCTTGCGTGAAAGAACAGCAGATATTGCAGCTGTTAATGTAGTTTTACCATGGTCTACGTGACCAATAGTGCCTATGTTTACGTGCGGCTTGTTACGTGAAAATTTTTCTTTAGCCATCTTTTCCTCCGTATGTGATATATGTCTTTTTTCTCACTAAATTTGTATAATCATAATAAAATCATATTAACCAGTGGAGCTCATAGCGGGACTTGAACCCGCGACCTCTTCCTTACCAAGGAAGTGCTCTACCTCTGAGCCATATGAGCGAAAAACGCTTGGCAGAGATGATTCCAATTAAATAATACAAACAACTAAAAATTTTGAAAATAAAGTAAGGAATAACTGTGTTTAGTAAAATCTAGATACAGCTCCCAGTTTATTTTCCCAAATTTTGGAGCGGGAAACGGGGCTCGAACCCGCGACCCTCAGCTTGGAAGGCTGATGCTCTAGCCAACTGAGCTACTCCCGCATAACAATGGTGGTGAGACGTGGATTCGAACCACGGAAGACATAGTCAGCAGATTTACAGTCTGCCCTCGTTGGCCGCTTGAGTATCTCACCTTAAACATTAATAAACTATTTTGGTATTTTCTGGTCAAACACTGTTACAAAAATGGAGCTGGTGAACGGACTTGAACCGCCGACCCACTGCTTACAAGGCAGTAGCTCTACCAACTGAGCTACACCAGCACCTGTTTTGTGAAGTGGCAATTATATATCAAA
This sequence comes from Campylobacteraceae bacterium, assembly GCA_902387145.1. GTDB lineage: Bacteria > Campylobacterota > Campylobacteria > Campylobacterales > Campylobacteraceae > Campylobacter_A. The sequence goes on along the minus strand of CABMKY010000001.1, from coordinate 439,217 downwards.
ACAAGGTAAAAGTCAAGGGAAATTTAAAAAATTTTCATAAAAATTAAAATCATAAAATACAACCATTTAAGGATACAAATTTTTATTACATTTAAATCCGTAATGCATCATTAAGTATTTATAAAATATGTATAATTTTTATGGTTTTATTTTTTTTAAAAGCTAAAATTTCTATAATTACAAAAAAATATATAAGGACTTAATATGCAATTTTTACCTTGGGCAATAATTTTATTACTAATTTATGTAATTTATTTTCTAATGATACGTTATGAGAAAAGAATATCAACTCTTAGCAAATTAATTGAACAAAATAGTGATGGCATTAAAGAAAATAGGGATTTGATTGGACAAAATAGATCACTTATTGAAAAAAATAAACACGATATCGAAAAAAATACAAAAGACATCATAACAAATGTTGAAAAAGTAGATATCGATTTGGAAGACTAAAGTTTCTGGTTTCTTATCTCGGCTATTGATAAATTTGCTAGAATTTTTTTATTTAAGATTTTAGCAAATCTTTTTTTATTTCAAATTTTATATTTATTATATTCTTCAGCTAGTAAAAGTTATGTATGTATTTCTTATGGGCGCATGTATAAAAATTTATAGTTTTTGAAGAAGGGTCTTAAATTTATCACAAAAATAAATCAAGACTTTATGCGTCAAGCTGCTTCATCAAAAGCACAAGCCCTATTCTATCCTTTACATTTAGCTTACTATAAATCGAGCTTGTATGTGCTTTAACTGTTCTTAGTGTAATACCTGTTTTTTCTGAAATTTCATTATTTGTTAGACCCTGATAGATTAAATCTGCAATTTCTCTTTCCCTTGAACTAAGCTCAGAGAGGTCGGTCTTTTTGTCTACCTTTTCACTTTCGCTATTAATATATGAGCCGGTTAGCTCACTAATCATTGCCTGAACAAATTCTTGGTAAAGCCATATATTTCCATTGAAAATAGTTTCAAAAGCATCTTCAAAGTGAGTCTTCCTCATGTGAGAATTTGCATAGCCCTTGATTCCAAGCGTAAGCAGATGCTTGCCTTCGTTTATCGTTGGTCTATTTGAGAGTATGAGTATTTTTATATTTGGTGATTCTTCAATTATATTTTTTATAACATCATCAATATTATCTTTAAAAACATCAATATCAATGCCTATAATATCAACATCATCATTTATATGAGAAAAAAACTCTTTTCTATTATGTATAAATTTCACATCACTATTGCCAGTAAAATAGCTTCTCCAAATATTGTTTAATGCACTATTTTGTGTAAATAAAATAACTTGCATTACCTTTCCTTGGATTATTTATATGATTCTTTCATAAATTTTTTTATTATTTATAAAAAATTCTACGTGACGACTTTCGCCGTTTTTGCATATCTTGTAATCTATTGATGAGAAAAATTTAGTAACCACTGAGGATTTTTCTTCTAAAAAAATAGTCATTTCAAAAAAATCTTGTGATATAGCATATTTATAAGGGGTATTTAAATTTAAAATTCCAGGATCAAAGTCAAATTTATCCAAACTCTGGTCAAAGCCTTTTATTAAAATTTTAATGCTTCTTACTATATCATCTTGAATTTTTATATTTTCAAATAGTTTTTTATGTCTACTAGCAACATCTACTAATTGTAAAAATTCTATTTCACAATCACTAAATTTAAATCGTTCAATTTCATCATTAACTATATCGCAGCAATGATCATCTTTTATGAGATAAAAATTTTGTAAATTTTGAAATTTTTCAATCTCATATTCACCAAATTTCTTATCATAAAAAGCGATCTTGCCCATTACCTCTCCGTTAAGGCATTTTGTTTTGCCTTTAAAATAGGCTTTAATAAATAATCAAGTATTGTCTTTTTACCGGTAATGATATCAGCTGAGACTATCATACCAACTTTTATTCTAAGCGGTTTTTCTTCGCTACCAAGATAATTTTTCTCAGTTTCTATCCTGACCAAATAATAGCTCTCGCCAGTTTTTTCATTAGTCTCCGTATCGGCACTAATCTGCGTTACTTTGCCTTTTAAACCACCGTAAATGCTAAAATCATAGGCTGTAAATTTAACCATCGTATCAAGCCCAGGCCTCAAAAATGCAACATCAGCTGGTTTTACTTTTACTTCAGCAACCAATTTATCCTCAAGAGGAACGATCTCGGCAATATTTTCACCAGGCTTAATAACTCCTGATACTGTATGAACCATCATCTTGCTGACAATACCATTTACTGGAGATCTTACATATGTTCTTTCTACTCTATCGCTTAAGCTGATTTGTGATTCATTTATCCTTGCGATCTCTGCTGAAACCTCATTTAGCTCTTTTTTTGCATTATTTTTAAATGCCAGCTTTGCCTCTTCTATCTTATTTTTTGCCTCTTTTATGGTCGATTCGACCCTTGGCACGGCAAGCACAGATGCGTCAAGCTCGCCTTTTAGGTCATTTACGCGTCTTTGAAGCTGGATATACTCGACCTCGCTAACAAGACCTTTTTTAAAGATAGGCTCCATGATAGCTTTTTCTTTTAAAACAAGGTTGTAGCTATTTTGAGTTTGAGAAATTTTATTTCTAAGCTCATTTAGCTCACTTTGGCGTTGATGGATCTGCTCTGTTAGAATTCCTATTTGCTCATTTAAGTGATCAATATTTGAATTATGCAGACTTAGCTCGTATCTTATGGCTTTACTATTGTTCGCATCTCTAGCTTCGTCGTAGTCGAATTCCTTATCATTTGCCTCAGCATCAAGTCTCATAAATTTTGCTTGAAGTTCATCAAGTCTTAGTTTTGACTCGCCATAACTACTCGTAAAATTTTTATTATCTAGCCTTATTAGAATTTGATCTTTCTTGACTTCATCACCCTCTTTTACAAAAATTTGATCGACTATACCGCCTTCGAGATTTTGTATCGCTTGGTTTTTTCCAGACGGGATGATTTTACCACTACCTCTTGTGATCTCATCTATTTGTGCCCAGGAAGCCCAAACAAGAAGCCAAAAGATAGTTATAGCAACCGTATAGAGTATCTTTTTAGATGTAGATGGGGCTTTAGCCAAAACAGCCTCAGAAAGACTTGACATAAATTTCAAATCATAAGCATCATAATTTTTTGTTTGAAGATTAGACTTTATATCATCTACACTATTTAAAATTTTATTACTAGCTTCCTCTTGTTCTTTTATACTATTTTCAGAAATTAATCTCTTTTCAGTTTTTAGATTTTCATTTTGTTTATTCTTGATATCTTCTTGCATGATCACTTCCCACTAAGTCTTGCTAAAACTTCATCTCTTGGTCCGTCCAATAAAATTTTGCCATTATCCATAACTATAAGTCTATCAACAAGATCTAGCATCGACGTCCTATGTGTGACAAGCAGCATCGTTTTATTTGCCGTATTTGTCTTTAAATTTATTTTTAACTTATTTTCAACTGTATTATCAAGAGAATTTGTTGGCTCATCAAGCAAAATAATAGGACTATCTAGCAAAAATGCCCTAGCCACAGCTATGCTTTGACGCTGTCCGCCACTTATGCCGTCACCTCTTTCAAAGACTGGCATGTCAAATCCAAGTGGATGGGCATTTACATATTCATCAACTCCGCTTACTTTAGCTGCTTTTATAATCTGAATATCATCAACATATGGCGCTTTTTGAACAATATTTTCTCTAACCGTTCCTTTAAAAAGCACAACATCTTGCGGAACGTAGCCGATGTTTCGCCTAAGATCAGCTGGGTCGATTTGATTAATATCAATACCATCGATTAGCACTGAGCCTTCAGTTGGTGAGTAAAGTCCCAAAATGAGCTTTTGTAAAGTAGTTTTTCCAGAGCCATTTTTGCCTATAATGCCAACTTTTTCACCTGGCTGAATAACAAAATTTATCCTATCAAGCGAACCTTTTGTTGTATCTGGATATGTAAAGCTTACATTCTTAAACTCAATCTTTCCATCAAAAGAATTTCTTCTAACAAATTTTTTACCTTCTGGCCTTTCGACAGGCATTTGCATAATCTTGCTAAGACTTTGATATGCTGTTTTTGTCTGCTCAAAATTTGCAGCAAGTGAAGCCACCTGTCCCATAGGAGCGATAGCGCGAGAGCTAAGCATAACCGCAGCGATAAGACCACCCATTGTAAGATGTGTATCTTGTATCATATAGACGCCAAGAACGATGATGGCAATAGTATTTAATTGCACTAAAAAAGACGTAACAGTCGTTATCGAAGTTGTAATAATTTTTGATTTAATGCTTCTATTTGCTATTTCACCGGTTGCCTCTTCCCAGTTCCACTGTATATGTCCGCTAGCACCAAGAGTTTTGATGGTTTCAAGACTGCTAAGGCTCTCTATTAAAATTCCATTTTTTATAGCTGAAGCCTCAAATGTACTCTTAATGGCATTTTGAAGTGGATCTTTTATAAAAAATGTATAACATAAAATAGCTATCATAATAACAATTGGCACAAGTACGATATAGCTTCCTATAAAATAAGTAACTATCAAGAAAATGATCGCAAATGGAAGATCGACAATGGCTGCCAATGAAGCTGATGAGAAGAAATTTCTAACCGTATCAAATTCCTTTAAATTACTAGCGAATGAACCAACAGATTTTGGTTTATTGCTAAATTTCATATCCATAACACGCTCAAATAAAATGGAGCTCATTATGATGTCACTCTTTTTGCCGGCAATCTCAAGAAAATATGATCTTACAAATTTTAAAAAAAGATCTATGCCATAAACTACACTTACACCAAGTGCCAAGACCCAAAGTGTCTCAACCGCATTATTTGGCACGACACGGTCATATACGTTCATCGTAAAAAGTGGACTAGCAAGAACAAATAAATTTATAATAAAACTTGCAAGAACAACATCAAAATAAATCTTTTTTGAACGTTTTAGAGTTCCCCAAAACCAGTGGTCGTTGCCTGCATCAATTAGCTTTGTTGAGCTAGTATCCTCTGGAACAAACTCGCGCTTTAGATAGTATGCATAGCCTAAATATTCTTCTTTTAATTTACTTATTTCTATCGTGCTAGTACCAGTTGAAAGTTCTGGCGTTATGATATTTGCTGTCTTTTTATCTTTACTAAAAGATTGCAAGATGCAAGCTTTTTTGCCTCTAAGCATTAAAATGCAAGGTAAAACTAAAGGAGAGATTTGCTCAAGATCTTTTCTTACAAGGGTAGAAGCAAAACCAGCACGAGAAGCAGCACGAGAAAATAAAGACCTTGAGCTTTTAAGTGAAAAAAGCTCAATCTCATCGCCATCTTTTACTGGCAAGCCAATAGTTAAAGCATCGGCACTGTATGGATTATTATGAAGCTTGGTAAAAATAACCAAACATTGAAGTAGTTCATCTTTTATCTTATCACTATGCATCTATCATCCAATGTTCTTAATTTCATCTATATAAATTCCTTGCATATTTTTAATGCCAAGATCGATTAACTTTTTCTTCTGCTCTTCGCCTTCAACGCCGATTGCGATCAAAATAATGTCTTTTGAGCTTAAAACAACGTCGAGCGATTGTTTTGTATTTACTCCTGACTTATCACTTAAGAAGTCGATTAAGACATTTGACTGAATTTTTACATAATCAGGGTTAAATTCTTTTAGCTTCTCAATACCTTTTGCATTAAGCTCGAAGTGGTCAAAACCAAATCCAAAGCCAAGCTCTTTTAATTTTTTAGTAAGCTTAACTATACTTTCTATGCTAATATCGTCTTTATTTGGAATTTCTATATAGTTTTTATATTTAGAAATTTGGCTTATCTTTTTAAGTGTAGCTTCAAGTTTTGAAAAATTTTCATCTGAGTTTAATATCTCTTTGCCCAAATTTATTGCCAAGTTGCCACTTGGCAGGATATTCTCTGGTAAAATTCTGGCTACCCTATTTAAGATATGAAGATCAAGCATCGCGCCTAAATTTAACTCATTTACCATCGGCATGAAATATGAGGCCATACGCCATACACCATCTTTATCAACAAGCCTCAAATAAAGCTCATACTGCTCAAAATTTGAATTAAGATCAATCACTTTTTGAGCTGCGAATTTAAATTCATCCTCTTTTATTGAGTCAAAAATAAGCTCTTTATACTTCTCTTTACCAATCACTAAAGTATTTTGATTTTCATTAAATACCTTATATGTAAAGCTTCCAGCAAGTCTTGAGCTAGCCAATGTAACGTCAGCTGAAGTAAGAAGTGTCTTGATATCAGTATTTGGTGAATACTCTACTATCGCAGCATTTACTGGATACTCGCTATCATTTAGTGCAAAATTTGCATAAAGCTTTTTAAACTCGTTCATAATTTCATCACATAGAGCCAAGAAATTTGATGAATTTCTACCATACGAAAGCACAATAAAATCATTATCGTTAAGCCTTGCAACAATCGCATTTTTATCATTATGGATTGATTTTTCTTGTAAAATTTGAGCTATTTTCATTACAACACTTTGCCATTTTTCAAAGCCAAGCGTACTTTTTAAATTTATTAAATCTTTAAAACTAACAAGTAAAGCAACACCACTTGAATATTCTTCACTTGCTAGATACTCACTAAATTTAGTTTGAAAAAATCTTCTGTTATTAGCACCACTCATTGTATCTTTATATAAAAGCTCTTGATATTTACTGAGTGTGGCTGCCTCTCTCTCAAAAATGTCTTTTACCTTGCTAACCATAGAGTTCATAGCTAGAACCATTTTTTTAAGATCAGCCGTAAATGGAATTCTTTTTTGAATGATAAATTTATTATCAAGTATGGCCTCAGCCTGATCTTGAACCTTCATAAGCGGTCTAAAAATAGCTTTTAGAGCGAAATATGCCACCACAAGAGTGACAATTATCATTAGAAGAAGAAAATTAAAAATATTTTTTGAGTTAGTATAAAGCTCATTGTAGGCAAGTGCGGTGCTGCCTTGAACATAAAGCGTGCCAAATTTTGCCCAACCAGTCATAATCTCGCTATCTGCTATTGGTGCTTCGAACTTGGCTATTTTGTAAAACCATTCAGGAATATCTTTAACAACAGTTTGTTGAGAATTTTCAATAAGAACCTTGCCATCAACATCTTCAAGCTTGATAAGCTTGTATCTACCGCTGTCAAACATAGAATTTATCATTGTTTGAGCCAAGGACATGTCATCTGGATCGATAATAGGCTTTAAAGCAAGTCCAAGCGAATTTGCTGTATGTCTTGCATTTTCACCAAGCTGGTCATTAATATATCCATTTAGGCTCTTAAAATTTAAGTAGCCAACAGCCATAAAAATCATGATACCAAAAGTTATCACGGCGATCATAATTTGTTTAAATAGCGTCATAAATCCTCTTTTCCTATCCTATCTATTAGTTCCATCCACTTAGGATTTTGTTTTTTATTTCCACCTGGTATTGCTTGACCAAGACCTTCTTGTTTTGCCAAGTATAGCGAATCACCATTAAAACTATAAACTGGAACAAGGTCTGTTCTTTGAGTTGCGATTTTTATTTTACCATTTATGTTGTCTAAAATTAATGGAATAGATTTTGGTGTATCGTAGTATGCTAAAACCATATGAGCTTGATTGTATCTTAGGGCTTTAACATATGTGAAGTATAATTTTTGAGTTGGAATCCCTAGCTGCTTTAGTGTAAAATATTTTGCGATAACGTAGTCTTCGCAGTCACCAGCACCTTTTCCTATAAATTCCATTCTAGTAGCCCAATAATCCTTTTTGTGCCAAAGTTGCATATCATCAACCCACCTAAAAGAGTTAAAAAAGTCATTTACTTTTATTAATTTCTCTTGTTCAGTTGCATCTTGCAATGAAGTCATTAAAGAATTTAGAGCAGAAGCCCTTCTTCTCGCATCTTCTCCATAAATTTTAGCTACCTTTGCTATAGTTGTTGATTTTATAAAATCTCCAATAGCACTTGCTAATAATAAAAAAAGGACGCTTACTATAAGCGTCCAAAAATTTGTCTTGACCCTCATGGTCATTACTTTTTACATTTTTATCTTAAATCGTTTTGAATGCTGCAAGCACCCTGAATGTATCTCTTTGCAAAACCTGGTTCAAAGCTATCTGAGATCATTCCCATATTATCTAATAGTCTATATTTTGCATAAGATAGTGCTGTCTCAGTTGTAGCGATCTCTTTTAACGCAGAGTTATATTCATTTTCAGCATCAAGCAAGTTTATAAGATCGCGACGACCGATTCTAAATTCATCCTGATAAGCATCAAGTGTAGCTTTAGCATATTCAACGTGTTGATTTAGATATCCCATTTTTTCTTGGTTAAGAACATAATTTTGCCATGAAAATTCCAAAGACTCTTTAAGCTCTCTTACAAGATTATCCAAAGTTTGTTGCTCTTGTTGAACAGCAAGTTGGCTTTTTTCTTTATCTAGTTTATCATTGCCTTTATTGTAAAGGTTATAGTTTAGTCTTAAAAGTGCGTCAAATGTTTGTTCTTCATAATTGTCATATAAAACATTTGAATGATCATACGCACCAGATACAACAAGATCTAATTTTGGTAAGAATGGCGCATTTTTCTCTTTTACAACTGACTCTGCCATAGCAATATTTGATTTTTGAACCAAAAGTGATGGGTTACAAAGAATTGCTTTGTTATAAACAGCCTCTTTTGTGCTAGGCAAAGGAAGGCCAAACTCAGGCATTACTAAATTTTTAGCTGCAACTTTTTTTCCATATAATTTCTCAAATGTAGAAAGTGCATCTTCATAGTTATTTTTAGCAGCTGTATAGTTTGATTGAGCTAAAGTATAGCGTGATCCAGCTTGTCTCTCTTCAGAAGCTACGCCATAACCTGATCTTGCTCTATCTTTAATTTGACTATAAATTTCCTCATGACTCTTTACATTTTCTTCTTCAATGTCTAAAATTCTCTTAGTTTGAAGAACTTGCAAGTAAGCATTTGCAGCATTTAATGTAAGTCTATCTGCAGCTTGTGCTACCGAATAAGCAGCTGAATCAAGCCTTGCGCTTTGAGAATTTATTCTATTTTTATCAGCACCACCATTATATAAATTTTCAACCAAGGTTAGAGATGTGCCAGAAATTCTTCCATCTCCTCTTCTTGTAGAAACTCCATCATCAAGGCGTTTTTTCTCATATCCCACTCTAGCAGCAGCGTCAAGTGTTGGATAATAGGCATTTTTTGCTATTTTTAGGTCTTTACCAACTTGTAGATAGTTAAATTCTGTAGCTTTTAAACTTGGGTTTTCATTTAAAATAGTCTTTATAACTTGATCTAAAGTCAAAACTCCATCATCAACTTGTGCTACTGGTTTTACTTCAGTTGATATAGCTTGTTCTATATTAGATTTTTTTGTTATTTGAGTATCAGCTACAGGTGCTTTTGCTCTCATTAAAGCATCTTTATATCCTGACTCATTTTGAACTTTAGTCAATAATTCATTAGCTTCATTTTCAGAAACTGGAACTGTGTCAACATACAAAAATTTTCGTCCACCAACCTCATAGATACCTGTAGTTAGTCTGCTATCAGAAATTTTGCTATTGACTTTATTAACAGCACTATCAATTCTAGCCTGATTATCATCTTGTGCAAATGAAGCTAGAAAAATCCTATAAGGAACATCTTGAGCTGACAGCACAGTTGCTGCCAAAGCACTAATTGCCAATATCTTTTTCATAACTAAGATCCTTTTACCTTTTTTATTATTAAGTCTATACTTAAAATTTAATACGAATTATACACCAAGAAATATTAAATGCATTTTAAATATCTTATGACAAAAAAATAATTTTTATATAGTTTTAGAAAAACGCCTTAAATTCTCGGGAATTTTCTTTAGATATTCATCAAAACACATTGCAATATTTCGTATTATCAATGTTCCAGTTTCATTTACGCTGATTTTATCTGCTGTAATATTGACAAATTCACTTAAATTTTTAAGCTCCTCAAGCTCTTCCTTAAAGTGTTCAAAGAAATTTATATGAAATTCATTCTCGATAGCTTTGATATCAAGCCCAAAATTACTCATTAAGTTCATAATCACACTCTTTCTAAGCAAATCTTCATCACTTAGATAAATTCCTTTTGCATATGGTAACTTTCCACTATCAATCGCCTTTTCATACTCGTCCATATCTTTATAATTTTGTGCGTAATGCCTTTTGCACTCACCGATACTTGTCACACCTATACCAATAAGATCAGCGCCACCCTTTGTCGTATAACCTTGAAAATTTCTATGCAAAGTGCCATTTGCAAGAGCACCAAAAAGCTCATCATTTGGCTTTGCAAAATGATCCATTCCTATCATTTTATAGCCATTTTTGGTTAAAAACTCAGCTGTAAATTTTAAAATTTCAAGCTTTACTTCTGGATTTGGCAGGGTTGTTTCATCAAATTTACGCATTGACTTTTTTATCCATGGCACGTGAGCGTAGTTAAATACCGCAAGTCTATCAGGATCAAGTGTGAGGGCTAGTTCAAGCGTCTTTTTAAAGCTCTCCAGACTTTGATATGGCAAGCCGTAGATCAGGTCCATGTTGATTGATTTTATGCCCTTTTGCCTAGCCATTTTTACGGCATTTTGAGTGATCTCATAAGGCTGAATTCTATGAATTTCTTTTTGCACTTTCTCATCAAAGTCTTGCACGCCGTAGCTTATGCGGTTAAAACCATGAGATATGAGCACGTCAAGCTGCTCATTTGTTAAAAATCTCGGATCTATCTCGCAGCTTATCTCAGCATCTTTTGAGAAATTTTTAAATTTAGATTTGATTAGTTTTATGATCTCATCAAGCTGCGCAGCATTATAAAATGTTGGTGTACCGCCACCAAAGTGCATCTGTAAAACCTCGGCGCTAGTGTCCAGGTGGCGAGCTAAAATTTCAAGCTCTTTTTCTATATATCTTATATATCTCTCTTTGCGGTCCTCTTTGCTAGTGTAAATGACGTTACAGCCGCAAAAATAACAAGCACTCCTGCAAAATGGCAAGTGTAAATAAAGCGAAAGCGGTCGATTGAGATCACGATTTTCAAGCTCTTTTATATAAGCTTCATAGCTAAATTTATCACTAAACTCTGGTGCTGTCGGATAGCTAGTATATCTTGGCCCTGGCCTTGAATACTTCACATAAGCACTAAAATCAATCATCTGCCCTACTCCTTGCCATTTGAATCACCTCTTTTATGTCTACAAATAAATTTGGGTGCTCTTTTTTGATATTTTTTACCAGCTTGTCAAGATCAATATTAAATTGTCTACTTTTTTTATCGCTTGCGATCTTTTTTATCTCATCCATAGCAACCACCCAAACATCGCTAAAATCAACTGGAATGTTTTGCCAGATCGTCTTTTCGAGCCTTAGATCAAAATTTTCTTTTTGCGACTCTTTTAAGGCCTCGATCAAAGCCGAAAGCGATTTTACAGAGATTACCGTGTGTAAATTTTGATTTTCATCAATACCAAACCACGGCTCTTTTGAGTCCCAAGAGCCACTTTTTAAATTTAAAATATGCTTATTTGGATTTTTGGTTGAAACTATCTCAAAGATCGTTTTTTCAGGGCTACTCAGCCCAAGGTTATTACCGATCTCATCTATCTCATCATATATATTTTTCTCTTTGCTCATCTTCTTCTCTCATCCAGCCAGACCATCACGCCTTTTTGGGCATGGAGTCTGTTTTCAGCCTCGCTAAAAATTTCATCCGCGTGCTTCTCAAAAACTGCCTCGCTCACCTCGTAGCCTCTATAAGCTGGCAAGCAGTGCAAAAATATCGCATCTTTTTTAGCTAAGCTCATCAAATTTTCATCCACGCAGTATCCAGCAAAGTCTTTTAGCCTCTTTTCTTTCTCAGCCTCTTGCCCCATCGATACCCAAGTATCTGTAGTCACTACATCGGCACCATTTACCGCTTCTTTTATATCATTTGTGATAAAAATTTTTGCACCTGAAATTTTTGCGTTTTCATTAGCCATCTTTAAAATTTCTGCATCCACTTCGTAGCCTTTTGGCGTGGCTACTCTTAGCTCAAGTCCTAGCTTACTTGCTAGCATGAGCCACGAGTGAGTCATGTTGTTGCCATCTCCTACGTATGCGACCTTTTCACCTGCGCTAAATTCAAGCATCGTAAGATAATCCGCCATTAGCTGCACTGGGTGAAATTTATCGCTTAAGCCGTTTATCACTGGCACGCTTGAAAATTTAGCAAATTCTTCTAGCGTCTCGTGTTTATCGACCCTTAGCATAGCCATGTCACACATCCTGCTTATCACTCTGGCAGTGTCACGGATTGGCTCGCCACGGCCTATTTGTATATCATTTTTACTTAAAAATAGCGCATATCCGCCAAGCTCATGCATGCCTACATCAAAGCTTACCCTAGTTCTAGTTGAGCTTTTTTCAAATATCATCGCAAGCTTTTGATCTTTAAGATATGGCTTAAATTCTCTAGCCTTCGCCTCTTTTTTGATCTTACGGGCTAAATTTATCATCTGTTCGATCTCATCTTTACTAAAGTCGTTTAGCGTCAAAAAGTGCCTCATCTTAGCCCCTTAAAATTTTGGCTGCTTCTTTTGCGTGATATGAAATGATCAAATTTGCCCCTGCTCTTTTAAAGCCAATCAAAGTCTCCATCATAACGCGATCATAGTCTATGATGCCAGCTTTTGCGCCAGCTTTTAGCAGCGCGTACTCACCGCTTACGTTATAGACGCAAAGTGGCAGAAGTGTTAAATTTCTAAGCTCTCTAACTACGTCAAGATAGGCAAGCGCTGGCTTTACCATCAAGATATCAGCGCCTTGTGCCTCGTCCTGCAAGCTCTCATTGATAGCCTCTAGGCGGTTTGCGCTGTCCATTTGGTAGCTCTTTCTATCGCCAAAGCTTGGAGCGCTTTGCGCCACATCGCGAAATGGTCCGTAGTAGGCTGAGGCAAATTTAGTCGAGTATGCCATCACTGGTAAATTCTCAAAGCCGTTGCTATCAAGTGCCTCTCTTAGCGTTGCAATGATGCCATCTATCATACCGCTTGGTGCGATCATATCGGCCCCATTTTGAGCGTGTATCAAGGCTTGTTTGGCTGAAATTTCAAGTGTGGCATCGTTGTCGATGGTGTTATGTACGTGATCGATTATGCCGCAGTGGCCGTGGTCTGTGTACTCGCAAAAGCAAAGATCAGTGACGACTACCAAATTTGGAAATTTATCTTTTATGGCTCTAAGCGCAGTTGCGATAATGCCGTCATTACTTAGTGCGTCACTGCCAACGCTATCTTTTAGGCTTGGTATGCCAAATAAAATGATCGATTTTATGCCTAAATTTACTATCTCTTTGCACTCTTTTAAAATTTCATCGATACTCATTTGATAAACGCCCGGCATCGAAGCGATCTCGTTTTTAACGCCTTTGCCCTCGACTACAAAGAGTGGATAGATAAAGTCATTTACGCTAAGGCTAGTCTCTCTTACCATGTCTCTTAGGGCTGGATTTATTCTTAATCTTCTAAAACGTTTAAACATATTTTTGCCTTTTCTTTGTTAAAATGCGTGATTTTTAGCTAGTTTAGCACAGTTGGAGTAAATTTAAAATGAAAATAGAAATTTCAAACGCTGCAAATCTACCTTCAAGATTTGGCACTTATAAGGTTCAAGCCTTCAAAGAAGGGGTAAAAGAGCACCTCGTGATCTACAAAGAGCCTTTGAGCGAAGTGGTAAATCTTAGAATTCACTCTGAGTGCCTAACTGGCGATGCGATCGGAAGCCTAAAGTGCGACTGCCGCGACCAGCTCGAAGCGAGCCTAAAATATATCGAAGAAAATGGCGGCATGGTCATCTACCTACGTCAAGAGGGCAGAAATATCGGACTTTTAAACAAGATAAACGCTTACAGCCTGCAAGATAAGGGCTTTGACACGATAGAAGCCAACCACCAGCTAGGTTTTAAGGCCGATGAGAGGACTTATGAGGTGGTTGATTTTATCCTAAATCACTACGGCATAAAAGAGGTAAATTTACTCACAAATAACCCATTAAAACTTCACGGACTAAGCTCAGTAAAGATCGTAAAACGCGTGCCTATCGTCATCAAGCCAAATAAATTTAACGAAGGCTACTTAAAGGTCAAAAAAGAGCAAATGGGACACATCTTGTGATGAGAAATGAGCTTTCTCTGCTAGCTAATTTTGACGAAAAAGTAAAGGCTTATGCTCAAATTTTTGCTAAATTTAATGCTGTTCATAGTTTAAGCAATTATAAAGATATAAGCGAGCAGGTGCTTGATAGCATAAAACCGCTTGAAATTTTTGACCTAAGTGCCAAAACAGCGATCGATGTTGGCAGTGGAGCTGGCTTTCCAGCGATATTTTTAGCACTTGCGATGCCGCAAACTAAGTGGCATCTTTTTGAGCCGATAGCCAAAAAGTCATCATTTCTAAGCTACGCTAAGATCGAGCTTGGCTTACAAAATTTAGAAGTTCATAGCCAAAAGATCGAGCTTGCAGATAAATTTACGGCTGATCTCATCACCTCAAGGGCGCTTAGCAAGACAAAAGAGCTTATAAAAATTTGCGAGGGGTTTTACGATGAAAATACTAAATTTCTCATCTATAAGGGCTCAAGCGTTATGGATGAAATTTCAGGCATAGACGCGCAAATTTATAATGAAAAAAACAGAAACTACATATTTTTTAATCTCAAAAATCAAGGGGAGAAACGTTGAAATACTTGCTTTTTGTAGCGATTTTGGTTGCGATTTACATCATATTTTTTAAAAATAGAAAAAATAGCGACAAGATAAGCACCAGCAACTTCGAAGAGTGCAGCAAATGCGGTGTCTTTAGCGACATCGATCAAATGGTGCTAAGAGACGGAAAATACATCTGCAAAGAGTGCATAAAGGGTGAGAGATGAAAATTTTAGGTGATGAGCTGATCAAATTTGAGCCATTATTTCTTTGCAAAAGCGAAGATAAAATTTCAAACGACAGGCAAAATCTCTTTAAATTTGATAGAAATTTGATAAAAAGAGCGCTAGAAGCTGGAGCAAGCTTTAGCATCATCGCAAATGACATAAACGAAGCTATCATCGCAAACGCCACTGGAGCAAAATTTATTATTGCAGATATTGATATTGCAAAAGATCTAGCAAAGATAGCTGAGAGTTATCTATTTGACGCACTTATAGCTGTTTTGATAAAAGATGAAAGCGAGCTTGCACAGCTTGCAAAATTTAACATCGATGCCGCGATCTTGCCAAATGCTATAAAAGAATAAGGACAAAAATGGAAATTTTTAAAACTGCTTTTTTAATGGTTGCTTTAATGCTGATTTTTATCGCTGTTGGCGGATATATTGGCGGTGAGCAGGGTATGATGATCGCCTTTTTGATAGCGGCTGGCACAAATATCTTTTCATATTTTTTTAGTGATACTCTGGTGCTTAAAAGATATAACGCTATCCCAGTTGATGAGAGTAACGCTCACGGGCTTTATGAGATCGTATCTCGCCTCACACAAAAGGCAAATTTACCTATGCCAAAAATTTACATCATACCAGAAGAGGTACCAAACGCCTTTGCCACAGGCCGCAACCCAAGCCACGCAGCTGTCGCGGTAACCGAGGGGCTTTTAAAAATTTTAAATGAAAACGAGATCGAGGGCGTACTAGCTCACGAGCTAAGCCACGTAAGGCACTACGACATCCTAACTGGCTCAATCGTTGCCATACTAGCTGGTGCTATCGCAATGCTTGCAAATTTTGCTAAGGTTGGTGGTATTGCTGGGCAAAGCAGTGGTTCAAGAAGAGGTGGCGGTAATGCCATCGTTATGCTAGCACTTGCTATACTAATGCCAATAGCTGCCACAATCATCCAAATGGCGATCTCAAGGGAGCGCGAGTACAAGGCGGACAAAGGCGCAGCCTATCTAACAGGACACCCAGAGTGGCTTGCAAGCGCTCTAAGAAAGCTTGAGAGCTACTCAAATTCTTACGTTATGCAAAACGCAAGCGAGCAAAGTGCTCATATGTTTATCGTAAATCCATTTGGCTCGCTAACTAACAAGCTTGGCGTACTTTTTAGAACGCATCCAAGCACTAGCGATAGGATTGCTGAGCTTGAAAGACTTGAACAAGAGATAAAAAGAGGCATGTAAAAATTTAGTCCTTAGTGAAATTTGGGCTAAATTTCTTCTTTTTACCATCTTTTTTGGCTTTAAATTTAGACATTTACAAGAAATTTTAAATTTTATGAGCGAGTAATTTCGGCTCTGATTTTAGTGGCAAACTTTTTGAGGCCTAAAATCAGTAGTCGATTCTTGTAAGTAAATAGAATTTTAAAATTGTAAAGGATCAAATTTTCAACCAAAAAACCGAAATTTAGCCCCAAATTTCACTGCAATATCTTGCAGTCACGATCTTCTATAGTGTACTCAAAAATCAGCTCACCATTTTCTGAATAGAAAAGCTCATCCAAGGTAACACCGATACTTAGCATATTTAAGATTTCTTTATCTTTGCAAGCAGTTCGCAGATTCTCTTTTTTGATAGCTTCGATAAATTCTAAAAGCTCTTTCTCTTCAAGCCTTTTGATCTCTTGCTTTCTTGCATGTTTGACAGCATATCTATAAATGAGCGTATCGCCGACATTTAAGATATCATTAAGTGTCAGTGTTGGCGTACAGATAAATGGGAGCTTTTTTTTGTAGTAAGTTGCGTGATTTCTCGCTGCCATATCTGGCGTAAGAGCCAGAGTAAGCGAGTAAAAAAATAGTAAAAAAAGGACTACTCGCAACTACTTTTATCCAAATTTATATCAAAAAAATGCCTACCCTCAAAGCCATAGCTACCACTTAGCGTGATGCCACGATTTAGCACAGCTCTTGCCATGCCTGAGTTGCAAAGCGCATCTTTTCCATTTTTATAAAACTCATCTTTTAAAGCTAAAATTTGAGATTTATTGTAGCCTTTTATCCTCTTTGTCTTGGTCTCGTTTAAAACAAACTCACCATGTATGTTTAGCCCACTGCTACTTACATCTTTTAGCGTGATCATCTCATCGACCCTGCTTGGTAAATTTGGCTTTGCAGTTTGGACGACAAAGGTTGGGATCTGCTTAGTGTCAAGCTGATTTAGTATCTGCTCATAAATTTTAAACTCACTCTCTTGCACACCAAAAGCAAGGCTAGCAAGAGCTAATAAAACGATCTTTTTCACATATTTCCTTTATATAAATTTTCTAGTTATATTTGGCGAGAGTTTTACTAAAATATCATAACTTATCGTATCAAAAAATTTCGCCCAAATATTTGCATTCTCAAGCACACAGATCCATTCGCCGCTATCTTTACAGCTAAAGCTATCCATAGAAATTTTGCCTAGTATTGGCTCGTTATTGGCAAGTCTTAGCTCGCCACATCCATTGTATCTTAGCAATCCATCACCATATCCAAGATCATAAGTGGCTACATTTATATCTTCTTTTGCGCTAAATTTAGCACCATATCCAACACCTTGACCACTTTTTAAAATGCGCCTGCTAACTCTTCTTGCCCATAGTGAAAGTACTGGCTTTAAGTTCAAACTATCACCAAACTGAGTGTACCCATACTGAGCGATGCCAACACGCACCATATCATCATCGATTTCACTTGCTCTTTCAAGCGCAGCTGAGTTGTGAGAGTGAAAGATCGGTTTTTTCATACCAAACTCATCGCAAAGAGCTAAAATTTTCTCTTTTGCAGCCCTAAAATTTTCCCTTTGCACAAAATAATCAGCATTTAGCTCATCACTCGCACGAAAATGAGTATAAGCTCCAAGAAGCTCCAAATTCCTTCTTGTTAAAATTTCAAACGCATAATCAAGCTCGCTAATATCAAGCCCATTTCTATGCATACCAGTGTCAATTGCAAGATTGATTTTTGAGCCATCTTTTATCTTCAAAAGTGCCTCTGTATCGTTTATCGCATAGATAAATTTACTACTTTCATTTCCGGTTGGGATATGTGAGAGAATGAGAATATTTTCAAATATATCAGAAATTTCATTTGCCTCAAACTCACTTTTTACAGCACAAATTTCTATGCCAAATTTTTTAGCTTCACTAGCAATAAGCCTTGCACCATGGCCATAAGCATTGTCTTTTAATACAACTATTACTTTCTCTTTGCCACCAGCTTTAGCACAAATTTGAGTGAGGTTATGGATATATGAAGCTTTATTTAGACGTATTTCAGACATTAAAATTCACATTAAAAGCAGTATAAACATCCGGTAAAAGTTTTCTTACGTTGTAATCAAATGCATAAAATTTAGCGTAAATTTCTTTCAGATCAGCCTCTTTTACTTTGCTAAAATCAAAAACATCAGTACCATTTTTCTTTGGAACTTGGCGGTCAAGCTCAGCAAAAAAAGCAGCTCTTGCCTCTAAAATTTTTTCGATTTTTTCTTTTACTTCTTGAGATTTTTCCACTTTTACTCCTCTATAAAAATTTTCATATCATCGTTATAAAGCTTCACATAAAGTGTCTTTTGCCCAGCAAATTTATGTGTATCTGAAACATAATCCTCATAAAAACTCACACGAAAAAGCCTATCATTTTTAAGATTTGGATAAGGCGTGATGAGAAAATTTGAAAAACTAATGCGTTTTTTCTCTTTTTTAGAAAAAATAGCCCGCTTCATACTTTTAAATTTTTCCAAGCTCATACCATCGTATCGCTCAAAGTTTTTATCGTAAAATTTAAGATAGTTTTCAATGTCGCTCTCACTCCATGTCTTTTTCCAGCCCAAAAGTCCAGAAATGATAACTGCAATATCTTTTGCGCTAGCTTCTGGACGCTTATCTTCATAGATAAATGCAAGTGTTTTTTTGTGATCCACAATATCATCGAATTTCATCAAAGTATCATTTTGCATAGCCACGCAGCCTTTTGTTTTTAGCTCATCTGTCCTTTGACCATCAAGCGGATAGCCATGTATCCAAATACCACCACCATTTCGTTTTGCAAGCTTATCAAGCAAATTTGGGTATGAAAGCGAAAATGCAAGTGGGCCAAGATATCTATCATTTGGCGTAAATCTACGTGTAAGCTGATACACTCCAACCGGTGTTTTTAGATCGCCTTCAAGAAGCTTATCACCATTTTTGCCAACTATAACGCTTGAGCTAAAAAGCTTTTTTGTAATGCCGCCATTATAAGAGATCACTTCAAGCTTCTTTTTAGTTTTATCAACTACACTTAGAAGTATCTCGTTGTCATAATATCCATATCTTACATCCTTGCCCTCAAGCTTTTTTAGCCAGTAATCCTTACTTAAAATATTTTTTTCGATGGCATCAATAACAGCAGCTGAGCCATTTTTTAAGTAAATTTCTTCGTAATTTTGGGCAAAAAGACAAGGCGATAACGCGATGAAGAAAAATATAATTTTTTTCAAGTGAAATATCCCAAAAAGTAAAATTTAGTCCGTAATTATATCCTAAAAAATTTATATTTTTAGATTTTAAAGGTAAATTAAGTAGTTCTAAATGTATAATGTGAAAACCATTATTAATTTTATCACAAAGGAAAAATATGAAAAAAATCGTTTTTGGTGCGATGCTTGCAGCTTCTGCTCTTATGGCGGCTGATATCAGCCTAGAAAATGTTAGAGCTAGAGATACAAAACCTGGCACAAACAATAGTGCAATTTTTATGAATATAAAAAATGCTTCAAATTCTGATGTAAAGCTTATTGGCGCTCACTCAAGCGTTTGTAAAAGTACAGAAATTCATACACACAAAATGAATGATGGCATGATGGCTATGGTTCAAATCGAAGATGCAGTGATCCCAAAAAATGGTGAAACAAAACTAGCTCCTGGCGGTTTACACATTATGCTTATGGATCTAAATAAACCATTAAAAGATGGTGATAAAGTTGATTTAGAGCTAAAATTTAGCAATGGCGAGAGCATAAAGCTTGATAATATCGGAGTAACTAAAAACTTTAAATAATGAAAAAAATCATAATTATTTTTTCATTTATCTTTATTGTTCTAGGTGCTTTTTCGATAGGCTATAAGCTTATGACAACAAGTAAGGAAGATCCACCTGAATTTGCTGATGTAAACACATCGCTAGATCCTTTAAAATGTGATCTAAACAATAAATCTTGTGAGATGGAATTTAAAGGCGTAAAGCTAAAAATAGACATCTCGCCAAGACCTATTTATGCTATGAGGCCTTTTAGCTTTAAAATCATTAACGGTAAAAATTTAGGGCTAAAAAATCCTAGTCTTGAGATAGACGGCATAAATATGAATATGGGATCAATCAAAGCAAGGCTTGAGCTAAGAGGCGATAACTTAACTGCTCAAGTAGTGCTAAGCGCTTGTGTTGTCGAGCTTATGAGATATCGATTTAAAGTGCTTGATGACGAAAAAGAAACTGGTTTTTTTGTAGATCTTGATCTAAAATTATAGAGGGTAACGATGAAAAAGGCATTTTGGGGCTTAATAATAATCTTAATTTGTATAGGTGTTGCACTTTTGCTAATAAAGCCAAACAAGTATGATTTTAAGGCACTTTCGCAAAATGGTGAAGTAAGTCTTAAAAATTACGACGGAAAGTACAAAGTTATATATTTTGGTTATCTTTTTTGCCCCGATGTCTGCCCTACTGCGCTCTCTTTGATTGGCGATGAGCTAAATAAACTAAAAAGAGATGACTTTGAGTTACTTTTTATTACGCTTGATCCTGAACGCGATACT
Source organism: Campylobacteraceae bacterium (assembly GCA_902387145.1). Taxonomy (GTDB): domain Bacteria; phylum Campylobacterota; class Campylobacteria; order Campylobacterales; family Campylobacteraceae; genus Campylobacter_A. Next base: position 418,435 of record CABMKY010000001.1, on the reverse strand, counting down.
CCTGAAAACTTAACTCTAATGGCAAAAAATTTCTACAAAGATGCCGATGGATTAAAACTAAATGCCTTAAAAGAAGTGGCAAAAACCTATGGTGTAAAATTTCAAAAAGTCCGTCTTGAAAACTCAGCCATGGGCTACTCTGTTGCCCACAGCTCTTCAATATATTTAATAGACAAAAAAGGAAATTTTTATAAAGAAATTTCAAATCTAACAAATGAAAACATTGGAGAAAATTTATTAAATTTGATCAAAGATAGACCTTAGGCTAGAAAATTTAGTAAGCCAAAACTGGCCTACTAAAATTCTTTATGCAAATATCATCTCAAGATCTTCTAAACTAAAATTAATTCACTTGTTATGTTTTTGATTTTAATGCTCGCTGAGTGATTTTTTCACCCAAAATCTATTAACCCTTGAACATAAATTTAATCTACAAGCCAAACAAAATTAATTAAATATAAGCAGTACTAGCAATGAATTTATTAAGAAGATCTGTACGAAAAGTAGGCTTTTGCACTATAAATTTTAATGATAATGCAAAAGCTAAAAATTTAAGTTTTACTATTTCACTCTATGATGCACGCTGCCGCCATAAGTAATATCCTCTGCCTTTACCTCATCACTTGTTAAAATTTCACTTATCTTGCCATTTTCTTCTAGTTTTTTCCTATTTTCTTCGGCATCTTCTTGATAGCTATAAACCATCGCAACGCTCACTACTCCACTGATAGCTTCTATATTTTTAAAATTTTTTATCTCATCTTCAATACTATCTGAGCTAACTACCACTACGATTCTATCGTCTGCGTCAGTTATTATTTCACACTCTTTTAGCTTTTTTATCTCATTTTTTACACTTTCATTTTTATTGTCCGTATAAACTATTAAACTTGAAATATTCATTTAATTCTCCAAAACAAAATTTTATTCTCATAGGCTGAAGTTACGACTTCATTATCGCTTATAAAAACTATGCTATTTATCGTACTTTGTCCAGTTTTTAGCATTGCGATATTTTCTAAGCTTTTGCTATCAACTAAATTTACATCGCTCATCTCATCACTCATATAAGCCGCCACTCTGCCATCATCGCTAAGGCCGACACCATAGACCAAAAAGCCAGTATTTATCTTTTTTAGGCTTCCAGCAGAAAATATTCCCACGATCCTGTCGGTGCCTCCACTGATCATGACTCCATTTTTATATGAGATGTCGTAGATATTATCTGTATGAATGTCTAAAATTTGATCCATTTTTTTAGCTTTTATGTTATAAAAGTAGACCTTCCCACTCTCGCAAGCGATAGCTAGCGTGCTTCTATCTTCATTTATCTCCACATCTGAAAGCATCGCAATTGAAATTTTAAAGCTATCATAAATTTCGCCACTTTTTAGGTTTAAAAAGTAAATTTCATTACTGATTGAAGCAAGTGCAATATGCTCATCATCTAAAAATAATGCCTTTTTTGTCGCTTGATTTGGTATTTTTATGCTTTTCATCTGCCCATTTTCTCTTATATAAAGCACCTTTGTAGCATAGTCACCCTCACTTAGGATGAGTATCTTGCCATTTAACTCATCAACGTTTAGAATTTTTGGTCTTTCATGATCGCTAACGTATGTTTTTATATCTTCTATTTTTATTATCTCTTCAAATTCATCTTCTTTAGGATCATAAATTTCAACCGTCCCTCCATCAGTCGCGATAAAGAGTTTGCCATTTATTAGTGTTGTGCTTAGCACATTTGCACTAGCCTCTATTTGCTTGTATGGAGTGGTAATCTCACTTGCAAAGATAAAATTTAATAGACAAAAAATAAAAAACAAAGCTCTCATAAGGCCTCCATTTGAAGTGAATTTTTAAAGCAAACATCAAAGCACTCGCCGCAACTTACGCAGTTTTGATTAACAATAGGACGAAAAACGCCAAGAAATTCGACTGCTTTAAATTTGCAAGCATCAAGGCAGTTGTAGCAGATTGTATCGTTCCATGCTAGACAGCTAGAAACATCGATGCTAACTTTTGCATTTATACTCTTTGGTGAGCTTGGGCTTAATGTCTTTTTACCAAGACTCTCACAAGCCTTTGCACACTCTTCGCAAAAGTCACAGCCCAGCTTTTTAACTTTAAAAACTACCCTTTCATTTTCAAAGCTAAGAAGCTCTTTTTTACAAGCATTTACACAGCTAGCATCGCATCCACCGCAGTCAAACTCTCCGCTAAAAAATGGCGGAGTTATAAATTTGGGAGCAGATTTTGCCCCCAAAATTTTACTAAAAAGCTCTCGCCTGCTTTGCATTATTTAACACCATCGTTTAAAACATCTAGCAAGTTTGACTTATGAGTGCCGTTTTTATCTCTAAAATCAGGCTTAAATTTATTGCCAACAAGCTGCGTTACACCATTTTGTTGCTCAACGTGGCATGTTGTGCAGTTATATCTTTCATCATCAAGCTTGCCTGCAAGATCTTTTTTATTTCTGATGTCATAAAGGTGAGATGATGGTATCGGTGTTGCTCCACTATCTTTTGCAAACTCAGGCATATGGCAGGTTACGCACATATTCATATCTTTTGTGATAGGCACTAAACCCTCAGTATCGTGTGGGATAAATGGCGGTGCATTTTCAAAAGACCTATCAAATTTCTTTGACATACCAGCTGGCTCTTTTGTGTAGTTCACATCTTTTAATACAACGTCTTTATCGTCTAGCAAATCGATATTTCTAAAGCCGATTTGCGAATCACTAATACTTGGATTATTAAAAGCACATGCCGCAAAAAACGCAGCACACAATCCTCCAAGCATCATTATTTTTATTTTCATTTTTCTCTCCTTAAATTTCTAATACTAAATTTCAATGCCCCGTCTCCACAAACATCAATGCACCTGCCACAGCTTATGCACTCGCTTGAGCTTACCGAGCGGCTCTCTTTACCGATCATATCAAGCACTTGCATCTCTGGACAAATAAGCTTACATTTCATACATTTTGTACAAGCCTGGGCATCATGTTTTACTCTAATTAGGGCAAATTTTGAGATGATGGCATAAAAGGCACCAAGTGGACAAACGTGCGAGCAAATGCCACGCTTTAACACAAACATATCAAAAGCAATGATCGCAACCGCTATGCCTAAAGCACTAGCTGAGCCGTAAATAATGCCACGCTGAATAATGCCAATATAACTAACGCTCTCAAATACTGGATAAGATAAAGCAAGGCTTAATATAAGAGCAAGAGCCAGCAAGTAATAACGTAAATTTTTACTCACATTTAAGACTTTTTCGCCCTTAAAGCCAAATTTTTCTCTTAGTTTAAAAGCGATATCGGTTAGTAAATTTATTGGGCATATCCACGAACAAAACACTCTTGGAGCAACTAGCGCGTAAAACGCCAAGATAATGCCAGCTCCAATAACTGCATTTATGCCGGCACTAAAGCTTGCAAGTAAAATTTGAACCAAAGCAAATGGATCGCTTAGTGGAATTTTTCCAAAAAGCAAAGATGAGCTTAAATTTCCGCTAAGTATCTTAACTCCGTAAAAATTTCCTAGGATAAATAGTGCTAGGATAGAAATTTGAGTTATTCGTCTTAAGATTAAAAATTTCATAGCTCACCACCATTTAGATAATCAGTCGCTTTTTTAATGTCAAGCTTTATTTTGCTGTCTGCATCATCTATGCGTCTTTCATCTTCTTTTATCCAGCCTTTGACGTAGTTATCGCCTACTTTGCCAAGCACCGCGTCACGGTTTAGCACGGTAATGGCTGCTTTTTTAGTGATACAGGCTCGCTCGCATAGGCCACATCCGGTGCAGATGTCGCTATCGACCACTGGAAGCAAAAAGGCATGCTTTTGCGTCCTTTCGTTACGGCGATACTCAAGATATAAGGCTTTATCTAAAAGAGGACAAGCCCTATAACAAGCATCACACTGTATGCCCCAGTGTGCCACGCAGTTTTTCATATCAACCACCGCAACACCCATTTTGGCCTTATTTATGTCAAGCTTGCCTTTTGTGCTTACTAAATTTACGTCCAAAGCTCCAGTCGGACAGGCTGGCACACAAGGTATATTTTCACACATATAGCAAGGAATTTTTCTAGGCTCGAAATAAGGCGTTCCAATGCTTATGCCATCTTCTAGAGATGAGAGCTTTAGCGTATCAAATGGACAAGCCTCTACGCAAAGCCCACACCTAATGCAGCTTTGTAAAAATTGCTTCTCTTCTTTTGCACCAGGAGGTCTAAGAAGCATAAGTGGCGAAGCTTTAGCGCTAAGCGACCAAACAAAGCCTCCGCCAAGAGCCAAAAGCGCTACTTTTGCTCCAAATTTTAAAGCCTCTCGCCTACTTGAAAATCCCATATCGCTCACCTATGCTTTGTAAATTTTAACCGCACACTTTTTATAATCAGTCTCTTTTGAGATTGGGCAAGTAGCGTCTAGTGTGACTTTATTGATAAATACGTTTTCATCAAACCAAGGCACATAAATAAGACCTACTGGTGGCTTATTTCTACCTTTTAGATCAACTCTTGCTTTTACCTTGCCACGGCGTGATTCGACCCAAACGATCTCATTTTGCATTACGCCAAGATTTTTAGCATCATCTTCATGCATATAGCAAAGTGCCTCTGGAACAGCCCTATAAAGCTCAGGAACACGCATGGTCATAGTGCCTGAGTGCCAGTGTTCTAGAACACGGCCAGTACATAGCCAGAACGGATACTCTTTGCTTGGCATCTCGCATGGATCCATGTAAGGGCGGAAGAAAATTTTTGCTTTGTTTGCAAGAGATGTTTTATCTTTATTTGTAACGCCTTTTAGATCGCCTGTTGGAAGTGCTGCATTTTTGTTGCCATAGAATGCAAATTTCTCATTTGGGGCAGCTTTTTTAGCATATGGATCGAATTTAGTATTAAATCTCCACTGAGTCTCTTTGCCATCAACTACTGGCCATCTTAGACCCCTTACTCTGTGGTAAGTGTCAAAGTCAGCTAGGTCGTGACCGTGTCCAACGCCAAATTTTCTATACTCTTCCCAAAGATATTTGTGGACGAAAAATCCATATCCTTTAAATTCTTTACCATCTGAGCCGATCACCTTTCTGCTATCGCCAAATACTTCTGTATTGTCGTAGTTTTCCATTATCGGATCGTTTGCACTAAATTTCTTAGCCTCTTCGTTAGCAAAAAGTACATCAAATAGCGTATCTTCTTCGCTGTATCCCATAGCTTTTGCAGCATCAAGCACATTTGGAAGTGTAACTTTGTCATTTACTTTTTTCTCACCCCAAACATCTTTTAGCTTAAAGCGCTTACTAAACTCCATCATTTGCCAAATATCAGGCATCGCTTCACCTACAGGAAGTACTTGCTGTCTCCAGTGTTGTGTTCTTCTCTCGGCGTTGCCGTATGCACCCCATTTTTCATAGATCATCGCAGTTGGAAGAATAAGGTCGGCTACTTTTGCAGAAATTCCTGGATAAGGATCGCTTACAACGATGAAGTTATCCATCTCACGAGCTGCTTTTATCCAGTGGTTTGCATTTGCAGTATTTTGCCATGGGTTGTTTACTTGAACCCAGATAAATTTAACCTTACCATCTTCAAGATCACGCATCATTTTTACGTAGTGAGAAGCGAGTACGCCACTTAGTGTTCCAGCAGGAAGTTTCCAAATTTTTTCAGTTATCTCTCTATGTTTTGGATTCTCAATAACCATGTCAGCTGGCAAGCGGTGAACAAATGTTCCAACCTCTCTTGCAGTACCACATGCACTTGGTTGACCAGTTAGAGAAAATGCTCCTGAGCCTGGAAGTGCTTGCTTGCCAAGTAAGAAATGCACCATATAAGCTTGCTCATTTACCCATGTACCACGTTGGTGTTGGTTAAAGCCCATAGTCCAGAAACTTACGACTTTGCGGTTTTTCTCTATATAAAGATCAGCAAGTGCTTTTAATTTTTTCTTAAATTCTTCTATATCTTCGTTTGGATCGCCCTTTGCCACCTTTGCTGTAAAGTCAAGCGTGTAAGGCGCAAGAGCTTTTTTAAACTCTTCAAATGTTATTTGCCAATGTGCGCCAGATTTTGCAGCATTTTTATTTTCTAGCGTATCGCCAGCTTTTAGTCCAAGATAAGAAAGCGTAACACCCTCAGCTTCACTTAGCACCTTTGACTTCTCAGTAGCAGCAGTGTCTAGCTCGCTTGGAGCATATTTTTTATGATTAATGTCTGGACGAAGACCATATCCGATATCGGCTGGACCAGTTGTAAATACACAGTGTTTTTTAACAAATTCTTCATCGATCATCTCTGGGTGGTTATAAACTATCTCACGAGCGATGTAGTTCCAGATAGCAAGGTCAGATGACGGAGCAAAAATGATCTCAATATCGGCTAAATTTGATGTTCTAGTTGAGTAAGTGCTTAAATTTACAACCTTTACCCTATCAGGATCGCTAAGCTTTCTATCGCTTACGCGTGCCCAAAGTATCGGGTGCATCTCGGCCATATTTGCGCCCCAAGCCACGATAGTATCAGTTAGTTCGATATCATCAAAACAGCCTGATGGCTCGTCTATACCAAAAACTTGCATAAAGCCAACAACCGCGCTTGCCATGCAGTGTCTTGCGTTTGGATCGATGCTATTGCTTCTAAAGCCACCTTTTATAAGCTTAACAGCAGCGTAACCTTCTGGAATTGTATATTGACCAGAGCCTAAAACTCCGATACCATGAGGCCCTAGTTCATCATATGCTTTTCTAAACTGAGCCTCCATAACATCAAATGCTTGCTTCCAGCTCACTTGCTTAAATTTACCTTTTTTATCAAATTCGCCTTTTTCATTTACACGTAAAAGCGGATGAGTGATCCTGTCCTCGCCGTACATGATTTTGGCGTTAAAATAGCCTTTAATGCAGTTTAGACCACGATTTACTGGTGCTTCTGGATCTCCTTTTACAGCTACTATCTTGCCTTCTTTTGTAGCGACCATGATGCCACAGCCTGTTCCACAAAATCTGCAAGCGGCCTTATCCCAGCGCCAGCCTTTTTCAGCTTCGCTTGCTGCACTTAGCGAGCTTGGTACGGCTATACCAGCACTAGCACAAGCAGCACTGGCTGCAGCACTTTTTATGAATTCTCGTCGATTCATTCTTTCTCCTTTAAAGATTTAAAACAAATTTAGTTGATATTAACCTTGTAAAACTTATTTACAACTTATTTACATTTACAAAAATTTCAAAAAACTTAAGCCAAAAATGTAAATATTTTTCTACATAAAAATATTAATTTTCTCACAAAGTACGATTTTAAAAGAAAATACTATTTAATAAAATTTAAAAATTTTAGAGCTGTTATCAAAAAAGCTAAAGAAAACAAAGTAAAATTGTTTTTAAATATTTGAGTAAAAAAGTAACATAAAGTATTATTAAAAATTTTATCTCCTTACTGAAATAGCAATAATTGCAAGGATAAATTCTAATAATTTTCATTACTTTACGGCAAACATAATCTATAAAAATTTAACTAGCAATATCACTACAAAGCTATAAAAATTAGATAATTTTAAAAAATTTTATTATATTTATAAAATAAAAAATAATTTTAAGATTAGAGATAAAAAAGGAGTTATTTTCATCCTCAAATTTTGAGGATGAAATATTAATGAAATTTTAAATATCAAGCCGCAAGTTAAAATTTATTCTTTTTAACATCAGCTACTATTGTCTTAGCCATTTCATCGATTTGAGCGGTGATTTCATTTGTTGAACTCACGATATCAACATTTTGCTTTGTAATGCTATCTATCTGGCTTACACTTTGATTTATCATATTTATGCCTTCGCTTTGCTCTCTGATGCTCTCACTCATCTCATTGATACTTTGAGTAAGTATATTTGCATTAGTTTCGATCTCGCCAAGTGATTTTTGGGTGCGCTCGGCTAGTTTTCTAACCTCGTCAGCAACTACAGCAAATCCTCGTCCATGCTCACCAGCACGCGCTGCCTCGATAGCAGCGTTTAGAGCAAGTAGGTTGGTTTGATCTGCAATATCTCTAATAATAACGATGATATTTTTAATCTCTTCAGATTGTTTTATAACATCTACAGTCTTTTGACTAATTGCACTCATTGAGCTACTCATTTGCTCGATCGCAGCAGCACTTTCTTGAAGAGAATTTGCCTGTGTGCTAGCACCTTGAGTTACTTGTTTCATTGATGCATCTAAATTTTTGGCTTTTTCTTCTAAGAATTGTGCTTGTTTTAGGTTAAATGCAAGCATATTAGCTATCTCTTCGCCAAGCTCATTTGTTACTAGTTCGACATTTCCTTTGGCATCCAAAATTCTTGAAGTAAAATCAGAATTTCTAAAATCATTAAAAGTTTTTTGGATCATATTTAAATCGCTACCGACTCTTTTCTCCAAAACATCTAGCATTTTATTTAAGACATCTTTTAATTCGATTAGTTTTGGATTAGCCGGAACATCTACTATCCTTGCTTTTAGATTTCCATTTTCTATCGCCTTTGCAGTCTCAACAGATTGAGATACCACCCTAGAGTCTTGATCGGCATTGTCAAAAATTTTAGCAATATTATCATTTATTAGTTTGCTCATTACGCCAAATTCATCTTTTGTTGCCACCTTTGAAACAACTGGCTCTTTTATCTCAAAATTTAAAAATCTAAAGAAACTAACCAAAGCATCTGTAATAGTTTTAATAGGATTAAGCGATCTTTTTAGCAAGAAATATACGATCAAAGATAAAACAACTATAAATATAATGGCTAAAATAATTTGAACTTTTAAAATAGGCAAAGTATGCGAGCTAAAGATATTTTGATCCATTGCTGTTATTGCCAACCAACCTTTGTCATTTATCTCTAGCATATAGGCATAGACATCTTCGCCTTTTGTATTTTTATATGCTATTAATCCATTTTCATCAAATTTCTTTTCATTATATTGTTTTATCAGGCTTTTAGCGATCTCATGAGGTTTGCCAACTAATTCTTTATTTGGGTGCATTATAACGTTACCATTTTGATCTGTAACAAAAGCATAGCTGTATTCAGTCTTACTGATTTGCGATATATTATTGCTCAACTCCTCAATAGACGCATCCATGCCAGTAACTCCAATATTTTTAATAGGTGCAGCAAAGGTTATAACCATCGCATTTAATGAAGCTGCCATGTATGGATCGGTATATATTGGTTTATTCTCGGCTTTAGCTTGTTTATACCATCCTCTAACTCTTGGATCATATCCAGCTTTGTTTTGCCCATTTGATCTAAACATAGCCCCATCCTCATATCCAGCATAAACAAGAGTGATCTCTTTTCCAGATATAGCTTTTGCTTGAGATAAAGCTAAATTTATACCATCAGCATTCATCGAGCCATCACTTTTCTCGCTTATCTTACTAAGAGTCTCAGCCATTTTCTCTATAGCATACTGATTGTTATCAAAAAAGCTATTTAGTGTGATTTTCACATCTTTTAAGATTTGCTTTTGAGTTTGTATTACTAACTCAATGGCTTTATCATGAGCTGTGTTATAGCTAGCTAAAGATATTAGCGAGAATGATATGAATAATGCCAGTATAAGCATTAAAGATATTTTGTTTGCAATTGATCGCATTTACTTTCCTTTTACAAAAATTTTTAAGATGCGATTGTATATTTTTTTATATTAAATAGTATTAAATAATATTAATTACAAAATAGTGATGTATACATTAAATAATAATTTTAAATTATTTTTTCATTCTAGGTAGTTAAAATCAGCGATATAAAATTAGAATTTAGGGGAAGCAAACCCCTAAATTCGGTCTAAGATTAAAATTTGTTCTTTCTGACATCGGCTACTATCGTTTTAGCCATGTCGTCTATTTGATCAGTAATTTCGTTTGTTGTACCAACAATATCAATATTTTGTTTTGTAATACTGTCGATCTGACTTACGCTTTGATTTATCATATTTATGCCTTCGCTTTGCTCTCTGATGCTTTCACTCATCTCATTGATGCTTTGAGCTAGAACATTTGCATTAGCTTCGATCTCGCCAAGTGATTTTTGAGTTCGCTCAGCTAGTTTTCTAACCTCATCTGCCACCACCGCAAATCCTCTGCCGTGCTCGCCCGCTCTAGCCGCCTCTATAGCCGCGTTTAGAGCAAGTAGATTGGTTTGGTCGGCTATATCTCTAATAATAACGATGATATTTTTAATCTCTTCGCTTTGTCTGGTTACGTCGCTAGCCTTTTGGCTAATAGCGTTCATAGAACTGCTCATCTCTTCTATAGCCGCCGCGCTTTCTTGTATGGAGTCGGCTTGTTTATGAGCTCCGTCGGTTAGGGTTCTCATAGATTCTGCTAGGATTTGAGCTTTTTCTTCTAGAACCTGAGCTTCTTTTAAATTTTCCCTTAGCATATTGCTTACTGCGTCGCCAGCGCTTTGAAGGCCTACTATCATATCTCTTAGATCGCTTTCAAGCTCCGGTTTTAGCTCTAGTCTAGGAGTGTAGTCGTTTTTATTATAAGAAGCTAAAACTACGGCTATGCCTTTTAAATTTTCGGAAATAGAAGTAAAGAAGCGGTTTAGCAGATCTTTTAACTGAACTAAAGCCGGGTTATTCGGAGTAGAGTTAATCTTAGCTCCCATGTGGCCTCTTATCATAAGATTTGCTATACCGTTCATCTCGTCTATTAGAGCGCTGTCTTTTTTAACGCCGTTAAGGACTTTTTCTATATTCTCGTTAATAGATTCGCTCATTCTGCCGAATTCGTCTTGCGTAGTTACTACTAGCTTTTCCGGAGCGTTAGGGGTTTCGTAGGTGATAAATTTAAACGCGTCTTCAAGCTTGGTTTGAATAGTTCTAATAGGGCTAAGGGATTTTTTAAGAAGAGTAAATACGATAGCCGAAAGTATGACTATAAAAGCTACGGCTAGGATTATTTGGGCTTTTAATAAAGGCAAGGTATTGGACGAAAAAGTATCCGCTCCGATAGCGGCTACGGCTAACCAGCCTTGATCGTTTATAGGAAGGACTTTGGCGGTTACGTTTTCGCCTTTATAGTTTGTATAAGGGATAAGTCCATTTTCATCAAATTTTTTAGCTGCAAAAGCCTCAGCAATATATTTGCTAGCAGGAACGGTTTTGCCAACATTGTTTGGGTCATTGTGCATTAGCATTACGCCTTCTTTATTTATTAAATAGACGTAACCGTATTTTGTTTTACCCATTTCGAGAATTTTTTTACTTAAAGCATCCATATTTAAATCAAGCCCCAAAACACCATCAAAATTTCCATTTTTATTTACTGGAGCAGCAAAACTAATTACTAAAGCGTTAAACAAGGCAGCTTTATAAGGTTCGGTATAGATAGCACCATTTGCGCTCTTTGCTGCTTTATACCAACCTCTAGTTCTAGGATCGTAGTTATCGGCTGGAGTTGTTCTAGTGCCGTCAGACTGGAAAAAATGTCCATCACTCTCGCGACCATAAAAAATATCAGTAACTAGACGACTAACGCTTTCTTTTTGCATTTTTGTTTTTTCCATGTACGAGTTATCATTGTTTGGTGTTTGTGCTATATCTGAAGCATACTTTTTGGCAACTTCTAAATATTCTTCAAAAAAAGAATCCGTAGTAGCTTTGATGTCACTTAGAATCTGATCCTGGGTCTGGCTGACCAACTCTACTACCTTACTCTCCGCTGTATAGTAGCTAACTGCTGAAATAGCAGCAAACGAAATAACTAGCAATGAGATGATGATCATCGCTATCTTTGAAGTTATGGACTTCATCTTTCCTCCTTTAAAAAGTTAAAATCGCTTTAATTTATCGAAAAAGAATTAAAATTAGTATTAAATTTACCCTCTATTTAATGCTTTTTAAAAATTAATAAAGATATCTTGATAATTAAAAATTTTTGAATAAATTTTAGATCACAAAACGCCATCGAATAATCTAGTTTTGCTTTTTATTCTTTAGCTAGATTTAAAGTATAAATTTTTACTTGAAAATCAATAAAACAACACCTGAAATAATAAGGCAGACGGCTAAAATTTCTTTTAAATTTAGCCTCTCGCCAAGAAAGATGACAGCCAAAATAACAGCAAGCACAACGCTAAATTTATCAACTAAGGCTACTTGATAGACCTTATACACTCGCAACTATAAAAATCAAGCCTAAGAAGATATCAAAGATATCTTGAATTTTATATCTATCTTGTTCATCCTTTAAATTTATACTATTCTTGATATAAATGTATAACTCTAATTACCAAGATTACTGGATTGATGTTTTTAAATTTTAAAATCCTTTTTTTACAATATAGTTATAGCCTTAATTACTTCTCATCTAAACATCCATTGTGAAATAAAATTTTATAAAGCTATAGACTTTAATATAAATTTAAGCTTTTGTGAGTAGTAGATTTATTTTAAATTTTAAGTTCAAAAGCAGGAGAAGACTCCCCTGCTTTTAATATTATTTAGAAATTTTTGGCTCAGCAAAAGCTGTAAGCTTTAATGCCTCGTCGCCTTTATATTTCTCGATATTTACAAGAGCTGTGTGGCTGATATTGCCATTTGCTAGCTTGCTTGTTGGGATATCTATGGTTAGCACGTTTGCAGAGCCGTTTTTGCAAATTCCACTATCAAAACCGTCATACCAAGCGCCCTCAGCTAGTTTTACAACGCCCTCTTTGATGTTTTTAGTGACATGAGCACCTGCTAGCACCTCTCCACGTGCGTTAAACACACGCACCAAATCACCACTTTGTACACCAAGCTCTTTTGCGTCTTTTTCGTTGATCCAGATAGGCTCGCGGTTTGCGATCGCATAGTTGTCACGAAGTGAAGTTTGGCTTAGCTGTGAATGCAAGCGGTCAGTTGGGTGAGCGCTTATCATGTGGAATTTAGCTGGCTTATCTTTCATACCTAGCCACTCAATCGGCTCAAACCACATTGGGTGCGCCTTGCAGTCGTCATAGCCCATTTTCTCGATCGTATCTGAGTAAATTTCGATAAGACCGCTTGGAGTTCCAAGAGCATTTAGCACAGGATCTTCTCTAAATTCGCCAAATCTCACCCAGCTATCACTATCTTGAGATGAGGCAAATGTAACTGGCTTATTTTCATTCCAAAACTCTTCAAATGGCTTCATGTCAGTTGTGAGCTCTGGCACAGCTTTGACCTGAGCATAGGCTGCGTCATAGTACTCTTTGATCCAGTCAAACTCATCCTTGCCGTTATCTGTGTAGGCAATGACCAAATTTTTAGCATAAGCCTTGCAAAGATCAGTGAAAATTTGGTAGTCGTCTCTTGCCTCGTGGTATTTCTCAACGACTTGTTTCATCGGCACTATGTTCATATTTGAGTAGTCACCAGTCATGGTGATATCGTTTCTCTCGTACTCTGTAGTGACTGGAAAGACAATATCAGCCATTTTTGCTGTCGGTGTCCAGTATGATTCATGTACGACAACCGTTCTTGGCTTTCTCCACGCTTTTAAATTTGTATTTGTATCTTGGTGGTGCACAAGTGGATTACCGCCGACCCAGTAGATAAAGTCGATATCTGGATAGGTGATCTTTTTGCCGTCGTGGTCGATCACTTTACCAGGATGTAGCAACGCATCAGCAATCCTTGCGACCGGGAAGGCATAGTTGGTTGCTTTTTGTAGCCAACTTTGGCCTGTGCCTGCTGCTGCAGCTGCCTTTGCAACGAAGCGACCTCGTTTATCGAACTCGCCTGTGTCTGTGCCGATAAACTCGCCTTTTTCGTTAAATTTACCTACACTTGCGCTATTTATGCCGCCGATGACTGCACCTTTGCAAGTTGGAGCACCGCCGTTTGAGTAATGGTAGCTAAGTCCAAATCCCCCACCAGGAAGGCCGATCTGTCCTAGCATCGCCGCCAAAGTCACCATCGCCCAGTGTGGTTGCTCGCCGTGGTGAGCGCGCTGCATACCCCAACCACTCATTATCATAGTGCGGTTTGCGACAAATGTATCAGCTAGCTCTTTTAAAGTATCTTTATCGATGCCACAAATTTTGCTCGCCCACTCTAAATTTTTAGGAGTATTGTCTGTCTTACCAAGTAGATATGGGAGAAATTTATCAAAGCCTGTTGTGTAGGTTTCAACGAAATTTTTATCATACTTGCCGCTTTCATATAGGTAGTGCATCATACCAAGCATCATCGCTGTGTCGGTGTTTGGCACAGGAGCTATCCACTGAGCGTTATCAAAGTATTGCGCTGTGTCGCTCTTGATAGGATCAATAATGATCACTTTGATATCTTTTTTGTTTTTAAGCTCTTCAAAGTACTTAAAGCCCTGCTCGTCGGTGCTAGTCCAAGCTATGCGAAGTGTCGCAAGTGGGTTTGCACCCCAGATGACTACGACTTTTGAGTTCTCAAGTACGACTGGCCAGCTGGTCTGCTGCTCATAGACCTCGATACTACCCACAACGTGGGGCATTATGATCTGGCTAGCACCTGTTGAATAGTCCCCTAACGAGCCAACAAAGCCGCCGCTTAAATTCATAAATCTATGAAGCAAAATTCTTGAGTTATGCACGTTTCCGCTTGACTTCCAGCCGTAGCTGCCCGCAAATACGCTTTGTAAGCCTTTTTGTGCTCTTGTTTTTTTCAGCTCTCTTGCAACTAGCTTGATCGCCTCTTCGTAAGGCACCTCAACCCACTCATCCTTACCGCGAAGCTCTGGCTTTGGACTATCTGGATTTTCAAGGTAGCTCTTTCTAACTGCTGGACGCTTGATACGACATTTGTAGATCATATCTGGTGTGTAGTGCTGAAGCGGGTTGTAAATTTCACTTGTTTTTTGGATAGGCTCTGACTTTACCGCAACGCCGTTTTTGGTTGTCACTTTTAACATACCCCAGTGGGCAGCTGTGATGACCTCGCTATCTCTTAAAACACTCTTTTTTACGCCATCAGCAAATAAATTTGATGCTGTTACGCTTGAAAGCAAAGGTGTCGCTGCAATTGCTGTAGCACCTTTTTTTAGAAATTCTCGTCTGTTCTCGTTCATCTTATCTCCCTTTCATTTTTAAGTTTTCTTTTGAATAAGCTAAACTTTAATATTTGTTTTTACTCGCCGCTACAAAAGTTTTGCTTATTTACCTAGGTTTACGTCAGATGAGTGTTTTTGAAGGTATTCAACAACCAACCACTCGTCTTTTTTCTCTATTGCGGTTCTGCCGATCATTGATTTTAGAAGTGACGGCCATTGGTTTGCGTTGAAATGTGTGGTTTGAGGCAACGCATGGCAAACACCACAGCTCTCTTTATACATCTTGTCAGCTTTTGCAAACATTGCGTTTACGTCAGTGCTAAAGCCATCTTTTTGAACAAAAACTGTTGTTTCTACCTCGTTCCATTTGCCGTTTTTGCCCTCTTTGATCACTTTAATATCAAAAGGTGCAGTTTTTGCAAATGCAACTGAGATAATCCTCGCACCATCAGCAAAATAAACTACGTTGTTAACAGCTGGGTTTTGATAGCCTTTTACTTTAATTTGCGCTCTGTCACCGCTTGTTTGTAAAATTTCAACTGCGTTGGTTGGTAGCAGTCTGCCTATACTTTTTGTTGAGCTAGCATCACCGTAAACATCTTTTACAACATCTGTGTAGTTTACACTAGCACCAAATGCCGCACAAGCCACGATGGTTGATAGAATGATTTCTTTCATATTTCTCCCTTCAAAATGAAATTGTTCAAATTTTAGGAGCTTTTTAATTAATTACAAATTAAAATTAAAAATATATTTTAAGAATAATGCAGAAAATTTTATTTAAAAATGAGTAAAAATACACCAGACACGATAAGGCAGATGGCTAAAATTTCTTTTAAATTTAACCTCTCACCAAGAAAGATGACAGCCAAAATGATAGCAAGCACAACGCTAAATTTATCAACTAAGGCTACTTGATAGACCTTGCCTGCTTGCATAGCTTTAAAATACATGAGCCAAGATAGTCCAGTAGCTATGCCACTAAGTATGAGAAAGAGCCAGTTTTTGGGGCTTAGAGAGCTTAGTGGTTGCCATTTTTTAGCCACACTTAGGAGCAAAACAAGCATCAAAATGACAACGATCGTTCTTATAAATGTCGCAAAATCGCTGTCGATGTCCTTTACGCCAAGCTTTACAAAGATCGCGGTAAGTGCAGCAAAAACAGCTGAAAGAGCTGCGTAGATAAACCACTCTGGCATTTTTATTTAAAATTTAAAAGGGTAAGTTGCCTCACCCATTTAAATTTAGCCCTCATAATCGCTTAACATATCAACTGTTGGCACAAAGTATAGGGCACCAGTTACTGGCGTACTAAAGTCAAGCAGCCTATCTGAGTTGCCCTTTGGCTCGCCGATAAACATCTTTTTAAGCATAAGCTCAACCGTTGAAAATGTGCTCGCATAAGCGATGAAGTAAGTGCCTGTTTTGCTGCCTTCAGTAAATGGCATATTGCCGCGCACAACCTTTTTATCATCGCCTACGTTTGCAGCAGCTGAATGCGAATTTGTAGGTTTTACATCTTCACTCATCTCGATGTCAAGCTCTTTTGAGCGACCTATTACCTTTTCTTGCTCACTTACGCTTGTGGCGTTCCACTCTTTCATATTGTGGAAATATTTTTGTACAAAAACGTAGCTGCCGCCTTTAAATTTAGCATCCTCATCGCCAACTTTAGCAAAGAAGTCTCTCTCCTCGCCCTCAGGATTTTCAGTGCCATCAACAAAGCCTATTATCGCCCTACCGTCATGATACTTAAAGCCTTGTGTCTCGTCTGTAAGCTCTGCAAATTTAAAAAGCACAGCCTTTATTGCTTGAGCCATATCGAAGCAATCAGGTGCATTTAAAGCACGGATATGGATGTGGATATCGCCCTTTGTGCTAACAGCCTCGTGCTTGTCGCCCTTGATCGCTTTAAAATTTACAAGCTCTTTTGGCAGATCTTTTGAAATTTCAAGCTTTTTCCAAGCATCATGACCCACGCCAAGGACGCAGTTTACATTTTCATTTGCGCCAAATCTAATCTTGGCAGTTTTATTTAAATTTACAACCAAGGCGCAAAGCTCGGCAAAACCCTCTTTACAAGCCTTTTTGTCAGCTGTTAAAACCCATGTTTGAAAGACTGTGTTGTTGCCTGGTGTCTGCGTGACTTCTTGTGAATTTACGCTCATTTTTTCTCCTTTTTAAAATTTTATGCAATATTTTCCAAATTTAGTTGCGAGCTTATCTGCTCATCATTATCGTCAAAAATAAACTCAACTTTGTTTGCCCCAAAGCTCTTTGCGATTGCTTCAAGCGTATCGCGAGCTGATTTATGAATTTTACTTTGAAGCTGTGAGATAAGGCGAACGCTCATCTTTTTGACTTCGTTTCTAGCTTCTTCGATTAGTCTATTTTTATCTTCTTCTGTAAAAGTGCTACCAAAAAAGCCATTTAGCGAGTCAGGCAGCAAAAATGGTATAAATTTGCCGTTTTTCTCATCGTAAAATTTCATGTCTGCGATTGAGAATTTATACTTGCAAGGAGGCATCTTGATCTTGTAGCTAGAGTTTGCAATCTGCGTGATCTCGAGTTTTGGACTGGTTAGATCGTAGATGAAATTTATCTCAAACTCAAATATCATTGAAAGCTTCTTCTCACTTATTAGCCATCTTAGATACTCTTTGCCAAAATTTCCAAACGCATGATCTGTCTTTGTGACGATCTCTTTGCTATAAACTTGAAAAACAGATAGCTCGCCGATGCTTTTAAGCTGTGAAATTTCGGTGCTGACTGAGAGATTTTCGCTATCATCTTTTGCTTTTTTTAACGCCTTATTTGACCTATAAAATGCAAATGCCAAAACAGCTAGTAAGATAGCTAATATCAAATTTGCATATTCGCTCATTTTTTCTCCTTTAAAGCTTGCTATTTTAGCTTAAATTTGTAAAGCAAAGGTGAAATTCTATTTTTATTAAAAATTATATTTAAATAATTGTTTTAAAATAAAATCGTAATTAATAATATTTATGTGATACTATTTTAATCATTTTTTCATATCTTATAGTAAAAATAGCGTAAAAAAGGGATTATTAAAGTAAATTTTTATCATAAATTTTAATATTTTAATTAATAATTTATTTTAAGGATATTACAATCCATTTAAATTTTATGCAAAGGATGAGATATGAAAAGATCCATTTTAAATAAAAAATGTATTTTGATAAGCGCGGCTTGTTGTACTCTTTTGTTTGCAAATTCACTAAATGCTAACGATCAAGAAAGTGGTAAATTTGGCGACATAAGCAGCTGGCAGAGCGCTGAGTATAAAGCATACTGGGGGCTAAAGCGTATCAATGCAGCTATAGCGTATGCTCTTGGAGTAACGGGCAAAGGTGTGACACTCGGTGTTATGGACTCTGGCGCATTACTTAGCCACCCTGAACTTAGCGATGGTAGGATAAGCGCACTAAAAATTTCTGGCAGCTACTACAAAGATGGACAAAAATATCCAGATACTGAGCACGGCAACTCTCCTTTTTTAAAAAAAGGAAGCACTGACAAAAACAGAGCTGACTTTGGCGACTTTAAAAAAGGTGAAAAATTTGAAGCTGATGGCAACTGGATCGCTGGCGTAAATGACTCACACGGTACGCACGTAGCTGGTACAATTGCTGGCTCAAGAGATGACAAAGGGATGCATGGTGTAGCATTTGGCTCAAAACTTATAGTAGGAAATACTGGCGGAACCGACGGTATGACATATGGACCAAACCAAGACTACAACTTCTTTTTAGCATCTTATGAGGGGTTAGCCAAAGGTGGCGCAAGAGCTATAAATAATAGTTGGGGTTCAAACCGCAAATTTTATAAAGCTTATGAGGGAGCAACTGGATTTGATGGTGGCAATAGCTTAGATATAAAAGACCTTGACGCAGCCTATAAAAGCTACTATCCATTTGTCACAAATGGTAAAAATTTCATGGATGCCGCTTATGAAGTCGCCAAAAAATATGGCATCATTCAAGTCTTCACTGCCGGAAATAGAAATGGCATGAAAGAGTCATACACAAGAGCAATGCTTCCATATTTTCGTCCAGATGCTGAAAAATACTGGATAAACGTCACTGGAGTGACAGATGGCGATGCACAACATTTTAATACCGCAGGACACTCAAAATGGTGGAGTATCGCAGCACCTGGCAAAAGTATAAAATCAAGCACAGTCGATCCTAAAAATGGAAACGCTGGTTACGAGAGCTGGGATGGTACATCAATGGCAGCTCCACACGTCACTGGCGCACTTGGTCTTGTCATGCAAAGATATCCATATATGAGCAACTCTCAAGCAAGAGATGTTTTACTAACTA
The DNA here is from genome assembly GCA_902387145.1 of Campylobacteraceae bacterium. Taxonomy (GTDB): domain Bacteria; phylum Campylobacterota; class Campylobacteria; order Campylobacterales; family Campylobacteraceae; genus Campylobacter_A. Next base: position 399,037 of record CABMKY010000001.1, on the reverse strand, counting down.
CTGCAAGACAAGTTAGAGATGAGTTTAAAAAGCCAGCCGATACAAAAAGAATTTCTGGTTTTACTGCGCCACTTGGCGTACCTGATGAGCGCTGGGGTTGGGGAGCACTTGATATGTCAAAGGCTATGTTTGGACCAGGACAGCTATTAGGTGTATTTGATATAAGTCTAGACACAGATGATCTTTACTCAAATAATATCAGCGATGTAGCTATAAAATACAGAAAGACTGAAGATGAGGCAGAGGCAAAAATTTGGGCTAATCGCAAGGCTGAGCTTGAGAAAATGTCAAATTTAACAGCCGAGCAAAGGGCTGAACTTGATATAGGTAATGCTAGAGAAAAAGCAAGAGAACAAAGAGCTAGCGAAGGCTATGAAGGAACTCTTATTAAGAGGGGCCTAGGCACTCTAAAACTAGCAGGCACCAACTCATACACTGGCAAAACCATAATAAAAAGTGGCAAGATTACAGCACTAAATCAATCACTAAAATCAAGCGAAGTAGTAGTTGAAAATGGCGGTGCACTTGAGATTGTTAAAGAGATGAGTGTTAGAGAGATTGATAGAAATAAATTTTCTCAAAAGCTATCTTTTAAAGACGTAACTAGAAAAAGTACAAATGATGCAGTAACAGCTACTATAAAAACAGGTGGTAGTTATATCATCTCAAATAACGCAGCAAATTTAAATCTAAAATTTGAAAAGAACTCTATCATAGATATAAGTAAGCCAGATGTAGATGTCATGAAAAGACTATATGATGATAGCTCAAAGGCAAAAACTTACGCCGTAACTGGAAATTTTAGTGGCTATAATGACACCATCTTAAGAAAATATGCATTTTTTGACCTTACTAGAAATTATAGTGACAACAAGCTAGAGCTAACACTTAAAAAATCAAAAAATACAATAACAAGTATAGCAGCTAGCGACAACCAAAAAAGAGTAGCACAGCTCATTGAGAGCACAGCTAGCAGACCAGCACTCCTTGCTTCACCGTTTAGAAGTAGACCAGCAGTTATTACGAGTGATCTATATAGATACTTCATCTACGCTACTCCAAAACAAGCAAGTGACACACTAAAAACATTTGCAAATAATGCAAATTTAGCTCAACATAATGCATTTTTACTAGAAAATATCTTGCTCAAAAATGCAATCATCAACCATGAATTTGATCCATTCAGTGCAAAAGCAATCGATGCGAGTGGCATGAATTTTTGGTCAAATACCATGGCTAATGCTATGAAATTTGATGATGTAAAAGCAAACTCACTCACTCAGCTTTTTGGATTTGACGGCAATGTAAATGATACTTTCATATTTGGTGGCGTGCTTGGTGCTGGCAGTGAAAAAGTAAAAGAAGATGGCGATGATGCTTATAAAACAAAAAGTACAAGCATCGGCATCTACGGAAAAAGCCAGATCACTAGCACAAAACTAGACCTCGGTCTAATATACACAAATGCAAAACGAAAAACACAAAATGGTGCCACGATCGTTAGCTTTTACTCAGATGAGCATGTAAAAAGCAAGGAAAAAGCACTTACTGCTTATGCAAATTTGGCATTAACAGCATTTAATAGTGCGAATTTCTCACTAAATCCTTATGTAGGTGCAAGCTATCTACGTATGAAAACTGATAGCACTAGCCAAAATGTAGGAATTTTCAGAATGGATGTTGATGAAAAAACTAGAAATTTAGGTGTATTTAGCATAGGTCTAAACCCTAGTGTGCCATTTAGCCTTGGTAGTACAAAGATGAAATTTGAAGCTGATCTAGCCTACAATAGACTAGTTGGCAACACAAGACCAAATATCGGCGTAAATATCGCAAATGCTGGATACTTGGAACTTGAAGGAAAAGAGGTGCGCGATCTTGGCACAGCTAGCCTTGGTGTAAAAGCGAATGTTTATAAAAATATAAATTTAGGCCTATCTTACACAGGTGCTTTTGCTAAAGACGTGAAGTCAAACAGCGTAAATGCGAAATTTGAAATTTTGTTTTAATAGATAAAACATGCTCGCTACTTTAAATAGTAGCGAGCCATTAAATTAAAATAGTTGAGTAAAAGAAAAACCGTTTTTAGTAAGAACTTCTTTGATCTTTTCTTGATGCTCAAGACCCTTTGTCTCAAGCGTGATCGTAATACTTGCATCGCCATAATCAAGCCTTGTTGAGAAGCGATCGTAGTCGATCTTGACGATGTTTGCATTTGCTGATTTTAGGCTATCAGTTAGGCTCATGAGCGCTCCTGGCTTATCCACAAGTGTGATTTGCAAGGTCATCTTGCGGTGAGACTTGATAAGACCCTTTTCGATGATGATAGAAAGCACCTGCACGTCGATATTTCCACCACTTAGCACCACACCTATCTTTGCACCTTTTTTAAATTTGATCTTATCATGCATAAGTGCTGCCACGCCAGCTGCACCAGCTCCTTCCACAACGATCTTTTGCGTCTCTAGCAAAAACAAAATCGCAGTTGCGATCTCCTCATCATCAACTTGCACAAATTCATCAACGCACTCAATAATATTTGCTAATGTGATCTCGCTCGCATCACGCACAGCGATGCCATCAGCTATGGTGCGGACTGATTTTGAGTTTATGCTCTTTTTAGCACCGTAGCTATTAAACATCGCTGGAGCGCCTTTTGCACCGACACAGATTACTTTTGTCTTTGGATTGACCTGCTTTATACAACTAGCCACACCACTAGCTAATCCGCCTCCACCAACTGGGACGATGACTATATCAAGGTCGCTTATCTCATCAAGCATCTCAAGCCCCACAGTGCCTTGTCCTGCCATGACATACTCGTCGTTAAATGGGTGAACAAAGGTCATACCCTTATCTTTAGCGTAATTAACCGCAAAAGCGTACGCCTCATCGAAATTATCACCTTTTAAAATAACCTCTGCGCCAAGGTCTTTTGTACCAGCAACCTTTAGAAGCGGGGTTGATTCTGGCATGATGATACAAGCGTGTACGCCAAATTCTTTCGCGCTTATCGCTACGCCTTGAGCGTGGTTGCCAGCACTTGCAGCCACGACACCACGCTTTCTCTCCTCATCACTTAGGCTAGCTATTTTATTGTAAGCGCCTCTTATTTTATAAGCTCCGGTTCGTTGTAAATTTTCCTCTTTTAGATAGATGCTTGCTCCCAAATTTTTACTAAGTTTTGCACTCAGAGCAAATGGAGTTTTATTTACGAAATGACCTATCGTAATCTTTGCTTGGATGATTTTATTTAGTGAAACCATTTTTTATTTTTCCTTTTTTAAATTATTCCTTTGCCCTTAGTAGCACGCCACACTCGATGTGATGAGTGTTTGCAAACTGATCAAAAATGGCAAATTTTATCACTTTATGGCTTTTACAAAGCTCTTTTAAATTTTCTTTTAGAGTCTCTGGATTGCACGATATATAGATGATATTCTTAAAATTTTTGATGAAATTTACGACACTTTCGCTTAGTCCTGCACGAGGCGGATCAACAAGGACATGAGAGAAGTTAAAGTCGCTTAAATTTATATCCTTGAGCCTATTAAATTCCCTAACACCAGCAAATGCGCTCATAAGCTCATCAGCATCCATACGCAAAAATTTGATGTTTTTAGCCTTGTTTAGCTCACAATTTTTAAGGGCATTTGCGATCGAGCTCTTTGAAATTTCAGTGGCGAGAACGTTTTTAAATTTAAACGAAAGCGGAATAGTAAAATTTCCATGTCCGCAGTAGAGCTCAAGAAGGTCAGCACCGCCTTGTACGCACTCTTTTGCCCAAGCTATCATCTTTTCGTTTACGGCTCTATTTGGCTGGATAAAGGCATTTTCAGATAGGCTAAATTTATAAATTTCACCGCCAACGTCTAGCTCATCAATCAAATTTAGCTCACAACTTAGCAGCTTTTGCCCACGAGATCTAGCAAGTATGGTGACACTAAGCTTGTTAGCTAAAATTTTCATAGCTACCCCAAACTCGCCATCAAGCCTTTTATGATAAAGAAGTGTGACCAAAATACCGCTTTTACAAGATATAAATTCCACTCCAAAAAGCTTTGCGCGCAGTATTTTGCTCTCTTGTAAGTTATAAAGCAAGCTTGGCATAAGCTCTGAAATTTGCTCGCAAACCTTTGGACAATCATCTATAAAGACCTTTTTACCCTTTTCGCTTGCATGCATCGTATAGCAAAGCTTGCTGCCTTCGTGCCAGATGCCAAACTCAGCTCTTGTGCGGTAGTGTTTTGGCGTTGAGCTAAAAACATCAAACTCACCATCATAAAACTCTGAAAAATTTTGTTTTACAAGGTCAGTTTTAAATAAAATTTGCTCATCGTAAGGAGTAAAAAGAGTGCAAGAGCCGCACTCTTTTAAATAATTGCAATCCAAATTTATGCTTCTACTTTCTTTCCAACAAATCTAACTAGTGCCCAAATCGCTAAAAATCCGCAAGGAAGCGCGATCCAAACGCTAAGACCAAGTGCAACCGGCAAGTAACCAACTAGCACACAAACCGCACAAACGCTAAGCGCATAGACCATTTGAGTCGATACGTGATCGATATGGTTACATCCTGCGCCCATTGATGAAAGTATCGTAGTATCCGATATCGGTGAGCAGTGATCGCCAAAGATCGCACCTGTAAGTACGCCTGAAATATTTACGATCATATATGCATGCATCGCATCGCCCTCTAGGCCGTAGTTTTTGCCGACAGCATAAGCTAGTGGGATAGCTAGAGGCATTAAAATTCCCATCGTGCCGTAGCTTGTTCCAGTCGAGAAGCTAATAAATGAACCAAGGATAAAAACAGCAACTGGCAATATAAATTTAGGTGTAGAAGAACTTAACAAATCAACCAAATATCTTGATGTGCCAAGCTCTTTGATAACAGCACTAAGGCTCCATGCAAGAAGCAAAATGACAACTGTAATTATCATAGTTTTCCAGCCTTTCACCCATGTGCTGATAGCCTCTTTTACGTCAAAAATTTTACGCCAAACGCCCATTGTAATAGCTACGATACTAGCAAGTAACGCTGCTTGAAATAGCGATGTAGCTGAGTCTGCTGCGCCAAAAGTATCTTTAAATGTAGAAAATGAAAGCGGATTAGCAAGTGCATTTTTAAGAGCATCGCCCTCAAGTGCAGCAAGACCACTAAAGTAAAAACTAGTAAATGCGCCAATGACCAGCACAAGAAGTGGCACAACAGCATTTGCAGCGCTTAATTTTACGCCCTCTTTTGGCTCAAGTGTTTTATCTTCAAGATCTTGGATTTGAGTTTTACCTGAGTGAAGCTCGCCTCTTCTAGCACGTCTTTCAGCTAATAGCATTGGTCCGTATTCACGCTGCATCAAGGCTGTACAGACTATAAAAAATAAGATGAAGAGGTTGTAAAATCTATATGGAATTGTCTCGATAAATATAGAATAAGCGTTAATTCCAGTCTCTCCAACTAGCTCATAGCCCTTTTCAATGAGTGAAACCTCAAGGCCAACCCATGTCGAGATGATAGCTATGCCAGCGATCGGTGCCGCAGTAGCATCTATGATAAAAGCTAGTTTTTCGCGGCTTATTTTAAATTTATCGCTTATTGGTCTCATAATAGGGCCTACTATTAAGGCATTTGCGTAGTCATCGAAAAATACAAAAATTCCCATCAGCCATGTTGAAATTTGAGCTGAAATGCCGCTTTTTGCCTTTTTGCTAAGCCAAAGAGCAACCGCCTTTGTACCACCCATCTTTGTGATGAGTGCAACCACACCACCGATACAAAGCACTTGAAGCAAAATACCCGAATCAGTCTTATCAGCCATTGATTCAACGACTCTTGAAACGATACCTGTAAAGCCTTTTACGATACCCATAAAGATGTTTTCATTGATGATATTTATGAGAAATGTTCCGCTAAAAACACCTATAAATAGCGACAAGATGACGTCTTTTGTGATAAAAGCAAGTGCTATTGCCACAACAGGCGGTATAAGCGTAAATACGCCATAAATTTCAGCGTTTCTCTTTGCCACTTCTGGATCGACACCAAAAAGCGCAACGCTAAAAAAAAGTAATAATAAAATTTGTCTCACAAGAACTCCTTAAAATTTTTCTATCGCAAGTCCAGCCCAAGTCTGCGTATTTGCCATGACTTCGACTCTATTTATATTGACACTTCCGGGCATATTTAGACAATTTACCAAAATCGTCGCGATATCCTCGGATGTGATGAAATTTGTATTTTCATAAAGACTATCCGCCTTTACCTTATCTCCCCTAAATCTAACCTCACTAAATTCAGTCTTGCAAAGCCCTGGTTCGATGTTTGTCACCCTGATATTTGTGCCAACTAGATCGTTTCTTAAATTTAGACTAAACTGCTTTACAAAGGCCTTTGTGGCACCATAAACGTTACTTCCAGGATATGGCCATGAGCCAGCTGTCGAGCCTAGGTTAAATATATAGCCCTTTTCCTGTTTGTAAAGTAGTGGCAAAACCGCCTTTGTCGAGTAGATAAGACCCTTGACGTTGGTGTCTATCATCGCCTCAAAGTCCTCCACTTTCGCATCTATCGTCTTTTCAAGCCCAAGCGCCATGCCAGCGTTATTTACAAGCACTTCGATATCCTTAAATTTATCAGGTAAGCTCTCTACCGCCTTAAAAACAGCCTCTTTGTCGCGTATGTCAGCTACGATAATATGCGTATCGCCAAGCTCTGCTGCAAGCTTCTTTAGCCTATCTTCTCGCCTTGCAAGAGCGACTATCTTGTAGCCCTCTTTTGAGAGTCTTCTGGCGATCGCCTCGCCAAATCCAGATGTTGCACCGGTTACAAAAGCTGTCTTTTTCATGATTTTTCCTAATTGAAATTTGGTTTTAAACCCAAATTTTCTAAAAATTTGATCGTATTTTCGTTTTGTTCTTTCATGGCATAGTCAAGCGCGTTAAATCCAGCGTCATCAGTCGCGTTGATATCAGCGCCGTTATCCATCAAAAGCTTTAAAATTTCTGGCGTTGCGTGAGCTGCTGCATGCATAAAAACACTTCTATTTGTATGCTCTAGACCACAAGTATCTTCAACCTGCGTCATACCCAAATTTATCATATTCATCTTGGTATTTTCGTCTATGTAGCTCTCGTTGACATTGGCGCCATTTTTTAGCAAAAGCTCGCAAAGTGGTTTATCACTAAACTGCACAGCATAAAAAAGTACACTTTTTCCAAAGAAATTTTTATGATTTACGTCGGCTTTATTTGCAAGTAAAATTTTTACATTTTCTATACTTTTTAAAGCAAAAAATAGCGGTGTCTCATCGCCTAAATTCACATCAGCCCCACGCCTTATGATCTCTTTTATCATATCGCTACTTTTTTCATTTAAAAGAGCGATATTAAGTAAATTTGTAAGCTCAGCGGTACTGAAATTTTTTGAGTAAAGTAAATTTGCCAGCTCATCGGAATTTATCCTTTGAGCCATTATATTTTGCTCAGGTGTTAAAATTTTAGCTTTATTTACATTTTTACCAACGCCAAAAGTCAAAAACTCATTTACCACGCTAGTTGCGTAGTAAGCGGCACTTGCCGTATCAAGTCCAAGACTTTCATAAAATTTTACAAGCGGAGTTTGAGCGTTTTTATAGGCTTCTAAAAATTTTTTATATTTTAAAAAATTAAATAAGCTTTCATTTGCCCAGTACCTAAGATACTCCATTCTGGCGTCTTTTTCTCCCTCAGCAACCTTTGGCTCTGCAAGCTCTTTTTGATAAAGCTCAGGCGCAAATGATGCTTTTAGCAAAAGCCATCTAAGCTTGTTTAAATTTTCTTTATAAACTCTATCACCAACGCAACTTTGAGACTCGCTTCTAATAGCCACACTCGCATCAAAAAGCTCTTTCACCTCTTTTAAATTTAAAAGCGAACCATTACAGTAAAATAGCCCCTCATTCGTGTAAGCAAGATCGTTTGGAGTAGTTTTAAAGCTCTCTTTTTTAGCAAGATCACTGCACTCTAAAGCGTGTAAATTTACCAAAGAACAAACGCTAAAAAAGAGAAAAAAAACTACTTTTTTCATCAAAGCTCCTTAAAATTTCGCGATATTGTAACAAATTTATATGCTAAACTCGCTTATTTCATTAAAATTTAGATATTTATAAATTTCATCTTTATTTAAGCTAAGGCTATCTTTTACTATCTTTTTATATTCATCTACACTTGGTAAACGCCCAAGTAGCGCACAAACAGCGGCTAGCTCAGCACTTCCTAGATAGACCTTCGCACCCATACCCATTCTGTTATCAAAATTTCTAGTTGATGTAGAAAATACCACTGCGTTATCGTTTACTCTTGCTTGATTGCCCATACAAAGTGAGCAACCTGGCACCTCTGTCCTTGCATTTAATCTTTTAAAAATTTCATAAACGCCTTCATCTTCAAGTGTGCTTTTATCCATCTTTGTCGGCGGTGCTATCCAAAGTCTAGTTGTAAGCTTGCTCTCACGCTCCAAAATTCTAGCTAGCGCTCTGTAATGGCCTATATTTGTCATACAGCTTCCCACAAAAACTTCATCGATATTATGCACTCTTTTGTTATCAGCTAAAATTTCACTTAGCGTTGCCACATCGTCTGGGTCATTTGGACACGCCAAAATCGGCTCATCTATCTGAGCTAGATCGATCTCCAAAATTTCAGCGTAGCTTGCATCCTTGTCGGCCCTTAAAAGCGTTGGATTTTCTAGCCATTTTTGCATTTTTTCTTTTCGTCTAGCAAGCGTTTCACGGCTCTCGTAACCAGCTTTTATCATCGCATCAATTAGCGCAACATTTGAGCGAACATACTCCACGACACTATCAACGCTTAAATTTACTACGCAAGCCGCAGCTGAACGTTCAGCCGAAGCATCACTTAGCTCAAACGCCTGCTCTACTTTTAGATTCTCGAGCCCTTCTATCTCTAAAATTTTACCTGCAAAAACATTCTTTTTATTTTTCTTTTCAACACTTAAAAGCCCTTTTTTGATCGCAAAATACGGTATCGCATTTACAAGATCCCTAAGCGTCACGCCCTCTTTTAGCTCGCCTTTAAATTTGATCAAAATCGACTCTGGCATATTTAGTGGCATCATTCCAAGCACCGCTGCAAACGCCACTAGACCACTTCCTGCTGGAAAGCTGATACCGATAGGAAATCTCGTATGACTATCGCCACCAGTGCCCACCGTATCAGGCAGTACCATGCGGTTTAGCCAAGAGTGGATGACGCCATCGCCTGGTTTTAGACTCACACCGCCACGCAAATTTATAAATTTTGGCAAGCTCTCATGCATCACAAGATCACTTGGCTTTGGATAAGCGGCCGTGTGGCAAAAGCTTTGCAGAACAAAATCCGCCCCGAAACTAAGGCTAGCAAGCTCTTTAACCTCATCTCTAGTCATCGGTCCAGTCGTATCTTGCGAGCCAACAGTTAAAATTTCAGGCTCCACATAAGCACCAGCTCTCACGCCAGCCTTGCCACAAGCCTTGCCGACCATCTTTTGAGCCAGCGTGTAGCCACCGCTCTGCTCTTTTGGCTGATCTGGCTTTATAAAAATTTGCTCCTCGCCAAGCCCCAATGCCTCTCTAGCCTTTTTAGTCACTTGCCTACCTATCATCAAAGGTATCCTGCCACCTGCTCTTATCTCATCACTTATGGTATTTGGGCTAAGTTTAAAATTTGCTACGAGTTTTTTATCAGTGCCAATAAGCTTATAAATTTCGCCTTTAAATGGATAAATTTCTATCTCATCGCCCATTTCTAGCTCATTTACGTTTGCAACTATCGGCAGTGCGCCGCTATCTTCAGCGGTATTAAAAAATATAGGAGCTATGGTCGTACCGATCACGATACCGCCCGTTTTTTTGTTTGGCACGCCCTTGATCTCATCGCCAAGATGCCACTGGATAGAGTTTATACCGCTCTTTCTGCTGCTGCCAGTACCAACCACATCGCCAACATACGCCACTTTTTTACCACGAGTTTTGAGCTCTTTTAAAATTTCTAGACCCTCAGGCATCTTTTTAACAAGCATCGCTTTTGCATGAAGTGGTATGTCGGCCCTTGTATAGGCCTCGCTCGCTGGACTTAAGTCATCAGTATTTGTCTCACCAGGTACTTTAAAAACGACTGCGTTTATACAGGTTTCGATTGGCTTTTTATGCGTAAACCACTCCGCATTTGCCCAAGAAACAAGCACCTCTTTTGCAAATTTATTGCTACTTAGCTTTGCGATCTCGTCAAAATATTCATGCACTAGGATAATATTTTTTAGCTCATTTGCCGCAGCTTGTGCAATATTTTCATTGCTATTTTTTAGAGCTCGCACCAAAATTTCAACGTTATATCCGCCAAGCATCTTGCCTAAAATTTTAATAGCACGTATCGCATCAAGGCCGTTAACAGCAACCCCGTATATCACTTCACCAAGAAATTCTGCCTTTATCTTCGCTGCGTCATCAACGCCAGGATTGATACGAGTTTCAAGCAAATTTATAAGAAATTTTAGCTCGCTTTGTACCTTTTTGTCGCCACTAGACTTGCTAGCAAGCTTTATTAGCTCACAAATTTCGCTTGTTTGCTTGGCATTTAGCGCAAGCGGTGGTACGCCCTCTTTTTCTCGCTCGCTCACGTGTTTTTCGTAGTCGGTAAAAAAGCTCATGAAATTCCTTTGTGGTTTTTGCTTATTATTTTTAGTCTAAAATCGCTAGTTTTGCTTGCATTTTATCAAAAAGCAAAACAAACTAAAGTAAAATTTGCCCAAAATTTCAAATTTCAAGGAGCAAATGTGTCAAAAGCTTACCTAAAATCTCCCATTGGAATTTTGGAGATCATCGCTAGCGAAAATGGAATTTGTGAGATAAATTTTGTAGATAAATTTGAAAAAATTTCAGTAAAAGATAAAAATTTAAAGCTTTGCTTGAATGAGCTAGAGGCTTATTTTAATGGCAAGCTTAAAAAATTTAGCGTAAGGCTTGATATAAAAACAACTAATTTTAGAGCAAAAATTTACGAGGCTTTACAAAAAGTACCATACGGAGAAACGACTACATATGCGGCTCTTGCACTTGCCATAGGCCACAAAAATGCCTACCGAGCAGCAGGCTCAGCCAATGCTAAAAATCCAGTGCCTATCATCGTCCCTTGTCACAGAGTGCTAGCTAGCAGTGGGCTTGGCGGATACTCGGGCGGTGAGGGCTTGCCAACTAAAATTTGGCTTTTAGAGCATGAAGCAAAGTATAAATAGCTAAAAATTTACAGCAAAATAAAAGTCCGGCAAATTTTAAAGCGAACATTTTTAAAATTTATCAGAGTATTTAAAACGCATGCAGTGCTTTAGCGCCATTGAATGCACCTTGAATGTGAGTGATTTAGCAGATTTAAAAAAAGGGAGATAAGAGAACGGCCTCGTAATTCAAGCCACATTGTCTCTCTTTTGAATAAAAAGGAATTTACAAATTTAATCAAGCGTTTTCAAATTTTAAAACTTTACTCACTTATCTTAGCAACTTACCAAATTCAGGTTTCATTATTTGCTTGTCACTGAAATCGAAGCGTGATATGCTCGCTCATAAATTTTAAAATTTATTTTTCTCTAGTGTGCTGCATGTGCTTATATTGTTTAAATTATTAATTGCTTTTATGCGTTATATGGCTTTTTATTTGGATTTTAAAATCGTCAAAATTTATAAATTTTCCTAGCCCTAATCTCACTTAGGACTAGGGAAAGATTATTTTTTAGCTACAAGAGCATTTTTTAGCACATCATCGATCGTATCTACTGCGATGATCTTCATATCAGCTTTTACCTCAGCTGGGATGTCGACAAGGTCACGGTCATAGTTTTTACGAGGTATTAGAGCTGTTTTGATGCCAGCTTTGTGTGCGGCGATGAGCTTCTCTTTTAGACCACCGATCGGCAACACCCTACCAGTTAGCGTAATCTCACCAGTCATTGCTATGTCGTGTCTTACCTTTGTATCGGTTAGTATCGATGCGATCGCAGTTGCCATCGTGATGCCAGCGCTTGGTCCGTCTTTTGGCACAGCACCCTCTGGCACGTGCAAGTGAAGATCATAGCGTCTATAAACATCGCTAGCTTCAAGCTTACGCTTATCATCATCTAGTTTTGGCACGATAGTCATCGGTACTTTTATTTTTTTGTTGTCTATTAGCACTTTAACAACGCTAAATGCGATCTGAGCGCTCTCTTTCATCACATCACCTAGCTGGCCGGTGATCTGCATATTGCCTTTGCCCTGGATCCTGATAGCCTCGATCCTTAGCACGTCACCACCGACACTAGTCCACGCAAGGCCATTTACTAGACCTATCTGATCTTTTTTATCCGCTGGCTCGATCTCATAGACCTTTTTCTCTAAAAACTCTTTTAAATTTTTAGCCGTGACGCTGATCTTGCTCTCGCTCTTTTTGGTAAGGATATTTTTAGCGACCTTTCTTAATATATCAGCGATCCTGCGGCGTAAATTTCGCACGCCACTCTCTCTTGTGTAGTCGCTGATGATTAGCTCAAGTGCCTCTTTGCTGATGCTAACATCGCTTGGTTTTAGACCGTGCTTTTTAAGCTCCTGAGGCAAGAGATATTTTTTAGCGATCTCAAATTTCTCTTGTGGTGTGTATGAGCTAAGCTCGATAAACTCCATCCTGTCGCGAAGTGCGGCTGGTATCATGCTCACGTCATTTGCCGTGGCAATGAAGATGATCTTGCTAAGATCGATGTTAAAATTTAGATAGTAGTCTCTAAATTTATTATTTTGCTCTGGGTCCAAAATCTCAAGTAAAACAGCGGTCGGATCACCTCTGTAGCTTCTACCAACCTTGTCGATCTCATCTAAAACAACCACTGGATTCATCTGCTTAGCTTCTATGAGCCCTTGCACAATGCGACCTGGCATAGCGCCTATGTAGGTGCGGCGGTGACCTCTTAGCTCATTTACGTCCTCAAGTCCACCAAGTGCGATCCTGACTAGCTCTCGCTTTAGTGCCTTTGCGATCGAGTTTGCAAGGCTAGTTTTACCTACGCCTGGAGGGCCTGCAAAGCATAAAATAGCGCCATTATTTACCTTTTCGCCAACGCCTCTAAGCTCCAAAAGCTCACGCAAAGCAAAATACTCCTCGATGCGCTCTTTTGGCTTCTCTAAGCTGTAATGATCGGCATTTAGGTGCTTGCTCACTTCAGTGATGGATGACTTTTTCTTAGCTACATTTTCAAATGGAATTTCAAGTACCCAGTCAAGGTAGCTTTGCAAGGTGTTTGCGTCTGCTGAGTCTGGGTGCATGCGAGAAAACTTATCTATTTGTTTTTTGATCTCTTTATAGGCGTCCTCAGCCATAAATTTCTTCTTCGCATCAAGCTTCTTGCGGTACTCTTCAAGCTCCTCTTCACGGCTCGTATCCGCTCCAAGCTCAGCTTGGATTTGCTTTAACTGCTCCTTTAAAAAGTACTCTTTGTTTGTCTTATCGATCTTTGAATGGACTTTATTTTTTATCTCTTTTTGAAGCTTATTTGCCTCGATCTCTTCGATAACATAGTCGATTAGTTTTAGCAAGCGTTGCTCTAAATTTTCCTCGACAAAAAAGCTATATGCGATCTGTTTTTTTAAGCGAAGTGCACTTGAGACGAGATCGCAAACCCTGATCGCCTCAGCGCTCTCTTCTATCGTTTTTAAAAGATCAGGCGGGAAAAAATGGCTAAACTGCGAAAGCTCTCTTACTTTTTCTCTTAAAACTACGATTAGTGCATCAGTTTTAACCTGTGATGGACGTTTGACATGAAGCATATCGACGATGCCACGGAGTGGGTTTATGCCTGATTGTTTTAAAATTTTGCCTTTGTCGATGCCCTGAAATAGCACCTTCACGCGTCCGTCAGGTAATGGCACACGGCGCATTATCGTGCCGATCACGCCTGCGTCATATATACCGTCAAAGTCTCTAGCGCCGTCTTGCTGAGGCTTTGTAGGCACCACAAGGATCGGAGTCTCTTCTTGTATGGCAAGTTCAAGTGCTTTTAAATTTTCATCATCGCTTAAAAAAAGCGGAGTTATCATAAATGGATATAAAAATAGCTCGTCCTCAACGATAATAGGAATTTCAGTTGGGAAGCCTTTATTTTCGTTTATTTGCAAAATTTCTCCTATTCGAACAGTTTTCTATACCATGCCACATCAGGCTTTATAAGGTCCGAGTTTTTAAACGGCGAATCTTCTAGCTTTTGCTCATAAATTTTAGCCGAAACGTCACGGCCAGTTCTATTGTAAAGATCTGCTATTTGCATATCTAGGAAGTAAAGTGCGAGTTTAAATTTGATAAGCATAGTCTCAATAAGTGGCTTATATTCAGTATTTGGATACATATAAAGAAATTTCTCGATCTCTGTTACGCTATCTTCCATAAGTTTTTGGTTGCGGTTTGGCTGAGTAAATGAGTCAAAATTTGCTTTTATCTTTAGATACTGAGCAAACTCTGTTTTTGGGCCGTTATCACCATATCTTTTGATGTACTCGTCAAGATAGTGATTTGCCATTAGATACTCTTCATCATTTGCGTGAGCTTGGGCAAGGATAAGTAAAATTTGCTCCAAAAGCGGGCTTGCTACGTGTTCGCTTGCCATTGAAACATAGTGTTTATCAGCCGCTTCAAGATCACCATCTTTTATATCAGCGATAACCTGAGCATACCACTCATCAGGAGTTAGATTGTAAAGCTCGGTATATTTTTCAGCACAACCACTAAAAAGCCCCAAAAGAGCTACAACTGCTAGAAATTTAGAAAATCTTTTCATGCTTTTCCTTAAAAAGTTTAAATCCTCGTATTCTACATTTTTTGCTATTATTTTTGTATAAATTTTTTAAAACTATGATAAAATACGGCAACTTTACAAAATAGGAGTTAGTATGATTTTTAGTGTTAAAAGCCCTATTTTAGGCTTTGAGCATATTAAGACGATGGAGTTAATTGAACTTGATAAATTTTTTGTTAAGCTAGCAAGCAAAGATGATGAGACATCTTTTACAATGATAAATCCTTTTGCATTAAGAAGCTACGAATTCGATATTCCAAGCTATTATGAAGATCTTATGGAGATTAAAGAAAGCTCTCAACTCAGAATTTATAACATTATCGTTGTTGCACTCCCACTTGAAAAATCAACTGTAAATTTTATAGCTCCTATCGTTTGCAATATGGACAACATGACCTTATCTCAAGTCGTTTTAGACATTGCCAAATATCCTCAGTATGGGCAAGCTGAAATGATAGAAAATTTTATACAAAAATAGTAGCTAAAAGCTTTTAAAAATCTAAGGAGAGATTTTTTATTGTTATTTAGAGGATTTGTTGTGAAGGTAATATACTTACTCTGTTTTATTGTCACGTTTGGTTTTTGTGCACCCAGAGCTTGTACGACAGCAGAAGCAGCATCTATTGGTTGTAGTGGAGCAAATTATTCTTGCTTTATAGATGCTGAAGAGTACCAAGACAACTCTTCTAAAAATATCCCACATTGCATAAGAAAATCTGATAGAACCTGGACGATAGATACCAATAGCTTTTCTTCAGGCTTAGCACAAGATCACTATCATATTTACGTTGAGCAATTTTCTCCATGGAATCAACGATCATTAATAGGTATGTGGGATGATCACTCTAAAGGCTTAAGACAAAGATCAATAAATGGAAATCTAAATACCAGAGTAAATGGAGATATAGCTACCATTGGTGCTACTATTATGATTCCACAATACGCTGGATATAATTTTGTTCCAGATCCATCTAACGTAACAAGAACATCATCTACAGCCGATAGAATATTTTTAAATACTGGTAGTTTTACGTCTAGTAATTACACACTTTGTCAAACAACATATATTTATAATCCTAGCAAGTATCCTTATTGTAAAAATTCATCCTCTTCCACGTTTGATTTTAGTGAGAAAAATACCTTTATACAAAATAATTTAAAAGGTAAAAACGTAGTCTATGCCAGGCTTTATTGGGGTGGCTCTCTTTATCAAAACTGGGCCATTAAAACAAATTTATATACAAATGCTCTAAATTACATAAAAGGATATAGTAGGATTGATTTTAAAGCTCCTGGAAAAAATGTAATCACAATAGATGCTGATCCAAAAGATGTCTTTTGGTTTGGCTCATTTAGTGAGTATAAACCAAAATCAATGACTCTTGAATCATACAATCAAAACGAGTCTAATAGCTACTATGTAAAGGCTGGAATAAACTACCAATATGTAGCAAGCGCTGATGTAACAGATATAGTTAGAGATTCTCTTGGTACTAGTGAGTCAGATAGGACATTTTATGCTGGCAATATCAGATCAACTACGATTCCCTTTAGTGATGAATTTATAGACCCAAATGATGGCATATATAAGGTAAACAACTCTACTAATAGAAAACTAAAAAAAACATACGGCACACTACTATTCTCACCAGTTCAAGGGCAAAATGGTTACTGGATACAATCCATCGCACCACAATTTGCGGCTTGGAGTTTAGTCATCATTTATGACTTTGATGATAAAACCGCTGCAGCAAACAATATAGAGCCAAAGCTTGTTAGTATATTTGATGGACTAGAAAGGCTTGCAGCAGACTGGATGAAGTCAAGCGATCCATTTGGTACTGTAAAGAGCTCAACCGTAGATGTAAAATTTGAAAATATCTATACACCAAAAGCAGGCGATATAAATGCTACGCTTACAATGTTTTCTTTTGGCGGAAAGCCAGAAACAAAAGGTGAGAATATTGAAATAGAAAACGAAGGTAGCTATCTGAGTATAACCAGCAAATACAATGCAAAAGGTGATCAATTTAACTCAACCATGACAAAATTTGGACAACCTATAAATCCAGGCAAAAAATTTCACTCTCAAGCAGACTTAGATATATTTGATATATCAGACAAAATGTCACATTCCCAAAAAGAAGCAGATATAAAATTTACAGTTACAACGATTAAAAATTCAGGCAGTGCTAATGTTGTAAGCGCTGACCGTATAAATTTGGCCATGGTAGGCTTTTCTACCCGTATATATAAACCAGATGTTTGCTATATGGAATATATTTATGCAAAAAAACCTAGCGATAGTACTTTTACAAAGGTGCAAGAAAATACTCCAACAGTAGTGCCAGCAAATACTATTTTAAAAACTTTCGTTGAAGTTACAAATAATACAAATGAAGCTGCCCAAGACTTTGCACTAAAAGCTACAATAGATCCAAGCCAAATTTATAATCCAAACTCAACTTACATTTACGCAAATAAATCATCACAAGGGCCTAGTGATCTGCTTACTATGTCAGGACAGGTACACTATAACGACAACACAGGCCTGCAGCAATTAAGCGGAAATGACTTAACTTTTTATTTAGGACAAGGTGCGGCTGCAAATAAGGGTGGAGAAATGCTAATTCATCAAGGCAACTACGCTTATGCCATATATGAAACCACCCTTAAGTCTAAATTTGAGCCAAATAGTTACAAAGCCACGGTCGCAAATGCTGATATAAATTTACAGCCCTATGACACATACATAAGAAGATGTAGCAATCAAAATTACAATATTACTTTAGGTGTTAGTGCCAGTCCAAATAATTTCGTCGCAAGCAATAGACAAGACGATGGCTCGGCAGCTTTTAAAACTAAATTTAAAAATAGACTTCTAACTAAAATCGTTTCTACTCCATTTAATGTCTATATCACGAATTATGATACGGATGGCAACAAAAAAGTACCAGATGCTCCAGTAGATGTAAAAGTAGAGTTAGTCGAGTCTTGCAGTGCTCCAACAAATTTATATGAACAAGATATAACATTTAATGGCGTAACTGATATTTTGTTGTCAGGCATTAGTATTGATAGAGCCTATAAAAGCGTAAAATTTAGAATTTCTCATCTTGATCCAGTGACAAATACTACAAAGGTTGAATGCGAAAAATTAGATGATTTTGCCATAAGACCAAGTCACTTTAGGCTATGGGATACTGACAAGAATACGATCAATAATAACAATGTTTTAATAGGTGGCAAAGCTTATAATAACATTGCTCTTGCAGCTATGAAACCTCTTGATAGTGGCTTAGCAAATGGTTATATAAATAACATAAGTGGCTCAAATGGAGAGATAAAACTTGTACCCGCATATAGTGCGACTTGCGATCCTAGCATTATAGAGAGCGAGAACAAACTAAGCGTAGATTTTAACGATCCAAATAAAGCGTTGGGTAAAATTTTCCGTCACACATCAAGTGGACCTGTTGGCTTTTCTTACTCAGATATAGGCGATACATATTTTTATGTATTAGACAAAGACTATACAATAACTGATCAACATACACCATCAAGAGCTGATGATTGTGTAAAAAACTCAATTAGCAACGATCCATCACAAGACACTGCTCAAGAAGGAAGGATCGGATGCAATATAAAGCTAGAAGGTAATAGAGATTATTTATTTAGGCCAAAAGATATACAAATAAGCAAGTTAAAGATAACAAAAGATAGCGATATAACATACCTTGATAATGAAGGCATACAAAAAGCAAAGCTTGACTTTGAAGTAACTGCTAGGTTGTTTAACGATGACCCAGCAAAACTTTATAATGAAGATTGCTATGCAAAAAATATGAACTTTGATATAAAGCTAGACAGAGTTCCTTTAAATTTTACAGATAACGATGGCAATGCCGGCACATTACCAAAAGCAAATGAAGAAATTTTATTTTTTGAAATTCCTGGCTCAAATACTAGAAAAGCAATAGATCCAAGTGCTACAAAATCAACATTTTATGTAGAGAAAAATACTTTTGTAAATGGCGTAGGCAAAGGTGAAGTATATTTTAATTTTGAAAGAAAAGTAAATCATGCTAAAAATCCTTTTACTATTTCAAGTAATGATTTTAGCTTTAGCGGCATGTCAGATAGTACCGATACAGTAAAAAAATATGAAAAACCAGCAACAGAAACAACGGCAAAATTTTACTTTGGTAGGGTTTATGCACCATTTTATGAAGGGCTTTATAGTGGCTTTTATGCCAAAATTTATTATGGTGCCTACTGCGATGGATGCAATAAAAATATCTATATGAAAGATAATGGCAAACTGTGGCAAGACTTTCCAGCAGCACCATTTTGGGCTACCAATCCAAAACACAGCGCAGGAGTACTTAACTATCATGACTTTAGCTTTACAAATACTTACAGCGGCACTGTTTTAAGAAATGATGTAAGTAGCATAAGCAATGGCGAGCAGATAATTTTTATAAGAAACCCTTCGGCAGTTACCGATGTGGCTAAAATGAGAGCACCTAGCTGGCTTCTTTATAGTGAATTTGATGAGAAAACCGAAACAAATAATTTTAATCTAAATTTTCTAGTACCAAATGGCGAATGGGCTGGTAAAGTCCTAAAGAGCAATAACATAGAAGATAAGACAAGCGGCGCAGTTGGAGGTTTTATAGGAGTAAAATCTAATAGTGATAGTAACCTAGATATAAGCGATAAGACAAACAGGAGAATAGAGTGGTAAAAAGAGGTGGCTTTTCATTGATAGAGCTTATCTTGTCAGTGCTTGTAGTAGCCATAGTAAGTGCAAGCTTGCCACTAGCAGTAAGAACTACTTCAAATTTAAGCGAGCAATCCTTAATGCAAGAAGGACTAATGAATGCTAAAACTTATATGTCATTAATATTAAAAGCACCATTTAGTGATCAAGTCTTAATAGCCGGTAAAAATACCATGCCATCATCTATAACCACTCAAGAGGCTATAATTTTTCCTCTTATTATCTGCGACCAAGGGGCAAATCCAGATTTTTATGAAAAAAGTGGAGTAAAAGGAGAAGGACATAGGATACTTGCGTATCCAGTGCAAAATTCATCTGCATGTACCACAAGGCCTAGTGATTCAAAGCTTCCAGAATCAATCAAAAGCGTAAATTTTAAAGTAAAATCTATCAAAAATTTCAATACCCAAAAATCCATCTCACCAACTGCTAGCACTACTAAACGCGACTTTATCATAGATACAGAGACGACTCCAACCATCACAAATGGAGCTGATAAATTTGTAGTTAGCACTCCTTTAAACGATAACGACGTTTTACAAATAAAGCTAGATACGACTATGAAAACTACAAAAGAGAGCAAAAGCGTACTTTATGGATATGCCTTTAACATAGGTGAAAGCAGCACTCTAAGTGTAAAAGAATGGAAATGAAAAAAACAAAAAAAGCTTTTACATTAATTGAGCTAATAATAGTCATCACCGTACTTGGCGTTATCTCACTTATGAGCTTTAATACGCTTATGAATTTATATCAAAACTATTTTCAAAGCAAAGTAATAAACGAACTAGAAACACAAAGCGAAATCGCTCTAGAGCAAATTTCAATGCTACTTAGCCACAGAATCAAACAAAGCGTTATCGCTAGGAAAAAAAATGGAGATTATCTAGCTCTAAATGATAGTGGCGTAAATTTAAGTAGTGACTTTGAAATTTTAGAATTTATCCCAGCTGCTTATGAGCTATTTGACGGTATCAACGAATATAAAGGAGATGATACTAACGGAGATCCTATCATCGAAGAAGGTATATATAGCGGATATGTAGATCTTGCAAATAGTTCTATTGCAAATGGACTAAAAAGCCCTGGAAGCAAATTTAATGATGCTTTTAGAAACGGCGTAATGGACTTGACCTGCGAAAATGATAGCAATGAAGAAGATGTAAATAGTGGCTCTAGGTGTATAAACGCCGATAATGAAAATGGTGGTTTAGTAGCGATATTTTCTAGCATACTTTATAGAGTTGGTAGTAGTTTTGGCTATCAAGAAAATTTAGACCAAAGGCACTTAGATATCGCAAAAGTTGGCATACAATCAATCGATACGCTTAAAATTTCAAGTGATTTTAAAAATAAAAAAATTTCAGAGCAGTATAAGCTAGCTTACACAGCTATTGCCATAGCGCCAGCTGAGCAAAGTGCCGAGGATATACAAAATGGCTCTTTTGACCTTAAAATTTACTACAACTATAGGCCATGGCTAAATGAAAGCTTTAAAAAATTTAGCTCAACATCTACAAAGGCTATCAAAGCCGAAAGTGCAACACTAGCTAAACACGTAACAAGATTTGTCTTTACAGAAAAAAATGGTGTCATCGCGCTAAAGCTCTGCCTTAAAGCAGAAAAATCAGAAATAACCATTTGCAAGTCAAAGGCGGTTTATTAATGAGAAAAGGATTTACGTTAATAGCAGCGATATTTTTTCTAGTTGTAGCAGCCTCTATCAGCACTCTTGCTCTTTCGATAGCTAGCACATCAGCTAGACAAAGCAGTGAAATTTATCTAAGAGAGCAAGCACAACTTGTTGCTCAAGCGGCAGCAGAGTATGCGATGTTTGAAATTTTTAGAACCGATTTCTCAAATAAATGCTTAGATAAAGTAAATGGAGAATTTAACGATATGTTCGACTTTAAAGTAAAAATAACTTACTTTGGCGATATCGGTATATGCACTCCACCGACCATCATGCTAGGAACAAACGGAGTCGCAAGTACTGGCAGCATGATCTTTGATGTTTTTGTAACATCAAAAGATAAAAAAACGCCAAATCCTATAAATTTTCACAAACGAACTCTTCAGAAACTTTAAAATTTTATAAAGATTTTAGTTTAATTTGTTTTTAGTTTTAGCGTGTTATAATCATCTTACTTTCTATAAAGGAGATTACGATGAACATAAGCATTGTAGGAAAACAATTTGAGCTAACAGAGCCAATCAAAAACTATATCCAAGACGCTTTTGATACGCTTGGCAAATACAATCTCGACATCATCTCAGCAAGATGTGTTGTAGCAGCCGATGAAAAACAAGGCAAGAAAGGTTTTAACGCAGAATTTTCTCTAAATATGGCCCATAAAGACACCATAGTCGTTCGCCAAAAAGACAAAGACCTTTACGCTGCGATCGATCTTGCTATCGAAAAAGCATCAAAAGTTTTAAGAAGGGAGCATGATAAGAAATTTACTGTTAAAGGCAAGGCTGACGACAAAGAATTTCGCTCAAGAATAGGCGAAGAGAAGATCGAAGGTGTTGAAGAAATCGTGCCTATGGAGCTTGAAATTTATAAACCACTTGAAGTCGAAGAAGCACTTGAGAAACTAAAATCAAGCGATAAACAATTTTACGTATTTAACGATGTTGACGCAAAAATGCGCGTGATCTATAAAAGAACAGACGGAACTTTCGGTCTTTACTAAAACTGGGGGCGCTTTGCCCCCTAAAATTTATACTAATTCACTATAAATTTTCTTTCTAAAATCTAAGAAATCCCGTTACAAAAAACTGATATGCCAGCAAATGGCTTTAAATTTAAAATTTTACCCAAGTATTTAAGCAAACCTTTAAGCCTTAAAATCCAACTATATTTTTATAAATTTTATGAGCAATTTTTATTTAGCTTTGTTGATGAGATTACTAAGGTTGCAAAAAACCTTATCAAATTATCAATTTTGGTTTTTAACTCAACGTCCAAACATAATGAAAGAGTGCTTTAAAATCAAAAAGTGCCTAAAATTTTATAGAATAGATATCCCTACATAAGATAGATCTAGATACAAGAAGGATTCCCTGTAAGCCATTTTAAGAAGATCTTGGCGAACTAAATTAAAACGACATAAACTAAGTTACAGCTGGTGGAGAGCACGGCAAAGAAGTAAGTGCTGTAAAAAAGTAAGTATTTTTTAAAAAATAATTGCAAGCATCAAGATATGGAATTTTTTTATGGACTGGAAAAGCGTATGGAAATATGACAAATAGCGCAACAGAGCAAACGAGCTAAAAATGCTTGATAGCACTAGAAATTTTTAAAAATAAAAGAGAGACAAAGCTCTCTTTTTGATTTTTAAAATATCAAATAGTTAAAACAAATGCTATCTATTTCTCTAAATTTTCACTAGTTTTTGGTCTAAAGGCCTTATTTATCTTTCTTATCCAAATGATTAGCGAGATAAACAAGATAAAGTAAAATATATAGCTAGCTACCGGCCAACTAGTATCAGTGCCGCTTTCTTTTAGTGAGATGACATTTCTAAACTCTTGAAGCATAGAAATTCTATATCCATAATATTTTACAGTTACGTTTTTATCGCTATTTGCAAAGCCCTGGGCCTTGGCTTGTACATCAGCTGAGTTAAATTTAAAATAAAACGGAAATCCCCATGCAGTATCTTCATTTCTATAAGCCATGACTTTATTTGAATTATTAGAATCTTTAGTGTAGATAAAATAAACATCTCTAGTAGGGCCATCTGCCGGATTTTTAGCATCGATGATGCCATCTTTGTCCATACGTTTGACATCGCCACCTGTGATTTGTACATTTGCATAGTGTGGAAATGAATAATCAACTACAAGAGCCAAAAAAGAGTGTAAGAGTACGATAAAAATAACGCAAATTCTTTTAAAAAATGTAATCATTTCTTTCCTTTTAAATTTGCGTTATTTTATGAAAAGATAGCTTAATAAAGGGGCAAAATACCCCTTTAGTTTTAAGCTTTTTTATTAAGCATAAATTTTAGAAGTTGTGCAAGGAAGCTGATTCCACCGATTATTAAAATCGTATCGCCAATCATTCTTACCCATCTTAAATTTTGTAAGTGTGATTGTTGTAAAAGCTCAGCGCTTCTTGCATACCACATACCATGCTCTAGGCTTGCAAATGCTTGATAAATTCCTATTGGAAGTAGTGAAAGCACGATCATTAGCATAAGGCCTATATTTAAGCCCCAAAAGCCTACTTTCATAAGCTTCTCGTCAAATTCTTGACCTTTGAATAGATAAGTAGCTACTAGCCAAACAAATCCAAGTGCCAAAAATCCATAAACACCAAATAGCGCAGCATGTCCGTGAACTGGAGTCGTATTTAGACCTTGGATATAAAATAGTGAAATCGGAGGATTTATCAAAAATCCAAACACGCCAGCACCTAGCATATTCCAGAAAGCAACTGCGATAAAGCAGTAAAGTGGCCATTTTAATGTCTTAGCCCAAGTTTGAGCAAACTGAAGTCTGTAATGCTCATAAGCTTCAGCACCAAGCAATACAAGAGGAACTACCTCAAGTGCTGAGAAACTAGCGCCAACTGCCATTATAGGTGTTGTAGTACCCGCAAAATATAAGTGGTGGAAAGTTCCTGGAATTCCGCCTACTAAGAAAAGTGATGCACTTGCAAGCGTTGAAAACGTAGCAAATCTCTTTGAAACAAGACCAAGACTAACAAACACAAAAGCAAGTGAAGCGGTAGCAAAGACCTCAAAAAAGCCTTCAACCCAAAGGTGTACAACCCACCAGCGCCAGTATTCCATTACTGGAAGTGGACTTCTTTGGCCGTAAAATAATCCTGCTCCGTAAAATAATCCAACTGCAACGGCTGAAGCTGCGAAGATAGCAAGTAAATTTTTGTCACCTTTGTTCTTAAATCCGCCGATAAATCCGCGAAGTAAAAGTAGCATCCAAATGACAAGACCAACAAATAAAATAATTTGCCAAACACGTCCAAGCTCGATATATTCATATCCTTGGTGTCCAAACCAGAAGCTTAAATTTATAGGCATGATATTTGCGATCGCCAAATACTCGCCAGCAAAACTGCCAACTACAAGGATTAGTAGTGCGTAAAATAATAAATCTACGCCAAGCTTTTGGAATTTTGGATCTTTACCGCCATTTATAATAGGTGCTAGGAAAAGACCGCCTGCTAAAAATCCTGTCGCAATCCAGAAGATACTAGCCTGAATGTGCCATGTTCTAGCAAGTGAATAAGGAATATAAGCTGATAAATTTATACCGTAAAATTCTTGTCCTTCGACTGTATAGTGAGCTGTAAAACCGCCTATTAAAATTTGGAATGCAAAAAGAGCCAAAGTTACAAAAAGATATTTTTTAAGAGCTTTTTGAGATGGAGTTAGGCTTAATTTACTAAGTGGATCTTCGCTAATAGCTTCCAACTTTTCATCATCTTTTTTGCCATAAAAAGAGCTAAACCAAACAAGAAATCCAATACCAGCAATAAGTATTACAACACTTGCGATTGACCAAAAGATATTTTCGCTTGTTGGTACATTATCGATTAGTGGCTCATGTGGCCAGTTATTTGTGTATGTAGCATCGCTATTAGGTCTGTTTGCTGCGGTTGCCCAGGCTGACCAGAAGAAAAAGTTATTAAGATCATCTCTATCAGAAGCATTTGGAAGAGTATTTTCTTTCATCGCATAAGCTTCTCTTAAAGACTTAAACTTAGGGTCATTTCCAAAAAGTGATGAATACTCTTGGCTTACTTGTTTCATAGCCTTTAATCTATCGCTGCTAAGTACGATCTTATCGTCTTTTACGCCATTTTCTCGGTACTCTTTTTTAAGTAGAACTTTTAGATTTGCCTTTTGCTCATCATTTAAGTCAGCATATTTTGAGTGATAAATTTCATCTGCTTTTAACTCTAAAAATATAACTAACTCTTTGTGAAGCCAGTCCGCACTCCAATCAGGTGCTTGATATGCGCCGTGTCCCCAAACAGAGCCAACTTGCATACCTCCTATGCTTTGCCAGGCCTCTTGACCTTTATAGATGCTCTCTTTGTCGATCACGACATTGCCATTCTCATCTGTAAAATTTACAACTGGTGGCGAGCTTCTATAAACCTCAACGCCGTAGTAGCCTAAAATACTAAAGCAAATTACTAGTACTGCAACAAGTGCTAGCCAATACTTTTTGTATTCACGCATTGATTCTCCTTTTTTTAAAAATTTTGAGGTGAAGTTTAGCTCATTTTAAAAAAGCAAATAATGACATATGTCAATAAAAGGAGAGAATTTATCCCATTAGTTTTATAAGAATTTACAATATATGCAAATTCTTCATAATGTATATGCAAAATTTACATAGAATTAATATAAATATTATTAACATACATGTTTATACTTCAAAAATAAAGGAAAAAATATGCAAACAAATTTTATGCATAAAGTAACCAAATTTAGCCTTGTTGCTTCACTATTTATGGCTATTAGCCTAAACGCAGCTGAGTCTGCAAGAAGCATTACCGATATGCAAGGCGTCAAAGTAAGTGTCCCTGAAAAAGTTGAAAAAATAGCTGCACTTTGGCATGCAAACAATGAGATCATCCTAGCACTTGGTGGTATGGATAAAGTAGTCACAACGACAGATCTTATCAAGAAGAACAAGTGGTTTGCCCTTGTCTATCCAAAGGTAAAAGACCTACCAGCTGCACTAAATGGCAAAGATATTCAAGTAGAAGAGCTAGTTAAGCTAGCACCTGATGTTGTCATAGTTTCTAGCAAAAATTACCAAGAAGAGCTTACTAAAAATGGCTTTAGTGCGGTAAATATGATATATAGAGACTACCCAGATATGGAGAAGAGTATCTACGCAACAGCTGAAGTTATCGGCACTGACAAGGCTAGAGCTTTGGCTGAAAAGCTTTCAAACAAGATCCATGAGAACTCAAAATTTGTAGAAGCCAAAACAAAAAATATCCCAGCTGATAAGCGTCCAAAAGTACTTCACCTTCTTGGCGGAGCAAATTTATTAAAGGTTGATGGAACAAACACTATCCAAAACACTTGGATAAATTTAGCTGGCGGCAAGAACGCAGTATCAAAAGAGGGCTCTATGATTGAGCTAACAGCTGAAGAGATCATTAACACAAATCCTGATATCATCATCGTTGGCGGCAACGATACAGACGCTTTGATCAAAAATGTTAAAGAGCACCCTGCATTTTCAGGCTCAAATGCTGTGAAAAACGGCAAAGTTTATGGCAACCCAAAAGGTGTATTTGCTTGGGATAGATATGGCGCTGAGAGTGTGCTTCAAATTTTATGGGCAGCAAAAACTATCCAGCCTGATCTTTTCAAAGACCTAGACATGAAAGCAAAAACAAAAGAGTTTTATAAAGAGTTCTTAGGCCACGAGCTTAGCGACACCGAGTATGGCTACATGCTAAAAGGTCTAAACCCTGACGGCAGCAGCAAATAATATATGAAAAACGCAAATTTTTCATTAGTTGCTATATTTTTAGCCCTGCTCACCATTGTTTGCGCCTTTGTAGCCCTTGGTATTGGTAGATTTTACATACCATTTAGCGATGTCTTTAGCGTGCTTGCTCACGGCTTTGGCTTTGGCGATGGCGCAGCTAGCAACATCACAAATGTGATAGAAAATTTGCGCATACCTCGCATTATAGCTGCTATCCTTGTTGGAGCCGCTCTTAGCGTGAGTGGTGCGGCCTATCAAGGCGTCTTTAAAAACCAGCTAGTAAGCCCAGATCTACTTGGTGTTTCTGCAGGTGCCTGCGTAGGAGCTGCAACTGCCATTATCTTTGATCTGTCTCTATTTTGGGTGCAGGCTTTTGCATTTGGCTTTGGTCTAGCAGCTGTTGCTATCACTCTAGCCATACCAAAGATGATGGGGCGCACTAGCACGCTTATGCTAGTTCTTTCTGGTATCATCGTAAGCGGCCTCATGGGCTCAATAATCGGCTTTTTAAAATATGTCGCTGATCCTGAAACAAAGCTACCTGACATTGTTTATTGGCAGCTTGGTAGCCTTGCAAAGCTTGATAGTGACAACTTAAAATACATAGCTCCAGTGATGATCATCTGCGCCATTTTGCTAATCGCTATGAGCTGGCGTATAAATTTGCTATCTCTTGGCGACGAGAGTGCAGCTAGGCTGGGCGTAAATGTCTCATTCGAGCGCGCTGTCATCATCATCTGCGCTACGCTTCTTACAGCATGCAGCGTCTGCATAAGCGGCATAGTCGCTTGGGTGGGACTTCTCATGCCTCACTTAGCGCGTATGCTAGTTGGCGCAAATAACATAAAAAGCATGCCTGCAAGCATATTTATGGGTGCGATATTTTTGCTATTTGTCGATACTCTAGCGCGCAGCATAAGCGTGAGCGAAGTGCCTCTTGGCGTACTTACTGGCTTTATCGGCACAGTATTTTTCGTCTGGGTCTTGTGGCGAAATAAAAAGGTTGCATAATGCTTGAAGTTAAAAATTTAAACTTTAGCTACCCAAATGGGGCTGGCAAACTAGAAAATGTAAATTTAAAGATAGGTGCAGGTGAGATTTTAACCATACTTGGTCGAAACGGAGCTGGTAAATCAACCACCCTTGGACTGATAAGCGGCTCACTAAAACCAGTATCTGGAGAAATTTTTCTCGATGGCAAAAATGTAGATAGCCTAAGCAACAAAGAGCGCGCTAAGATAATGGCATATGTGGCTCAAAGCGAGATCACAGAGTACGACTACACAGGGCTTGAGTTTATAACGATGGGGCGTGCAGCACACCTCGGTATCTTTGCAAGACCTAGCAAAGAAGATGAGGAGATAGCTAAAATTTATACTAAAAAGCTTGAGATCGAGTACCTAGAAGAGCGTTTTATTACGCAGATGAGTGGCGGTCAAAAGCAGATGTGCATGATCGCACGTGCGATGGCTGCGCAGCCAAAGATGATTATATTTGACGAGCCAACGAGCGCACTTGATTTTGGCAACCAGTATAAATTTTTACGCACCGTTAAGTGGCTAAAAGAGCTTGGCTACTCAGTCGCACTAACCACTCACAACCCTGACTTTGCCGTGCTTCTTGGCGGATATGTAGCGCTTGTAAAAGGTGATGGCGAGGTTGGATTTGGCACGGTTGATGAGATCATCAGAAGCGAAAATTTAAGCAAGCTTTACGGATTAAGCTTAAACGTAAGCTACATCGACGAAGTAAAAAGAGAGTGTTGCCTCACTTATCCACTGTAATTTTAACAAATTTACAGCTTTAATGTACTAGCAAATTTAATAAATTAGAACCGATAAACTTAAAAGTATAATTGTAAATTTATAATTTTTCTGGCTTTTTTATATTTTTTAGAGGTTCTAATAATTTTTCATCTACTTTTTGCACAATTTTATATTGTTGATATATTTTATCTATGATATCATTATGTCTAATTAAGGGGCCACAATATTGTGGGGCTAGAAAGTATATCTCATTTTTAAAATGTCTTACTCTATTCTCAACACCATGTACCTCAACTCTTTTTCCATCTATTTCAGCCCATCCAGCACTAGCCTCTTCTGCGGTAATTTTACTACCATTATAAACTGCATATTGTTCAGCTTCCCAGCTATAAGCATCTGGATATATACCTGTTGGCCTTAAGGCTTTCGTTTCAATAACAAAAAGGCTACATCCTAGTGAATACGGATACCTAAAAACCCATATCGATTTTATTTTTATCTCGTCAAAATGCACCAGCCATATTTGCTCTTGCTTATCCAATTGTTTTATTTTGTCTATTTCAATATCAGAATAACCTTGTGACCACCATAAATGAAATTTATCTACAACACCTGATATATCATCCATTATTTCTTGTATATCGGCGTGCTTATTATATTGTTCAAAAGCAAATTGAGATTGCACATGTTTACAAGTATATTTTGCTATTATGTCTTCAAATTGAAACAAAATTTGCTCAGCACTCAACTTTTCTTTAGATTTTAAAAAATCCATTATTTCTTCTGCCGAGTAAAATCTATCATCTTGATCTTCTGATAATAATTTAGATACCAGACTTTCATATTTTTTATATCTTATATCATAGACATCAAATTTGATATCTTTTTGCCCCCTTAACGTTTTTTTTGTAATAAGCCAATATAAAACTTGCCCAAAAGCATACCAATCAGAACTACTATCGACTTTACCATCTTTATTTGACTGCTCTGGAGCCGAAAAATGATAGTTTGCTAATCTATCTCCTTTTTCAGTTTTTACAAGATTACAATATATATTCTCGTCAAATTTAGATATATCAAAGTCACCAATAACATACTTTTTATTTAGCATAAAAATATTTGATGGCTTTATATCCCTATGTATAATGCCAAATTTATGTATAGTTTCTATGCAAATCAAAAGATTTTTAAAAATTTTCTCAAAATTTTCAAAAGTTATATTATTTACATTGCGCCATTGCTCTAGTGTAAAATCCGCTTTTGGCATAATAACATATGGTATTTTTATATCGCCAGTATCATAAATATCAAAGTGTAGTTGAGGCAATATCGCTCCGCTATGTACTATGGATAATAAATTAAAATGAGCTTGTTTGAATCTTTTAAATGCGGTAGTTTCTATATTTGCATCCCCTTTATCAAAAATATTTTTAATAAAAAATTTGATAGCATATTTTTTATTTTCAAATTCGGCCTCTTTTACAATAGATGTACCACCTTGACCAAGACAGCCCTGTACTATTTTAAATATCCCATAGATATTTTCTATTTCCTTTAATTTATTGATTTCTTTTATAAGTTCCAAAATAACTCCATCACCTTTATATTATAAATTTATAATTAAAAACATTAATACATTATCACTTTTAAATACTTGCCACTCTGGCCTTTGCAGCCTGCGTGATATCATCCTCGTAGTCATAAAAGTTAAAGGTCGCTCCGTGCTGAAAAAAGCCATTTAGTATATCGCCGCTTTGGCGGTTTTTCAGATCAAGCTCGGCCACCTTAAAGCCGTCATTTGTCGCGCAAAATTCTTTTAGTCTTGCTGGCGTCTCTTTTAGCTTGGTAAATAAAAAGCAGTATCCATCGCCGCCATTTCGCCCCACTCTGCCTCGCAGCTGATGAAGTGTGGCAAGCCCTAATCGCTCAGCGCCCACGATCACTATCGTATTTAGCCTTGGCAGCGAGATCCCAACCTCAACAACCGTCGTCGAGAGCAAAATTTCACCCTCTTCTCTAAAACGCCTTAAAATTTCTTCTTTCTCTTTATCCTTGCCGTGCGTGACGAAGACATTTTTGAAATTCTTTATCCAAAAGCCCTGCGCCTCGCTTAGACTTTGGTAGTTTGAGCTCTCGCTGCTCTCGACTAGCGGATAGATGATGGCTACTTGAAAGCCACCCGCAAGCTGCTTTTTGATGTGAGTTAGTAAAAAGCCAAACTCGCTAGCGCCTAAAATTTGGCTCGTTATATTTTTCTTAAACGGCATCTGCTTTAAAAAGCTAAAATTTACGATCTCAGACTGGATTAAACTTAGCGTCCTTGGTATTGGCGTGGCTGAAAACTGCACGAAATTTGCTCGCTCATCCTCGTTTGAGGCAAGCTCCTCTATCTTTTTGCGCTGATTTGAGCCAAAGCGGTGCTGCTCATCAACCATGACAAGTGGCGAGTTTGGCAGCTCGTGAAAGAGCAGCGCATGCGTGCCAACGATCAAATTTACCCCGCTAAAGTCTATCTTTTTCTCCCCGCTTCGCACCAGCATCACATTCATAAAAGGCGGCAGCAGTCTCTTTGCTTCATTATAAATTTGCTCGCTTAAGATGCTTGTTGGCGCCATCAAAATAGCACTTTGCGGATAGACGCTAAGAGCAGCTGCTAGGATCACTAGCGTCTTACCACTTCCCACATCGCCCATTATGACGCGCCTTTTTGCCTGCACGGCGCTAAGGTCGTCTCTGATGTCATTTATGGCGTTTAGCTGGTCGTTTGTTGGCGTAAATGGCAAGCCCTTAAGCCAAGAGCTTATATCAAAAAGCTTGATTTTTGGGCTTTTAAAGTAGGTTTTTTTGGCACTTAGCTTTTTTATGTAGTTAAAAATTTCTACAAATTTTAATATTTGCACGCCATCATTGTCGTTTTTTAGGTGATATAAAAGTTGTACGCTTTGCTCGTCTAGTCTTTGAAGGTTAGCTAGAAATTTAGCCTCTCGCTCACTTAAGCCCTCGGCTAATAAATTTTGTAAATTTATATATTTTAAAACAAGTTTTTTGACTTCATTATCTTTTAGCTCGGTCTTAAATTTAGGAACTATCTGACCTATTTTTGTGGTGATTTTTGGATTTACGATCTGCCACGAGCCAAAGGCGTAGGAGCAAAGCCCATATATCGCCATCTCTTTGCCTGTCTTAAAAGCGCCGTAGTGCCAGGACTTTGCGTTAAAAATGACGATCTTTATACTACTTTGCCACTGCTCGCAAAAGGCAAGCGCCGTTAGCATGCCAGGGCGTGAGGCGAGTGAGGTGATCTTTACATTTATGCAGACCTGCCCTTCTCTTGGGCTCTTAGCGATCGTCGTATCCTCAAAGCCCTTTGGTAGCACAAGGGCAAGGTCAAGCAGGCTAACAACGCCTATTTTTAGAAGTTTTGCTCTGTCACTTGCTTCAAATTTCATTTTTTAAGACGCAAAAACTTAGCTGATTGATCTCTGCGTGGGCTTTTATGAAGCTATTTAGCTCACTTAGCGAAAGGGCTGAAATTTTATCCAAATCCTTTAAAAATGCCCCAAGCTCACCATGCTCATAAAACTCGCCCTGCGCGATATCAAGGCGTTTAAATAGCGTCTCGAGTCTAAGCGGCAACGAGCCAAGTAAAAATTTCCTCGCCTGCTCAAGCTCGGCCTTGCTAACGCCTTTTTTACTAAATTTTAAAATTTCCTCTTTTATAACGGCAATGGCCTCATCTTTTTTCTCATTTTTTGTCTGCATATAGCCGTAAAGCTGGCTGTAAGAGAGATTTAGCAAATTTCTAGCGTAGGCACTGTATGCAAGCCCTCTTTTCACTCGTATCTCCTCCATGAGCCTCGAGCCAAAGCCGCCCTCGCCTAGGATAAATGTCGCCACTGCGGCCTTGTATTTCTCCTCAGGTTTTACATCAAATGGTGCGCCAAAGTAGATGTAGGCCTGCTCGCTTTGCCTGATGATCTCGCTGCTTTCGCACTTGTTGCTTGGACTAAAGCGCTCTAGTTTTCGCACCTTGCCAGGCTTTAGGATCTCTAGAACGCCAGCAAGCTCTTTTGCCTGCTTCTCGTCGATGTCGCCACCTAGCACGCAAAGCAAATTTGAAAGGTCTAAATGCTCGTTTAAAAATTTCCTCACATCTTCAAGCGTGATCGCTTTTATGCTCTTTTTAGTGCCGATACTTGGCATGGCAAGCACGCTTTTTGGGTATAAAAGCTCAAAAAGCCCCTGCCTTGCTAAGTAGTCAAAGTCATTTTCATTTGCTGCGATCTCGCCAAGTGTGACAGTTTTGCACCTATTTAGAATTTCATCAGTTAAATTTGGAGCAAATAGTAGCTCTTTTAGCTTGCCGCACGCAAAGGCAAAGTGCTCTTTTAGGCAGTTTAGATCGATGCAAAATGTCTCAAAGCCGCAACTTGCATTTAGGCTGATCGCCCGCACTTCAAGCTCTTTGGCAAATTTAGCCGAGCCTAGCTTCATATCGCCCTCGTTTAGTAAATTTGCACTTAGCCTTGCAAGACCTGCTAGCTTGCCATTTTCCGAGCTACCAGCTGCTTTGAAAACAAGTCTAAGGCTCACTACTGGCATCACTTTTGAGCTTTCAAAAACGACTGGAATTTTTACATTTTTTACATTGATATCTAAAATTTTCATCTAAAATTTCTCCAAAATATCGTAGTTTGTGTTGCGCTTGGCTGGGATTTCTCCGACATCTTTTATAAGCTCGATCATCTGCTCTTGATTCATCCTAAAGCTAGCCCCTGCAGCTTTTACGACGTTTTCCTCCATCATTGTACTGCCAAGGTCGTTTGCGCCAAAAAGAAGCGCTAGCTGACCAACGTAGCTGCCCTGCGTGACCCAGCTGCTTTGGATATTTTTAAAGTTATCCAAAAAGAGCCTTGAGACCGCAAGAAGTCTTAGATAGACGTTTGAGCTTTGCTTTTTGATCTTAGGGAATTCTTGCATGAGCCTTGTGTTTAACCCTTGAAAGCTCCAAAGTATAAATGCCCTAAATCCAGCCGTTTCATCTTGTAAATTTCTGATATGCTCCCAGTGCTCCACGATCTCGCGTGTGCTCTCAACCGTACCAAACATCATTGTAGCAGTCGTTTTTATACCAAGCTCGTGCGCCTCTTTATGTATGCGAAGCCAGTCTGCGGTGTCGCATTTTTTAGGGGCGATGATGTCACGAACGCGGTCACTTAAAATCTCCGCTCCAGCCCCTGGCATCGAATATAAGCCCTTTTCGTTTAGGCGTTTTAAGACCTCTTTTGTAGAAATTTTTGAAATTCTTGCGATATAGTCGATCTCAACGGCTGAGAAGCCATGTATCGTGATGCTTGGATAGTGCTTGCTGATGTAGCCAACAAGCTCCTCGTACCACTCGATCTTTAGCTTTGGATGAACGCCACCTTGAAATAAAATTTGCGTGCCACCAATGGCGATTAGCTCCTCTATCTTCTTGCCGATCTCCTCAAAGCTTAGCACATAAGCGTCTTCTTCTTTTGCGTGGCGATAAAATGCACAAAATTTACAATCCACCCAGCAGACGTTTGTATAGTTGATGTTGCGATCTACGATAAAGGTCGTAATGCCCTCTGGATGAAGCTCTTTTTTTCTAGCTAGCGCCATCTTGCCAAGCTCGTAAAGCGGTGCATTTTCTATAAGATCGATGGCCTCATTTACACTAAGTCTTTTCAAATTTAACCTTTTATTTTGCTTATTTTTGGGCGAGAGTTTAGCCAAAAATGCTTTTAAATATGATAAATCAGGCGTTATGAAAAATTAATTTTTAAAGGCTAAAATGTGAGAAATTTTTTAAAGGAGCGAGTTATGAAAAAGATAGTATTTGCCGTTATTTGCGGACTATTTTTAGTTGGTTGTGCTAAAAATGAGCCAAAGCCAGCAAGCCACGAAGGTTGCGGTTGTCCTCATCACAAAGAGATAAAAAGCGATATGCAAAAACAAGGTTGCCACCATCAAGGCTGCATGATGCAAGGCTCAATGCACAGCGATATGCAAGGCTGCCCAGCCCACGCAAAATAATAAAAGTGCCAAATGGCACTTTTATTTTAATATCACCTTGTCACCTCTGGTGCCAAGAACCGTCACCTTCTCTCCGTTAGCTAAATTTCCGTCGTATTTCCAAAGAGTGCCTTTAAAATAGACCATATTTTCTCTGATCTCGCCAACTCCGGCTTCGTCTAAAAATTCCTCGTTAAAGCTCTCTTTTCTAGACATAAATTTACTCTTTAACGGCGCTTTTAAAAGCACAAGAAGTACGATCGCAATCGCTGCTGTAATTAAAATTTGATAGCTCCAAGCAAAACTAAAACCAAAATTTATAGCTCCAACTACGATAAAAGCTATGCCAAAAAATAGCAAATAAAATGAAAAAAAGATAAACTCGGTGATGCACAAAACCACACCGATTGCTATCATTATAAAAGGGCTGATCACGCCTTATCCTTAGCTAGGAAATTTTTCAAAACACTAAGGGACCCAATAAGCTCAGTTGCCTCATAAGGAACTAAAATTTTATCTTTTGAGCTATTTTTAGCTAGCTCGCTAAATGCCCCGACTCTATCGCGCGCGAGCAAAAATTCAGCCGCATTTGCGTTTTTGTTCATGCTGTCATTTATCATATCCATGGCCTCTTTTTGAGCCGTTGCGATAGCGATTTGCTCGTATTTTTTCGCATCAGCCATACGCTCGATCGCCTCTGCTTGAAGTACTTTTTCTTGTTTTAACGCTTCGGCGTTGCGTATTAGCGCCTCTTTTTCAGCCAAGGCTTTTAGCTCGATCGCACGTTTTTCACGCTCAGCCTTCATCTGCATATTCATCGCCTCTTCAATGCCAAGTGGAACAGAAATTTCAGAAATTTCTACACGCATGATCTTTACGCCCCAGTTGCCAGCAGCGTCGCCAAGAGCCACTTGAAGTGCGGCGTTTAGGCGGTCACGTGAGCTTAGCGTGTCGTCAAGATTCATCGCGCCTATCTCGCCACGAAGCGTTGTCATGGCTAAATTTGCAATGGCACGCTTATAGTTATCTACATTATAAACTGCCATTTTTGCATCAAAGACCTTTAAAAAGACGATACCATCGACGCTTATATTAACGTTATCTTTTGTGATGACTTGCTGTTTTGTGATGTCTACAAGCTGCTCTTTTACGGTGATTATCGCTCTTATTTGATCGACAAATGGGATAATTATGTGAAATCCGCCATCAAGCACTTTGTGAAATTTACCAAGTCGCTCGATGAGTAGATTATCAGCTTGTGAGACGATCTTGATACCAGCCTTTAAAAACAAGAACGCAAAGATAACCAGAACTACGACTAAAACACCAAATGCTTCGATTTGCATTTTTACTCCTTTAATTTATAATTTGTTATTTTCTTAAGTATTATAATACATTTTAAATTTTATTTTCAAAAAGGATTAGCATGAAAAATTTTATATTTGCACTAAGTGCGGCCCTACTTTTGGCAGGTTGTGCATCATCTAGCCAAAACACAAACGTCCCACAAGGCAAATGTGAAGTAAAAAGTAGCTGCGAAGCTCCAGTTAATAGCATTGAGGGCACTTATAAAGCATTTTTACCTTGCGCTAGTTGCATGGGTATAGACTCAACCCTTATACTAAAAAAGGACGGCACATTTGAAAGTGTGATGAACTACAAGTCAAAAGACAACTACAAAGCCGTTAGTAAAGGCAAATACTCAATCAAAAATGGTGTGATAACAACGATTGATGAGTATAAAGAAAAGAGCTTTTATAAAATAGAGGGCGAGAACCTAAAAATGCTAGATATGGATCAAAAAGAGGTCACTGGCGAGCTAAAAGATAAATACATCTTTAAACGCGTAAAATAAATTTTAAAGGCAAAATGATATAATTTTGCAATTTTTAAGGAGTTGCAAATGAAATATCTTTTTGCCATACTTATCTCATTTTTCATCCTTGGCTGCGCAAAAAATGAAAATTTAGAGCCAAAACA
Source organism: Campylobacteraceae bacterium (assembly GCA_902387145.1). Classification (GTDB taxonomy): domain Bacteria; phylum Campylobacterota; class Campylobacteria; order Campylobacterales; family Campylobacteraceae; genus Campylobacter_A. The sequence goes on along the minus strand of CABMKY010000001.1, from coordinate 362,133 downwards.
AAACACACAAAATACAGTAAAAGAAGACAAACCACTAGTTCAGGCAAATACGCCCAAAAAGCCAGAAAAGCTAATACTTCCAAACTCAATTTATAGTAGTTTTCACACTATTTTGCCTTGCCCAAATTGCGAAGGCATAAAAACTATCATTACGTTAAATAAAGACAAAACCTATACAAAAACAATGCTTACTATAGATAAAGAAGTAAGCTTGGTTGAAAAAAATGGTACATTTGATGTTGATGATAGTGCTATCATTTTAAAAGATGAAAATGGCAATCTTAGCTACTTTGCGCCAAATAAAAACTCACTTCTTCAGCTTGATGATAAGAAAAATAAGCGAGTTGGCGTGCTAGCTCAAATTTATAATTTTGAACCGGTAAATAAAGCTTACAAAGATAGTTTTTTTGCTAAATTTTATAAATTTAAAAACAAAGATAACTTTTTAGATATCGTAATCGTGCCAAGTAAAAATGGTGCAAAAATAAGTTTTTATTCATCGTTAAAAAATGGCTCGCCACTTTGCGAGTTTAGCTCTGAGCTACTTTACGACAAAGGAATTTTTTACCTTTTAGATGAAAAAGGCATTGCTCTAAGCATACACAGGATAAATAATGCAATTTTTCTAGCAGCAAATGACAAAATTTGTAAAAATGCTCACATAAGCGGACGATATAAAAAAGATAAAGATCAAAAAAATCTCTTTGGCAAAGGCTTTTTTGCAGAGCTGACAAACGAATCAGCAAATAGAGATGTGATAAAAATTTATGGCTCAAAAAACATAAAACGGGATAATACAAAAAAAGAAAACAGCTACATCGTAACAAACAAAAATGAAAGAATTTTTGAATACACCTTACTAAATGGCATTATCACAAGCATTGAAATTTACTCAAACGAGTTTAAAACTCCAGAAAATATCAGCCTTAAATCAAATTTCAAAGATATAAAAAAATCTCTTGTTATTTCTAAATTTCAAAGCGACGCAAACAATATCTATCTAAAAATAGATAGCCACGATATGTTAATCACACTAAAAAATCCACTTGCAAAAGATATAACAAGCCTAAACGATATACCAGATGAAACAAAGATAGAGCAAATAACGCTAATGTGGAACCAATAAGTTGAAAGAATATCTTAAACTTTTAAAAGAAGAGAGAAATTTTCGCCTTTTAAGCATCATTCAGCTTATATGCTATTTTGGCGTATGGTTTTCACACACAGGTATTTTTACCCTTCTTATCAAGCTTGACGCTCCTGTTTGGGCGATCACACTAAGTGCGGCGATGGCATTTATCCCAGGTGTTGTCATAGCTCCATTTAGTGGAATTTTAGTTGATAAATTTAGCCCAAAACCGATGCTTGTCATCATGATGGCAGTTGAGACGATAAGCGTTTTTATGCTTCTTTTTATAGACTCACTTGATTTTTTATGGCTACTTTTACTCATCATTTTTGTTAGAAATGGCACTGGCGGAATGTATTTTCAAGTAGAGATGAGTGTACTGCCAAAAATTTTAAGCAAAGAAAATCTCAAACTCGCAAACGAGATCCACTCTATCATCTGGGCAGTCTCATACACTACTGGCATGGGGCTTGCTGGAGTTTATATACACTTCTTTGGGATAAAAAGCGCCTTTTTGCTTGATGGCATACTATACATTCTTAGCTTTGGATTTTTATATTTTTTAAATTTACAAGGTCTAAAGCCAGAATTTATAGAAAAACCACTAAAAATGCTAAAAAATGGACTTGTGTATTTAAAAGAAAATAGACTCATCGTGCATCTTATATTTTTGCACGCCTTTGTTGGCATTACCGCTTATGATGCATTGATCGCACTTTTGGCTGATTACAAATATGCAAATTTACTCTCGACATCATTAATTATAGGACTATTAAATACCTCAAGATCCATTTCACTTATGTTTGCTCCAGCCATACTTAGTAAATTTATAAATAAAAATACGCTTATTTTCGTATATATAGGCCAGGGTCTTGGTATCATCATATGGGCTTTGTCGCTTTGGAATTTTTATCTATCGCTTATTGGCATTATCTTTGCTGGATTTTGCACATCAAGTCTTTGGAGTTACACCTATACAATGCTTCAGCAAAACTGTAAAAAAGAATTTTATGGCCGAGTGATTGCATATAACGATATGGTTTTTCTTGGCTTTAGCGCTCTCATTTCATTTGTCATTGGACTGCTTTATGATATTGGACTTAGCATTGAGATGATTGCAAGTTTTATGGGAAGCCTCTTTTTTGTAGGGGCTTTTTACTATCACATCGTATTAAAAAGCTACAAAATAAGGTGATTGATTTTAAATTAAGTCGCCCAAGTTAAAAGGCGACTTGGCAAATTTTTATTTTTTTAGATAGTAGGTAGTTCCATTTGAAAAGCGCTTTTCATAAGCTGGAGTGTAAGGCACAAGATCGGCGTGCCCAGCATAAAGCCTACCATCTGGCTTAAGCAATTTATGAAGCCTCTCAACACATTTTAATCTAAAATCATCATCAAAATAGATCATCATATTTCTTGAAAGCACGATATCAAATTTTCCTAGATTAAAAATAGCATCATCAAAAACATTTAAAATTTTAAACTCACACCTTGGTAAATTTTCTTTTTTTATCTTAAATTTATCATCGACTTTTGTAAAAAATCTCTCTTTTTGAAAATCGCTTAATCTATGCAAGCTCCTCTCACTAAAAATACCATTTTGACAGCTTGCTATGGCTTCTGAGTTTATGTCTATACCTACGATTGAAATTTCATGCTGTTTAAATCCCATCTCATAAGCAAGCATTGCAAGCGAATATGACTCATCTCCAGTGGAGCAAGGAGCACACAAAATTCTAGCTCCTCCAAGCTCCTTTGCGTAATAGATCACATCTTTAAGTTGAGGCAACTCTCTATAAAAATAAGTCTCATTTACAGTTACTAGATTTAAAATGTCTTGTCGTAAGCTTGAGTTATATCTTATCATTGAAACAAGATCTTTAAAGCTTTTTATCTGGCGATCCCTAATAAAAATGGTAATTCGCTGCAACGTAATATCTCTTTTTGGCTCCAGATCAACTCCGCAAAGAGTTTTGATAACATTCATAAATTCATTAAAACTATCCATATCTTGTGAAGTATTTGTTTGCATCGTTTTTGTATCTTTTGCGTCATTAGTTAATAGCATTTAAAAAATCCTCCAGCTCTTTTTTTATCATAGTTAGATTTAATGATTTTAAGCTTTGATTTAGCTCCTTTGCACGTTTTGGCATACCATAAACTATCGCGCTCTCTTCATTTTCAGCTATACATTTTGCTCCAGCCTTATAAAGCTTATCAAGCCCAGATGCACCATCATCTCCGATGCCAGTTAGCAAGATAGCTAGGACATTTGCACTTTTGCAAATTCCTACTCCAGATTTAAACAACACATCAACATTTGGCGTATATATAGTCTTTTCTTCTGTATTTGGCTTTGCACTGATCGGTAAATTTGGCGACACCATTACATTTTGTTCACAGACATATACGGTATTTTCTTTTAAAATTTTCCTCTCATTTAAAATTTCAACATCCAAGCCACACTCTTTTCCGATTTGCATAGCAAAAGAGTTTATAAACATTTTATTCATGTGCTGGGCTATCACGATGATAGCTCCATTTAGTTTTACGTTTTTTAATAACTTTTTTAAATGCCCAGGCCCGCCAGTAGATGCCCCTATTAATATTAATTTTTGTGCCACAAATAGCCTTTAAAATTTTAATTTAATATTTAGCTTACGCCACTTTTTTGTATATCGTCAATATCCTTGCCACTCTTTATACGCCTTGCAAATTTTTAAGCAAATTTATAGATCATTTCTTTGTGATCTTATATAAAAAGCTAAAAATTTCAGCAACAGCTTTATATAAATTTGGTGGAATTTCTTGATCAACTTCAACCTTGCTTAAAATTTCAATAAGATCAGGATCCTCTTTGATCGGTATATCATGCTCTTTTGCTAGATCAATTATTCTATTTGCTATCTCGCCAGCGCCACTAGCCAGCACTCTTGGAGCATTATCTTTAGATCTGTTGTAGCCAAGAGCTACTGCTTTTTTCTTATTTACTTGCATTAAATTTTCTTATCAAAGCCCATATCAAGGCCACCAAATTTTTTAAATCTATCATTTAGCTTCACTTTTGACAAAGTTTTGATATTAAAGTTTGAAACTATAAGTCCAAGCTTTGATATTGCTTGTTTTAATTCGCTAGAGTTTGAGAGGATTAGCTCCTTAAACTCATTTGTTTGCGTAGCTACCGAAAGATCGATGTATCTTTTATCAATAAGTCCAACCATCACATTTATCTGTCCAAATTTCTTAAAATTTAGATCGATCTGAGCGTAAAATTTATCCTTTTTGCCTTGCTTAAATGCGATATTTCCACCCTCAACGCCATCCCAAATATAAGGCATATAAGTTTGAATCCCGCCTTGAAGGCTTGATATCATTTGATGCATCTCGATCTGTGAAATCATCTTATTTGCGGCATTTACGCTTTGCGGGTTTTGACTCTTTTCACTGATATTTAAAAGCGTGCTTTTTATATCTTGGCTTAGCACTTTTGAAATTTCGCTGCTATTTTTAGTCGTAATGTTATTTATATCGTTTGTGGCGAGATTTAACTGCTTTAAAAGCGCCTTGCTCTCACTTAGCTCATTTTTAGCCAAACTTGCCTTAGCATCAGCAAGACTTAGGCTATGAGCAAGACGCCTCGCTGCACTTTGGAGCTTATCTTGCAAGCTACCATCCTTTGAAACATCGCTCATCTCATTAAACGCTTTTACAAGCCCTGCTTCATCGCCTATGTTATTTAGCGTTTTTAGATCGTTTTTTATGCTATCAAGGATAGTTTTTAGCTCTTTGTGATTTTGGCTAAAACCAAAATTTTGATTTAGCTTTTCATTTGCTAGGCTTGCGACTTTCTCGCTTAAATTTGAGATGAAATTTTGCATTTTGCCTATTTGATTTTTTACTAGCTCGCCATTTTGATCTTTTGAAAAATTTTTATCTAAAAATTTAACCACACTATCAAGCTTATCAACATCTTTTAAAAGCGTTTTTATGCTTGAGTTATCAAGGATATTTTTTGCGTCGCTACTCGCTTTTTCAAGTATAGAAGCAAGTTTTGAAAAAGAGTTTTGATTGTCTAATTTTTCATCATTTAGGGTTAAAATTTGATTTAGTAAATTCCCGCTTGAGAGATTTTTTATATCACTTAGTAGCTTATGAACCGAGTTTGGAAGCTTCTCTGGACTAAGTGCATCTTTTAAATTTGCTTCAAGCATTACGCCTGAGTTTTTGATCTGATCATTTAGTGAGCCAGCCTTTAGATCAGCTATTGGTTTTAGAAATTCTTTTAGCTTTAGTGCAAGACTCTTTATCTCAGGGCTTTCATTTTGGGTTGCTTCTGCTTCTAAGCTTTTTGCAAGGTCTGATAGCTCGCTGGCTAAATTTGGAGCGATTTTCGTATCTTTTGCTTGAGATAAAATTTGTTCAGCCTTGCTAAGACTTGAAGCACTTTTTAGATCATCAAGCACTCTTGCAACGAGTTTTCCAACATTATCAAGTGTCTCTGAAATACTCTGCTCATTAGGCGTTTGTACGCTTGGCTGATTTTTAAAAAGCGAGCCTTCATTTTTACGAACTGGCACATTTTGAGTAGTATTTTGTCCGGTCTGAACCGAAGTGTTTGATATATTCAAAGAATTTCCTATGTCCATTTTTCACTTTTTATTTTTTCTATCGGCAAAATTTCCATTTTGCTCAATAGTAGCGATGCCAGCCGTCCTTGCAACGAGCCTGTCGTTATACTCTTTTCTCATGTGCTGTGGTATTGTCTTTTGTGTTAGTGCAAATAAAATAAGTCCAGCAAAAAGCACCAAATAAACATAAATAAAGCCAAATGCTCCAAAAATTTTCATCGCATAGCTCATAAGAAGCGGTGAGAAAAGTGAAGCCAAAGAGTAGCTAAATAGCAAAGCACGTGCGACTTGCACGCTCTTTGTCTTGTCTGTGATCTCGTCATTTGCCCTAGCCAGAGAAAGTCCATATGTGCAAAAAATTCCAGCCCCAAAAAAGAATGAAAGCAGATATTCAATCGTTAAATTTTTGCCATTTAGCAAAAACAAAACCGCACTTATTAAAGCCACACTACTACAAAGCAAAATAGCTGGCCTTCTGCCATATCTATCAGAGAAACTACCGATAAAAACTTGAGCTAAAAAGCCTCCGATCATCGCAACCGTCATAAAAAATGACGCCTCTTTTGTGCCGTATCCTTGAAGCAAGACAAAAAGGCTTGCCATCGAAAAAAAGCCATTTATTGCTAAGCCTGCAATGAGTGCGCCAACAAGAGCGAGCGGGACTATGCCAAAAATTTTTGGGATATTTATGGGCTGACGCTCTGGGATTTGAGGCTGATTTATACGGATCAAATTTAATGGAATGCTTGAGAGCATGATAAAAGCTGCACTTATAATAAAAATTTCAAAGGTATTAAGGTTAAGCGCTAAGATCAAAATGCCAAGCCCAAAACTCGTGTAAAAAACGCCTTCATAAAAGGCAATCACGCGAGATCTTATTTTATTTGGAATTTTTGCATTTAGCCAGCTTTCTATAACCATTAAAAGTGCGTAATAGCAATATCCCAAAAATGCACGCAATATCGCCCAGAATACTAAATTTTGATTTACCGCATGAAGCATAGCTGAGACTGCAAAAATGGCTGAAAAGATGGCAAATGCTCTGATGTGGCCAGTAGTTGAGATGACTCTGTGAGCTGTAATGGTGCTAATTAACGCACCCACAAAAAAGCCCGTGTTAATTAATCCGATCTCTAGCTCACCCACTCCATTTTGCTTAAGAAGTGCGCTACAAGATGCGATGACTAGGCCATTTCCGATAAAAAGTAAACTCATGCCCAAAAATAGCGGTCCCATCGAGCGGATGATCCTAAAGCTACTTGCCATCAGTATCCTTTGTGGTATTAAATTTATTCTCCATAAGTCCAAAAACAAATGCACCAATAGGCATCGGAGCAAGCCCCACTAAAAAACCAGGCACGTTTAGTAAATTTTCATTTCTTAAAAATAAAAATCCCAAGAATAATGCTACATAAGCCACCAAACGGTAAGGCATAAATGCTGCCACATAACTCTTATCTTTAAATGAAAATCTCTGCTTTTTTAGCCTTGCTTTCTCATCCTTTAGGCTAAGCTCTTTTGCCTCATTTTGGGACAAAATTTCTTCGTCCTCTTCGTCCTCTTCTTCTATCTTGGCTAAAATTTCCTCTTTAGCATTTTCTAGCCGAGAATTTATGCGGTTTTTATAGGCAAAAAAGCTAGCCGTTAGGATGATAAGCGAGGCAAAAAATGAAATTTGCGAGCTTATAAAAAATGAATTTGATATAAATTTGCCAACCGCGCTAAGAGCCAGCCAAAGCACAAAATAGCAAATCAAAAGCCTACTAATCGTCCTCATCATCGTCTTTTGTGTAGCCTCTGTATCTGCTTTCATCCTTTAGCTCATCTAGGCTTTTTATCTGCGCTTTGTAAGCTTTATAGACGTTTAAAATAGCAGCTGCGATGCCAATAGCAAACCCTATCCAAAGAGCTGGTGTAAAATTTGTAGCCTTTTTTACAAAATACCCTAGTCCAGTGCCAAGTAAGATCGCAACTACGATTGAAACGCCAAGGCTTAGCTGCTCAGCACCCGCTACGATATCTTTTATCTTAAATTTTGTCATTAGGCTTTTATCTCCAAAAACGCCTCTTTGGCTGCATCTACCGCTAGATCGATATCCGCTTCGCTCATCGCATCGCAGACAAATCCAGTCTCAAACTGACTTGGCGCTAGATAAATTCCGCGCTTAAGCATCGCTTGGTGAAATTTAGCAAAGAGTTTTGTATCGCTCTTTAACGCATCGTCGTAGTTTTTTACTGCATGATCTGTAAAAAAGTAGCCAAACATTGAGCCACGAACCTCAGTTTGGATAGTGATGCCAGCGCTTTTTGCAGCTTCTTTAAAGCCGTTCATTAGTTTTGTAGCAAGCTTTTCGAGTCTAGCGTATAAATCTGGATCACTATTTATCTTAGAAATAGCCGCTATACCAGCGCTCATAGCCACTGGGTTGCCACTTAGCGTGCCTGCTTGATATACAGCACCCTCTGGGCTTAAGCAGTCCATTATCTTAGCCTTGCCACCAAATGCAGCGACGTTCATGCCTCCGCCTATAACCTTGCCAAATGTGATGAGATCAGCGTCCACCTCGTGAAATGGATATGAGCCAAGGCGAGAAGCTCTAAAGCCGCTCATAACCTCATCAAGAATGAGTACTGCACCAAATTTATCGCAAAGCGCTCTAAGCTCCTGCAAGAATTTCTTATCAGCTGGCACAAGCCCCATATTTCCTGCGATAGGCTCGATTATGACGACACCTATTTTGTCTTTATTGTTTTCAAAAATAGCTTTTACACTTTCTATATCGTTATAAACTGCTAAATAGGTGTTTTTCACAACATCTTGTGGTACGCCGCTACTTGAAGCGTTGCCGTATGTCGTAGCGCCACTTCCTGCTTTTATAAGAAGTGCATCGCTGTGTCCGTGATAGCAGCCTTCAAATTTTATTAGTCCATCTTTTTTAGCATATCCTCTAGCCACTCTGATAGCGCTCATAGTGGCCTCTGTGCCAGAGCTTACGAAGCGAATTTTATCTATTTGTTTAAACTCATCACATATTAGCTTTGCTAGAGCTGTCTCTTTTGGAGATGGCGCGCCGTAAGATACGCCTTGTTTTACAGCAGAGATGATAGCTTCTTCGATATCTTTGTCACAGTGGCCAAATATGAGCGGCCCCCAGCTTTGGATGAAGTCAAGGTATTTTTTACCCTCGACATCGTATAGATAAGCGCCCTTTGCGTGATCGATCATTACAGGCTCACCACCAACGCTTCCAAATGCACGAACAGGTGAATTTACACCACCTGGAATATATTTTTTGGCCTCGCTAAATGCCTCATTATTTGTCATTTTTTATCCTTTTGATTTTGTGTTTTTAAATTTGTTTTTTGATTATCTTTTGGGTTTACAGCTGGTTTAGTCGGTGTTTTTACCACTGGTGTAGTAGCTTTTGCTGACTCAGCTGGCTTAGCTGTGGTAGTTTTAGCTGGCTCTGCTGGTTTTGTAGCAGGGGCGACTTTGGCAGATTGCTCTGGCTGTTTTTGCGTCGTATCAGCAGTAACAGGCTTGCTTAAATTTTGCGCTTTTACTACTTTTGAAGGAGTATTTATCTTATTCGTAATGTATTCATAAAGAATCGTAGTCTCCTCGTCTGTCAAAAAGTAGCTTGGCATGACGCCTTTTGGCTTAGTTAGAGCTGCTTTAAAGCTTTCAAATTCTATATCATTTATCTTTGGTGCTCTAAGCTCATCGTCAACCGTTTTGTTTGTTTTTTTGTCAAAGTGTTTGTATTTGGAGATTAAACTACCTTCGCCCTTTGCGCCGTGACATTTGTCACAGCCTATACCACGTGGATTTAGGTAGAGCATCTTGGCGTACTCGGTCTTTGTGATAAAATCAGCTCCAAAAATCGCCACGCAAAAAAGCAAAATCAAAAAAACAGACCTCATAAACCTCTCTTTTTAAATATTTAATTTATTTTTAGGTATGATACCACCCTTGTGATTAAAAAAGCTTTTAAGTAAGGATCAAATATGAAAATTTTAGACGGAAAAGCCGTATCTTTAAAGGTCAAAGAAAGCGTAAAAGTAAGAGCTGATGAGCTAAAGAAATTTGGTGTCAAGCCAACCTTGGCCGTCGTCTTGGTCGGCGAAGATAAAGCATCTCAAACATACGTTAGAGCCAAAGAGAAAGCCTGCAACGAATACGGCATAAAAAGCGTGGCTCACCGTCTAAGCGAAAATACAACCCAAAACGAGCTTCTAGCACTCATAAACGTGCTAAATTTAGACGATAGTATCCATGGCATCTTGGTTCAACTGCCGCTTCCAAAGCATATCGATACAAATGTTGTGCTCGCAGCGATCGATCCACGAAAAGATGTAGATGGCTTTCACGCTGTAAATGTTGGCAAACTTGTTAGCGGACTTGATGGCTTCGTGCCTTGCACACCGCTTGGCGTGATGGAAATTTTAAAAGAGTATGGCATAGATGTAGCTGGACTAAATGCGGTGGTGATCGGCAGAAGTAACATCGTTGGCAAGCCTATGGCAAATTTACTCCTAAATGCCTCTGCAACGGTTACCATGACACACAGCAAGACTAAAAATTTAAAAGAAATTTGCAAAAATGCTGACCTCATAGTTGCAGCCATTGGCAAGCCATTTTTCTTAAAGGCTGATATGGTAAAAGAAGGCGCGGTAGTCGTTGATGTGGGCATAAACAGACTTGATGATGGCAGGCTTGTGGGTGATGTGGATTTTGAGAATGTCGCATCAAAATGCTCATATATCACGCCCGTTCCTGGCGGCGTGGGACCTATGACCATAGCCATGCTTTTAAATAACACAATCCTTGCTGCACAAGCAAAGATAGCTAAAAATTAAAGAGTGAGATAATGAAGAGAGCTTTTACTAAATTTTATGACTTTTGCTCGAGCTGGACAGGCACGGTTATCATCGTTTTGCTTGTCATTTTTTTCGTGGCTCAAGCCTTTGTGATCCCGTCTGGTTCGATGAAAAACACACTTTTGGTTGGGGATTTTTTATTTGCTAAAAAATATGTCTATGGCATACCAACACCAAGAATTCCTTGGCTTGAGGTAAAAATTTTACCTGAGCTAAATGACAATGGACATCTCATCACAGGCGATGGTCCTGCAAGAGGAGATATAGTCGTATTTCGCTATCCAAAAGATGAGAAAACTCACTTTGTAAAGCGCTGCTTTGCAACTGGCGAAGATGAGATCGTTTTTACCGAAAAAGCCCTATATCTACGCCCAAAAGAGGGAGATAGCTTTATAAAGGCAAACTGCCGAGAGAATTTAAATGGCAAGGAGAGTAAATTTGGCTATTCGTGTAACGATATAGCCGAGCTTGATGGCAAACTTTTCATAAAAGAGCCATATAGATTTAGCGGCATCCACTACGACGAAAATGTAAATTTATTTGAGCAGATGGTTTTCATGCTAAATACAAACAAATCAAGCGTTTTTATGAAGCCAGCGCTCATTAGCTCACTACCGCAAAATCCAAATTTTAACTTTAATGCATTTTACGTCAAAGTGCCAAAAGATGAGTACTTTATGATAGGTGACAACCGCGACCACTCAAACGATAGCCGTTTTTGGGGAAGCGTGGCTTACAAAGATATAGTTGGACAGCCTTGGTTTATATATTTTAGCTGGGACAGCAACTACAAAGTGCGCTGGGAGCGTATCGGACGCTTTGTAGATACGATAGAAAATGATGAGTTTTTCACGCAGCAAGCTCTAAAAGAAGGAGAAGTTGATGGACTTCACTAATTTTGACCCCATAAAAGTCGCCACTATCGTCATCTCTTTAATAATCGCCATCGTCGGTCACGAGATCGCTCACGGATATGTCGCTTATAAATTTGGCGACAACACCGCAAAAAGCCTTGGCAGACTTAGTATAAATCCCATAAAACACATCGATCCTATCGGCACTATCATCGTGCCACTGGTGCTTTATCTAAGCACTGGTATGATGTTTGGCTGGGCAAAACCAGTGCCTGTAAATACCTACACAGTCGTGCGAAATGGTGGCTACAAGGCAGCTATCTACGTAAGTCTAGCTGGCATTTGCTACAACATCATCTTGGGCGTCTTGTCTCTTTTTGCGCTAAAAACTCTATTAAATATAGAAACCTTTGAAATTTTACTTCAGTTTTTATTTATGCTTGCACTTTTAAATTTGATGTTAGCGATCTTTAACCTCTATCCGATCCCGCCACTTGATGGCTTTCACGCGGTAGAGTATGCTTTAAGAAATTTTGGCTTTCACGCACTAGCTGAAAAGCTTGAGGGCATCTCAAGATATGGCTTTGTCATCCTTATCATCATCCTCATCTCGCCTTTAAAAGATACTATCTTTTATCCGACAAGATACGTTTTAGATATCGCAAGCGCCTTTATAAATCGCTAAATTTAGAGCAAATTTGCTCTAAATTTTTGGCTTTATGATCTTATAAGAGTACTCTTTTTTAAATTCCTCTTTTGGAGCAAGGCTAAATTTAAGCTCCACCTTGCCATCTTTACTGATATCTTTTTTGTCAAAGCCCTTTATCTCGACCTTTACCGACTCATCAGCAGATACTGGCACACGATCAACCAAAGTGACATCGACACTTTTACTTGAGTTATTTTTGACACTTATCTCATAGCCCTCTTCGCTTATGCGCTCCTTGCCAAGAAGCGAGCTCTTTTTAAATTTATTTAATCGCTCTTTTTTAAGCTCGATTAGCTCGTTTTGTCCTAAAAATAACTGGGAGGGCTCATCTTTTGCTTTCATCTCAAACTCGCTTGGATTGCCCACACTCACACCATTAACATAAAACTGCGTTTTAGCTGGCGTTAGGTCGTCATTTAGCTTAAAGCTAGCTACATTATATGCCTTTAGCGAGCCATAAAAATCAGCAAAAACGCTAAAATTTGCATCCATTTTTTGCGTGTCGTAAGTTATGTATTTACTCTCGCCTTTTGCTAAATTTAGCCCATCTATCTTCCAAATTTTGGCAAACTCATTCTCATCTCTTTGCACACGCATATCAGCGACCTCAGCAGTGACCTTCGCAGCTCTTAGCATATTTTTTGAAGCGCTATATCTAGCAGCTTCTGCCTCACTCTCCTCATACCAAGGGTAAAAGCTACTTGGAGCAAGCGCCTTTTGATATCTGGTTGGATAGATGGCGAGCTTTAAATTTTTAACATCGCTGGCAAATGGGTTGGTGAGCAAAATTTCTTGTTTTATCAAGATATTTTTGTTTTTTGTATCTGCATAAATTTCATTTAGCGTCTTTGGCGCCTCATCATCCATATATGAAAGCGTCGCCTCTTTTGGGCTGCAAGCAAATTTCATATCAAGCTGCAAAAATCCAGTCATTTCGCTCTTTGGCTCATTTTCTTTAAGCGCTTCAAGCTCACTTTTAGTAGCTGAAATTTTCTCGATATTTTCTAGGCTAAATTTATAAAACTCCTCAGCTCTTTTTGTCACATCGTTACTTTTATCTTCTCCTATCAAAGCTTGCTCTATAAACCTACCTCTTGCATTTAGCGCCTCAAGTTTATTATTTAAATTTACAACTTCTTGCTTCCATTTTATGTAACTTTGGCTATTTTCTTCGTTGATTTTTTTTAGATTAGCATTCGCGTCACAATCCCCATTTATAGTGATGCTCTCACTATCCACGCCCTCTGGCACAAAGGCGCTAAAAGAGCTGTTTGCGTCATTAAATTTTTGAGCGATGATGGTTTGATCTGTGTAGATCTCTATTAGATTTTCATTTGCAAAGGCTAGCGTAGAAGCCACTAAAAAGAGTGCTTTTTTCACATTTTCTCCTTTAAATTTTTGGTAAATTATAGCTTCATTTTGGCTGAGAGTAAAATTTTATTTTAATGCAACTTTGACTATAATCAACAAAAAATTTAACGGACTTTTCATGAAGATAGACAAAGTTTTCTTAGCTAGCGATCACGCTGGTTTTGAGCTAAAAAACGAGCTTAAAGAGGCTATTAAAGGGCTTGGATACGAAGTGGTTGATCTTGGTACAAACGATAAAAATAGCGTTGATTATCCTGACTATGCGCATTTACTAGCGAGCAAGCTTGAGCCTAACTGCTACGGCGTGCTCATTTGTGGCACAGGTATTGGCATCTCAATAGCTGCGAACAGGCATGAAAACGTAAGGTGCGCCCTTTGTCACGACGAATTTACTGCAAGACTTGCAAGAGAACATAACGATGCAAATGTTATCGCTTTTGGAGCAAGAGTGATCGGAGCTGGCGTGGCTACAGCAGCACTTGAAACATTTTTAAAGACAGAGTTTGCAGGTGGCAGACACGAAAGAAGAGTCAAAAAAATAGAGCTTGAGGCAGGCAAATGATAGGCGAGTGGATCGTTTTTACCGCTCTTGTTTGTGCTGCGATCTACCTAACTGTTATGGTTTTTTACTTCAAAACGCTTCTAAAAAAAGAGCGTGCGACAAAAGATTTTATGAAAAATAACCTCCAAGACACCGAGGTTGTCATAAGAAAATTTCAGATCCAACTTCAGCGAAGCCTCGGTAACATCGACATCTTAACAGACGAGCTAAACAAAACTAAAAACGACGTAACCTCACTTCGCACAAGAAATTCCCAGTACCGCTTAGAAAACGACAAGCTAAGACAACGCATCCGTGAGCTTGAAGGCAAGATCGAAGCGCTACTATAACATCAACTTAAGGAAATTTATGAAAATTTTAGATCAAAAGGGTAAAGAATTTTTACTAAACTCTATTCGCTGCATAAACGACTTTCCAAAGCCTGGCATAGTCTTTCGCGACATCACGACGCTGCTAAATAACAAAGAAGCATTTAACTTTTTGATAGATCATTTAGTGGCGAGATATGAAGACGCAAATATCGACTACATCGCTGGCATCGAGTCACGTGGCTTCATCTTTGGCGCGGCGCTTGCGGCAAGGCTAAAGCTGCCTTTTGTGCCTATTCGCAAGCCAAAAAAACTGCCTTTTATCACGCTTTCTCAAAAATATAGCCTAGAATACGGCGTCGATGAAGTGCAAATTCACATCGATGCTTTTGGAGAAAAAGCAGGCGCTAGAGTGCTTTTGATGGACGATCTCATAGCTACTGGAGGCACCGCAAAGGCTTCAGTTGAGCTTATCAATCAAACTAACGCAACCTGCGTAGAAGCGTGCTTTCTCATAGATCTAGTCGATCTAAAAGGTATCGAAAAGCTAAAGTCGCTTACTAAAATTTACAGCGTTTTAGAGGTTTAGAATGGAAGAGTTTTTTATAGAACTGCTTAAAGAGTACGGATACATCATACTTTTTGTCTGGTGTATCATGGAGGGCGAGATGGCCTTAATAATGGCTGGAATTCTCGCTCACACAACGCATATGCACATCGCGCTTGCTATCTTTGTAGCTGGACTTGGAGGCTTTGTGGGAGATCAAATTTACTTCTACCTTGGCCGTTACAATAAAAAATACATCGCAAAAAGGCTTCATGCGCAGCGGAGAAAATTTGCAGTGGCACACATAATGCTGAAAAAATACGGCTGGCCGATCATCTTTTTGCAACGCTACATGTATGGCTTTCGTGTCATCATCCCGCTTTGCATAGGACTTACCGGCTATGATGCTAAAAAATATGCCTTTATAAATTTGATTAGCGCTTGGTGCTGGGCGGCGATCACCACCATACCTGCTTGGATACTTGGTGAGCATATACTAGTACTACTTCAAAAAGCAAAAGAGCACTGGTACGTCGCTATCCCAGTGGTTGCCATATTTATGGGACTTTTGATCTATACATTTAAGCGCATCGAAAATAAAATTTTAAACGAAAGGAGAGATAGAAGACATGCAGTTTCAAATAGTTGATAAAAAATTAAAAGACATAAAAGCTGATATTGAACTAATTTTTGTAGTAGATAAGGACTTAAAACATAAATTTATAAGCGATAAAGAGGCTATTAAATTTAACAATTATAAAGGCGAGAGCGTCCTTATCCTAAGCGAGGCAAAAAGGGCTTACGTGCCGCTTTCTAAGCTTGATCTTGACGAGCTAAGACTTGCGGCGGCTAAAGCTTATAACGCACTAAAATCACTAAACATCAAGAGTATAAAGCTAGCTTCATACATAGTGGAGTGTCAAAAACTAAGCTTTGAGGCGCTAGCTGAGGGCTTTTTGCTTGGAAGTTATGAATTTAACAAGTATAAAGAAAAAAAAGAAAAATACACCCTTAAAGAGATCATCTTTTCTACTGAAGAATTTGCTAGCAAAAAGGTCGATCTAAAGGCTGCAAATGAGGGCTTTAAAGAGGCAGAGATAATAGCAAATGCTACAAATTTTGCAAAAGATATAGTAAATGAAATCCCAGAAATTTACACACCACAAAAGATGGCCGAGGATGCGCAAAATTTAGCCAAAAACATCGCAAGCATAAAGTGCGAGGTCTATGACGAGAAATTTCTAGCTAAAGAGAATATGAACGCATTTTTGGCAGTAAATCGCGCAAGCGTGCACAAACCAAGGCTTATCCATCTAACCTACAAGCCTAAAAAATCTAAAAAACGCATCATATTTGTCGGTAAAGGCCTAACATACGATAGTGGCGGACTTAGCTTAAAGCCTGCTGATTATATGCTCACTATGAAATCAGACAAAAGCGGTGCAGCAGCAGCTCTTGGCATCATAAAAGGTGCAGCGGAGCTAAATTTACCATTTGAAATTCACGCCATTTTGGGTGCAACTGAAAATATGATTGGAGGCAACGCCTACAAGCCTGATGACGTGCTTATTTCAAGAAGTGGCATTAGTATAGAGGTGAGAAATACTGATGCAGAAGGACGTTTGGTGTTGGCGGACTGCCTAAGCTACGCTCAGGACTTTAAGCCAGATATCCTAATCGACATGGCAACCTTAACTGGCGCTTGCATCGTGGGACTTGGCGAATACACAACAGGCATCATGGGCAATAGTGAGAGTCTAAAAAGCGAGTTTAAAAATAAGATAAAAGATAGCGGCGAACTAGTGACTACGCTTGATTTTAACCCTTACCTTAGCGAGCTCATCAAAAGTCAGATCGCAGACGTTAGCAACTGCGCCTCAAGCAGATATGGCGGCGCAATCACAGCTGGCATGTTTTTGGCCAAATTTATCAAAGATGAGTATAAAGATAAGTGGCTACACCTTGATATCGCAGGCCCAGCATATCGCGAAAAGGCTTGGGGATACAACCAAGCAGGTGCGAGTGGAGCTGGCGTTAGGATGAATTTATACTTTTTACAAGCACTTAGCAAGGAGAATTGATGGGACTTTCAGTTGGAATAGTAGGCCTACCAAATGTGGGCAAATCAACAACATTTAACGCACTTACAAAGGCGCAAAACGCAGAAAGTGCGAACTATCCATTTTGCACTATCGAGCCAAACAAAGCCATCGTGCCAGTGCCTGATAAACGCCTAAACGAGCTTGCAAAGATAGTTAGTCCTAATAAAATCCAATACTCAACCATCGAATTCGTAGATATCGCAGGTCTTGTAAAAGGGGCAAGCTCTGGCGAGGGACTAGGCAATAAATTTCTATCAAACATTAGAGAAACCGAGCTTATTTTACACATCGTTCGCTGCTTTGAAGACGAAAACATCACCCACGTCGAGGGTAGCGTCGATCCAGTAAGAGACATCGAGATTATCCAAACCGAGCTGATACTAGCTGATATCGAGCAGCTAAACAAAAAGATAGAAAAGCTCACAAGAGAAGCAAAAGCAAATGCAAAAGGCGCTAAAGAGGCGCTTGAGATAGCAAATTTACTCCTTGCTCACCTAAATGAGGGCAAAAGCGCAAGCAGCTTTGAGCAAAGAGATAGCGAGGCATTTTTGGCGCTAAACAAAGAGCTAAGGCTTCTAAGCGCAAAAGAGGTAGTTTATGGCGCAAACGTCGATGAAGAGGGGCTTAGCGAAGATAATAAATTTGTAAAAGCGCTAAAAGAGTATGCTAAAGCTTCAGACCACGAGGTGATCAAGCTTTGCGCCAAGGTCGAAGAGGAGCTAATAGGCCTAAGCGACGAAGAGGCACACGAGTTTTTGGCATCTCTTGGCACGAGTGAGAGCGGTCTTGAAAAGATCATCAAAACGTCTTTTGCAAAGCTAAATTTGATAAGCTATTTCACTGCTGGCGTCGTAGAAGTAAGGGCTTGGACGATCACAAATGGCTGGAAAGCGCCAAAGGCAGCAAGTGTCATCCACAACGACTTTGAGAGGGGCTTCATTAGAGCTGAAGTGATAGGCTACGAGGACTATATCGCACATGGCGGTGAAAACGGAGCCAAAGAGGCTGGCAAAATGAGACTTGAGGGCAAAGACTACGTCGTGCAAGATGGCGACGTGATGCACTTTAGGTTTAATGTTTAAATTTAGCCCTCTTTTGGGCTAAATAGTTAAAAAATATTTAATCCTTGGGCTGCATAAGGTAAATTAAAACTTCCTTATTATAGTTGATAAAAATTCTTTTGAAAAATATACTAAGCTATATCGTCTTATTAATATCTTTATTGATACATAAGCTTTTCTATACAAGCAATGATGTAAAAGTTATCAGCTCTGTGATATCAATATGGGTTTTATAAGTAAAGATAATAGCTCTTAGTTGCAGAGGTTGATGGTTTAATGAAGAACACAATTAAAGCAAGAAAGATTTCGATAGATAAAATAATGTATTCATCATCTTTTACAAACTTTTAAATCTATAATATTTTTTTAAAGACCATATAAAACTTACCACTAAAATCTAAGCAAATAGGACACCGGCCAAGTAAGGTATAAAAATTTTACTTATATGCCTAGCATATTTATTTTATTATTCCAATGGTCTCAGCAAATTTAAGCTCTTTATTTTCAAAGAGATTGTATTCGATCGCATCTTTTTCGCTTAGTATCACGATAGTTGAGCCAAGCTCGAAATTCCCAAGGCGTTCGCCCTTTTTGATATGTAAATTTTCATACTCGTAAATTTGTGTAAAATTTGCCATCGCATTTGTCTGTATACGCTCATCAAAACAAAATTTCATCTTTCCGACATTTAGCGCACCTACAAAAACAAGCCAAAGTTTTTTACCATTTTTCGTCTCACAAGATAGCGCTACGCGTTCGTTCTTTGTATAAAGGCTGTCTACTTTTGCAAGCCATTTTATAGCCACGCTGTAAAGTTTACCCGGAATATATATGGCTTTTTTAATGGCAATATCGCAAGGCGCATGATAATGATGATAATCTTTTGGACTAAGATAGATATTTGCAAAGTCATATTCACCCTCAAGCTCACTCTGCCCCAATAGCTCACTTACACTATACTCCATGCCTTTTATGCTAAAGGCCTTTAGTTCCTTTGTGCTGCCAAAACTAAGACAAGTACCATCAACTGGGCTTATAAATATCTCATCTGCTGCATCAAAATCTCTTGGTTTTATGAGCCTTCTAGTAAAAAGCTCATTTAAATTTTTATATTCATTTGCTGGCTTAAACTCGCTCATATCTATCTTAAACAGCTTTATGTAAAAAGAATTTATGGCTTCTTGAAGTGGTTTGAAAAAGTTAATCTTTGCAACCTTTCCAAAAATTTGAGAAAACAGATTGTCTTTACTCATTTTATTCCTTACTTAAATTTAATATTGCAATCTCACTTGGAGCAAAAATTCTAACAGGAGGCCCCCAAAATCCAGCACCACTGCTAACATAAGCTTGCATTTTATCATTAATCTTATAAAGGCCATGTAAAAGTCCCTGGTCAAGCAAAACCAAAAGGCCAAAAGGAAAAATTTGACCAGCGTGTGTATGACCGCAAAGCACCAGATCAACATCTTGCTGCATTGATTTTATAAATTTTGGCTGATGAGAGAGCAAGATGGTAGGTAGCGATGGGTCACGTCCTGTCAATGCCTCATCTAAATTTGGCTCTAAATGTTTAAACCTAATGCCAGCCAAATCGTAAACGCCAGCTAGATTTATACTCGCAATTTTTTTGTTTTTATTACCTAAAATTTCTATGCCAAGAGAACTGATCTTTTCTAAAATGCCATCTATTCCGTGATAATATTCATGATTGCCAGGGACATAAAAAGTCCCATAAGTACTTTTAAGACTTTTTAATGGCTCCAAAAAATCTCCTATAAAAGCGGCATTTACATCAACTAAGTCACCCACTATCACTACGATGTCAGGATTTGCCAAATTTATGTCATTGACGAGTTTTTTAATAAAGTCTTTCTGTAAAAATTCTCCTATATGTACATCCGTTATCATGGCTATTTTTAAGCTGCTTTGTAAATTTTTTATTTTTATATCTACTTGCCTTATCTTTGGTGGCATTAAAGCATTGAAAATACCTTTTAAAAAACAAGCAATTACAAAAATGACAAATGTAATATCAAAGCAAAATTTTATAAATTTTCGTCTTGTTGGACTAAAGCTACTTTTAGAAAAAATACTACGTAAAATATCGTAAAATAGACTAACAGCAAACAAAAATAGTGAAAAACCTATGAGCGTACCAGCGATCAAATAAAGCTCAATGCTTAAGAATGAAAACCTGATCTGAAGAACAAATATAAACTCAAGAATACAAATAACATATAAAAGTATCCTGATTTTAGCAAGATATGGTATAAAAAATGAGACCTTTTTTATGAAACGATTATACGAATAAAAATTTATAAGAAAACTAAATATAAATGCTCCAATAATAATTCTCAAAAGTCCCAAAAATTCTCCTTGTAAAAATAAAAAATTATATTTTATATTTTTAAATTTGTACTATAAAAATTAATATCTTACTTTTAATGTTATTAGTCTTAAAAATTGTATAGTTTTGAACGTATAAAAAATGATTTAAGTTGAGTAAATCTAATAGTTATTTAAGAAAGTAAGGTGGGAGAAAACCCACCTTATAAAGAATTATTTAACTTTACCAGTCTCAATTCTTTGTTTATAGATCTCACGAAGTTTTCTTATATCGTTTTTAACTTCGAATACACCATGCCAGTGTGAGTAGTCAGGGCCACCCATTAGAGCGCCTTGTCTCATACGACGACCTTCATGGTGCCACATATGATAGTAGACATCTTGGAATTCATCTTCCCAAGCATCTTCTAGTAGTAGGTTTTTAGCTTTCAACTCTTCAAGCATCTTAGTTGCTTCAGCATTGTAAACGTTATAAAGCTCTACTTGTTTATCACCCATAATGAAGAAGTTATCTGTATGAGTTGATGTATGGCAAGCTTTACAAACTAGCTTCATCTCAGCTCTTGCTGCTTCTGGTCCATTTGGATGACCTGCTAGAGGTGTTCCTACGTTTAGTTTGCCAGTTTTTTCGTAAACAACAGCAGCTTGTTCATCACCAGCTGTTCTTAGCTTACTGCTGACGCCCCATAGGTTCCATTTTAGTCTTCTTGAAACATTGTGAGTTGTTGTTGTTTCACCAACACCACTCATGTGGCAAGCTGCACAAGTTGGAGCTCTAAAGTCTGGTACATCCCATGTATCAGGAGCAGCATCAAAATTCCATTTGTGAGCTTCGCTATTATAGATATGTCCGTGCATTGAGTTGTTAAAGATCTCAATATCTGGGTGATCAGGTCCAAGGTGGCAAGATGCGCAAGCAGCTGGTTTTCTAGCTTCAGCTATGCTAAATGTGTGTGCGCTGTGGCATGATTTACATCCGCCTACGCCACCATCAGGATAAACATTACCTATACCGTAGTTTGGCCAAGTCTCTTTTGTAGGTTTGTGATCAGCGTCTAGTTTGATGACGGTTCCGTGGCACTGTGTACAACCAGTAGCGTCTGGAGCCATTTTGTATTCTGGATGATCCATACCTTCATAGTGATACATTAGTTTTACTATCACAGGGTTAGCATACATTTGCATAGCACCTCTTGCGTGACCACTCTTAACAAATTCTTCAACCTCATTTTCGTGACACTTAGCACAAGTTTTTGGGCTAACTAGCATTGAAACATGGTTGTTAGAATCTTTTGGATGCACCTTAACTGAAGCCATAGGATTATCTGCATTTACAGAGTGGCAATCCATACAACTTACGCCAACGTGAGCGTGGCGACTATTTTTCCAATCGGCAACTATGCCGGGTGTCTCTTTAGCGTGGCACTCAACACAGCTTTTTGATAAGTCTGACATTTTGTGAGCAACTTTAATGTTTTTTACAACATTAAGGTTTAAAGCGTCAGATTTATTTGCATCCATGTTTGCGGCAAAGCCAAAAGACATTAGACAGGCTAATAACATTAGCGACTTTTTAAACATCTCTCCTCCTTACTTGGTTTTATTGTTTTCTTGTTTTTTAATTGCTTCAAATTTATCGATTTGTAGTCCTAAATTTTTGTGACCAACGTGCTCATGGCAATCAACACATGATTTTTTATTAGGATTTCCAAGAACGAAATAATCTCTATGTGGCAAGAATGATTTACCAGCTTGAATAACATTTTTTAAATTTGAGTGGCAAGTCATACAACCACTATCATAGACAAAGTGAGATGCATGCTCGCGTTTTTTACGCCAGTCGATCTTGTCTGTATCTGTAAAAAATGTCTTATAGCCATCATTTATCGATACTTTAAGTTTTGTAAGCACATAGGTATAGGCACTTGTATGATTTAGGTGACAGGCTGAACATTCAGCTTTTATGCCAAGCTTGTTATTGCCGCCGTGTACATCTTCATGATATGCAGCATTCATAGGATCCATCGTGTGGCAAATAGTACAGATGTAGCCGCTACCAGTCGCGTGAAGTGCATCAGCAATACCCATAGACGCAATAAGTCCGATCACAATGCCGATAACAACAGATGACCAAACAAAAAATTTCTTCTTAACTTCAGCCAAAATTTCCTCCTGAATTTATCAATATATCGTAAATTTTTACGAAAATTTTAGACGAATACTATCCAAAAATATATAAATTTTTTCTTTAAGTAAATGAAAATATTTATTTGATATTAACTTTCAATAAGAATAAATTTCTTGTAGCCCACCTACATCTTTTTCCAAAATTTGGTTCTTCTCATCAAGTTTAACTAAACCATTTGTTTTAAATTTATTTAAAATTCTCGAAAAAGTTTCTGGAGTCATATTAAGTATTGATGAAATTTTTGTATGTTTTAGCTCATTAAATAAATCTTCATGATCTAAAATAAACCTAGCCACTTTTTCTTCTGAGCTTAAAATTAACTCTTGATGAAGTAGATTTGTTGTGATTCTTATCTTTTCAGACATTGATTTTAAAAATTTCATACAAATTTCTGGTTTTATTAAAAATTCAGCCGCAAATTTTTCATAATTTATCTTTAACACCTCGCCGGATATGGTAAAAATGGCACTAGCTGGGTAGACAATATTTTCAAAATTTACAACTTCCGCAACAAAATTCATAGGTGCTAACTGATGAATAAAAATTTCTTTTCCGTTTGCCGTGGTTTTATAAAGCTTAACAGAGCCGCTTATTAAAAATATTAACCATTTTGGCTCCTCGCCTTCTATAAATAAAAATTCACCCTTTTTATACTTTTTTACGACACTTATGGCTTCAAGTTTGGCTAAATCTTCTTCGTTTAAGCCTTGAAAAAACGGAATTTTTTCTATCATATTTTTACTCGCCTTTTTAAAATAAAAAACATTTTAGCATATAAAAATAAGATAAATTTTAATAGATTTTCAAAGGGAATTCTCCCTTCGAATTGTATAAAGTTATTTTTTAAGCAGATCTCTAATCTCAGTTAGAAGTGCAATGTCGGCTGGAGTTTCAGGCTCTACTGGAGCTGGCTCTTCTTTTGGTAATTTATTTTTAAGTGTATTTAAAGCTTTGATGACGCAGAAAATACAAAATGCGATTATTAAAAAATCAGCCATTGTTTGTATAAATGAGCCATAATTTATCGTAACAGCAGGCGCTCCCTCTACCGCTTCTTTTAATGTAAGTTTAAGATCAGTAAAATTTACACCGCCAGTTAAAACGCCAACAACAGGCATGATAACATCACCAACTAGTGATGAAACGATCTTTCCAAACGCGCCACCTATAACAACACCTACAGCCATATCTATGACATTTCCACGCATCGCAAATTCTTTAAATTCGCTTATAAAACTCATTGTTTCTCCTAAAAATGTTAAATTTTTGTTCGGATTTTATTCAAGAAATGCTTTGCTTCGGCTAAAAAAATCAAATTACATAACTTTAAATTTATCAAGCTGGTGTTATAATCCAAACTCAAAATTTAACGTAAGGAATGAGCTTATGTATCGTTTTGCACCCTCTCCAACAGGAGATATGCACATAGGAAATTTACGTGCCGCTATTTTTAATTATATTTGTTCTTTGCAAGATAAAAGTGGCTTTATTTTACGCATAGAAGATACCGACAAAGAGCGAAATATCGAGGGAAAAGAGAAAGATATCTTAGAAATTTTAAGCAAATTTGGTATAAAGCCAGAGCAAATTTACATCCAAAGTGAAAATTTAAAATTCCACAGGCAGCTAGCTTCAAAGCTCCTCATTGACAAAAAGGCCTTTGCTTGTTTTTGCACCGAAGAAGAACTTGAGGCAAAAAAACAAAAAGCAAAAGAACAAGGCGTGGCATATAGATATGACGGTACCTGCGAGAGACTAAGCGACGCTGAAGTTTTAAACTGCGAGAAGCCATTTGTCATCCGCATGAAAAAGCCAACACGCACGATGAGCTTTACAGATGCGATCAAGGGCGAGCTGAGCTTCGAGCCAGACGCTGTTGATAGCTTTGTTATCATGAGAGCAGACAAAACACCAACTTACAACTTCGCCTGCGCAGTCGATGATATGCTTGAGGGCGTGACCTTTGTCATACGTGGCGAAGATCACGTGAGCAATACACCAAAGCAAGACCTCATACGTGAAGGCCTTGGCTATACCGGTAAGATGAACTACGCGCATTTGCCTATACTTTTAAATATTGAAGGTAAAAAAATGAGCAAACGCGAGAACGAATCAAGCGTAAAATGGCTCTTTGAGCAGGGATTTTTACCTGAGGCGATTGCAAACTATTTGATACTTCTTGGAAACAAAACTCCAACTGAAATTTTTACGATCGAAGAGGCGGTGAAGTGGTTTGATATAACCAAAATTTCACGTTCACCTGCTAGATTTGACGTGAAAAAACTTGAGCAGATAAATAGAGAACACATCAAGCTTGCTTCAAAAGAGCGCATAAAAGAGATCTTTGGCGTGGATGATAGCAAGGTTGAGCTAGTTAAATTTTACACTCAAGAAAGCTCACTAGTACCTGAGATAAAGGCAAAAGTAGAGGCTATATACTCACCAAAAACAGCTCCAGATGAGTACAAAAACGAATTTGATATCATTAAAAAAGCAGCTCAAAATTTAAAAACATATGAAACTTTTGATGAGTTTAAAAAAGAGCTTATGAGCGCTACAAATTTAAAAGGCAAAAACTTTTTCATGCCGCTACGTGCGCTTCTTACAAACGACCTTCACGGTCCTGAGCTAAGCGAGCTCTATCCTCTTATCAAAGATGATCTGGCTAAAATTTTAATCTAGGAGCAAAAATGATACTTTCCACCCTATTTTCAGCGATCGCAAACATTTTGCACCTTATTATCACAGTCTATACTTGGGTCATCATCGCAGCAGCACTAATTAGCTGGGTCAGACCTGATCCTAGCTCGCCGGTCGTGCAGCTGCTTTATAGGCTAACTGAGCCAGTTTATAGCTTTATTAGGCGCTACATAAAAACAAATTTTAGTGGCATCGACTTTACTCCGCTTATTGTGCTTTTAGCACTTCAATTTTTAGATCAATTTTTAATAAGGCTTTTGTTTGGTTTTGCTGCGTCACTTTAGTATTCTCTCTCTTGTCTGTGTTACTCTTTTAGCTAAAATTTATACCTACGAAGAGCTAAAAAACGAGCCAAAAAGCCTGGCAAAAGACTACTACATAAACCGCCTCATCAACGAAGGCAGTTATACAAAAGAGCAGATCGCAGATCTTTCGCATGATGTGTTTAGAAAAGCAGGCCTTGTTCAAAAATCAATCGATAAAATTTTACCTCCAAAAGCGGCTCCTAGCAAATGCCCTGGTGTAAATGCAAAAAATATCACCCAAGCAAATCTAACCTGCCAAAATTTGCTAACATCTATTGCTTTTAGCTTAAAGCTTGATAATCACACTCGTGAAATTTTAGCAGCCAATCTTGCAAAGACAAATCCAGAAAAATCAAAAATTTTACTCGTATTAAATGAAGCAAATCCGGCTAAAGCTTTTGCAAATTTAAACGATACAAAGAGCTTTCTAGAGCTATTTAACGCCTCTAGCCCGCAAAATAAAAGTA
Organism: Campylobacteraceae bacterium; assembly: GCA_902387145.1. Lineage (GTDB taxonomy): Bacteria > Campylobacterota > Campylobacteria > Campylobacterales > Campylobacteraceae > Campylobacter_A. The sequence continues at coordinate 335,975 of CABMKY010000001.1, read as the reverse complement.
CACTTTTTAGCGAAAGCTTTGATGCAAATTTCATGACCAAGCTATACTCTCAAAAGGGCTTTACAAATTTATTAAACGATATTGTTTTTAATAAAAAATATGAAGACTTTAGGAGAAATTTGCTAAGCATCGATCCAGCTGTCACTGAAAAAAATGACGCTTTTACACTTGGATTAAATGCGATTTTACTAGGACAAGACGATATCGCCTTTAGCCTTTTTGCAAGAGCCAAGAGCACATTTGAAAGAGCTTGGCAAAGGGATAATGCGACCTTTTGGCAGTACCAGATAAGCAAAAATGAAAGCTTTTTAAAAGAGCTAAGTGTCAGTAAAGATGCAAATATCTACTCGCTTTACGCAAGAGATTTGATAGGTGGCGAACCGCTTGAGGTCATCGTGCCAAGGCCTAATAAGCAAAATATCGAAAATTTTGACGTGAGCGATCCGTTTTTATGGAACAAAACTGTAGCCCTTGCAAAAGATATGAATGCCACGCAAGCAAGCGAATTTGCGAAGAAATTTTATACAAACGAAAGCATTGGCGCCTATGCATACTTCATGCAAAAAGCGCATGGCTGGGAGAAGCAATACTTCTTAATGCCAAGCTCTCCTGAGCTTGAGGGTATCAGCAACGAGAGAAAGTCGATGATCTACGCCCTAGCTAGACAAGAGAGTCTCTTTATCCCAAGCGTAGTTTCTACTTCATACGCCCTTGGTATGATGCAGTTTATGCCATTTCTCGCAAATGCGATCGGCAAAAAAGAGCTAAAAATCCCAAATTTTGATGAAGACGATCTTTTTAAAACAGATATTGCATTTAAATTTGCAAACCATCACCTAAACTATCTTGATAAATTTCTCTATCACCCGCTCTTTACCGCATACGCGTACAACGGCGGTATCGGCTTTACTAAAAAGCTTATCACAAGAGATGATATGTTTAAAGAGGGAAAATTTGAGCCATTTTTATCGATCGAGCTTGTCCCAGTCGCAGAGACTAGAAACTACGGCAAAAAGGTGCTTGCCAACTACGTGATCTATATGGCGCTTACTGGTTCCAATATAAAGATTTCGCAACTTTTCGAAAATTTAACAAAACCGGCCTTGACTGATAAATTTCGAAACTAAGAGTGAGATCATCGCTTTGCTTACTTGGTGCGGTCACCTCATAATAAACCGACCAAGGCATAGAAAATCCAGCAAATTTTAGCATCTCATCATTTTCATCAAGCAGTCTTGTATTTGTGGCATTTGAGTCATTATTTACCTTGATATTATTTAGCTCACTAGCGTGCTCTTTTGGATTTATGGCCACCAAAAAGTGCTCTTTGCTCTGGTCTAAATTTGAATTGTAGATCGGATTTAAATAAGTAGCGATGATGAGCGTCCTGTTGGCACCATCAATAATCTCACTTTTGCTCGTGTAAGCTAGAAGCTCATTTTTTAATGGCTCGTGTACAATCACCTTGTGCTCAGCACAACCAAATATCATCAAAATCAGTACAAAAAAAGATATAAATTTACTCATAAGAACTCTTAAATTTTTAAAATTTCTTGCATTTTAGCATTTTAATTTTTAAATTTCACTCATAAATTTTAAAGCCAACATAAGCTATAATCGCAGGAAATTTTAATAAAAAAGGCTCTTATGAAAAGACTTGCTATCGCTTTTTCTGGCCCTTCAAATAGCGGAAAAACGACTCTTATTTTAAAAGTTGCAAAGAAATTTATAGACGATGGTTTGAAAGTCGCGATAGTAAAACACGATCCAGGCGACAAGGCCAAATTTGACGTTGAAGGCAAGGATAGCTTTAGATTTTCACAAACTGGGGCAGATGTGGTGGTGATGAGTCCGACTAGAACAACTTATTTTTCACAAAATCCACAAGAAATTAGTGACGTCATTAAAATGCTAGGCGAGTTTGATATGCTCTTAGTTGAGGGTTTAAAGACGCTTCCACTACCAAGGTTAAGTGTTTTTAAAGATGAAATAGATGAAAAATATCTTAGCTTTTCAGATGCGATCGCAACATACAAAAAACAAATTCCTTACGAGATAAAAAATATAAATTTAGACGATATAGACGCTATTTGTGCGTGGATAATCAAAAATGCAAAGGCTGTATAATGCAAGAATTAAATCAAATTTTTAACACCATAAAAGAGATCGCAAAAGAGATAAGCGAAGTGATAAAATACGCCGATCTTGGCTACACAACTCACGAAAATGCAACCGGCGACACACAGCTAAAGCTTGATGTCAAAAGCGACGAGATCATCACAGCTAAATTTAAGGAGCTTGCCTGCGTAAAAGCGCTAATTAGCGAAGAGAAAGAGGACGAGCTTGAGATCAATAAAAACGCTAAATTTATCATCGCTTACGATCCACTTGATGGCTCAAGCCTAGTTGATGTAAATTTTGCCGTTGGCTCGATCTTTGGTATCTACGAAGACGAGGTAAAACCAGAAAGATTAATAGCCGCAGCTTACAGCATATATGGCCCAAGGCTTGAGCTGGTAATTGCTGAGAAAAAGGGCGCTTTGCCTAAATTTTATAGACTTGGTAAAGATGCCGAGTTTAAATTTGTAAAAGAGCTTAAACTAAAAGAAAAGGGCAAGCTAAACGCCACAGGAGCTACGCAAAAAGGCTGGAGTCAAACGCATAGAAATTTTATAAATGAGCTATTTAACGAGGGCTACAGACTAAGATACTCAGGTGCGATGGTGAGCGATTTGCATCAAATTTTGCTAAAAGGTGGCGGCCTTTTTAGCTATCCAGCAACGAGCGATCATCCAAATGGTAAGCTAAGAGTAGTCTTTGAAGTGTTGCCATTTGCCTTCATATATGAAAACGCAAAGGGCGCAACGACAAACGGCAAAAACCAAACACTTTTTGATATAAAAATAGAAAAAAATCACCAAACAACGCCATGCTTTTTTGGCTCACGTGATGAAATTTCTCTTTTGCATAAATTTTACGAGCAAAAATAATGCAAGAAACACAAGCGAGCGAGTCACTTGACGCATTTGAACTAGCCTTAAAGCAAAAAGCAAAAATTTTGCAAGAGTGCCAAAGCCAAAAAGGGCAAAAAAGCTGCTTTAACTGCGAAGTATTTTTTGACTGCGAGACAAGAAAAGAGTACGTAAATAGCTGCTATAACTCGATGTCAAAGGGTAATACTGGCAGTGATGGTGGATTTGATTTTTAAAATTAAAGGAAAAATATGAAAGAAAAAGCTTATATAACGACCCCAATATACTATGTAAACGACGTGCCACACATTGGTCATGCATATACTACCATCATCGCCGATACACTTGCTAGATTTAATCGTCTACAAGGCAAAGAGACCTACTTTATGACTGGCACAGACGAGCATGGTCAAAAGATCGAGCAGGCCGCAAGCGCTAGAGGCAAGACGCCAAAAGAGTATGCAGACGAGATCAGTGCTAAATTTAGGTCGCTTTGGGACGAATTTGAGATAAGCTACGACCATTTTATAAGAACAACCGATGAAGAGCACAAACAAACCGTGCAAAATATCTTTGAAAAAATGCAAGCCAATGGAGATATCTACAAGGGCGAATACGAGGGTTTTTACTGCGTTAGCTGCGAGACATTTTTCAACCAAAGAGACTTATTAGAAGACAACCGCTGTCCAGACTGTGGCCGTGTGACATCTTTAGTTAAAGAAGAAAGCTACTTTTTCAAGCTTTCAAAATACGAAGACGCGCTTTTAAAATGGTACGAAAACGATGAGCTTTGCGTTATCCCGAAAGGCAAGAAAAACGAGGTCGTAAGCTTTGTAAAAGGTGGGCTAAAAGATCTTTCGGTAACTAGAACGAGCTTTGACTGGGGCATAAAGCTACCAAAGAGCGCAAACGACGAAAAGCACGTTATGTACGTATGGCTTGATGCACTCATAAACTACCTAACAACACTAGGATACTCAAGAGATAACGCTAGAATGGACTTTTGGCCAAACACAACACACATTGTTGGCAAGGATATTTTGCGCTTTCACGCAGTTTACTGGCCAGCATTTTTGATGAGCCTTGGCTTGCCACTACCAAAACACGTCGCGGCACACGGCTGGTGGACGATAGATGGCGAAAAAATGAGTAAAAGCAAGGGTAATGTTATAAACCCAAGAGAGGTCGCAAACGCTTATGGACTTGAAAATTTCAGATACTTTTTACTTAGAGAAGTGCCGTTTGGACAAGATGGCGACTACAGCCAAAAAGCTTTGATAGAGCGCATAAACTCAGAACTTGGCAACGGTCTTGGCAACCTACTAAGCCGAATAGTGGGTATGAGTGCGAAATATAGCGACTACAAAATCGACTCAAAAGATGTCTTAAGACTTCACAGCGCCGAGCTTAATGAGGCAAAAGGTTATCTTGATGAGGCTATTAAAAATTTAGAAAATTTAGCTACAAATCGCTACTTAGAGGATCTTTGGAAGGTTGTAACACTAGCAAACGCAGCCGTTGCGAAGTATGAGCCATGGTCGCTTGTAAAAGCTGGCAAAAGTGACGAGGCAAACGCACTTGTGGCACTTTGCGCAAATTTACTTGCAAAAGTGGCGATACTACTTAGCCCAGCTATGCCAAAAACTTGCGCTAAGATAGCTGATACGCTTGGCTTTAGCATAGATACGGCTTCTTACGAAACCCTTGTATTAAAAAATGAAATTTCAAATTTTGTGGCAAAAGCTACTGAGCCACTCTTCCCAAGGATAGAAAAAGAGCTAATGGGCGAGGCTAGCGAGCCAAAAGTAGAGCCAAAAAAAGAGCCAAAAGTAGAGCCAAAAAAAGAGGCAAAAGCTGAGCCAAAAGAGGAGAAAAAAGAAGAAGATATTATTAGCATCGATGACTTTGCCAAAATTGTGATAAAAGTAGGCGAAGTGCTCGAGTGCGAGAGGGTTGAGGGCAGTGAGAAACTGCTTAAATTTAAGATAGATCTTGGCGAGGAGCAGCCGCGTCAAATTCTTTCTGGTATCGCTAAATACTACGAGCCTAGCTCGCTTGTAGGCAAGCAAGTTTGCGTTTTAGCAAATTTAAAAGAGCGAACGATGATGAAAAAATATGTCTCCCAAGGCATGATCCTAAGCGCATCAGACGGCTCACTAACGCTTCTTGGTGCGCAAGGTAAGGTCAAAAACGGCGCGATCGTTGGCTAAATGACAATAGAAAATTTAACTCGTCTAATAAATGCCGAGGCTCTAAATGCACCGACGATAACTAGCGTAAGCGAGTTTGTTTTCGAGCTAAAACATGTAAGACGTGGCTTTGCGTATATTTGCTTAAACGCGAACGATAGCGACATAGAAACAGCGATTAAACAAGGCGCATACGCCATAATTAGCGAAGATAATGTGCCAATTATCGACAAAGAGATCGCTTTTTTAAAAGTTAGTAGCTTACAAACTGCCATGATAAAGCTCATGAGATTTGAGGCTACTCACAAAGATTTAAAATTTTGCGCCGTAAATCCTTTTATAAATGACTTTTTAGAAAAATCAAAACTTGGTTCTAACGCACACGTCATGTCAAAAAATATCACTGAGCTTTTCAATCAAATTTTTCATGCAAAGGTCTTTGATATCTTTTTTGGCGATGATTCAAGAACACTTCAGCGAATATCGCCTCTTTTTGAGACCATTTACACAGATACAACTATGCACGAGATAAATCCGAGCTCGATCTTTTTTACAAACACAGTCTTTAAGCAAACATACTATCAAAACTTAAACATACCACGAGTTTTTGCTGGGATGTTTTATGGGCTTTTAAAATTTCTTGATAGCAATAAAATTTCATTTAAGCCTTACGAAGGTAGGATTCACGGGCATTTTGACCCGATTTTTATAGATAAAAATTTTATTCCTACTAGTTTTGGAAATAGCTTTAGAGCCATAATTACTGAAAGCGATGAAGATTTATTCATAAGCCAAAGTATATTTTTAAATAAAAAATTTAGCCCTGATGAGATAAAAATTTGCTTGCCAGAAGGCTCGTTATTAAAAGTACAAAATACAATCTACTTTAAAAATTTAAGCGAGATAAAAAAGCTTAAAAATTTTATCTACATATTGATTTTATGCCAAAAAGAGGAGCTTTTAGAAGAGCTTCACAAAACATCTGAAGAAAATCTACTCTTTTAAGTTTTTATTATTTATAAGATCAATCAGCCTAACATCCTCGCTTCTTACTATTAGACTTTTAGGCAGCTCAAATTTCTTGATAACCTCACACTCTTTTTCTCTCATTTCGCCATCATCTTTTTCATGATCAAATCCCAAGATATGAAGCAATCCATGTGTAAAAAGTAGTGCGGTTTCGGCCTCTTCACTATGATTTAGCTCTGCAGCTTTCTCTTTTACCATATCTTTGTTTATAACGATTGAGCCAAGTGGGGCGTGAATGACAAGCTCAAGCGGAAAGCTTAAAACATCTGTCGTTTTATCAATGCCTCGCTCAGTTTTATTTAGTTCTCTCATCTCTTCTTTATCAACAAAAACTAGCTCGATTTCTCCTAGTGTCAAATACTCACAAATTTCATCTAAAATTTTTGGATAGCTCTCTTCGCAAAGTATCATTTTAGGCTCTTTCCTTAGTAACTTTTTGTATAATTCTAGCAAAAATAAAAGGCAAAATATGAAAAAAGCAGTTTGTATAATGAGCGGCGGTATGGATAGCACGCTTTGTGCTGTAATGGCAAAAAAGGCTGGATATGATATTGTAGCACTTCATTTTGACTATGGCCAAAGAACGATGAAACGCGAAAAACGTGCGTTTAACGAAATTTGCGAAAGACTAAGCATTGCAAAAAAGATGAGTCTAGATGTTAGCTTTATTGCCCAAATAGGCGGAAATTCTTTAACCGATGAAAGCTTGCAAATAAGAAAAGACGGAGTGGAAAAAGATGTGCCAAATACTTACGTGTCTTTTCGAAATGGTATTTTTATCTCGGTCGCTGCTGCACTTGCTGAAAAAGAAAATGCACAAGCTATCTATATCGGAGTCGTAGAAGAAGATAGTTCGGGCTATCCTGACTGCAAAGAAAGCTTCATAAAAAGTATAAACGAGGCTATAAATTTGGGTACATCGCCTAGTTTCTCGTGCGAGATAATTACTCCACTTGTAAATTTAAGTAAGGCTGACATCGTAGCAAAATCTCTTGAGCTTGGCTCGCCGCTAGAGCTCACTTGGAGCTGCTACGAGAGTGAGGACGAGGCATGCGGACTTTGCGATAGCTGCAGGCTAAGGCTAAATGGCTTTAAAAAGGTAAACGCCACTGATAAAATCGCATATAAAAATCAAAAATTTTCCTTATGAGCCTCTAAAACAAGGGCATTTAGTAAATTTAAAGATATATCAACGTTTAGACTCTTGCTAGCTACCAAAAACATAAATTCTCAGTCAAACTTACCAAAATTTAATAAAGAAGATTAAAAAGTAGTTGATAAATTTAGCCAAAATGCACTAAGCACAAGGTAAAAATTTTAAGCAAGCGGTCACTACCATGGCTTTTTAGTGATCTTTATTTTTCTTGTTGTCTTGTTTTTTTATTTTGATCACTTTGGATTTTTTCTAAATTTATATATCCCATTTCAACGAGTTTATTATAAATTTGAGCGATTTTTGGCCCAGCCGCACTTCCGCCATGGCCACCATGCTCGATAACCATTGTGATAACGTATTGCGGATCTTCATAGGGCGCATATGTAGTCATCCATGCATGGGATCTTTGCAAATACGCCATATCCTCCTCTTTCATACGTTTCTTTTCAGTTTGAGAAATTCCAACGACCTGGGCAGTACCTGTCTTTGCGGCAACTTTAACTAGGCTTCCAATAAAATGCCTATTTGCCGTTCCTCTTGGGTGATTTGCCACTTCATACATTGCATGCCTAATGGCTGGTAACTGTGATTTTTCAAACGGCGTAAAAGCATCATCTGTTGGTGTAAAATCAACATCCTTGCCATCAATGCTCTTTAAAAAATGTGGAGTCACATTTAACCCAGTTGCAAGGCCTGCTGTATATTTTGCCACTTGCATAGGCGTGACTAAGAAATTTCCCTGTCCGATAGAAGTGATAAGGGTCTCACCTTGAAACCACGCTTTGCCATACTTCCTCATCTTCCACTCTCTACTTGGCAAAGTCCCCACAAACTCATTTGGCAAATCAACCTCGGTTTTTCTACCAAAACCCATACGTTCAAGTATCGGCACAATAGCGTCGATCCCTATCTTTTGACTACCTTTATAAAAATAATCATCACAGCTCTCTCTAATTGCCGTATTCATATTAACATTTCCATGTCCGTGAGAGTTCCAGCAACGAAATTTACGTCCTCCAAGCTCATACGAGCCACTACAAAAAAAGCTATCGTATTTACTCATGCCATTATCCAAAAACGCAAGTGCCATACCCATTTTTACGACAGAACCTGGCGGATAAAGGCCGTTTATTAGCTTGTTTGTAAAAGGATGATCGACGTTTTTTACAAGCTCTTCCCATTCAGGCTGAGAAATTCCAAGTACAAATGGGTTTAGATCGTACTCTGGAAAGCTACCAGCAGCTATGATAGCACCATCTTTTAGACTCATAACTATGATGCTTCCTGCATCTTTGCCAAAGACATCGGCCACAAACTGCTGAAGCTCAAGATCGACTGCAAGCTTGATGTTTTGACTTTGTGGTGCTTGATAGTTTATCTGCTCAATCTCTTCATTTAAGGCATTTACCTTTATCTTTTTAAACCCCTGAATTCCTTGTAAGATCGGATTATAAAATCGTTCCACACCACTTCTTCCGATATAATTTGTAAGCTTTGTCAAAGGATCATTATCCATATCTTTTTGATTTGCCCTACCAACGTAGCCGATGATGTGAGAAGCTAGATCGTTATATGGATAGTGGCGTTTTGAGGCGGGTCTTATCTCTAGATTTTCACGCAAAGAAAGTGATGCAAAAAATGGTAAAAATTTATCATAATCAATAAATTCGACCACATTTATAAAATCTTGGTTATAAGCTGAGTCATTTTTTATGTATTCATTTTTAAGCTTTGTAACATTTAGATCACTAAATAGTGAGCCAATGTAAGCTAACTCATCATCTAAAATTTTTACCTTTTTATTAGTACTTAAATGAGGTCTAATGGATACTGAAAAGCCAAGACGATTAACAGCCATTGGCTTATCATGTGTGTCAAAAATAATACCCCTAACTGGCGGAATATAAATAGTCTTTATCGCGTTTTGTTCTGCAATCTCGTTGTAGTAAGTATTTGAGTTGATGCTTAGGTGATAAATTCGTCCCAAAAGCATAATCCAAAAAAGAGCGATCACACTAAAGACAATGCGCATTCTCATAGCACTTTATCCCTAAAAAGAACGATAGCAAGGATACTTTCAAATGCTATAAAAAATAGATATTCAGTCGAAAATACTAAATTTTGCTCATTTAAAACGTAAGCAAATAGGTTATTTACAAGAAATGTTAAAGTATATCCAGCTGCTACAAAGATGATAAGTAGGCAGTTTCGCCACTTCATCGTGGTATAGAGCCAGTCTAAAATAAAATTATAAAAAAGCAAAAATGCAATAATCGTTGAAAAAAGATGAAATCCATGGATTTGCTCAGCAAATATTATAAAAATTATCGTAAAGTACCAATTGTGCTTAAACTCGTCGTATTGCTTTTGTTTCCTTGAATACTCCAAAATCATATAAGTAAAAAAAATACCAATGAGTGGTGGCAAAAAGCCAAATTGCGTAGTTGCTATCTCATATGAGAATAAAAAAACAGCCCACCAAAATTCTTTAAAAATTTTAACATCTAAGCTGCTTATGGTTTGCATTTTATCTACCAAGAGCGTTATTTATGATGGCTTCTCTAGCCTTTTCGATACCGCTTTTATTAAGAGTTGAGACCAAGATACCACTTGGGTCAAATTTCATTACCGCACTCTTTTGGCTTTGATTTAGCTTATCGCTTTTCGTATATAAATTTAAAATTTTCTGATCAGCTCTTAAAAAGCTTTTTAGATAAGCATCCACATTTACGTCTATGTCTAAATTAAAATGCCTAGCGTCAATTAGATGTATAAAAAGTCTTATGTCGCTTCTAAATTTCAAAAACTCATCTAAATTTTTACGCCATTCATCATGCTTTGACTTTGCCACTTTTGCATAGCCAAAGCCTGGCAAATCAACCAAAATGAGCTTAAATTTATCTTTTTCTTCCTGCTCGTCTTTTTGCTCACAAAACTCGGCCTCAAAAAAATTTATAAGCTGAGTTTTGCCAGGAGTCGATGAGCTTTTGGCTAGATTTTTTTGATTTACAAGTGTATTTATGAGGCTGCTTTTACCAACATTTGATCTACCCAAAAAGACAACTTCGCTTGTTACGAAGCTTGGAGCCTCTTTTATACTTGGACTTGATGTGATAAATTTAGCACCTAGTGGCCTTATCACTTATCTTTTTCCTCTACCTGAAAGATAAACTTAACAGGCTTTTTTTCATCACTATTTACACTATATGTGCCATCTTTTTGGTTGACAACGATCTTTTCACCATAAACATTCTTATCAGTTTCTACCTCATGCAAATAGCCATTTCCACTAACAGTATAGACCTGTTTTGCTGGCTCGTATGTAAGAGTATTGCCTTTGCCGTCGTAGTGCTTATCTTTTATAAAAATTTTAGCTCTAGCATTGCCAGTGGCCACATATTTTATAGGCTGGCGTTTTTTGTCAAAATAGACAACCACCTTATCTGCCTTAAGCTCATCAAATGAACCCTTTTTGATATTTACATTACCTATAAATTCACTAGTTTGCTTATTCTCATCTGCAAAAAAATCATTTGATGTGATTTCAACTTGCTCTGCATTTAAAAATGTAAAACCCAATATCACCGCTAAAATCGCTGATTTTCTTCTACCCATGACCTTAACCCTTTTACCTGTGTTTGTTTTTTGCCAAGATCATAGCTTCCACTCTCACCCAGTGCCTTATCATTATTTCTTATGAGCGTGAAATTTGCTTCAGATCTTACTATTTTTGTTTTTGTTCCATATATCACTTCGTCACTTATAAATCTCAAACTATCGTTGTTTTCATAGTTCGCATTCTTTTGAAAGATGATTTCATCATTTTGTGAGATTGCTTTGTCTGAGCTTAGAAAATGTTTTAAATTTCCTCTTAAAATTTTTGCTTTAAAACTCAAAAACTCATCTTTATCATTGTATCTATTTAGCTCGTCAGCCTCGTAGACTCCGCTTATTTTTGTGGAATTTATCTCATAATCTATCACATCATTTATCTGCATATTTGATATCTTTGTGTCGATCTTTAAAACATTTGCAAGGTATGGATCTTGAGCCGCCAAAAAAATCATCACGACACTAAAAATTGCCACGACGAAGTAGAAAATTTTTACAACCAACGCTTCGACCACTCGTCATATAAATTTTCTGATTTTATAATAAGCTCGATCATCTCTCTAACCGCGCCATTGCCGCCTTTATGCTTTAGCTTTGTCTTTACATCAAGCTCTTTTATCGCATCTTTTGGCTTAAAGCTCCAAGCAACTGCATTTAAAATTTTATAGTCATTGTAATCATCGCCGATAGCTGCTGCGTTTTTAAAGCTAAGCCCTTCAAATTTTAATATCTCACTCGCCACTTCAAATTTATCGCTAACACCTTGATAGACGTGATTTATCTTTAGATCCTCTGCTCTTCTCTCAACGATGGCTGACTTTCTACCTGTAATGATAGCTACCTTTTTGCCAAGCTTTAGCCAGCTTTCTATCGCATAGCCATCTTTTACATCAAAAAATTTAAGCTCTTCACCGTTTGCATTATAGATGATCTTGCCATCAGTCAGGCAGCCATCAACATCTAAAAATATAATCTCTATCATAAAACACCTTTTGTGCTTGGTGTGCCTATCCTTGCGTTTTTAGCAAGTGCTCTACGAAGTGCTACGGCAAATGATTTAAACGTTGCTTCGATGATGTGGTGAGTGTTTTTACCGCGAATTTGATTTAGATGAAGCGTGATACCAGAATTTATAGCAACTGCCCTAAAAAATTCCTCCACAAGCTCAGTGTCAAACTCCCCTACTTTGGCATTTTCATTAAAATTTTCATATACGAGGTAGGCTCTATTGCTAAGATCTAGCGCGCAAAAAACAGCAGCTTCGTCCATAACGACACTTGCCTCGCCAAATCTCTCAACGCCGCTTAATGGGTATAAAGCCTCTTTTAAAAGCTGGCCCAAAACTATGCCAACATCCTCAACGCTGTGATGAAAATCCACATGCGTATCGCCCTTGCATGAAATTTCAAGATCAAGCAAAGAATGCTTTGTAAATGCCTCAAGCATATGGTCAAAAAAGCCAATGCCAGTATCTATCTTTGCAACCCCAGAGCCATAAATTTTAAGCTTCATTGAGATTTGTGTCTCTTTTGTATTTCTAGTTAGTTCTAAAATTTCTTCTCTCACGCCCTAACCTCTTACTATAAATGCACCTTGGAATTTACCGCTTCTTGCATAATCCCTGGCCTCGTCCTCACTTCTAAAGCCATTTAAAAATACTCTATAAATGGTAGATCCATCTATAGTAAATGTCTTAACTACCGACTTATAGCCATCTATGCTTTGATGTTCTCTTTGATATCTGTTTGCGCCCTCAAGGTTTTTAAATGAGCCAATTTGCACCATAAAATCTCCACCTACGACTCGTTGCTCTGACGAAATAATAATGCCTCCAGTTGGAGCTGTCGGAGAGACTGGATTTGGCACTTTTATGCCGGTACTTGTCGGTTTTGCTTGAGTGTTAATGCTTGCAATAGCATTAACATCTTCATTAAAGCCTATGACTTCCATACTGACTGGAGCTGTGCCTGTACCGATAATATCAAGTTTAGTTGCAGCCGCCTTTGAAAGGTCTAAAACTCTATCAGCCACAAAAGGTCCACGATCGTTTACACGTACAATAACGCTTTTTTGATTTCTTAAATTTGTTACTTTAAGGATCGTATTCATCGGCAAAGTTTTGTGTGCTGCAGTCATGTTGTACATATTATAAATTTCGCCGTTTGAGGTTGTTTTACCATGAAAATTTGGACCATACCAGCTTGCTGTGCCACTTGCCTTATCGCCCACACTTACAACGGTTGGGTAGTATGTTTTGCCATTTATCGTGTAAGGTCTCATTGTTGCTTTTTGGATAGAAGCTGAATTGTTGCCCTTTACATTAGTTGGACCACTTGGTGTAAACGGTGCCCCGTTCCAAGAGCAACCGGTAACTAGAAGAGTAAAACTTAGTCCTATATAAAATTTTAGGCTCTTATGGTATGACAATATTTGCTCCAACATTTAAATTTGAACTAGCAAAAGAATTTGCATCTTTTAAATCTTTTTCGCTCACATTAAATTTTTTAGATAAAGAAGCTATTGTATCACCAGTTTGGACTATATAGTTTTGAGATTTATTTTGTGCGGAAAATGGAATAATTAGTTTTTGATTATAGCTTACGGCATTTGTGCTAAGCTCGTTGTAGTCCTTGATCGCTCTATGGCTAACACCTGTTTTTTTAGAGATAGAAAGTAATGTTTCGCCTTTTTTTACAACGTAGGTATAAAAATTGTTTTTACCATTAAATGGCTTGAAATTTTCTGCAAAAAGCTGCTTTTTATTTTCAGGGATATAAACATAATAATCTTTTAGAGTTGGTGGAGTAAATACAAATTTTAAGTGCGGATTGTTGTTTTTCATCTTTTTTGTACTAAGACCGATACTATCGCCTATTTGAGCTAAATTTGTACCGCCAGGTACTTTTACTTTTACAAGCTTTAGTCCTCCGTTTATGTTTAACAAAGATGAATCTTTAGACATCAAGAAGTCTGCGTCTTTTGCGGTATATGCTGCTCTTAAAATTTTAATAACAAAATTTCTAGTTTCGGCTGGAAGGTATTTTTTCTCTGCGTCAAGAAGCGTTACAAGGTCATCTGTACCAGCTTTTTGTATAGCTCTTTTTAAGGCTCCATCGCCGCAGTTATAGGCCATAGCTGCTAGATACCATTTGCCAAATTGATTTTTAAGCGACTTTAGATAATTTGTTGCTGCAATAGTAGACTCTACTGGATCTTTTCTCTCATCGACATACTGTCCTACCTTTAGGCCATGCAGTCTAGCCGTTTGCTCCATAAACTGCCACATGCCAGTAGCTTTTGCGTTTGAGACTGTGTGATTTGAAAAGCCTGATTCTATCATTGCCAGATAAAAGAATGACTCAGGTACGCCTGATTTTTTGATCTGCTCTTTTACCATCGGTATATACATATAACCATTTTTTAGAGCATCTGTAAATGTTTCAAGTTGTGATTGTTTGATACCTTGCCTCATCTTTGCATAGTGAGAAGTCTTCATAAAGCTAGCGTCAATATCCAGCTCTTTTAAAATTTTTACCTGAGTATCGTATGAGCTCTTTTCAGGCGTATTTGCTAGTAGCAAGGTACTACATGCAAACATTAAAAATATTTTAAGCATTGCTTTCATTTCTATCCTTTTTCGTGTCAAAACTTAAGATGCTAGCATCTTAAACAAGTGCAACGCTCAAAATTTAAGCAAAGCACTTAAACAACCTTTTGGCATTATTTGAAGTTTTTTTACAAACAACTTCAAACTCAAGGTTTAAAATTTCAGCTATCTTTTTAGCAACAAATGTCGTAAACGCCGGCTCATTTCTCTTACCACGATTTGGCTCTGGCGTGAGATAAGGAGCGTCAGTTTCAATAACTATCCTGTCAAATGGGATTTTTGGCAAAATTTCGACTAAATTTTTAGCATTTTTAAATGTTAAAACACCGCCTATGCCAAAGTAAAAATTCCCAAATTTACAAAGCTCTAAAAGAAGTGGCGAAGCATTATAACAGTGCAAAATCGCTCCAGCTTCAAGCTTTGGTGCATACTCTTTTAAGATATTAAAAGAGTCCTCATTAGCCTCCCTAATGTGAAGAATAACGGGTTTTTTTAACTCAACAGCCAAATCAAGTTGAGCTAAAAAAATACGTTTTTGATCCTCTTTTTCTTTTATCTTTTCATTTTCATCTTTTGGCAAGCGAAAGTAGTCAAGACCGCATTCACCAATCGCCACACACTTTTCATCTTTAGCAAAATTTCTTAAAATTTCAATGCTAAAACTCTCTTTATCATATGGATGAACTCCAGCGGCAAAGAAAATGTCAGAATTTTCACGCGCTATTTTAGCCGCTTTTGGTAAATCATTGATATCAGCTCCCGGGATAATAAAGCCTTTTAGCCCTAAATTTCTAGCTTCGTCTAAAATTTTATCAAGGTCAGGATCATAAACTTTACTATCCAAATGACAATGTGTATCTATAATCATAAAGCTATTTCTACTCTGTTTCTACCATTTTCTTTTGCGGTGTAAAGTGCCGAATCGCAAGCCTCAAGCATATCATCTATCTCACAATGCCCATTGCCAAAAGATACACCTATAGATATGGTCACTCTTATTTTTTGTTTCTTTATAACTACTTCATTTTCAGCCACTTTGGCTCGTAAATTTACAAAAAATTTAACAGCTTCTTCTCTGCTTATCTTTTTAAGCACGACGCAGAATTCTTCGCCGCCAAATCTAGCAACTATATCGCTCCCTTTTGTATTGTCATTTAAAATTTTTGCGATCGATTTTAGTACCCTATCTCCACCATCGTGGCCATATTTATCATTTATCTTTTTAAAATAATCAACATCAATCATTGCAAAAGCATAAGGCTCATTAGTCTCTTCAGCTACTTGAACATACTCTTCTACGTCAGAATAAAAAAATCTTCTATTATAAACTCCTGTTAAGAAGTCACGATTTGCAAAATTTGCTATCTTGTTTATATTTTCCATCGCTTCGATCGTATTATTAACACGACATATTAACTCTTCTTTTGAAAATGGTTTTGCTATAAAATCGCTCGCACCATTTTTTAAAAATATTGACGCGTCAGTCTTTTCACTAGGAGATGTCATAACGATTACGCCAAGGCTATTTTTATCTTTTTCTTTTCTGACCTCTTTTAGAACTTCAAGACCATCTTTTACTGGCATTCTATAATCAGTTATTATAAGATTTATATCAGGATTATCCGCAAAATAGTTCATCGCCTCTTCGCCATGAGCTGCGGCCAAAACCTTAAACTGAAGGCTGGTTAATATCTTTTTTATCATATTTCTAAAAGGGAGCGAGTCTTCAACAACCAAAACCTCGTATTGCCTATTTTTGCTCAGTCTATTTATCATTTGAAAGATATAGTTGATATCGTCCATATTTCCTTTATAAACATAATCCACAATATCTTTATTTATGAAATTTTGCCTTGTTTCATCATCAATGCTACCTGTTAAAACGATAGCCGAAAGCCCTTTGGAAAGCGCATAATCAACAATCTCTCCATTTGGAGCATCTGGTAAATTTAAATCCAAAATAGTCATAAAATAATCTTTGTCATGCTCGCTAATTAATGTCTTAGCCTCGGCAAAACTGTATGCGACATCAATTGTCATATCATCAATAGTCTTTTCCATTTGCATAACAATCAGCTTTGCTAACGCCTTATTATCATCAACTACAAGGATTCTTTCCATATTATTCCTACAAAAATTTTTATCAAATTAGTGGCGATTTTATCAAATAAATTTATTTACAAAGCTTAAATTAATAATTTAAATTAAGCTACTTTAAAAGCCCTTTCGCAAAATTTATTGCTTCTTCGCTTATATGTTCGCCGCTTATCATACGCGCAAGCTCATTTACGCGCTCCTCTTTGTCAAGCTCTCTTACGACCGAGTCTTCTCCGTGACGCTCTACCAAAAAGTGTGAATTTGCCTTTGAGCTAAGCTGTGGCTGATGTGAAATGGCAAAAATTTGATAAAAATTTGTGAGCTTAAGCAAGACATTTGCGATGCTCATCGCCTCTTTTCCGCTTAAATTTGCATCTATTTCATCAAGTATGATGACATCACCGCCAGTTTTTGTGATCTCGCTAGAGGCAGCTATGAAGGCCAGTCTTAGGCGGTTTAGCTCGCCTGAGCTTAAATTTTTAAGCGAAGTCTCATTTAAATTTAGACAAATCTCATCAACGCCCAAAATATCAAGCTTTTTAGCCTCAATACTCAGCGTAACATCTGGCATATAAAGCTCTTTTAAATATGAATTTATCATACTTTCAAGCTCTTTTAAATTTACGCTCCTTGCCTTGCTTAAGATGCTAGCTAGCTCATTTGCCTTTTTGCTTAAAATTTCAAATTTCTTCTCTAGCTCGCTCTTTTCAAAGCTTAAATTTTCATATCTGGCAAGCTCATTTTCCTTTTTATCAAGCGCTTCTAATGCCTCTTCCTCGCTGCCGTATCTTCTGATGATGGCATTAAGAGCTTCTATTCTATCAAGCACGCTCTCCACGTCGATATCGTCAAGCTCCTCCATATTTAGGCTATCTCTTGCGACTCTTAGCTCATTCATCGCGTCTTCAAAAAAACCATTGTCAAGGTCACTGATGCTTAGCGCCTCATTTACACTGTGCTCTAGCTCAAATATCCGCTCAGCCCTAGCCCACGCCTCATTTATCTTATCCTTTTTACTAAGCCTTTTTTTAGTCTCCATAAGCTCTTCGAACTCGCCTTTTTTAGGGCCTACGCTTCTTATCTTCTCGATCTCAAAGCTAGCAAGCTCTTTTAGCTCCTCGACCTTTTTCTCTTCCTCTTTGATAGTGGCTAGCTCTTTTGAAATTTTAGAAAATTCTAAAAAAACCTCTTCAAATTCCTGTTTTATCTCTTTAAATTTCTCATTTTTTGAAATTTCAAGCCTATCAAGCAAATTTAGAAATTTCTCATTTTCAAACTCGTTTGCCTCTTTTGCCGAGAGATATTTGATGTGCTCACGCGCCACTTGGGCTAAATTTTTCTTTGAGATGGCTTGTTGGTTTATAAAATACCTCGTGCTCTTATCTTTTAAAAGCTTGAAAATATTGACTTCTTCGTTTTCTATGCCAAACTCATCAAGCTCAAATTTATGCTCTACGTCAGCTTCTATTAGCCTTGCCTCGCTATCTTTTAGCCCAAAAACAGCCATTATCGCGCTCATTAGCACGGACTTGCCAGCGCCACTAACACCCGTAAATACGCTAAGACCCTCTTTGAAATTTAGCTCGACATTTTTAAAATTTAGATAATCTTTAATCAAAATTCGATCAATCATTATAACCCCAGTGAAGTTTCTCTTTTAAAATTTGAAAATAATCCCTACCGATATGGCGTATCAGCCTCGCTTTTTTGTTGCTCAAACTCATGCTAACGGCTGAAATTTTACTCATATCAAAGCGGTCTTGGCCGTCTATTACTAAAATGGCGTCACTATTTGTTCTAAATTTGACCGTGTGATTTTTCGTAAGCACGACTGGACGCTGTGTAAGTGAGTGCGAGCATATAGGAGTTACTGTAAAAACTTCGCTTAATGGATAGATAATAGGGCCATTTGCGCTCATGTTATATGCTGTTGTTCCAGCAGGTGTCGCTACTATAACGCCGTCACCAAAATATGAATTAAAATATTTTTCATTTAAAAGTGCCTCGATATGTGTCATCGAGCCACCATTTTTGCTAACGATAACTGCGTCATTAAATGCTATCTTTTGCTCAGTTTTGCCATCATTTTTGTGAAGCGTAACATCAAGCATAAAAGGCGTTTCTACCTCAAATTTACCATCAAAAAAGTCTTTAAAAAATTTCTCACTCTCATTAATCATTATGTCAGTTAGAAATCCGAGTCTACCAGCGTGTATGCCAAGGACAAGTGGCGAGATGTGAGCTAGCTTTCTACAAGTTGAAATGATCGTGCCATCTCCACCAAGAGTGATCAAAAATTCGCACTCTTTGGCTAGTTTTATTAGCTCAAAACCATTTTTTTCTACACGCTTAGCACAATTTCTTTCAAGCAAAATTTCTGCGTTATACTTTTTTAAAATTTTTTCTAATTTTTCTAAATCTTGCCTAAATAATGGATAATCTTTAGCAATAAGTCCTACTTTTTTTGTGCAAAAAGTATTAAATTTTTGTTCATTTTTCATGTAAATGATTGTAACATATTTTATTTTAACAAAGCTTTTCAAAAGAAAAAAGCGATTATAATTGCCTAAAAAACATTGCAAAGGAGCATTTTATGCGAAGTCATTATTGCACCGATCTTAGCAAAGCTGATATCGGTAAAGAAGTAATACTTTGTGGCTGGGCAAACACATATAGAGACCACGGCGGCGTTGTTTTCATCGACTTAAGAGACGTTAGTGGGCTTATACAGTTAGTTTGTGATCCAGCTGATAGCAAAGAAGCACATGATATTGCTGCAAAAGTAAGAGATGAATATGTCTTAAAAGCAAAAGGAAAAGTAAGAGCTAGAGGCGAAGGACTAACCAATCCAAAGCTAAAAACTGGCGAGATAGAAGTAATAGTAAGTGAACTAATCATCGAAAATCCAAGCGAGCCGCTACCATTTATGATAGGCGATGAGAGCGTAAACGAGGATATCAGGCTAAAATACCGCTTTTTAGACCTTAGAAGCGAGCGCTTACAAAATATCTTTAAAATGCGTTCTCGTGCAGCGATCGCAGCTAGAAACAGCCTAGACAAAATGGGCTTTATCGAGTTTGAAACTCCTGTTTTAACACGCGCGACTCCAGAAGGTGCGAGAGACTATCTAGTGCCAAGCCGTGTATATCCGGGTCAATTTTACGCACTCCCACAAAGCCCACAGCTATTTAAACAGCTTTTGATGTGTTCTGGCTTTGATAAATATTTCCAAATCGCAAAATGCTTCCGCGACGAAGACCTAAGGGCTGATCGCCAACCAGAATTTACCCAAATAGATATCGAAATGAGCTTTGTAGAGCAAGAAGATATCATAAATATGGCTGAAACGATGCTAAAAGATATATTTAAAGCCTGCGGATACGACATCAAAACGCCATTTAGACGCATGAGCTACAAAGAGGCCACTGAGACTTACGGCTCAGACAAGCCAGACCTCAGATATGATTTGAAAATGGTCGATGTAATTGATATTTTTGAACGTTCAAGCAATGAAATTTTTAGCTCTATTGCAAAAGACAAGAAGAAAAACCGTATCAAAGCGCTAAAAGTACCAAATGGCGACAACATCTTTAGCAAGCGCGAGATGAATAGATTTGAGGAATTTGTACGTAAATTTGGCGCACAAGGGCTTGGCTACTTCCAAATGAAAGAAGAAGGACTAAAAGGCCCACTTTGCAAATTTTTCGAGCAAAGCGATCTTGACGAGATCATCTCAAGATGTGAACTAAAAGTTGGCGATGTCGTATTCTTTGGTGCTGGCAAGAAAAAGATCGTACTTGATTATATGGGAAGATTTAGAATTTTCCTAGCTGAACAAATGGGTATCATCGATCAAGACAAGCTTGAGTTTTTATGGGTGCTTGACTTCCCAATGTTTGAGCAAAACGACGATGGCAGCTACTCTGCGATGCACCATCCATTCACAATGCCAAAAAATATAGACGAGCCTGATCTTGAGGACATCCTCTCTATCGCTCACGACGTTGTTCTAAACGGCTTTGAGCTTGGCGGCGGAAGTATAAGAATTCATAAAAATGACATCCAACAAAAGGTCTTTAAGCTTCTTGGCATAGACGAAGAGGAGCAGCGTGAGAAATTTGGCTTCTTGCTTGATGCATTGACTTTTGGTGCGCCTCCACATGGCGGTATCGCGATAGGATTTGACAGGCTAAATATGCTTGTAAATAAAGCAGGCTCGATCCGTGACGTCATAGCATTCCCTAAAACACAGCGTGCTCAGTGTCCACTAACAAAAGCACCAAGTCACGCTAGCAACGAGCAGCTTAGAGAGCTAGGACTAAGGATAAGAGAAAAAGAGCAAAAGGCTTAAAAATTTTTGC
Source organism: Campylobacteraceae bacterium (assembly GCA_902387145.1). Taxonomy (GTDB): domain Bacteria; phylum Campylobacterota; class Campylobacteria; order Campylobacterales; family Campylobacteraceae; genus Campylobacter_A. Next base: position 314,952 of record CABMKY010000001.1, on the reverse strand, counting down.
AATAAATTTAGACTTTTTGGATGTCTAAATTTGAGTTATTTTATTTTAAAGATTAAATTTTTGAGATGATTTTGGATGTTGTGCAGAAAATTTCACCCCAAAGCTAGACATATAGTCTGCTGCAGGGTGAAATTTTCAAACTCATTCAAAGGCGCTCAAAAAATATAAAAAGGGAAAGAATGAAAAATTTATTTTTAATCATCGGCGCTCCAGGCTCCGGCAAAACAACAGACGCATCGATCATCGCACAGCATGATGAGAAATTTGCTCACTTTTCAACTGGCGACCTTTTAAGAGCTGAAGTCGCAAGTGGTAGCGAGCTTGGCAAACTAATAGACGGCTTTATCTCAAAAGGAAATTTGGTTCCACTTGACGTCGTCGTAAATGCGATCGTCTCAGCTATCAAAAGCTCAAATAAATCAAACATCATAATCGACGGCTACCCAAGAAGCGTTGAGCAAATGACCGAGCTTGACAAAGTCTTAAGCGAGCAAGATGAAATTTCTCTAAAAGGCGTCATAGAAGTAGATGTTAGCGAAGATGTGGCAAGAGCTAGAGTGCTTGGACGTGCAAGAGGCGCTGACGATAACAACGAAGTCTTTAACAACCGCATGAAAGTATATCTTGATCCGATCAAACCTATCCGCAAATTTTATAGCGAAAAAGAGCTACTTCACGTAGTAAACGGTGAGCGTGGCATAGACGAGATCGTAGCTGATATCAAAAATTTACTAGCTAAACTTTTATAAACTCACAGACCTTGCATCAAAAGGTGCAAGGTCTCAAAGAAATATCATTCAAATATACTTATTTTTAATTTTATTTTAAATGTAACTTCCCTACAATTCTAAACTTATTTTTAACAGACCTAAACAAAGATGAAATTATGCATAAATTTAAATTTACAATACTACTTGCGATCATAGCCATTTTTACTTTTACAGGATGTGCCAAAAAGTATATAGAAATGGTTGAAAAGGATACTACATATAAGTACAGCAGCGCTAAAGCGGTTTGTGGCGAAACCGAGCTTGATAAAAAGCTAGAAGGATACATAAATACCTTTTTAAAAAAGAAAGACCAATACGGTGACGACCTAATTATAAAATGCGATATACAAAGAACAAAAAATGGAGTTAGGATCCTTAGGCACTTAACCCTAGGCATAGGTGGTGCTGGTAAATCTGAAACTCTCGCAGTCATAAATTTAGTCGATCAAAGTGGCAAAGAGGTGGCCAAATTTAACGTTACTGTCGAGATTAGATATGGCTTTCTTGGTGGTAGCGCAGATAGAGCGCTACCGATTACCGCTAAAAACATCTATAAAATTGTTACAAAAGATTTTATGTAAAAACTTACCTTTTATTAATATCATAAATGTACTATCCCTTAAAATTTCACAACCAATTTTAAGGGATAAAAATGAAAAAAATTATAATCGCTGCAATATCTGCTAGCATTGCAATGGCTGGAGGCTTCACATCAAAGCACTCAAGTGAAACGATAAGTGCAAAAGAGGCATTAAAATTAAATGATGACGCAAAGGTCGTGCTTGAGGGCAAAATAAAGTCACACATCAAATCAGATAAGTATGAATTTGTTGATAAAAATGGAGATGTCATCGTTGTTGAGATTGACGACAAAAAATGGGGTGGCATAAAAGCCAACAAAGATACGCCTTTAAGGATAAGAGGCGAAGTGGATAAAGACTTCGCAAAAACAGAAATCGACGTAGATAGAGTAGAGGTTGTAAAGTAGTTAAATTTACGAGTATTTAATGCAAAAAATACTAAAATCACGAAAATTTCTAACACAAAGGACGAATATATGGACGTTTCAAAGATCAAATTTGGCTCAAACCCAGACAAAATCAATGCCGTAATCGAAATACCTTATGGCTCAAATATCAAATACGAGATCGATAAAGATAGCGGCGCAGTCGTGGTCGATCGCGTGCTTTACTCAGCAATGTTCTACCCAGCAAACTACGGCTTTGTGCCAAACACACTTGCGGCTGACGGCGATCCAGCTGATATTTTGGTGCTAAACGAGTATCCACTCCAAGCTGGCAGCGTCATCCCTTGCCGCTTAATAGGCGTTTTGGTGATGGAAGATGAAGCAGGTATGGATGAGAAGCTTTTGGCTGTGCCAGTTACAAAGATCGATCCAAGATATGAAGCGATAAAAAGCTACGAAGATTTACCAGTTGCAACGCTAAATAAAATTAAAAATTTCTTTGAAACTTATAAAATTCTTGAGCCAAACAAATGGGTTAAAGTCAAAGAATTTAAAGACGCAAATGCTGCAAAAGAGATTTTAGACGCTGCAATAAAAAATTATAAATAATTTATAAGCCCTATTTTAGGGCTTTTCTTTTTAAATTTGTTCGTTTTATACTCCACGTAAAAAAGGCTATTTTTTATATTTAGATAAGCTTTTTCTTGTATAATACGATTTTCTTTCAACTGTGGGTTCATAGCTCAGTTGGTTAGAGCATCCGGCTCATAACCGGATGGTCCCAGGTTCGAGTCCTGGTGAACCCACCACTTACTTTAACAACACTAGAAAATCAAAAATTTTTCATCACTTTTCCTTAGATTTTAAAATATTTTTAAAATACAAAAAATGCTTAATAGTCCAAAATTTAAGCCAAATTTTCTAAACTATTTCTAAAATTTCCTTGCGTTTTTGCCAATCAGGCATATAAAGCGTTAGATAGTCATAAAATTTCTTTGAGTGATTTGGATACAGCAGGTGAACAAGCTCGTGAAATACGACATACTCGATGCACGATTTTGGCTTTTTGATAAGCTCTATGTTTAAATTTATATATGATTTATATGGATTACAACTTCCCCATCTTGTTTTCATCTGCCTTATTTTTACGCTTTTGATATCTTGTTTTACTATCTTGTTAAATTCTTGCAAGATAGTAAAAAAGTATAACGTCGCCTTTTCATGATACCACTCATATACTAAATTTTCTTTTCGCTCTAGGTCGCTTTTATCTTTCACAAAGAGCTCAAGATAGCCCCTTTGAAGCTTTACGTGCTCCTCTTTAGACTGCACCACTTTAAGCCGGTAGCTTCGCCCAAGATATTTAAAGTCCTCGCCACTTACATACTCTTTTTGGCTCGTCTTAAATGCTGCAAAAAAAGCGCGCTTTTGCGCTATCCATTTAGCTCTTTTTTTTATGATAAATTTTATATGCTCATCGCTTGCCGACTTTGGTGCGGTTAGGATAGCTTCGCCATTTGGTCTAACTTTTAAGGTGATATTTTTCACCTCTTTTTTGATGATTTTCACCTCATTTGACATAAAAGCTTATCCCTATTCCACGGATAGTTTGGTAAATTTTCTCCTTCTCATCGATAGAAACGTCATATTCGTCCTCTATCTCCCAAAGAGCGTCTTCCATAGCGCTTGTTATCTCATTTTCTACGTCTTTATTTTTGTGCCATTCTGGTTTTTTTGAGGCCTCTTCGTAAATTTCATAAAATTTCATGCTCAAATTTTTAGCGACCGTTTCAACATCCATAAGCTCCACATCTGCCAAAATGTCAAGCAAATTATCATAAATGGCAAATAAAATTTTCTTACCATTAAATTCTTTTGGATACCTGTCTTCATTTGGCTTTAAAGCACCAGTTATAAGGTCTTTTAGCAGTTTTGCTTTGGCAAGTTTTTCTTCCTCACTTAGCCTTTTTGCTTTATACTCGTCGATGATATCTTGTATCTGCTGCGCTATTGATTTATAAAAGGCTGGATTTGAGTCCATTTTCTCTTTTACCACCGCGCTTACGGCGCTAATGATCGTAAATGACGGACTATTTGAGATACATATAAAGTCGGATGAAGGTATAGCTAAAAGCATATATTGTTATGAAATCGGCAAAAGGATAATAATCCTGCTAACTTTTGTCAAAAAAACGCAAAAAACGCCAAAAAGCATACTAAATTTGGCGGAACAAAGATTAAGGGAGTTTAAAGATGGGAACCGTTAATTTTAGAGAAGTTTTAAAAGAAGAGCTAAAAAATCCGGAATTTAAAGCGCAATACGATGCGTTAGAGGACGAATATAAAGCCATAGAAGCTTTAATAGACGCCAGAAGCGAAGCCGGGCTAACTCAAAGCGAGGTAGCTAAAAGGATGGGCATAACCCAATCAGCCGTAGCTAGGATAGAAAGCGGAGCGTATAATATCAAGTATAAAACATTCTTTAACTACATAAAAGCTTGCGGTAAAAGAGTAGCGATAGTTTGAGTGAGATTAATTATCTAGCAAATACTCAAGTCAATACAGAAGAAAATATTAAGCTTTGTTGATTATCAAATCGGGGCTTTTTTGCAAATACGACTGTTAGTAATTTGGAAAAAATAAGATCGTTATGGTATAAATATATTTTTAACACGATAAAATCGAGATTTTTAATACGTCTACAAAAATAAATACGGCTATATTATAACGATGCTTGTTTTATTAAATAATCTTAATCCCGCACAAAAATACTCTTCTTTTTGATTTTTATTTCTTACTCAAAAAACAATATCTACTTTAATCCTTATTTATGCTATATAAAAACCAACAAAATCTCATTTTTTAAAATTTGTACTAAAATACCAAATAAAAAACAAAAATAAATTTCCGTATAAACCAAAATTTACTTTAACTTAATAAAAGACAATCGCTTCAAATTCCATAATGCAGTCTTAGAACTTGATATCATTTATCAAAATATCAAGAATAAACAACCCCCACATAAGACAATATGTTAATACTTACTTAGCAAACTCAAATTGAGTTTGCTGTAAGGTCTTAGCAGACGGCCAATATTTTTCTTTGGCAGAGCAAAAGAAAAATATAAAAACTTAGACGAAACTTTATCGCTCGAAAATGATTTTTCATCGGCAAAACGTCTAAGTTTTCATATAAAAAGCCCTTAATAAATATAATTAAGGGCTTTTTATATACGGTCGGCGTGTTTGAGTCATGCACGGGCTATATAACAGTAAAATACGGCTTGACAAAATTAGTTTTTTGACTCGACTCTATAATATAAATTTCCTTCTCGGTCTTACGTCAGGCCGCAAATTATATTTATGATTTTTCAAGATTTAATATAAATATGCAGCAAGTTATGTGCGATCTAATTCTATCCTTATACTATTTTTTATTATTCCTTCATTTCTTATATAAATGATAGATAATGATAAAATCTTAGTCAAAAATATCTTAAGATATATGCTAAATTTGCATATATAAATCATCATCAGACACCGATAAAAACGCGCTAAAATACGTTTAAGTTTTTGCTTGATTTAAGCAATAATTCACTACAATCAAATCTTAAATTTAGATTTTCAAGCTATCATTTCGCAAAAATTAAGGAAAATAATGCAACCTATTTTTACGACCCAAATCACCAAATTTAAAGGCGCGCAAAAAAGCGCCGTTGATGATATTTTGGTGCGCGAGATCAAGCTTGAGATCTACATAAACGGTAAGCGTTTCGGCGCGCTCATGGCGACTCCGACCGATCAGGAGGCTCTGGCTGCGGGCTATCTCATCAGCGAAAATTTGATCGCAAGCCCTGAGGATATCGAGAGTATAGAGCTCTCAAGCGACGCTTTAAGCGTGCGGATAAAGGCTAAAATAAACGAAAAACGCCTCGAGCAGTTTGACGAGGAAAAGGTGATAATCAGCGGCTGCGGGCGTAGCTCAACGGCAAACATCGACCCTGAGGCTATGGCGGCGCGTTCCATAAAGGCCGACGTCAAATTTAACAAAGACGAAATTTTGCGTCAGATGGGGCAGTTTTACACGCAGTGCGAGCTTTACGAGATGACGGGCTGCGTGCATACGGCTAAGCTTTTCGTGAACGGAGAGCAGTTTTATATCGGCGAGGATATCGCTCAGCATAACACCATAGACAAAGCCGTCGGCAAAGCTATACTAGCCGGCGCGCAGCTGCAAAATTCGTTTTTGATGGTGAGCGGCAGGCTCAGCTCCGAAATGGTCGCAAAAGCCGTCATGCACGGCATTCCAGTGCTCGTCTCGCGTACGGCTCCGACTAGTCTTGGCGTCGTGATAGCGCGTAAATTTAACCTAACGCTGTGCGGCTTTGCTCGCGGCGAAAACATAAACGTGTATAGCGGCGCAGAGAGAATCTATGAGTGAGCAAATCCGAGAACTGATAACAAAACTGTTAAATCCAAAGGGCAGGCTAGACTGTGGCGCGGCGTTTAAGATCGCCGCAAAGCTAGGCGTAGAGATCGGCGAGGTTAGCGACGAGGCTGAAAAAATGGGCGTAAAGATCGATAACTGCGAGCTGGGACAGTTTGGCGGGCTAGAAAACGGACGCGGCAAATACACCGTGATGACGCAGCTAAAACAAATGACCGACGAAAAGGGCAGAATACTGTGCAAAGACGCTAGAGACGCAGCTGCGAGCGTGGGGCTAAAGACGATCCGCTCTACGCTAAAAGACTATAAAATCGACGTAAAATACTGCCAGCTGAGGTGTTTTAAGGAGAAGAAAGGAAAAAAGATGAGAGTAAAAACCAAAACTTGGATAGAAAACGACGAGGGCGAGCTGATATTCGGTAAGGGCAAAACCGAAGTCCTAGACGTCATCGCCGAGGTCGGCTCGATCTCAAAGGCCGCCGAAATCCTAGGAATGAACTATAAAAAATGCTGGACTCATCTGCAAATTTTGCAAAAAAATCTAAAAGAGGAGCTTTTTACGACTAGGCAAGGCGGCGGCGAAAACGCCGGTACGACGCTAAACGAGCGCGCGCATGAGCTCATAAACGCCTATAGGCAGCTTCAAAACGACATCGAGGATTTTGCGGATAAGCGCTTTAAGGAGTTGTTCTTGAAAAAAGACGGCGAAAAAAATGACGCAACTAAAGACGACAAAAAAGATAAAAAAATCAATTTAAGGGAGAAAAAATGTATGTAAAACTAAACGATAGGGTCTATCTAAACAAAGACAAGATCACTAGAATAAAGGTAGATAGCGTCCAAGACGGTATCAGGATTCGCTTCTATGAGGGGCAAAATCAGGTCGCTAAAAGCGGACGCTTCGAAACCGAGGCAAAAGCCATCGAGTGGCTAGAGAAAAATTTTATAAACAAATAATAAAATGGTCGTGAGCCTCTGTGGCTCGCGCTTCTGTGCTTTATCAAGGTAAATTTGCCGCTTTGCGGTTAAATTTAGCTTGTTCAAATTTAACCTCCAAATTTACTAAATCATTTCCACAGCAAAAGCCCTAAATTTGCGAAAATTTAATATAATTACCGCATCAAATTTAAAGAGTAAAAATGGCAAATTTAGACGAAATACGAAAAAATATCATACTAAAACCGGGCGTGCATTATTTTGACTACACCGCTTCGGGGCTTGCTTATGAGCCCGTAGAGCGCGAGATAGCGGACGTTTTAAAAACTTACGCCAACACCCACTCCGACAGTAGCTCCAGCGCCATCATCACGCAGCGTCGCTACGAGGGCGCGCGCGAGAGCCTAAAAAAGCTGCTAGGCCTTGACGAGCGGTTTTATCTCATCGCTTGCGGACGGGGCGCGACGGCCGCGATCAAGAAATTTCAGGAGTTGCTTGGCATCTATCTGCCGCCTGCGACCAGAAGCGCGATCGGCGAGGCAAATTTACGCGCCGCGCAGCTTCCGCTCGTGCTCGTTTCACCCTACGAACACCACTCAAACGAGCTTAGCTTTCGCGAGGGGCTTTGCGACTACCTGCGCGTGCCGCTTAGTGAATCAGGCGAGATCGATCTGATTGCACTTGAGCGCATCCTAAAACTAAATGCGGGACGCCGCATCATCGGCTCGTTTAGCGCCGCCTCAAACGTCACGGGCGTCGTCAGCGACTACAAAAAGATCAGCGAGCTAATCAGGGCTGCGGGCGGTATCGTGGCCTTTGACTGCGCGGCGCTTAGCTCGCACGCAAATTTAGATTGCGACTATTTCGACGCGATTTTTCTCTCGCCGCATAAGCTACTCGGAGGACCTGCTAGCTGCGGGCTTTTGGCGATCAAAAAGGAGCTTCTAAACAGCGACGTGCCAACCTTTGCCGCGGGCGGGACGGTCGCTTACGCCAGCCGCGAAGGGCACGTGTTTTTGAAAAACCCCGAGCAGTTAGAAGAAGGCGGTACGCCGCCTATCATCGGGCTCATGCGGGCAAATTTGGCTTATGCGCTGCGAAACGAGGTGGGCTTCGAGCAAATAAAAAACGCCGAGGACGAGCTAGCGCGGCTTTTTGAGAGCGAGCTAGCAGGCATTGACGAGGTCATAAACTACGCTCCAAAGGGCGCGCCGCGGCTGCCGATAATTTCCTTTAACGTGCGCGGCGTTTCGGCGTATGATTTTGCCGCGAGCCTTAGTAATGACTTCGGTATCCAGACGCGCGCGGGCGTGATGTGCGCGGGGCCCTACGCTCACGATCTGCTGGGTATCAAGGAGGGGCGCATGCCAGAGAGCAAGCCGGGCTTCGTGCGCGTAAGCCTGCACTACACGCACACCGAGCAAGACGTGCGTTATCTAGTAGGCGCGATAAAATCCTGTATCAAAAAACACCGCGAGCTTTGGGGTGAGGAAAAGGCGATGTATGAGATGTTCGGCGGGAAGATTTAGCTTTACAATAGTGGTTAAACGGAAGTAAATAAGTTTAAGGAAATATAATAAATGAAAATTCAAATAATATCTTACTCCACAATATTTAAAATAAATGATCCGCACATATCTTGTACTATTAGCACTTTTGAACGTCCTAAGAGTTTTGATGAATTTGATATAAATGTTATAGATTTAAATAACTCCAACTTATGGGGTTTTAACTCAGAATACCAAAAGTGCACTGAGGCCGTCTATCACTTTAAAACATTAAAAGGAATTATGAAAAACTCAAACAGAAGTATATTTATTATACTAATGCCTACAAATATAAAGGTATCAGTGCACTATTCTGGATGTTATACAAATCAAACCGTTGCAATTAAAGATATTCTCAAGCAAGTTAACCAGGAATTGTCTACACTAGTTTTATCCAATATAAAGTTGAGATATGAAATAAGTACAACAACCATAGACGAGCAAAATTTTTATTCCGATTTTATATTTGACAATGTGGATGGCGAAACTATCAAATGGTCAAATGGAGGTAAGAGCACAATAGTAAAACATAATGAGAGGCTATATTCGACTACTCTTTTTATCAAAAACGCAACTAATGATTTAGAAATTTTAGTATCATTTATTGTTTCTAGATTCCAAAAATCCGATGTTCCTAATTGGTTTAATGGTTTTGAGTATTTCGATGATGTAGTGCTGAAAAACAAACGCAACAAATTATTGGATATATATCGGCAAATTGAAGATATAGATAGGCAAATTGATGAAAATAATAAATTCAAATCAATCCTATATTCAACAGGAGATGAGCTAGTTGGTGTAGTGAAGGAAATTTTAGTAGATATTTTCAAACTAACAGACAGTCATTTTACAGATGTGAAAAAAGAAGATTTTAGATTTGAATTTGAAGATGTTAACTTTATGGTAGAGATAAAGGGAATAAATACAAACGTCAAAAATAGCAATATAGCACAGTGCAAGAAACATGTAACTGATTTAATAGCCGAAGACGATACCAAGTCTCCTGGCAATGTAAAAGGCTTGCTAATAGTTAACCCTCAACGTGACATAGAGCCTGGCAAAAGGGAGCCGATACATGCCAATCAAATAAGCTATGCAAAAAGTGAAGGTATATTAATAATAACGACTTTGGAATTACTAAAATTATATCAAGCGTATACTAAAGATGAAGCCGTTGTCAATAAATACTTTGAAGCATTTAAAAACAACGTCGGAGAGTTTAAATTTGAAGAAGAGGCAAAATAAATTTTGATTTATAAAAAGGGCGCAAAGCGCGCCCGAATCACGCAATTTTAAGCTCTAAATTTAACCCAAATTTGCGCGTAAATAAAATTAGTTCTTGCGACTGTTTGCGTCAGGCGTGAAAAGCGGCTTATCTAGCAGCTTAAAGTCGCCGATAAATTTCTGACCCTCTTCGCTCGTTGCCCACTCGATAAATTTATTTGCGTTTTCGATGTCGGCCTTAGCGCAGTGCTTCGGATTTACCGCGATTAGCGAGTAGAAGTTCTTTAGGTCGTTGTCGCCTTCGTTGATGATGACCATCTCGGGCGCGCCCTTTTTGGTGTCCTCATACTTGATGTAGGTGCCGCGGTCGGTGAAAGTAACGCCCTTTTGCTCGGCTGCAGCGTTGATAGTAGCTAGCATGCCTTGGCCTGTTTGCATATACCAGCTGTCTTTTTCAGGTACTTCGCCGATAATTTTTTTCCAGATACCTTTTTCTTTGTTGTCGGTGCCTGATTTATCGCCGCGAGAGAAAAATTTGATGTTCTCTTTTTTGATCAGCTCAAAGCTCTCTTTTATGTCTTTGCCTTTAAATTTATCGGCGATAGATTTATCGGCGATGACGACGAAGTCATTGTACATTACGGGTTTTCTCTCGACGCCAAAGCCCTTTTCTACGAATTCTTTCTCAACTTTTGGCGAATGCACGAAAAGTATGTCCGCATCGCAGTTTTCGCCTAGTTTTAAAGCTGCTCCCGTGCCTACGGCAGTCCATTTGATATCGACGCCGGTTTTTGCCTTATACGCAGGATAGATCGCGTCTAGTAGCCCCGTGTTATCGGTGCTGGTCGTAGTTGCCATGATGAGTTCGCTATCGCCCGCAAACGCCAAAACGCTCGCGATTAGCGAGCCTAATATTACTTTTTTCATTTTTATCCTTTTTTTAAAAGTATGCTATTATAGCATATTAAATTAACGACATAAACATATGGAGAAATAATATTTGGACTTTCTACTAAACGGATTTTTAGAGGCCTTTAGGCTGCTTTTTAGCGGCAATGAGGAGACGTATTCGGCGATCAGGGCGACGCTTTACACTTCGAGCGTTTCGATATTTTTTACGATTTTAGTCGGTTTTCCGCTAGGCTTTACGCTGGGATTTTACGATTTTAAAGGGCGCAGGATTTTGAGACTGCTCAGCGATACGGCGCTTGCGATGCCCACCGTTGCGATCGGACTTATTTTGTATGCATTTATCACGCGAAACGGCCCGTTTGGCGAGTTTGGGCTGCTTTTTACGCTAAAGGCCGTGATGCTGGGGCAGTTTGTGCTAGCACTACCTATCATCATCTCGCTAAGCGCTAGCGTCGTGGAAAATATGGACAAAAAACACTATCTAACCATCCTAAATTTACGCCTGAGCGCGCCGCGGCTAGTGGGCTGCGTGCTTTACGAGCTAAGGTATGCTCTGATGGTGGTCGTAGCGACGGCGTACGGGCGCATCGTAGCTGAGGTCGGCGTGGCGATGATGATCGGCGGAAATATCAAATATTTTACCCGCACGATCACGACCGCGGTGTCGCTGGAGACGAACAAGGGCGAGTTTGCGATGGGTATAGCGCTGGCCTTGGTACTTATTTTTATCGCATTTGCGGTAAATTTGGCGATACATGCGCTAAAAAGGCTGAATAGATGAAATTTGATAAATTTGAAAAATTTATGCTCGCAAAAAGCGGCCTGGGAGCGTCAAATTTGAGCCTTTTATTTAAATTTAACGAGAAAGGCGCAAAGTGATAAACGTTAGAAATTTACGCCTAAACTACGGCGCGAGCGAGATTTTAAACATCCCGCGCCTTGATATCGACGTCACCAAAATCACCGCGCTAACGGGCAGCAACGGTAGCGGTAAAAGCACGCTGATGCGAGTAATGTCGTTTTTACAAAGGCCTACTAGCGGCGAGGTGCGGCTGTGGGGAAGCAGCGCGCCTAGTCTAAATTTACTGCGCGACGTTAGCGTTTTGTTGCCAGAGCCCGCGCTTTTAAAACGCTCCGTGAGGGAAAATTTTAGGGCCGTTTTAAAAAGCCGCGGAGTGCTGGGGGAATTTGACGAGCGAGCGAGCGAGGCGTTAAATTTGGTCGGTCTTGACGAGAGCTTTTTAAGCAAGCGTCACTTTGAGCTTAGCTCGGGGCAGACGCAGCGCGTTAGCTTTGCGTTAAATTTGGCGCTTAGATCGCGGCTTTATCTACTCGACGAGCCGACAAATAGCGTGGACGTGGGCACGTCAAAGCTGTTTGGCAAGGCGGTGCTTTACATGCGGCAAAGATACGGCTGCGGCTTTGTGATCGCTAGCCACGACGATAAATGGCTAACCGCGATCGCCGAAGAAAACGTTTTTTTGCACAAGGGGCGCGTGTGCGAATTCGAATACAAAAATATTTTCGACGCGCGGGACGGGGTTTTGAAATTTGACGAAAACGCGGTCGTAAATTTGCCGTCAAATTTGCGTAGCGCCGCAAAGATCGCCGTAAACCCGAGCAAAATCACGCTAAGCAAAACGCTGATAGAAGGCTATCTTGAGGGCATCTTGCACTCGGTTTCGCTCTATCTTGGCAAAGAGCTTTTGGTGAAAATTAAAGTCGGCGACTTTTTGATAAAAACGCTGGCGGAGAATTCGCAAAATTTTAACGTCGGCGAGAGGATTTATTTTAAATTTGACGAAGGAGCGTTTTTGGGGCTTGAATGAGCCTCAAATTTTGCAAATTTCGCTCCAGGTTTTAAATTTAGGCTCGTTTAACGCCCGTTAAAATAGCCGAGTTAAAAGTAAATATCAAAATAAAGCGTAAATGCAAGATATATGCGTAAATTTCATATTTCTTTTATCCCCTAAAATTCGCTACAAGCAATATGCAATTAAGGCATATTTAAGCGTATATTAATTTTTTTAATTTATTTTTTTTTAAGTATAAGAAATAAGCCAAAAAGTAGTATAGTTTCACGATCGAGAAAAATATCAAAAAATAGACAAAAATGATAAAGGAAGGCAATGACTAGCAAGGGCGAATTTGCAGCCGGACGCGGGCTTTACTACTCGCTATTTTCGCGTTTTTTCGTTTTTAGCCAAGACGCGGATAGATTTGCAGGCGTAAACGCGATGCTAGGCCTTGCCGCAGCACACGCTCTAAACGAGGAATCGGCCGCCGCCATAATGCGCATACAGGCAAAATTCGACGAGAAAAATCCCCAAAATTTAGTGGATGAATTCGATGAAATTTTCCACGCTCCGCCAAGTCCGCTTAGAAACTCACTGTCGTACTACGACGAGGGTTACGAGGTTGGGCATGCTTGCGCGAAAGTACGTAAAATTTTAGCCCGCACCGACCTTAGACGCAACGAGGCTAAATTTAAAGAAAACGAAGACAACGTGGGCTTTGTATTTGCGCTGGTGAGTGAATTTATCGCGCGAGAGAGCGAGCTGGAGCTATACGGCGAGCTTGAGGAGCAGCTTTTTAAAGAGGTCATAAATCCAAATATCGATGAGTTTATAGAGAGTCTTTTTAATCACGAAAGTAGCGAAATTTACAAAGACGTCGCGGTACTACTGCAAGGATTTATCGAGTTTGAGCGTGTAGTTTTAAGCGCGCCGCGTCCTATAAGTCACGGCAAAAATAAAAAGACTCTGGACGGAGTTTCAAGATCTGAGGCCATAAGAAGGCAAAAAAACCGAGTGAGAAAGCTAAAAGCTATGGAGGAAGAAAATGCAAAAAAATAGGCGAGAATTTTTAAAAAAGGCGGGGCTAGTCGGCGCGGTAGCGGCTACGGCCGGAGTGGCGACGGCAGCGGCGTCAAACCTAAAATACGGTAAAAGCAAAAAGACCGAAGTGCTATACAAAAGAAGCAAAAACTGGGATCTATACTACGAACAAGCGAAATAAATAAAATTTAAGAAAGGATGAATATGTCTGAGGCAAATTTGCGTCTTATACCCAACTCAAACGCAGTCGGGCGAAGATCGTTTTTAAAAATGGCCGCGCTAGCGGGCGTTGCGGGCAGCATGAGCGGACTGGCTGCTAGCGGCGTAACTAGAAGTGCAACTCAAGAAGAGATGGCAAATCCGTTTCCAAACTCTAAAATCGTAAAAACTATTTGTACGGTTTGCTCCGTTGGATGCGGAGTGCGGGCTGAGGTGGAAAACGGCGTATGGGTGCGCCAAGAGGTAGCTCAAGATCACCCCGTAAGCGCTGGCGGCCACTGCTGTAAGGGTAGCGACGTCATCGATATGGTGCGCTCTCACTGCCGCGTAAAATACCCGATGAAAAAAGCAGGCGGCAAATGGAAACGCATCAGCTACAAAGAGGCTCTCGACGAGATCGGCGCCAAGCTAAAAGCATATCGCGAGAAAAACCCGGAGCAAGTGATGTTTCTAGGCTCTGCAAAAGATTGCAACGAACAAAGCTATTATATAAGCAAATTCGTAGCGATGTTCGGGACTAATAACCTAGATCACCAAGCACGTCTTTGACACAGCTCTACAGTCGCCGGTGTGGCGAATACTTGGGGTTACGGAGCTATGACAAATCATCTTGGAGATATCCAAAACGCGAAGTCTATCTTTATAGTGGGCGCAAATCCGGCGGTAAACCACCCGGTCGGCTTTAGGCATTTTCTAAAAGCGAAGGAAAATAATGGCGCAAAGCTAATCGTGGTCGATCCAAGATATACAAGAACTGCGGCTAAGGCTGATTATTTTGCTCAAATTCGCACCGGCACGGATATACCTTTTATGTACGGCATGATGAATATCATCTTTCAAAACGGCTGGGAAGATAAGGAATTTATAAACGACCGCGTCTACGGTATGGATCTGATCCGCGAAGAGGCTGCCAAATGGACGCCCGAAGTCGTAGCCGATGTTTGCGGGATCAAAAAAGAGACGCTTCTTGAGATAACCGAAGTTTACGCCAAAAATCGCCCGGGATCGGTCGTTTGGGCGATGGGTCTAACTCAGCACACCATAGGCAGCTCAAACACTCGTATCGCTCCGATCCTGCAACTAGTGCTAGGAAATATGGGCGTATCAGGCGGCGGCTGTAATATTCTGCGCGGTCACGACAACGTTCAAGGCGCGACGGATATGGCGAATTTGCCGACCGAGCTACCAGGGTACTATCCAAAAAACGAAGCCAACTGGAAATACTTCGCTAAGATGTGGAAGGTCGATTTTGAATGGCTCCAAAAGAATTTCGTTAAGCCTGAAATGATGTTTAAACCCGGATTTACGCTATCAAAATGGTGGGCGGGCGTGCTTGACGGTAAAAATGGCAACGAAGCCGTAGATAATGCCGGCGACAGCATAAAAGCCTTAGTGGTAATCGGCAACGGTATCACCTCTACCGCGCAACAAGTAAAAGTAAAAGAAGGCCTAGATGCGCTTGAGCTTTTAGTGCTGGTAGATCCTTTCGTAAACGATGCCGGCGTGATAACGGATAAAAAAGACGACGTCTATATACTACCTGCGGCGACGCAGTTTGAAACCAGCGGCACCGTCGTAGCGACAAACCGTAGCGGCCAGTGGAGAAGTCAAGTCGTGGAGCCTTTGTTTGAGAGTATGCCGGATCACGAAATTTTGTTTGAGCTCGCCAAAAGGCTAGGCTACTATGACGAACTAACGCGAACGATCAGAGACGCCGAAGGTAAGATCGAGTGGCCTGAGGTCGCTACGCGCGAGATCGCAAATATAATAAAAACTATAGGCATGACGGGTTGGACTCCGGAAAGGCTCAAAAAGCACCAAGAAAACTGGGATAAATTTGACGAAAAAACAAGTCTAGGAAAACCGGGCACCGTAGTCGAAGGCGAATACTACGGTCTGCCGTGGCCGTGCTGGACGGAGGATCATCCTGGCAGCCCGATACTTTACGATATAAACAAGTCCGTTAGGCAAGGCGGTATGGGTTTTAGAAACCGCTTCGGCTTAGAGCATAACGGAGTTAGCCAATTAGCCGCAGACGGTAGCGCGCCAGTAGATTCGTTTGTCAAGGGCGGATATCCGGAGATCAAAAAAGATAACATCGAAAAGGTACTGGGCATTACGCTAACCGAGGATGAAAAGGCTAAAATAGGCGGCAGCTGGATACATGACGATAGTAATATCATCGCTAAAAAATGCATGGAGAAAAACATCGCTCCGTACGGCAACGCGCGAGCTAGGACGATCGTTTGGACTTTTGCGGATCAAATTCCTCTTCACAGAGAGCCGCTGCATACGCCTAGATTCGATCTAGCGCAGAAGTATCCGAGCTTTGAGGATAAGAAACTTCAAAACCGCGTCGATACGAAATTTAAATCCGTCCAGCTAGCAAAGGACTACTCAAAAGAATTTCCTATTATCCTCACGACGGCTCGCCTCGTAAATTTTAGCGGCGCGGGCATGGAGACGAGAGCTAGTATGTATCTAAGCCGCTTGACGCCTGAGATGTTTGCGGATATCCACCCTGAACTTGCGGCTAAACACGGCATTAAAAACTGGGATTTCATCTGGGTTCATTCGCCTGAAGGTACTAAGGTTAAGGTGCGCGCCAGAGTGGTACCGTCCGTTAAACCCGACACTATCTTTATGCCGTTTCATTATGCGGGTTATATGCAAGGCGTTGATATGACGGGTAATTTCCCGGAAGGCACCAAGCCTTATGCGGTAGGCGAGAGCGCAAATACCGTCACTAACTATGGATATGATATAAACACTCAGATTCCTGAAACCAAAAGCGGTCTATGCCGCATAGAAAAGGCGTAAAATGAGCGAATTTAACGACAACAATAGACTTAAATTTTACTGCGACGACGATAGATGTATCGACTGTAACGGCTGTGCGGTAGCTTGCGACGAGGCCCACGAGCTGCCTCTAGGCATCCGCCGCCGCCGCGTCATCACGCTAAACGAAGGCGTACCCGGCAAGGAAATATCAACCTCGATAGCCTGCATGCACTGCGAGGACGCTCCGTGCTCGCTGGTTTGCCCGGTTGATTGCTTTTATATCAGGAGCGATGGTATCGTGCTACACGACAAAGATATCTGCATCGGCTGCGGATACTGTCTATACGCGTGTCCGTTCGGCGCGCCTCAGTTTCCGCGCGAGGGAGTGTTTGGAGCCAAAGGTTCGATGGATAAGTGCACGATGTGCGCAGGCGGTCCGCTACCGACCAATAGCGAAGCCGAGCGTGAAGAGTACGGACAGGATAGAATTTCCGAAGGCAAAGTGCCGGTTTGTGCGGCGATGTGCTCGACAAAGGCGCTGCTAGTAGGCGAATCGGCTATGATAGAAAAAATCTACGGCGATAGAGTCAAGGCTCGCGGCTACGGCTTTAAAGACCTAAAACAAACTCCGACCTGGAAGCTTGCTTATTACGCGGGCGACAGGCTTAAAATAAGATCTTAAAATTTAGCTCGCTCTCGCCGAGATTGCAGGGGCGAGTAATCTCATCAAATTTGACGCGGTTTGTCTGCGTCAAATTTGACTCATACTTCTTTAGCTTTATTAAATTTTACGCGGTAGTTCGTCAAATTTGAATGCAGGCAAATTTAAAATAAAAATGGATAAATTTTAGCAGAAAAAAGGGCGGTCTCCCGCCCTAAATTTACGCTCTAACAGGCGATAAATACGGATTTGCCGAGTGCATCGACATCTCGTTTTGCTCTCTAAATTTGATAAATTCCTCTTCGCTTAGACGCCTGATGTTTGCTATCGTCATCTTTAGCGGCGTGATGCCTGAGAGCGGATCGGGATCGCCGGCATTGGCTAGCTCGTTACCGTCGGCCTCGCTATAGTGGAAGGTCGTAAATATCGTGCCTTCTTTTAGATCCGGATTTACGCGTAGTTTGGCCGCAATCTGGCCGCGTTTGTTTTGTACGAGCGCGTAGCAGCCCTCCTCTAGCTCCCTCTCGCGAGCGATATCGGGACTCACCTCTATGAGCGCGCCCTCGATGCCCGCACCGTATTCAAGAGCCGGACACTCTCTAGTCATCGTGCCGGTGTGGTAGTGATAGACCTTGCGTCCGGTCGTAAATAGGCACGGATATACCTCATCAGGCACCTCGCTAAGCGCGCCGCTACCGACTGGGTAGCCGTCCGGGATATTCATCTTGGCTCTAAATTCGGCCTCAGCCTTTGCGCGCCCCTCTTTATCGTCTACGTAAAGTACCGGCGCGAAGCGGAATTTGCCGCCAGGCAGCATGGACTTGTAATCTGCGTAAAGCACCGGCGTACCCGGATGCTCCTCGTCCGGGCACGGCCAGCTGATACCGCCTAGCTTGCCTAGTCTATAGTAGCTGATACCGCCGAAAAATTTAGGCATAAGCTCCCTTAGCTCGTTCCAAATTTGCTCAGGGCTCGCAAAATCAAACCCCTCTAGCCCCATGCGGTTTGCGATGTTGCAAACGACCTTCCAGTCGGGCTCCACGCCGTTAACGGGCTCGCTAGCTTTGCGAGTGCGTTGGACGCGGCGAGAGGTGTTGATAAAGGTTCCGTCCTTTTCGCCCCAGCCCGCGGCAGGTAGTACCACGTCGGCCTTATGCGCGCTCTCGGTAAAGAAAAGATCCTGCACGATAAAGCAGTCTAGGTGATGTACGGCGTGGACGAAGTGCTCGGTCCAAGGATCGCTCATTACGGGGTTTTCGCCGTAGACGTAGAGGACTTTTAACTCGCCGCTATCCATTTTATCGGGTGCTTGCGTTAGCTTAAAGCCCGGAACCGGATTTAGCTCAAAGTGCCATACTTTGCGCGCTTGCTCCTGCGCGTAAGGGCTATTTACCGCGCCGGCCGGGATTACGTTAGGCAGCGCACCCATGTCGCATGCGCCTTGGACGTTGTTTTGACCGCGCAGAGGATTTACGCCAGCGCCCTTTTTGCCTAAATTTCCGGTTAAAACGGCTAAATTTGATAGCGAAAAGACGTTTGACGTGCCGTCGCTAAACTGCGTGATACCCATCGTGTAGCAAATCGCCGCCGCGCCTGCTTTAGCATACATCCTAGCTGCTTCTATGATGAGCTCCTTTTTTATGCCGGTTTCGCGCTCGAAACGCTCAGGCGTAAAGTCCTTAACCGCTTCTTTTAGATATTCAAATCCCTCGGAGTACTTCTCGATAAACTCGCTATCTTGCAAATTTTCGGCGATGATTACGTGCATCATCGTATTTAGCGTTTTGATATTCGCTCCGATCGGGATTTGCAAGAAAATATCGGCTTTTTTAGCCATATCGGTGCGCTTTGGATCTACGACGATCATCTTCGCGCCTCGTTGAAGGCCGCGCTGCATCTGCATAGCGATGATCGGGTGACACTCGCTCGTGTTGGTACCGATGAGTAAAAATACGTCCGTATCGGTCGCAAATTCAACTAAATCGTTCGTCATCGTTCCGTTTCCTAGCGTGCTGGCAAGACCTGCCACTGTAGGAGCGTGTCAAAGACGGGCGCAGTGATCGACGTTGTTGCTGCCCTGGGCGCGAAAAAATTTCTGGAAAACGTAGTTGTCTTCGTTATTCGAGCGCGCAGAGCTAAAGCCCATGATCGAGCTTGGGCCGTATTTTGCGACGGTGGATTTAAATTTATCCGCGAGGAAATCATAAACCTCCTCAAAACTCACTTCTTCAAGCTCTCCGCGTTTGTCGTAGACGCCGTTTAGCTTTCTCATCATCGGTCGGCTTAAGCGTTTAGGAGAGTTTACGAACTCCCATCCGAACATTCCTTTTAAGCAAAGCTCGCCGTCGTTTACGTGGTGGTCTTTGCTGGGTTTGGCGTCTACGATTCTACCGTTTCGCACGATAAGATCGATGCCGCAGCCCGTACCGCAATATGGACAGGTGGTCTTTACGATCTCTTCCATTTTTGCTCCTTTCTAGTATTACTGAAAATTATGAGATTATTATACAACGGCAAAAATAAATTTAGTTTTAAAATTAGTATATTTTTTTAAGAATTATTTAAGTAATATGTAAATTTAGAATATTCCTTTTTTGGCTAAATTTGCCTTTAAAATCGTATTTTGAAAGCAAAAATCACATATTAGTCATTTTGATAAAATTTGTCCTACCGGTACCCACTCTATAACAATCTATTAAAGATTTCTTGCTGCCGATAACTTGCTTATATCTCCATCCCATCCCTACTGTATGCTTTGCCTTTTATTTCATTTTTTATCTCTGTAGGCTCATCATCCAGTAGCTTACTAAAATTCGGTATTAAATTGCTTATTTTTGAGATAAAATTAATAACCTTCGTTTTAAAGCTTTCTAATATAGTTAACTTATCCTGTAAATTTTCTATCCTTTCGTCTTTAACTTTTACTTCTTCTTCTAGCTCAGATATTCTTTGAACTTTGCCATTTATAGAAGTTTGTAGTTTAACGATTTGTAGTAGCTTGCTTTCATTGTCTTCCTTTAAGGCATTCTCGTTACTTAACGACGCCTCCAGCTCTTCGTTTCTTTGTTTCAAAGACTGATTTGTTTTTTCTTTGCTTTCTAGATCTGTATTGGCTTCTTCGAGCTTGCTTTGTAGGGCATCGCTTTGGTCGGCTTTTTGTTTTAGTTTATCTATTTGCGCTATATCAGCTTCAATATTTTCTAATCGGCTTTTTAATTTATTGTTTTCATCTTCTTTTTGGATTAGCTCGGCCGAGAGGTTGCTTATTTGCAAATTCCTATCTTTTATAATATTGTCTTGATTGTTTAGGTTCGCGTTAATCTCTTTTAGATTTTTATTTTCTTGGATTAGATTTTCATTGGATTGATCCAGCTCGTTATTTTTTGCAATTATCTCACCCTTGTTTATTAGTTGATTCGTTAGCTCGTAAACCCTTTGTTTTAGTTCTACGTCGGTAACTATACTTATATTATTTTGCATTTGATCTAATACTAAATTCGTAAGACTCGTTATAAAAGTCTTATCGTCCTCGATTTCCAATCTCAAATAGTCTTTGCCGAACATAGACTCTTTCTTTTTTATATACTTTCTTGCTTCATCGACTATGGATTGTCTAATTTTATTTTTAAACTTTTGCTCATTACTATACTCTTTTTCGGTTTTGTGCATTTGTTTTATATTTTTATGCCTCATCTTAGAGCCTAGCTCGCCGCGCAATGCTATGCCCTTAAACGCCGCCCCTCCCATTTCTTGCATACTTCTGCCGAATTTTAGAGTTTCGCCCTTGCCGTTAAACCTAAGATTTTTATGGTTTTCAAATTGGTAATTCGTAAAAATAAGCTGATAATGCTTAGTTTTCTCATCGTTGTGCTCAGCGATTAGCAGGCATTTAACGCCGTATTTAGCGCAATAATCGTTTGCAAATCTTCTAACTCTGTCGAGCGAGATCTGAGCGTTGATAAAATTTACTTCGGTTTTATTTAGCCCTTCTTTGGATTCTTTATTCCGATCGGTGCCGAAACTTATGACTATTTCGGAAAACCCGACCATATTTTCTCGCCAACGATTCTTTACCACCTTGCCGTTTTTATAGATTTTAGTTTGGGCTTCGTAGTCGGCCTTCATTTTTTCATGGTATTTTTTCAAGAGTGCTTTTATATACTTTCTATCGCTAAATTCCCTATCGCTATTAGGCATCTCTCGCATATTGCCGTTATCGTTATATTCGCTAAGCACTATGTATCTATTATTACGGCTGTTGCCTCTAAGATATCCGATCTTAGAGGCGTGCTTATAACCTCTCTAACATTGTGCTCATACCTTATAATAGCCTTTTTGAGCGTCAAGAATTCGCTTCTTACACAAAGAACTAGGCTGTGTCCGCCTATTTGAAGAGCATCACTCATTTTTAGTCCTTTTCTTTATTATCTACTATAGAAATTAAGAGCATGTTTTAACCCTTTTTTGAAAAATATAAGTCGCAATGTCCGTTATCGCAAACGCTATGCGAGAATTCTTTGCATCTCCCATCTTTATATAATGCGGAATATCTCTGCCCTGCGATATACGAAGATCAAGAGTAGATACGCCGATGCCAAGAACCCCTGCGGTTTGCTTTCTGTCTAGAACTACCTTTCCTTTATATTGGCTAGATATGTGCTCAAGAAGCGTTTTGTACTCTACATCGTTATATAGTTCGTTAAGCATCCCATTTTCTCCTTATGCTTATTCTTATATAACTAATTATATGTACTTTTCATTTACTCTTGCTATTTTGAGTAGTTTTTGGATAGTTTTTGAAAAATTTTTAATACCCTATGATTCCTTAGGGTATTTTAGAGTAATTTAGGATAAAAAATGTTTTCTTGTTTTTAAAAACAAAAATAAAGCATCTTAGGTTGACTTAGAAAACATGGCGAGAAATTGGAATATTAAAAAATTTCGGGAACAAATAGGGAACAAATTTTATAAAACTAAGAAAACTTAAAGCTCTTGAAACATTGTAAAAATCGTGGTTTTAAAAGGATTTTTGAATATAAATGGCTCCGGATGCTGGGTTCGAACCAGCGACCAAGTGATTAACAGTCACCTACTCTACCGCTGAGCTAATCCGGAACACTTGAAAAGAGCTCGTATTATAGACGAAAAGATATATTTTGTCAATAAATTTTAGCTTAATTTAGAAAAAATCGCACAGAGCCCAATAAATTTTTATAAAAGGCTAAAGCTAGCCTTTTATAAATCCACTTGCAATAACCTTATCGCCATCGTACATCACACAAAGCTGGCCTTGTGCCACACCAAGTGCATTTTGATTTAGCGTTAGTTTCGCTGTTTTATTCTCTTTATCAACCTCAACAAAAGCATCAAGTTTAGGGCTTCTATATCTTATCTTGGTTTCGCACTCAAATTTATCTTTATCTATAAACAAATTTACGTTTTCAAGCTCGACTACCTTTTGAGCCAAGTCATCTTTTGTTCCTACGACGATCTCGTTTTTATCGGCATTTATCTTTATAACAAAATGTGGCTCATGGGCACCAAAAACCTCAAAACCACGACGTTTACCGATAGTATAGTGCATATAGCCTTGGTGGCGGCCGATTATTTTGCCGTCTTTATCAACTACGTTTCCTGGCAAATTTGTATTGTAATGCTTATTTAAAACTTCGATATAAGTATCTTCCACAAAGCAAATTTCACTACTTTCTGCCTGCGTAGCAAATTCTTCAAGTACTTTTACACTTCTTGCAAGCTCTTTTATATCTTTTTTAAATTTATCCCCAAGCGGAAAAATAACATCTTTTAATATCTCTTTTGGCACTTGGGCTAAAAAGTAGCTTTGATCCTTGCTAGGATCTTTTGCGCATGTGATAAATCCATCAATAACTTGCACATAATGCCCAGTAGCAAGCTTCTCACAGCCATTTGCCTTTGCAAAATCAAGCAGTGCACCAAGTTTTATAAATTTATTGCACAAAGCACAAGGATTTGGCGTCTTGCCCTCTTTATAGAGCTTCACAAAAGGATCATAGACAAACTCGTTAAATTTATCCTGCAGATCCAAAATATGCACCTTTATGCCAAGATACTCGCCTACTTTTTTCACTTTTCTGATATTTTCTTCGTGATATCCTGGCTTTTGATGCAGCATCATATAGCAACCTTGCACTTCATGACCAGCTTCTTGCAGAAATTTAGCCGTCATAGTGCTATCTACACCACCGCTCATTGCGACCATTATTTTCATATTTTTTACCTCTTTGAAATTTAAAAGCGGATATTTTATATCTTATTTTTAAATAGTCAAAATTTCGTTTGCGATAAGCTCTAAATCATCGGTGATTTTGTATAAATTTATATCTTCTTTTTTTATTGTTTTTTGGCTAACTAGCGTATTTTTTATAAACTCATCAAGCCCTTGCCAAAACTCGCTCCCAAAAAGAAAAATTTTTACTTTTTTGCTACCAACTTGAGCAAGTACTAAAATTTCAAAAAGTTCATCAAGAGTGCCAAAGCCACCCGGAAAGACGACAAATGCGACTGAACGATCGGTAAGTGCAAATTTTCTTGGGCTTAAATTTGAAAAGAGATATTTTGCCGTGACGTAAGGGTTTGTATTTTGTTCAAACGGAAGTCTCACATTTAAGGCTATACTTGGCGATTTTGCACTGTCAAACGCGCCCTTGTTTGCGGCTCTCATTATGCCGTCCCCGCCACCAGTTAAGATGGCATATCCTAGCTCGTTTAGCTTATAAGCTAGTTCATAAGCCTTTTTGCAGTAGAAATTTTCTTCATCAAATCTAGCCGAGCCAAAGAAGGTAACATTTTTATTTTTATATTTTAAGACGTTTGGAAAATTTAAAAGATCGCTAACTAATTCATTATTCATTATTTTAACTGTTGAAGCCTCTCGCGTTTTGAGCCTATCTGAGTGATCTGGATGCCAAAGTTTCCGTCTATTATCACCACTTCGCCAAGGGCTATTACCTTATCGCCGATCAAAATTTCAAGCGGATCGTTTGCTAATTGATTTAACTCGATAACTGAGCCAATATCCATGGTAAGTACATCTTTTAAAAGCATTCTTTTTGAGCCGATACGAACACGAATAGGTAGCCTAACATCCATTATAAGCCCGATATTTCTCATCTCTTCAGCGCTAAAATCGCCCTTAGCTACGTGAGGAGTGCTCGCTGGTGTAGCTGGTGCTTCAGTCTTTGTTGGCTCAAAAAATTTCATCAACGAATGATCGCAAGCAAAACCGATATGCTCGCTTAGATCTTCGATTTTGACATTAAATAAAAATAACTTTTCATAAACACTAAAATCAAGCGAAGAATTTTCATCTAAAAAATTTACATTTATTACTTCAAAATTTATCTTTGGCATGCCCTTTTGAGCGCCCAAAGATGTACTAAAGGCACTAAAAAGGTTTGAAAATATCTCTTTTGCGGCGTCAAGCTCATCACTGCCTAAATTTTCATTCTTTGAAATTTCCTCTTCGCCCATCATCCATTCGCTAATGGCACTTATTAAAACTGGAGTGCATACTATCTCTGTTTTAGCATTGATGTCGCCACTTAAGGAGATATTAGCCATCACTACCGGCGGTTTTATGCCATTTTGCGTTGGTGCATCAAATTCATTTCTTTCACCAACCTCTGGAGCTCTGCCCGTAAGTCCTTCGATAGTAGCTTTTAATTCATTAGAAAATATATTAAAAAAATCATTCATCATCTTCGTCGTCCTCTTCTTCTTCCATTTTGCGCTCATTAGCTTCATACGCCATCAGCTTCGCTTTTCGCTCTTCTTCGTATTTTTCTAAGATATTTTTGATCTCATCTTTATCAGAGCGTATTAATTGCTCAATCCTTATAGATTTTCTAAATCTATGAAGCCCAACTTCAGCTAAGAAAACTTCTTTTTTATCGATACAAACGATCGCCTTATCATCAGCTCCTCTATCAAGCCTTAAAATATCGCCTTCTTTTAAATTTAAAAACTCATTTACGCTAATGATCGATTTGCCAAGTATGGCTTCATATAAAATTTCTGCTCGTCCGATAAGTGTTTTTAGCTCTTTGTTTCTACTTTTTTTTGCACTCGTTTCACCAAGCATAATGTCTCTGTTTGCAAGGCGTGAGAGTATCGGTTCAAGGTAGATGACTGGATAGCATAAATTTATCATACCGCTTGATCCGCCAACTATGATCTCCATAACGACCATGATGACGATCTCATTTTGAGAGACGATCTGTACAACATTTGGACTGCTTTCTTTAGCTTCCACATTTGGGTACATATCAGTTATCATTGACCAGCTCTCTTTTAGACGCTGCATGATCATTCTAAGTACCGCATCAAGTAAATTTACTTCGATGTCGGTTAGCTCTCTATTTGCTTCAAAATTTTCACCAGTTCCGCCAAGCAAACGATCTATCATCGGAAAAGCAATGCTTGGATTTATCTCCAAAACGCAGTTTCCATCAAGTGGCTTTATAGAAAAGACATTAAAACTAGTTGGACTTGGCAAGCTCATCAAAAATTCGCCATAAGTCATCTGATCAACACTGTGAAGTCTGATCTCGACAATACTTCTCATAACACTAGAAATTTGACTAGCTAAATTTCTAGCAAGCTTGTCATGGATACCTTTTATCGCACGGAGTTGCTCTTTACTAACGCGGTTTGGACGCTTAAAATCATAAATAATAATCTGTTTTTGTTCGCCTTGCGATCTCTCTTCGACCTCGATATTACTCGTATCGCCATCTTCATCAACAACTTCAAGTAGCGCGTCTATCTCTTCTTGACTTAAAATATCAGCCATTAAACCCCCAAGCTACGCCTGATACGATCAAGCAAACGTTTATGAATTTGTGAAATTCTACTCTCGCTGATATTCATGATCTGGCTTATCTCTTTTAAATTTAGCTCTTCATAATAATAAAGCTGAACCAACATCTGATCTCTTTCATCAAAATCTTTTAAAGCTTCTTCTATTTTTAAAATGAGATCCTCTCTCTCAATACTTTTCTCGACATCATTTTGACCAATTAGCTCCATTTGCTCGTCTATTGGCAAAATAGTAATAATACCGCTAACGCCTCTTGCTTCTCTTATCTTCTCAATATCTTCATTAAGCTTTTCGGCCAAATACTCATCGCTTGGCTCTTCTTCAAATTCATTAAAATAGTTATCTATCTCGCTATTTATGCTCTTTACTAGCTTTCTATCGCTTCTGCTAACAACATCAAGCGTCCTTAGATAATCAAGCATAGAGCCATAAATTCTCTTTTTGCCATAACCCCAAAAAGAGTCATTTTGCTCCTTGTCATACTTCCTGCTAAGTTTTATCATCTCTTCAACGCCAATGCTTATTAGGTCATTTGTATCTATGCTTGATGGCAACCTCTCTTTAAGTCTAAACGCCATTGCACGCAGTGCTGGCATATATTTTAAGACTATCTCGTCTTGTTCTTTTTTTATCGTATTTTTATAAGCGTTAAGCTGCTTTTGCTTTAACTCGTGCATTTCGTTTACCAGAATCAAAATTTTCAGCAGTCATTTTTACCATTATATTTTCCATACGCTTTTCTCTAGTATTTAGCTCAGAGATGAGATAGTCTGCGATCTCTTCGTGTTTTTGTTTATCAAAAATTTTAGTTAAAGCCCTTTTTACATCGATGTAGTTCATGATAACAATGTGAATTATAAGATAAAAAAACAAAGTAATAACTAGTGTATAAACTAGCATTTCGATAGGCTCACTCACCTTTAGCAAGGTAAAAACTATACCTACAAAAAAACCACAAACCGTAAAAAATGCTATAAAATTTTCTGCACGCAAAGCTCAATCTCCATCAAAATTGTTCTATCAAACGCTTAAAGAAGCCCCCAAAGCTCCTGCTTTGCTCATTGTTAAGCACTTTTCGTTCCAACCTATAAAGCAAATTCGAAGCTATCTGTTTTATCTGAGCGCTAGGCTCAGCATAAGCAGCGTCGTCTGTAAAAAGCGTTCGTTGTTTTATACTTCTTGAAACATTCTTATCAGAAACTACAAATCCTATAAGCTCTAAATTTAAGCTAGGCCCGATATTTGCATTAGCAACGCGTTTGATATTTTCATAAATTCTAGTCGCCTCTGCTTCATTTTTTACCATATTTAAAAGCAAAAGCTCACTATTTTTAAACCTTGAAACGATCTTTATAACAGCGTATGCATCAGTTATCGCCGCAGGATCAGGCACAGTCACCACCACGACCTCATCAGCCGCTTCTAAAAATAGCTGCGTGCTGCCGCCTATGCC
Source organism: Campylobacteraceae bacterium (assembly GCA_902387145.1). Lineage (GTDB taxonomy): Bacteria > Campylobacterota > Campylobacteria > Campylobacterales > Campylobacteraceae > Campylobacter_A. The sequence continues at coordinate 287,339 of CABMKY010000001.1, read as the reverse complement.
AGCTCCAGTATCGATGATCAAAAAATCAAGCTCATCAAGCTCGCTCGCCTCATCCAAAAACCTCTCAAATAAAAATTGATTGTTAAATTTCAAAATTTCATCACCACTTTCGCCAGGAATGAGGATCAAATTTTTATTTATAGGTATCAAGATATCTTTTAGGCTGCACTCACCTTTTAGCACGTGAAGTAAATTTTTACCCATTTTTACATTTAAGATGACATCAAGGTTTGCAAGGCCGATATCAGCGTCAAATAGCCCTACTTTGTAGCCATTTTTTGATAAGACATTTGCTAAATTTGCACTTATCGTACTCTTACCAACACCGCCTTTACCGCTAGTTATCGCAATAAAATGCGTATTTTTACTCTTGCTTTGAGACTGGACTAAACTTTGTAATTTTTGCGCTTGATTATTCATCGCTAGCCTTTTGCTTTGTAAAGCCATCAAACACGCACTCTACTAAAAATTCGCTCTTTGCCTCCACAAGATCATCAGGTACCTCTTGACCCACGCTAAAGTAGCTAACCGGCGTATTTGTCTCATATATCAGCGAAAAGACGTTACCAAAAATTTTTGTCTCATCAAATTTGGTGATTATCAGCGTGTCAATATCCAAAAATGAAAACCCATTATAAATTTCTATTAGATCTTCAACCTTTGAGCCAGCCGAAAGGACCAAATTTACATCTATCTTTGCACCGCTATGCTTTAAAAATTTATCAAGCCTTTCAAGCTTTTCTTTGTCATACTGAGAATTTCCAGTCGTATCAATAAGTATCACATCACAATAATTAAGCTGTTTGATAGCATTTTGAAAGTCATCTATCTCGATAACATCGAGAATAGGCAGCTTCATCATTTTAGCGTATTGAAATAGCTGCTCAACCGCTCCGATACGATATGTATCAAGCGTGATGATACCTGTTTTATAGCGCTTTTCATTGCCGTAAGCAAAACGAGCCGCTAGCTTTGCAAGAGTCGTAGTCTTACCAACTCCAGTTGGACCAACTAGCATCATAATACGTTGTTTTTTATCGCTTGGCTCTTTTCTGCATGGCAGCATATTGCGTAAGAGTGAGTAGAAGTATCTCTTTACAGCAGTTGGATTGCTCTTCATCGAAACTGGTAAATTTTCAAGCGTCGTTTGCATGATAGCCTCTAAATGCTCATCTTTCATGCCGCTTTGTTTTGCGAGCTTATAGATACTAGCAAACTCCGGCGGGATCGAGAGATTATTGCGATTTGGGGCTTTCTCGTCCCAGATCATGTCAGTTATGAGCCCTATTTTTTCGCTTAGCACGCTTACTTGCTTTGCCACATCGTCTATTTTTTTATTCATACCATTTGGTATGCTCGACTCTTTATCTTTGACATCATCGATATTTACATTTGCGATCGTACTTATCTCTTTTGCAGCAGCTGAGATATTTAGAAGCACGCTCTCGTTTGGATCATAAGGCTCGGGAGATGCTGTCTTTGCCTCAAATTTAGCCGGCTCTTCTTTTATCTCAAATTTTGGCTTAGCAGGTTCATAGTTTTTATTAAATTTAGAGTAGGCATTTTCGTAGTTTATGGCTTTTGTATTTGGTTTTGTGGGTTGCTTTACGTCGTCCTCTTCGACGCTTACTAAAATTTCATAAAGCGGCTTTTTATTTATCGTTTTGGCTTGAATTTGTTTTGTAGTAACTAATATGGCCTTTTCGCCGCACGTTTCTTGAGCCTTTTTCAAAGCCTCAATGGTGCTCTCGCCTGTAAAAGTATGAAATTTTGTAGCCATTTATATCCTTTTAACCTCTCATAAGCCCTAGTGGCACGATCACGCTAAGCCTCTTATCAGCTCCTGGGTGCGGGACGATAAGGCGTGGCGTCTTATAGACTTTTTTACTAAAATACAAAATATCCAAATCAAGCGTGCGTGGCGCATTTTTAAATGTCCTCACGCGTTTAAATTTACTCTCATAGTGCCTCAAAATTTTTAGAGTTTCTCTAGGGCTCATAGATGTTTGTAAATTTATAACAGCGTTACTAAAATCAGCCTGCGCTTCATAACCAAACGCTGCATTTATAAGGATCGGCGAGACTTCAACCACATGAAACCTGCTATCGCTTGTAATCGCTCTTATAAATTTATCAAACCTCTTTGCGCTATCGCCGATGTTGCCACCCATGCCAACTAGCGCCTCATACTTAAACTCATCTCTTTTATGAAAAAAACTAGGGCAAAAACGGCTTTTAACGATCTTTCTTGCTCCAGCTAGCCTCATAAAATCTCGCACCCACCTTCTCTTGCGACCACCACGTCCTCGATACGCACGCCAAATTCATTTTCTAGATAAATTCCAGGCTCCACGCTAAAGACCATACCCTTTTTTATAAGCGTTTCGCTCCTTGCTGAGATGACTGGAAGCTCGTGTATATCGACACCCACGCCGTGTCCTGTCGAGTGAAAAAAAGCCTTTTCATATCCAGCCCTTGCTATCACACTTCTTGCTGCAAGGTCTATCTCGCACGCCTTAACGCCAGCTCTTGCGACCTTTATCGCAACAGCCTGAGCCTCTTTTACGATTTCGTAAATTTCTTGCATTTTGGCGTTTTTAAATTTTTGCTCCTTTGAGAAGTTAAAATTTTCATCAAAGCAAGCAGTTCTGGTGCGATCAGAGCAGTAGTGATTAAATTTAACCCCAGCATCAAGTAGCAGCAAATCGCCCTTTTTTAAAATTTTATCCCCAGGTAGCGCATGCGCCTTTGCGGCGTTTTCGTTTATCGCCACGATCGGATCAAAGCTAAGACCTAGCTCGTTTTTTTGCCTAAAGATGAGCGAGGCGTTAAAATGAAGCTCTTTTTCACTCATCCCTTTGCCATTTTCACGCACAAATTTAGCAAATTCATCAAAGCATTTCGCCCCAAATTCGCTAGCCTTTTTTAAAATTTTTATCTCATCTTCGCTTTTGCAAATTCTCTTTAGCCTAGAGAAATTTGCCTTTGGCTTGAAATTTATCTTAAAACCTTTGCTAAGCGCATTAAACTCACTTAAACTTAGCTCATCAGGGTTAAAAACGATGGCGCTTGGCTTCATTTTTCTTAAAAATGCCCGCACCTCGCTTATTAAATTTCTCTGTGCCAAAAAAACGACCACGCCAGCATTTACGCAGTTTTTTGCCTCAAAATAATACCTCGCGTCCGTGAAAAAGTATTTTACGCCATCAACGCATAGCAAAAACTCATTATCGCAGCTGTAACCGCACTCATAAAATACGGCGTTTTCGTCCTTTAAGATGAAATTCATTGTGCTTTTTGATTTGCTCTTACTGCTTTGATTTGCTCAAAAATTTGAAGCATGCCTATCATCGCCAAATGATAGCCAACTGGTCCAAAGCCCACGATCTGGCCTGCTGCAACTGGTGCAATGAGGCTTTTGTGGCGGAACTCTTCTCTTCTATAAACGTTGCTGATATGCACCTCGATAACTGGCAGCGCAACCGCACTTAGCGCGTCACGGATAGCGATAGAGGTGTGAGTGTAAGCGGCTGGGTTTATGATGATGCCGTCAGCATCGCCCAAGCACTCTTGGATCTTATCGACTAGCTCGCCCTCAAGGTTGCTTTGAAAAAACTCGATCTCAACGTCATTTTGATCGGCAACGATCTTCATTTGAGAGTGGATATCTTCCATCTTCATAACGCCGTAAATTCCTGGCTCTCTAGCGCCAAGCATGTTGATATTTGGGCCTTGGATAACCATTATTTTTAGCTTCTTATCCATGTCACTCCTTTTTGATTAAATAGCCCAAATTATACATTTTCGTTCCTAAATTTTCGCTACAATAACAAAAATTTAAGGCTAGAAATGGAAATTTTAAAAGCAAAAAAGATCATCACTGGCGGAGAAAATCCAAAAATTTTAAGAAATTCTTGTGTTGTCATTGAAGGTGATAAAATTTTAGAACTTACAGGCGAAAAAGAGGCGCAAAAGAAATTTAAAGATGCCAAAATTTGCGACTTTGGTGATAGCGTGATAGCCCCAGCTTTTATAAATTCACACGTTCATTTGGAGTTTAGCTCAAACGTTAGCACTCTAAAATATGGCGACTTTATAAAGTGGCTTGGCTCTATCGTCGATAAAGGCGGCGAGCTAGCTAAAATGGATGCTAAAAAAGCAATGAGCGGGGCTATAAATTCTCTACTAAAAAGCGGAGTTTGTGCCATTGGCGAGATATCTAGCTTTGGCTCAGATCTTGAAATTTTAGCCACTAGCCCTTTAAAAGTCGTGCTTTTTACTGAAATTTTAGGCTCAAACGAGCGGATGGTTCAGCAAAATTTGCAAAATTTCTTAGCTAAATTTGAAAAAGCAAAGGGCTATAAAAGCCAAAATTTCACCCCAGCTATCTCGCTGCACTCACCCTACTCTGTGCGCCCTAAGCTCGCCAAAGCCGCCCTTGAGATAGCCAAAAAAGACGATCTTCTTGTTAGCACGCACTTTTTAGAGAGCAAGGCTGAAAAGCAGTGGCTAGAGCGTGGTACTGGCGGCTTTAAAAAGCATCTTTTAAGATTTAGCCCAGATCCAAAGCCTATGTATGATAAAGAGGGCTATTTTGCGATGTTTCGTGAGATAAATACACTATTTACGCACTGCGTTTATGTGAGCGATTTTGCTAAATTTAAGCCCCATCACAGCGTGACACACTGCGCCGTTTCAAACAGGCTACTTGGCAAAAAGGCGTTAAATTTAAAGGAAATTTTTAAAAATGATGTCAGCTTAAATATCGGCACAGACGGCCTTAGCTCAAATATCAGCCTAAATTTCTGGCATGAACTAAGAGCTGCCCTTTTTACCCACGCGAGCCTTGATCTAAACGAGCTTGCTACCAGACTTTTTGTCGCTGCAACACATGGGGGTGCAAAGGCACTTAGGACAAATAACGGTGAGATAAAGGCGGGACGTGCGGCCGATATAGCCATCTATAACGACCTAGAGTGCGATGATAGCGAGCTAATACTTCAGCTCATACTTCACACAAACGAGGCTAAAAAACTATATATCGGAGGCAAAATTTGCAAATTTTAAAGCTTGTTTTTAGAGGAATTTTGGGAATTTTTAAATTTATCAACAACTATTTTAAGGCGCTCATATTTTTGCTGATCATATTTTTCGTATTTGCGCCAAGTGGAAAGATAAAAGAGCCAAATTTAGCCCGCATAGACATCGTCGGCACAATACTTGACACAAGCGAGATCTTAGAGTCGCTAGAAAAAGCAAGGCTTGATAGCAACATCAAAGGCGTGCTGCTCTATATCGACAGCCCAGGCGGCGCGCTAAGTCCTAGCGTGGAGCTAGCCATGGCAGTCAAGCGACTAAAAGAGAGTAAAAAAGTACTCGCATACGCAGCTGGCAACATGGCAAGTGGTAGCTACTACGCTGGCGTAAATGCCGACACTATCGTAGCAAACCCGGGCGCTTTCATCGGCTCGATCGGCGTCATCATGCAAGGGGCAAACATCGAAAATTTAGCCAAAAACTTAGGCGTGAGCGAGCAGGTGGTGAAGGCTGGCGAGTTTAAAGAGGCTGGCACCTTTATGAGGAGCTGGAGCAAGCAAGAGCGTGAGAGCTTGCAAGGGCTCGTAAATGATGCTTACATGCTATTTGTAAGCGACGTGGCAGAGGCTAGAAATTTAGATATTAAGAAAAAAGATGAGTGGGCAAATGCAAGAGTGTTTTTAGCTCACAATGCCCTAAAGATGGGGCTAATTGACAGCCTTGGTAGCTACATAGACGCTCAAAACGAGCTAGCTAAAATGAGCCTCGTAGATGAGCCCATCTGGCAAGAAAAACCACAGCTCGAAAAGATAATGGAGAAATTTACAAAGCAAGGCATAAACTCGCTTTTTAACGCATTTTTCGAGACAAAGCTTAGATAATGAAAAACCAGCCAAGTTAAATTTAACTGGCTGGTAAAGTTTTTTATAGCTAGTTTATCTAAAATTCCCTTCGCTATCCACAAAGAGTTCTCTCCCTGCTATTTTTATCAAAAAAGTAGTTTCATTTATCCTTTGAAGCACCTCAAATTTACCATAAATGCTATTTTTGACAACGATATTAAAGTTTTCATCCAAAAGTCCAAATTTATCACCTAGCCGTGATAAGTAGAAAGTGTTGTTTGACCTGTCTATAGCCTTATCAAACACCTCTATCTCATTTTTGCTTTCGTCAAAAATGACAAAACATCCTTTGGTATTTATATAACCCCATTTGCCGTCTTTTTTAACGCTAGCAAAGCCCTCTTTAAAGTCGTATGCTTCATCAAATTTACACTCTATGATCTGTTCGCCTTTGGTGTTTATATATCCCCTTTTGCCGTCTTTTTCAACCATAGCAAGACCTTCGTTAAAACCCAGAGCATAATCAAATTTACACTCTACGATCTGCTCACCTTTGGTGTTTACATATCCACTTTTGTAATCTTTTTCAACTCTAGCAAAGCCTTCGTTGAAATCACTAGCTCTATCAAATTTACACTCTATGATCTGTTCGCCTTTGGTGTTTATATATCCCCTTTTGCCGTCTTTTTCAACCATAGCAAGACCTTCGTTAAAACCCCAAGCATCATCAAATTTAAACTCTATGGCTTGCTCACCTTTGGTGTTTATATATCCAAATTTACCATCTTTTTGAACTCTAGCAAAGCCTTCGTTAAAATCGTCAGCATAATCAAATTTACACTCTATGATCTGTTCGCCTTTGGTGTTTATATAACCCCATTTGCCGTCTTTTTTAACCTGAGCAAAGCCTTCTTTAAAACCCCAAGTATCATCAAATTTACACTCTATGATCTGTTCGCCTTTGGTGTTTATATATCCGCACCAGCCATTTTTTTGAACAGCAGCAAAGCCTTCGTAAAAACAACCAGCACCATCAAATTTACACTCTATGATCTGTTCGCCTTTGGTGTTTATATAACCCAATTTGCCGTCTTTTTTAACCATAGCAAGACCTTCGTTAAAACCCCAAGCATCATCAAATTTACACTCTACGATCTGTTCGCCTTTGGTGTTTATATAACCCCATTTGCCGTATTTTTGAAATCTAGCAAAGCCTTCTTTAAAATCGTCAGCATAATAAAATTTACACTCTACGATCTGCTCACCTTTTGTGTTTACATATCCCCATTTATAATCTTTTTGAACCCGAGCAAAGCCTTCGTTAAAATCGTCAGCATAATCAAATTTACACTCTATGATCTGTTCGCCTTTGGTGTTTATATATCCCCTTTTGCCGTCTTTTTCAACCATAGCAAGACCTTCGTTAAAACCCCAAGCACAATCAAATCCCCAAAACATATCCCTCTCCTTTGTTTATATGAGTTGTGTTATTTTAGTTTATATTATTTTAAAAAGTAAGTAAATTTGAGAGAAATTTAAAGTAGATGGTGGAAGCGAGGGGGATCGAACCCCTGTCCAAAAACAAAATCCGTACAGCCTCTACACGCTTAGCAAAAGTGAAAATTTCATCTAAAAAGGCTCACTTTCCAAAACCAAATTTTAGCTTTTTTGCAAGGTATCTTTGAGCTAGCGTGCAAGGTAGCAGGTCTTCCCCTCTAACAACCAAATTTACGCCCATATCCTCGTCATCTATCACGCTTGCAAAGTTGTAAGCTGGAGTAAAATCTTTTTTGTAAATCACAAAATCGCCCATCTGCGCTGATACAGCCTTGCCAAGCTCATCGTCTTCATCAATGCTTAGCCTAATGGCGGTCTTGTCTTTTATAAATTTTAGATTTTTATTTTTACAAATTTTAGTGTAAATGCCGTTTTTATAGGCATTCTTTGTGGTCCTTGAACACTTGCAGATATAAATTTCATCTAGTTTTTCAAGTACATCTTCGTATCTTTTAGCTCTTATTTTGAAGCTAAAATTACGCTCAAAGTCACTTACGCTAATTGGACCTTTATCGCATTCAAGCCCCAAAAATTCTAAAACATCAAAGATATTTTGAACAAATTCTTGCCGGTATCTACCAAGGTCATAGTCATCGATGCGTAAGTGCAAAACGCCACTTACCGAACGTGTCAAAAGATAAGTTAGGATGAAGTTATAAGCATTGCCAGCATGCAAAAAACCACTAGGAGTAGGAGCTATGCGGGATGCTATGCCACCATTTGGTGGCAAATAGTCATTAATCCCTTGGTCTGGCCTCATTTACCCTTAAAGTACGTCCGCCTAGTTCTTTTTCATTTAGTGCGTCTATAGCTTTTTGTCCCTCATTTGCATCGTCCATTTCAACAAAGCCAAAGCCTTTTGAACGGTCAGTTTCTCTATCTTTTACTATTTTTGCTCGCTTTACTTCACCAAATTGTGCAAAAGCTTCCTTTAATTCTGCCTCTGTCGTTCTATACGACAAATTTCCTACATAAATATTCACAGGAGTGTTCCTTAAAAAAATTACCGATTTATTCGGTTAGTGTGATAATAGCTAATTTTCGTCAAAAAGATGTAAAAAATCAAAAATTTATTATATTTTTTTGAAAAATATTCTTAAAAGATACAAACTCGTATATATAGAGCTTCTATAACTATCACTAAATAAAATCTAATCTTAAGTTTAAAAAGAATAATTAAATAAAAAATTATTTTATCTTTATAAGCTATTTATAAAGTAAATCATTCTTTACTTTAAGATACGCTTCATCGCCAAGTAAATTTTTAACTATAAAAAGTACAAATTCCATTGAAAAAGCAGGACCCTTTCCTGTGATGATGTTTTGATCTTTTAGCACGTTTTTATCGCTCACGTAGCCTCTTTTGTCGCTTCTTACGTTTTCTTCGAATCCTGGATAACAAACAAAATGATCTTTTAGCACACCAGCACTCTCAAGCACCATAGGAGCAGCACAAATGGCACAAATAAGCTTATTGCTTTTATCAAAATTTTGCAAAATTGCTTTGAGCCTTGTATCGTTTGCTAGATTGCTAGCTCCTGGAAGTCCACCAGGAAGGACGATCGCATCATAGTCTAGCTCTTTCATTTCACGAAGTGTAACATCGGCTTTTACCCATATATTGTGACATCCTTTGATGTTTACGTCATTTAGCCCAACAATAGAAGCTATCGCTCCAGCTCTACGTAAAACATCAACAGAAGTTAGTGCTTCTATCTCCTCAAATCCTTCAGCTAAAATCACAGCAACTTTTTTCATAAATTTATCCTTTCAAGTAATATGTTTTATTTGTTAAGTAAAATTTTATATAATATTGGCTTATTTCACAAGAAAGGACAGAGCATGCAAGTAAAAATTATTTACTGCAACTCTTGAAACTATCGTCCGGTAGCTTCTCGTGTAGAAGATGAAATAAAAGCGAACTTTAGTGATGCAAGAGTCGAAAAAGTTATAGGTGATGGTGGAAATTTCATCGTCGAGGTTGATGGAGATGTTATATTTTCTAAGAAAGATCGCATCGGAAATGATGAAGCGAGATTTCCTCACGGTGAAGAGATCACAACTCTTATAAACAAATATCTTAAAGAAAAGTCGGCTTAATGCTAGCTACCGAGACGGGAAACCGTCTCGTTTTTCCCATTTTTAACTTGCAATTCTACTATCTTGATATAAAAATTTTATAATTAAAACATTACTCTATCTCGCTAAGAATTTTCATTATTTTATATATTTTTTGATTTTTAAATATCTTATGAGCTGATATTTGGCTATATTTGGATTTTTATAAAATATAAAAATTTTGTGTATTCTAAGCTAACACTGTTTGAAATTTTACAATGTATGAAATGAAGTTTTTGCTAAAGCCAATACTTTTTAAATAGTGACTTTAGCTAAGCATTAGGATTACTAAACGTAAATTTAGTAAGAAAGATTAAGCTGCTTTATTTATTCGCACGCTCGATATACTCGCCGCGAACAGTATCCACACGGATAACTTCGCCTTCAAGTACGTGAAATGGTATCTGAACTACCGCACCACTCTCAAGAGTAGCTGGCTTTTTACCACCTTGCGTATCACCCTTGAAATTTGGTGGAGTCTCAACTATCTTTAGCTCAACTACTTGTGGCACTTCAACTCCGATCGCATTGCCATTGTGAAATAAAATTTCAACCATCATGCCATCGATCATCCATTTTTTAACATCACCCACATCCTCATCGCTGATAGCAACTTGTTCATAAGTAACCGTATCCATAAATTGACAATACTCACCATCATCATAAAGATATTGCATCTCTTTTTCTTCAAGATGTGGTTGCTCGCATTTGTCGCCTGCGTGAAAAGTCTTTTCAAGCACTTTTCCGTCGATAAAAGATTTGATTTTCGCACGAACAAAAGCTGCACCTTTGCCCGGTTTAACGTGTTGATATTCTACGATTTTATAAGGAACGCCATCGATCTCGATCTTTAGCCCTTTTTTTAGATCGCCCATTGAATATGAAGCCATTTTTTATCCTTTCAAAATTTATATAACTGCGTATTGAGCCCAAACGCAAGCTTCAAGTGCGTTTAGTCTCTCTAACGTTTCTGCTTTTATATGTTCATCAACCAAAATGACAGCAAGTGCCATATTGTGATCATCTCTACCAAGGCGGAAGTCTGCAATATTAATCTTTTCATCAGCTAAAATTTTACTAATCTGAGCAATAACACCTGGCACGTCGTGATTTTTAAAGATGATCATCTTACCTTTTGGCTTAAAGTCGGTCTTAAATCCATTTATCGTTACGATGCGTTGCTGATTTTCACCAAATACCGTTCCACCAACGGTTACAATGCCATTTTCGGTAGTTAAGCGAACGGTGATTTTATTTTTAAAAATACTATCTCCACCAAGACTAGTTTCGGTCACTATACCTTTTTCATCGCATAAAAATTTAGCATTTACGTAATTTATCGCATCACCAAGACTCTCTTTTAATGCACCAACTATGGCAAATGTTAGCATTGAATTTGCATATTCGCTGATTTGACCATGAGTTTCTATACGGATAGCCTTGATAGCGCTTTTATTTATCTGTGCAGCAAGAAATGCCATCTTGCTTGTAAGATCGATATAAGGCTCAACAAATGGCGGTAGATCTTCTGTTTTTATAGGTAAATTTAACGCATTTGGATAGCTTATGCCGCGAGCTGCTAAAATAGCTTGTTCGACTGCCTCGACTGCGATATTTCGCTGTGATTCAAGTGTATTTGCTCCAAGGTGTGGGGTGACACTTACATTATTTAGATCAAGAAGTGGATGATCAGTTGCTGGCTCTCTTGTAAAAACATCAATACCGGCAAATGCTATTTTGCCACTTTTTAGTCCTTCATAAAGCGCTTCTTCGTTATAAAGACCGCCTCTAGCGCAGTTTATAAGTCTTACGCCATCTTTCATTTTTGCGATCTCTTTAGCGCCTATCATATTGGTCGTCTCTTTAGTTTTTGGTGTATGTATCGTGATAAAATCACATGCTAAAATATCATCAAAATTTTTAGTATAAGTACCGCCCATATCGATAACTTTAGATGGGTCAATATATGGATCATAAGCGATGATCTCCATACCAAAAGCTTTTGCACGAACAGCTACCCTTGAGCCAATATTTCCAAAGCCGATCACGCCAAGCTTTTTCTTAAAAAGCTCAACCCCATACCATTTCTCACGCTTCCAAATTCTATCTAGCTTTAAATCATTATGAGCGTATTCAAGAGATCTAGCTGAAGCTAGCATATGCGCCATTGTTAGCTCAACTGCAGCAATAGTGTTTGCAGTTGGAACGTTCATAGCTATTATGCCACGTCTTGAGCATCCTTCTATATCGACATTATCTACACCAACACCAGCTCTAACAATAGCTTTTAGTTTTTTGCCAGTGTTTAAAAAGGCCTCGTTTACTTCAGTTGAGCTTCTTGTTATAGCAACATCGGCCTCGCCTAAAATTTTTAAAAGTTCGTCTTTGGGAGTATTAACTGCGTCTATTACATTTATATCTTGCTCTTTTTTTAAAAGTTCAAAACCTACTGGATGTATCGCATCGCAAACAATGATAGTTTTCATAATTTTACCTCTCTCACACTTGAGTAGATATCATAAACTCTTAGTTCTAAAATGATATTTTGTAGAAGTTTAGAGTCTTGAGTATTTAAAAATATCTGGCTTTTCGCACCATCTTTTACAACAGTAAAATCAACCTCACTTTTTCTTAAAGTCTGCATCAAACAAAACATTGAATAGATATCATTTTTATCTATCAAAAGTTCATATGCAGTAATCTTTGGTTTTTCTATTTTGGGTCGGTTGTATTCTATAAAAATTTCATTTACGGGCAGTACATAATCTCTTTTTCTAATAGTTGCTAGCTCACTCATCCAGTTGGTATTACTGGTCGTGTTTTTGGTTAAATTTTGCTCATTTGTGATATTTTCTTCAGATATTTGACTGAAATTTACACTTGCAAATTTAACAAGAGAAATTCCAACCAAACCCAATATTACAAATAGCAGGACAACTACTAATAAAAGTATGCGTCTGCCCATTTAAACTAAAGTAATTGTTCTTTTATGATATCGCCAAGTGTTACTTTATCATCGTTATCATTGATCTCATTTAACACTTCACGCTCTTTTTGTTTTGCTAAACGGCGTATGCTCAGGCGAATTCTATTTTTCTTCTCATCGATAAATGCGATAGCTGCTTCGATCTCATCACCGATCTTAAGTGTGCTAACATCTACACTACCTAGATCTTCTTTACGGATCAGCGCATCAACGTTATTACCAAGCTCTACAAACACGCCAAAGTCTTTAATGTCGCGAATTGTTCCTTTTACGATATCGCCTACATTAAATTTATCAGCAAATGCTTGAACTGGACTTTGTTTTAGGTCTTTTAGGCTAAGTGAAACTTTTTGTTCAGCACTATCGATTTTGATGATTTTTACTTCAAGCTCATCGCCAGCTTTAAACATATCTTTACATTTATCGTTTCTATCCCAAGACGCGTCTTCATTGTGTAATAATCCTTCAATGCAACCTACTCTAACAAATGCACCAAAATTTGTGATAGTTGTTACAACACCTTTTACAATGTCGCCCTCTTTAAATTTAGCTTTAAACTCATCAAATGGCTTTGGAAGTAAATTTTTAAGGCTCACTCTTAAGCGGTGTCCTTTTGCATCTATCTCGATAACCTCAACATCGATTTCTTGGCCCTCATTGATGTGATCTTTTGGATTTTTGATATTTTTGTCCCATGAAATTTCAGATATATGTAAAAATCCTTCAATATCATTTCCAAGATCAACAAATGCGCCATAAGGCTCGATATTGCTAACTGTAACTTTGATAGTGTCACCAACCTCTAGTCCATCATTTATGATCTCTTCCCAAGGATCTGGAGTAGCTGCCTTGATAGATAAAGACAAGTGGCGTTTTTCGTTGTCATAGCTGATAACTTTAACTAAAACTTTATCGCCTTCTTTATATAGTGAGCTAGGATTTACTGGGCCTTTATAACTTATCTCACTGTAATGCACAAGCCCATCGACACCGCCAACATCAACAAACATACCATAAGTTGTGATTTTTTTAACTGTACCCTCTATAACGCTATCATTTTCTACTATGCTTGATAGAGCTTCTTTACGCTTTTTGCGGTCGTCATCTAAAATTTTCTTTCTAGAGACGACTATGCTATTTTCTTCTTTATCAATTTTTATAACTCTTACTTTATATGTTTTACCAATTACGCCTTCAGCGTTTTTAAAGCCACTGTGAGTTTTTGGTAAGAAAAATTCCACCCCATTTACATCTTGAGTTATAAAGCCACCTTTATTTTTTCCAACTACTTTTACGTCGATTTCGCCAGAATTTTCAGGATCGTAAGCTTCAATGAAAGCTTTAACTTTCTCTTTTCTAAGTGCTTTTTTGTGCGACACTATAGGTCTTCCATTTCTTGATCCAGTTATTACAACTTTGATCGTATCGCCAACTTTATGTGTCAGGTTGCCGTTTGCATCAGTGATCTCAGAAACATTTAAAATGCCCTCTGATTTCTTGCCAACGTCGATTAAAACCTCATCGCCATTGATACTGACGATCTTTGCGTCACTATCTTCTTCAGTCTTTTTAAAAGACTCCTCTAACATCGCAGCAAAATCGATATCTTCGATATCTTCGTCTTTTGCTTTTCCTAATTGAACACTTTTGTTCACAGCCATCTTGATCCTTTAAATTTTATTATGCCAGTAGAGGCAAATTGGCTTATTATAGTTAATTGTGGCTTTAGCTAGGATAAATTTTATACTTTTTTGATTCTGTCAACGACTTTTTGTATGATCCAGTCAGGCGTGCTAGCACCCGCACTTATGCCACACAAATTTTTGCCATCAAACCATGATTTTTCAAGCTCTTCTTCGCTTTCTATCAGATAGCTATCTTCGCAGAAATTTTTAGATATTAGATAGAGTTGTTTTGTATTTGAGCTATTTTTTCCACCGATGATTATCATCACATCAGCTCTCTTTGCTAAATTTTTAGCAGCCTCTTGGTTTTCAAATGTTGCGTTGCAGATAGTGTTAAAAACACGCACCTCTTTTACGTGAAGCATAAGGTAGTTTGCGATTTGCATAAATTTCTCAACTTTTCTTGTCGTTTGACTAACAAGTGCGACCTTTTGCTTAAATTTAATGCCCTCTAGCTCGCTCTCTTCAAGCACAACGTAGACGTTACCCTTGGCGTATGACTTCACGCCCTTTACTTCAGGGTGATGCATGTCGCCATAGATCACCACATCATAACCCTCTTCGCTCATTTTTTCACAAATTTGCTGTGGCTTTGTCACAAATGGACAAGTTGCGTCGATCACTTTTATGTCGCTCTTTTTTAACTCTGCAAGATCATTTTTAGTGATGCCATGAGTGCGGATAATCGCTTTTTTTTCATCTTTTAGCTCGTCTATGCCCTCAAGCGTTTTTACATTGTAGTTTTTCTCAAGCCTACTTATCTCTTCGTTATTGTGTATGAGCGGACCGATGGTCGCAGCATCTCCTGCATTTTCAGCAATCTTTATCGCCCTTTTTACACCAAAGCAAAATCCATAACTACTAGCAAGCTCAATCTTCAACTCTAGCTCCCATTTTCTTTAAAATTTCAGCAAAATTTGGAAATGAAGTGGCGATAAATTCACTCTTTTCTATCTGCATGCCGCACTTTAGTCCAAGCACAGCAAAACTCATTGCGATCCTGTGATCCCCGTGACTATCGATCGTGGCAAATTTAGCCTCTGAACCATTTATGATAAAGCCATCTTCAAGCTCGCTAGCATCAACGCCACACTGCTTTAACGCATTTATCGTGACAGCTATCCTATCGCTCTCTTTTACACGAAGCTCTTTAGCATTTGTCAGCTTGCTTTGGCCTTTGGCGCAGGCAAATGTGATGGCTAAAGCTGGGGCTTCATCAATGAGCCACGAGATATTTTCACTCACTTCTACACCTTTTAAATTTGGCGAGTACTTGACCTCGATATCGCCAATATCTTCGTATTTGCTTGAAATTTTGTGAAATTTTATCTCAGCTCCCATTTTTTCTAGAATTTTATAAGCTTCGATGCGAGTTTTATTTAGCAAGATATTTTTTAAAATAATGTGTGAGCCCGGAATGATAAGTGCTGCGACCGCAAAGAAAAATGCAGAACTTGGATCATTTGGCACATCTATATCAAGTGGCGCAAGTAGGGCTTTCATCGGCTCTAGCGTGATCTCTAGGTCGTCACGCCTTATATCAGCTCCCATACCAGCAAGCATTCGCTCAGTATGATCTCTGCTTAGCTCTGGCTCACTAAATTTGCAGCCATTTGAGTAAAGAGCCGCCAGCAAAAGCGCACTTTTTACCTGAGCTGAGGCGATCTTGCTCTCAAAACTAAATCTTTCAAATTTCGTCCCTCTTATGCAAAGCGGAGCGTTATTTGCGTTGTTTGCACCATCTATCTTTGCACCCATATAGTTTAGAGGTTTTGCTATTCTAGCCATTGGACGTGAGTTTAAATATCTATCACCACTTAGTACGAAAAAGCCCTCCTGCGCAGCAAGTAGCCCCATAAAAAGCCTCATCGCCGTACCTGAGTTGCCACACTCTAAAATTTCATTTGGCTCTTTTATCTTTTGCGGCGGTGTGATCGTTATTTCAGAGCCATTGTCCTCAACTTTTGCGCCTAAAAGCTCGACTATCTTTAAGGTATTTAGCGTATCGCCTGCTCTTAGATAGTTTCTAATGCGAGATGGTTTGTCGCTTAAAAGCGAAAAGATCGCGCATCTATGCGAGATAGACTTATCCGCTGCGATGTCGTCGATGGTTAAATTTAGACTTTTTTCTAATGGATAAATTCTCATCTTATTCCGATATTTAGTTTCTCTTTTAACTCACTTAAAATTTTATCCATAAGTGCGTTTATATCGTCATCTTCAAGCGTTTTTTCCATATCTTGAAATGTAAATTTCAAACTAAGGCTGATAGCGCCATTTAGCTTTGCATCTTTATAAATATCAACTGGTAAAAATTCTTTTAGCTCTTTTAAATTTAGTCCTCTTATGCACTCATAAATTCGTCCGGCCTCAAAATTTTCAGGCACAATAAGGCTAAGATCCCTTGTGGTGCTTTGAAACTTAGAATAAGGAGTAACCAAAATAGGTTCAAATTTGAGCTTGGTAAAATCTATCTCGCAGATATAAGTTCTTGGCAGGTCTCTTTTTGCTTCAACTCTCGCATCAATTCTACCGACATAGCCTATCTTTTCATTATTTTGATAGATATGAGCCTGCTCATAAGGGCTAAGATATGAAATTCCGCAGCAAGGTTTTAGCTCAAATTTACCTATGACATTTTGTACCATCGATGCAAATGCGTAGAAATTTGCCTCCTCGCCCTTTGCGCCGTTTATAAGTGTTGGCTCTTTTAAAAGCCCAGATACAGCAAATCCTAAATTTAAGCCCTGGCTTGCATTTTCATCAAAAATTTCTCCAAGCTCAAAAAGTCTAACTGAGCGTTTCGAGTTTTTGATATTTTTCTCGCTTGAGCTTAGAAGGTGATTAACAAGTGTCGGTCTAAGTGTGTTTAACTCGTTGTTTATAGGATTTAGTATCTTGACTTTGCATGGTTTAAAATTTAACTCGCTAAGCTCATCCTCACTATCAAAAACATAGTGTACGCTTTCAAAAAAGCCATTATCAGCTGCACGGCGTCTTAAATTTAGGGCGTTTTTATAGTCAAAATATGTCTTATTTAGCCTATTTTTCTCAGAGAAATTTAGTGGTTTTGAGGCGATATTGTCTATGCCTACTATCCTTACGATCTCCTCACAAACATCGTGAGAATTTACTATATCATGGCGAAATAACGGCACTTTTACGTTAAAGCTTTCTTGCTCAACATTTACTGCGATCTCAAAGCCAAGTTTCTTTAAAATTTTAACGACATCATTTCTAGCAATATCTTGACCGATCATATTTTTAAGCTCAAAAAGAGAGATACTTAGTGTTATAGGCTCGGTGTTTAAAAGCGACTGCTGTGAGCCAGCAAAGAGATTTAGTGTATCTTTAAAATTAGCAAGCCTTTTAAATAAATAATCCGCACCATAAGCCAAATTTGGCTCACTGCCACGACTTGAGCGATAAATTTGATCACCCTTTGGTAAATTCTTATTTTCAAAAATAGCTTTTGAAACTACATCTGGCTTTACGTAGCTAGCTTCTACTAGGATCACTTTTGACTTCTCATCTACCCTAGCCTCATCGCTTTGGCAAATTCCAGCAATGCCTAAATTTTTATCCCCGCAATAAACGACACATTCGCCATTTTCGCCATTTTTTATATCAAAAACAGCCTTTTCGCCTTCACTTACTAGTTTAGCGTGATCATAAGCTCTAAATAAAACACCCGTGCAAAACGTCGCGTATTCAAGTAGTCTCTCCACTAAATTTGTCTTTTGGCACTCTATTAATGCTAGACGCATGCGAGTTATTAGATTTTCGTATAGTCCCTCTTTTAGCTCAAAAGCCTTATACAAAAATGACCCATTTACTTTATCCTCTGCTCGCACAGAAGCTATTCTGCCAATACCTAGTAAATTTTCGCTCTCATCGTCTTCGTGGCTATCTTTCATATTTAGATCAAGCGCTGCACAAATTTCTCTTGCGATGCCATGTAAATTTTGGCAATCGCCTCTGTTTGCTGTGACATCAACTTCGATTATCGTATCTTTAAATATCTCAAATTCGCTAAGACTTGTACCAAGTTTTAGCTTGCCGATGCTCTCATCAAGCGGTAAAATTCCATCGTTTACCTTTGGAAGTCCCAGCTCACTTGAAGAGCAGATCATACCACTTGACTCAACACCTCTTAGCTTTGCTTTTTTTATCTCAAGACCATTTGGCATAGTCGTGCCAATAAGTGCAACTGGCACAAACTGGCCAGCTTCAACGTTTTTAGCCCCACACACGATCTGAAGTGTCTCTCCGCCAACATCGACTTGACAAACGCTTAGTTTATCGGCATCTGGGTGCTTTTCTCTACTTTTTATGTAGCCAACCACGATACTCTTTGGTAAATTTATCTCTTTATAACTATCAACCTCTAGCCCAATAGAATTTAATGTCTTTGAAAGTGTCTCGCCACTAACCTCGCTAAGGTCGATCCACTCGTTTAACCAATGCTTTGAAATTATCATTTAAACTGCTCCAACAATCTTAAATCTCCCTCAAAAAGCGACCTTAGATCAGGCACTCTATGAAGCAACATCGCAAATCTCTCAACGCCAAGGCCAAAGGCATATCCACTTACATTTTTATAGCCAACCGCCTTAAATACATTTGGATCAACGACTCCGCATCCAAGTACCTCAAGCCAAGTAGTCTGCTTGCATACTCTGCAGCCCTTGCCGTGGCAGAATATACAACTGATATCAACCTCTGCGCTAGGCTCCGTAAATGGGAAGAAGCTAGGGCGAAAACGTACTTCAACGTCGCCAAACATATGCTTTAAAAAGCCCTCAAGCATTGATTTTAAATTTGCAAAGCTAACTTTCTCAGCATCTTCCACAACAAGGCCCTCAACCTGGTGAAACATCGGTGTATGAGTTAAATCCATATCACGTCTAAAGACGGTGCCTGGCGCTATCATGCGAATAGGCGGCTTTTGATTTAGCATAGTTCGCACCTGAACTGGGCTCGTATGCGTCCTTAAAAGTCTAAAATCATCTAGGTAAAATGTATCTTGCATATCCCTTGCTGGGTGGTATTTTGGTAAATTTAGCGCCTCAAAGTTGTGAAAATCATCTTCTATTAGTGGTCCAGTCTCGAGCGAGAAATTTAGAGCTAAAAAATACTCAATTATCTTATCCATCGTAGCCATAACAGGGTGCAGTGCCCCGCTAGCCACTGGCTCATTAAATAGCGTGATATCAGCGGCCTCTTTTTTCATCTTGTTATCTATCTCTTGCTCGCTAAGCTCAGCCTTTTTAGCTTCTATTAGCGCGCCAAGCTCATCTCTTTGCTTGTTTAAATTTGCTGCAAATTCCTTTTTCTCATCTTCACCAAGCTCTTTTAGCTTTGCAAAGCCTTGTGCCAAGATACCCTTTTTGCCAAAAATTTCTACCCTGAATTTTTCCAAATCATCAAGCGTTGAAATTTCATTTTTGATTTTATTAACGAAATCTTGCAATTTTTTGCCTTTATAAATTTTTTAGTCGATTTTATAGAAAAAGAGTTAAAATCAAGATAAAGAGCACGAAATTTAAGCACACTTTGATATAATTTTGCAAAATTTCAAAGGAGCTAAAATGACCATATTTGAAAAGATCGTAGCTGGTGAAATCCCTTGCAACAAAGTGCTTGAAAGCGAGAAATTTCTAGCTTTTAACGACATAAACCCAAAAGCACCGATCCACATCCTAATCATCCCAAAAAAACACTATAAAAATTTCCAAGAGATGGATCCAGTTTTAATGGGAGAGATGACAAAATTTATCCAAGAAGTGGCGACCTTAATGGGCGTTGATAAGAGCGGATACCGCCTTATAACAAACTGCGGCGAAAACGGCGGTCAAGAGGTTATGCATCTACATTTTCACCTGCTTGGCGGAGCGAAGCTTGGCTGGAGCGAAGGCGTAGCTGATCCACAAAGCACATTTTAATAACTTCTAAATTTTAGACTCAAAGCCTGAGTCTAAAATTTTATTTTCTTGCAGACTTAATAGCTTCAAGCAACTCTTCAAAACCTACTTTACTTGAGTTTTCAACATCTTTTAATATTTCAACGCCAGGTAGATTTCCTTTGTCTTTATCAGCAAAAATAACCATCGCTTTTTCTAGTCCATGATGAACATTTTCATGATGAGCTGCGATACTTGAGAGAATTTTGGTATCTTTTACAAGAGTATTTTTCACATCTTTTTCATACCATTTGCCAAATCTACACTCATGAACATCTTGAATCTTATTAAACTCATTTAAAAGCACGCCTCTATACCCATTTAGCTTCATATTTATATGATCTATTTTTCCATTGCTTACATAGACTTCATTTGTAACATTTAGAGCCTGATTTAGTATATTTTGCGTATTTGCATTTACACTTGAGATATTTCCTTCAAATCCACCTAAAATTTTCATAGCATTTGCAGAAATTTTTGAAAAATTCTCACTCATTTCGATCATCGTGTTTGCACTTTGTTTAAGGCCATTTATATTTACTTCTACTTCAAGAGTTGCTTTTTGAGTGCGTTCAGCTAGCTTTCTAACCTCATCTGCCACGACAGCAAAACCTCGTCCATGCTCACCAGCACGGGCCGCCTCAATAGCAGCATTTAGAGCTAGCAAATTTGTCTGATCTGAGATGTCTTTAATAAGATTTATAATCTCAGCAATCGAATTTACGCTTCCATTAAGCGAAGAAGCGTCATTTGAAAGGTCATTGCTCATCTGGCTTACTTGCTCGATCGAGTTTAAAATTTCAGCCGTTTGCGACTTGAGTTCGCCTGTCTCTTTGAAAGTCTTTTCATTTAGTCCGTTTATACTTTCAAGCATTTTTAGGTTTTCTTCCATTGTTAATTGCAAGAAATTTATACCATCTTGATAACTTGAAAGCAATAAATTTACAGCCTCTTGCTTATCCTTAGCTTGCTCTTTTGGCTCGCAAGTTTTAACGTTTTTTAGCTCCTCTTTAAGTGCTAAAATTTCAGCCTTTAAAGCTTCATTTTCTCTTTGTAAAGCTTCATTTTTACTAGAAAGCTCTTTATTCTTGCCATCAAAAAACATTTTTCATCCTTTAAAATTTGTAGATTTTGCGTAATTATAACTCTTTTTTCTTAAGCCAGTAGTCTAAAATTTCTATCTGCTCATCAACGCTTTTATTTGCCGTGCCGCCCTGCGAACAACGTGCCTCTTTTGAAGCATAAAGATCTAAAAATTTAATAGCATTTGCATCTAAATTTTCATCCACACTTTTTAGCTGCTCTTCGTTTAATTCACTCAAATCAAGGCCCAAACTTTCAGCCTTTGCGACAGCTTTACCTGTAATAAAATGTGCTGTTCTAAATGGGATGTTTTTTTCACGCACTAGATAGTCTGCCAAATCAGTAGCACTTAGATGCCCAGTTTTTGTCGCTTTTAGCATGTTTTTTTCGTTAAATTTAGCTGTTTTTATCATCTCATTTAGGATAGTAGCCGAGCTTAAAATGGTTGAGACGCTGTCAAACACACCCTCTTTATCTTCTTGCATATCTTTATTATAAGCAAGTGGCAGACCTTTCATCGTAGTTAGTAGCGCTACTAAATTTCCATTTACGCGCCCCGTTTTGCCGCGTATGAGCTCAGCGACGTCTGGATTTTTCTTTTGAGGCATTATGGAGCTGCCCGTGCTATAAGCGTCACTGATACTTACAAAGCCAAATTCTTGCGAACTCCAAAGTATGAGCTCCTCGCAAAGCCTAGAAGCGTGCGTCATGAAAACGCTAATGTTAAATAAAATTTCCAGCGCAAAATCACGGTCACTCACGCTGTCCATCGCATTTTGCGTGCAGCCTGCAAAGCCAAGCTCACTTGCAACGATAGTTCTATCTATCTTATGAGGAGTGCCTGCAAGGGCTGCTGAACCAAGCGGACTTAGGTTGTTTCGCTCATATGAGCTAACAAAACGCTCGAAATCTCTTTTAAACATAAATGCATATGCTAGCAAGTGATAGCTAAGGCTTACTGGCTGAGCGTGTTGAAGATGTGTGTAGCCTGGCATTAGCGTATCTTTGTGGTTTTTTGCCAAATTTGTAAGCGTAGCGATGAGCTCTTTGGTGAGAGATGAAATTTCTAAATTTTTCTTCAAAACATAAAATTTAAAATCAAGTGCAACTTGGTCGTTTCTGCTTCTGGCTGTGTGCAGTCTGCCTCCAAGCTCGGCGCCGATGATCTGGCTAAGGCGCTTTTCAATTGCCATGTGGATATCCTCATCCTCTATCTTAAAAGTAAATTTACCAGCTCTTATCTCAGCTAAAACCTCATCAAGCCCCCTTATGATCGCCTCTGACTCATCTTTTTTCAAAATTCCACAAATTCCAAGCATCTTTGCGTGAGCCTTGCTACCGGCAATATCTTCTTCAAAAAGATTTTTATCAAAATTTATAGAGGCATTAAATTCCTCAAGTAGCTTCGAGCTAGCCTCGCTAAATCTACCCTCCCACATCTTTTTGTGTGCGTTTTTCTCTTCTTTCATAGCTTTGCCTTTAATTAGTTTTGCGTGATTTTAACAAAATAGCACTTAACTGGGTATTTTAACTATAAAGTTGCAAAAAAAGTTATAAATATAATTTATCTTTAAGGATATGGAAATATAATTCAAAATATAACTTTTTAAAAACTATTTTAATTTTCTATTGAATATAGTTTAAAATAAAAATAACCTATAAGAGGAAGGATGATATGCAAATAGATGCGAATTTGAACTCAAATATTTTCTATCATGATGGCTATACATCTATCTCTTCAAATAGCTCAAAAACAAGTATGTTAGTATCTTCTGGCTATGACAAGAAAGATATTGTTAGAAGCAATGAAGTACATGTAGAACAAAGAGAAGATGCTAAAATTTCCCCTATAATTATTAATAAAGCAAGTGCCATACAGTTACAAAAAGACTTAGAAAAATTACAAGAGCAAAAGCTAGATATTTCACATAAAATTTCAAGCATCCAAAGCCTAAAAGATCGTAATTCTATGCAAATGCTTCATTACTTAAATTTAGAGCAGTCAGCCATTCAAAATAACATTTTAAGTATTAAAACTCAAATGATAGAAATGGCACAGGCTTAAAACTAAGCCTTACCAATAATAGTTTCTAAAACTAAGCAAAAATCCTCTAAAAAATATCCCATTGATTTATAAAAATTGCTAGTTGCGTCTTTTTGGATATCTCTTGAAAGCTGTTTAGCATAAGGCAAGAAAAATGAGACACCAAAAGCTGCAAGAAGCTTCATAGATTCCTTAGATGCTTCGCTTTTTAAAATATTTGCTATTAAAATTAATTGATTTGAGATGCTATCAGCCTCGCCCATTTTTGGCTGAAAATTTATAGCCTTATAAAATTGAGCTAGATCATCTTTTGCAGAAGAAAAATAGTAGCTTGCCTCAAATTTTGACTTTAAAATGACAAAATCGTCACATAAAGCTGCACTACTTTCATCTTTGATAAATTTGGCATAAAGCTCGTTACCTTTTTTATTTGCTTCGCTATTAGTCTGCGTTATCCACGCATTTGTCTTTTTGATACGCATAAAAGATGAAACGTCTAAAATGCCACTAAAATTTGCAGCAAGCGCAGCCGCTACAACGCTATAAAGTTCTCCAAGCCTCAATTTTAATCCTTAAGTCGTAGATATCTAAGTCTAAGTGCATTTAAAACGACAGTAACAGAGCTAAAACACATCGCCATTGAGCCATAAACTGGGCTTAAAAGTAGCCCAAAGACAGGGTAGAGCACGCCTGCAGCCACTGGGATACAAATCGCGTTATACATAAACGCCCAAAATAAATTTTCTTTTATGTTTGCCATAGTAGCATTTGCCAGTCTAACTAGCCCGGTCACACCACGCAAATCATTTTTAACAAGCACGATATCTCCAGCACCTTTTGCTATATCTGAGCCTGAGTTCATAGCGATACCAACACTTGCCTCTTTAAGCGATGGTGAGTCATTTACACCATCTCCAACAAAGATAACGCCACCGTGGCTTGCAAGCTCTTTTATCTCATTAAATTTATCTTCAGGCAACATATTTGCGTGATATTTGCTTACATTTAGCTTCTTAGCGATGCTTGCAACTACTTTCTCATCATCGCCTGAAAGGATTACACTTTGTAAATTTAGACTAGTAAGCTCATTTATAACATCGCTCGCCTCGTCTTTTAGCTCATCACTAAGCGTTAAAAAACCAACAAATTTTTTATTTATAACACAAAGTATGACGCCACTTCCATCATTTGTAGCCTCTTTTATAGCTTTACTTTCATCCGGATTTAAACTAACTTCATTTGCCAAAAGCAGCTTTTCGTTTCCGATTATTATCTGATTATTCTCATCTTCATAGATGATGCCTTGCCCGACAACATTTTGAAATTTTCCATTTAGCTTTTGTAAATCTATACATTTTTGCTTTGCATATCTAACGATAGCTTTTGAGATGAGATGCTCACTTAAATTTTCAGCAGAAGCGATAAGAGCTAAATCTTGCTCACTTAAATTTGAGCTTTTGACGCTGATTTGCCCTTTGCTAAGCGTGCCAGTTTTGTCAAGTGCTACAAATTTAGCATCTTTTATTAGCTCTAAAACTTCTGGATTTTTTATTAAAATTCCAGCTTTTGCCCCGCGTGCAAGTGAGCTTACTATTGCTATTGGCGTAGCAAGTCCAAGAGCGCATGGGCATGAGATGATGAGAACGCAGATCGCACAAGAGATCGCATAGGCAAAATTTCCATCAAAAACGATCCAAGCCAAAAACGTAAGCACTGATATCGCTACAACGCTTGGCACAAAAATATTTGCTATCTTATCAGCAAGCCTGCCTATTGGCATTTTTTTTGTACTAGCGTCATTTAGTAAGCTTAAAATTTGAGACAACAAGCTTTCAAACGAGCTTTTTGTCATCTTGACACTTATGTAGCCATTTGTATTTAATGTGCCTGCAAATACATTGTCGCCCACCTCTTTATAAACGGGCAAACTCTCGCCTGTTAGCATCGAAGCATCGATTTCAGCTCCGCCTTGCACTATCACACCGTCACATGGAACATTGTAGCCATTCTTTACAACGACGATATCACCTATTTTTAGCTCATTTACTAGTACTTCTTTGCTTCTCCCATCTGGCATAAGCAAAAATGCGGTTTTTGGAGAAATTTTAAGTAGTCTCTTTAGATAATCCCCTGCTTTTGCCTTTGAACGCTCTTCAAGATACTTGCCAAGAAGTACAAAAGCTATTATCATCGCTACGCCTGAAACATAGATATTTTTTAGATCATTTGGTAAAAATTTTTCAAAAAGTACTACAAAAAGCGAGTATAAAAACGCGCTACCACTTCCAAGAGCGACAAGCACATTCATATCGTAATTTCTATTTTTTACCGCTTCATAGGCATGAACAAAAAAGCCTTTGCCACTAAAAATAAGAACTAAAAATGCCAAAGCTAGCATAGCTAAATTTACTAGCATGCTGTGAGGTGCGAACATCTCAAGTGCCATTATTACGATACTTGCGATAAATGCAAATATAAATTTATTTCTAATATTTCTAATGTGAGCTTTTCTTTTTGCTTCAAACTCATCAATATCAGTTGCTACAAAGTAGCCAAGTTTCTTTATCTTTTGCTCTAAAATTTCACGTACACTAGCGTCTTTTAGGACAAACTCGCCACTTGCGTTTGCAAAATTTACATTTGCTTCAAGTACTCCATCTATCTTTTTTGAAACCTTTTCGATAGCATTTGAGCAGTTTACGCAGCTCATTCCCGCTATATTTAGTTTGACTTTTAAAGACATATCAGAGCTCTTTTATTATGTCAAATCCCAAATCAGCCATTTCAGATTTAAATTTCTCAACTTCACTATCTTTAAGATCAACTCTAACTTGTCTTGGCTCTTTGTTAAGATCAACTTCTATCTTGCCAAAGTCATCTTCAAGTGCGTTTTTTATTGTATTTGCACAATTTTGGCAGTGGATATTGTTTGCTTCAAATGTTTTCATATTATCTCCTTTATCATGTGGTCATATTCATGTAAATTTACAATTTTCTTGACATTAAATTTAAAGCCCAAACTCTCGTAAAATTTACGAACTTTTGGCTTATTTGTATCTACTATTAATGAAACCTTTTTATGCCCTAGCTCTTTTGCCTTGACAAATGAATGCCTTATGAGCTCTTTTGCAAGCCCTTGGCCTCTAAAATTTTTATCAACAGCGATACTATCTATATAAAACTCGTCATCAAAACACTCTTTTTCTACTTGAGCATCTTTACCAAGAGCCATTAAATGCTGTGAAATTTCTCTATCAAGCTGCTCCGCGTCGCCACCAAAGTAAGCACACATAGCAGCTATAATTTCGTCGTTATGTTTATAAACAAAGACATTTTTATAGCTTAGTCTATTTGTCTCACTTTTGAAAAAAATTTCTAAAATTTCATCGCTTTTTACAGGATCGTCGTAGCCACTTAGCTTGTAGGCGATATCTTCCATTGCTAGATTTAGTAGCTTTATGCAGCTTTTTGCATCTTGTTTTTGAGCATTTTTTATCATGGCATGATTATATGCCTTTAGCTTAAATTTTTACCAAATATTTTTTTTAAATTTACAAAGTTAGGCGCTTTGGCTAGCAAACTAAAAATGTTTTAAAAAAGTATAAAATTTTTTTAGTTATAATCCGTAAAAAATTTATTTAAGGATATTTATGGGACGAGCATTTGAGTACCGAAGAGCGGCAAAAGAAGCTAGATGGGATAAGATGAGCAAGGTATTTCCAAAACTTGCAAAAGCTATAACAGTAGCCGCAAAAGATGGTGGTTGTGATCCAGATATGAACCCTAAACTTCGTGCAGCTATCGCAGCGGCAAAAGCTGAAAATATGCCAAAAGATAACATCGATGCAGCTATAAAAAGAGCAAATGGCAAAGATAGCGCCGATATTAAGACTATTTTTTATGACGGCAAAGCAGCTCACGGCGTGCAAATCATCGTTGAGTGTGCGACCGACAATCCAACAAGAACGGTTGCCAATGTTAAAGCGATATTTAGCAAAAATGGTGGAGAGATTTTGCCAAGTGGCAGCCTTAGCTTTATGTTTACAAGAAAGAGCGTTTTTGAGCTTGAAAAACCAAGCGCAGACATCGAAGAGATCGAGCTTGAGCTGATTGATTATGGTCTAAGCGATATCGAGGCTGACGATGAGACGCTATTTGTATACGGTGATTATGCAAATTTTGGCACACTTCATGAAGGTATCGAAAAGCTAAATTTAGTGGTTAAAAAAGCTTCACTTCAATACTTACCAAATCAAACCGTGAATCTAAACGAAGAGCAAATGCTTGAGGTTGAGAGACTTCTTGATAAGCTAGAAGATGATGATGATGTTCAAGCAGTTTATACAAATATTGAATAAAAGGGAAATACATGCGTTTTGATGAATTAAAAGTTTATGACATAAATTTAGATGAGCTTAAAAAAGATAAATTTGCAGTTTTAGAGACAGACAAAGGCGAGATCAGACTTGAACTTTTTGCCGAAGAAGCTCCACAAGCTGTTGCAAATTTTGTCCATTTGATAAAATCAGGCTTTTACAATGGCCTAAATTTTCACAGAGTTATACCAAATTTTGTCATCCAAGGCGGCTGCCCAAATGGCACAGGTACAGGCGGTCCTGGCTGGAGAATAAAATGCGAATGCGACAACCAAAAGGTAAAACACGAGCGCGGTAGCCTTAGCATGGCTCATGCAGGACGCGATACTGGCGGATCGCAGTTTTTCATCTGTCATAGCAAGCAACCTCATCTTGATGGCGTGCATACAGTCTTTGGAAAATGCGTTGATGAAGAGAGCCTAAAGGTGCTTGACGCTATAAGACAAGGCGATAAGATCATCTCTGCTAAGATCAGAGAAAGCCTATAAAGGGGAAATTTATGAATAATACTAAAAAGCAAGGAAATCTTGCTGCAAGATTATTTACCAATCTTGCCTTTTGGGTTGTGATCGGTATTGTTGGTGGCGTTATCGTTGGCATGGTCGCACCTGAGCTTGGTATAGCAAGCAAGCCAGGCATTGATTATTTTATAAAAGCACTTAAAATTTTAATCGGCCCTATTATCTTTTTAACGATCGTTTCAGGCATCGTTGGACTTGAGAGTCTAAAAGATCTTGGGTCTATTGGATTAAAGGCATTTATCTATTTTGAGATAGTTAGCACACTTGCGCTTGCTGTTGGTATCATCTTTGGCGAGACACTTCGTCCAGGACATGGCATGAATCTTGACTACACTCAGCTTGATGCCTCAAGCGTAGCTAAATTTACATCTCAGGCTGCAAATATGGACGCAAATAGCGGATTTGTAGCACATACACTTCATCTTTTAAGAGGTGCTGTGCCAGTAGATGACATTTTTCCTTACGTGCATATACTTGATCCATTTATAAAATCAAACACACTTCAAGTACTTTTCATGGCTATTATCGTTGCCATCGTACTTTCACTGCTAGCTCATGATAAAAAACAAGCTTGCCTAAAGCCACTTGAATTTATTCAGCACTATGTCTTAAAACTTCTTAGCTGGCTTATGCTCTTTAGCCCAGTGGCTGCATTTTCGGCTATGGCTTATCTAATCGGCAAATTTGGTATCGGAACGCTTCTTGGCATGATGGAGCTTTTGGTTGTTATGGCACTTGCAAGCTGCTTTTTTATCTTTGTCGTGCTTGGCATTATTTGCTATTTTGCAAAAATCAATGTCTTTAAATTTATGCGTTTTATTTCAAAAGAGGTATTGGTAGTCTTTGCGACAAGCTCGAGCGAAACAGCTCTTGCGCCACTTATGCAAAAGCTAGAATCAGCTGGTATAAATAGAGGCGCTGTTGGTCTTATCATCCCAACTGGCTACTCATTTAACCTTGACTGCACCAACATCTATCTAAGTTTAAGCGTTATTTTCCTAGCTCAAGCTTTCAACATCCCGCTAAGCTTTGAGCATCTAATAAGTATACTAATCGTACTAATGATCACAAGCAAAGGCGCTGTTGGCGTGACAGGATCAGGCTTTGTCGTCCTTGCTGGAACACTAAGCGCACTTCCAAGCACTGGCATACCAGTCGTCACCGTAGCCGTGCTACTTGGCGTTGATAAATTTATGTCAGAAATGCGTGCTGTTGGCAATCTCTGCGGTAATGCCGTTGGCTGCATGATAGTTTCTATCTGGGATAAAAAAGTAGATATGGATAAATTTAGATACGCACTAGATCATCCAGAAGAATTTCACTTTCACTCATAATATACATTTATAACCATAAGGGCAACTTTGCCCTTATTTTTTCTTTTTACCCTAAATTTATGCGATATATCTCCTCCTAAAACCTATAAAAATTTTTAGAAAACAACACAATAAACAATATTTGATAACTGGTTCAAGCACAAAAAGAAAAACTAAGGGCTAATTGTAATAGGAAAATTTTATTAGTAACTTCATATATTTGTATCTAATATTTTGTTACCTACTAGAATAAATTTACAAATGTAATACTTGAACTTGGAATTTAGAAGAGAGATACTTTAAATTTAGTCATATCAAAAATACCAACTAAAAAGACTAGCCTTGCAAGCTCTTTGCAAGGCCATATAAATTAAGCTTTTGGTCCAGCTTTAGCGTACTCAACACCCTCTTTTACATCTTCGTAACGTTTGAAATTTTCAACAAACATTTTAGCGAGCTTATCACGTGAAGCGTTATACTGAGCTGAATTCGCCCAAGTGTTTATAGGATTTAGCAGTTTTGTCTCGACACCATCAAGCTCTTTTGGGATAGCGAAGTTAAATTTATCAAAATTTTCAAATTCACATTTTGTGATGCTACCGTCTAAGATCGCATTTATGCAAGCACGCGTTGCTTTGATGCTCATACGCTTGCCAACGCCGTAAGCACCGCCACTCCAGCCTGTATTTACAAGATAGACATTAACGCCGTGTTTATCGATCTTCTCACCAAGCAGTTTTGCATAGACGGTTGGGTGAAGTGGCATAAATGGCTCGCCAAAGCAAGCGCTAAAAGTAGCGACTGGCTCAGTTATACCACGCTCTGTGCCAGCAACTTTTGCTGTATAGCCACTTAAAAAATAATACATCGCCTGCTCTTTTGTGAGCTTTGCAACTGGAGGAAGCACGCCAAAAGCATCAGCACTTAAAAAGATGATGTTTTTTGGATGTCCAGCGCTTGAGCTTGGCTCGTAGTTGTCGATGTGATAGATCGGATAGCTCACGCGTGTATTTTCAGTTTTTGAGCCATCTTTATAATCAACCACGCCGTTTTCGTCAGCCACTACGTTTTCAAGTAGCGCGTCACGCCTGATCGCTGCGTAAATTTCTGGCTCGCTATTTGGATCAAGGTTGATACATTTTGCGTAGCAGCCGCCCTCAAAGTTAAACACGCCATCATCGTCCCAGCCGTGCTCGTCATCGCCTATTAGTTTGCGTTTTGGATCGGTTGAAAGTGTCGTTTTACCAGTGCCAGATAGGCCAAAAAATAGCGCCGTATCGCCCTTTTCGCCTACATTTGCAGAGCAGTGCATGCTTAGCTTGCCCTCAAGCGGCAACCAGTAGTTCATCATAGAAAAAATGCCCTTTTTCATCTCGCCGCCATACCATGTGCCACCGATCACCGCGACATTTTCCTCGACGTTAAATATGACAAAAACCTCTGAATGTAGTCCGTCAGCCTTGTAATCCTCATTTTTTGTCTTGCAAGCATTATATACTACAAAATCAGGCTCAAATTTAGCCAGCTCCGCTTCACTTGGGCGGATGAACATATTTTTTACAAAGTGCGCTTGCCACGCTACTTCGGTGACAAAGCGGACTGATTTTTGGCTCTTTTTACTAGCTCCACAAAATGCATCTTGGATGAAAATTTCTTTGCCACTAAGCTGCTCTTTTGCTTTTTTAAGAAGCTTGTCAAAGAGCTCCTTTGTGATAGGCTGATTTATCTTGCCCCAAGCGATATATTTTTGGCTTGGATCTTGCTTGACAAAGTACTTGTCTTTTGGGCTTCTGCCTGTAAAAATTCCAGTATCGACCATAAATGTGCCGTTACTTGAGACTCTGCCCTCGTTATTTGCCTTTTCAAGCTCAAAAAGCTCGTCGTAGCTTAGATTGTGATTTATCTTTTTGATCTCTTTTAGACCTAGCTCGTCTAGCTTATTTATCATGTTGTTTCCTTTAAATTTCGTTTCTTTATAAATTTGACCTAAAAGTCATCAAAATGTTAATCAAATTTCGCTTAACACTATCTTTTTAAAAGTGGCAAATTTATTTAAATCTAGCCACCACTTGATTGTTTGCAACGCTTTGACCTTTGCTAACCTCAATAGAGCCTATGATGCCATCTTTTGGGGCTTTGACCTCTATCTCCATCTTCATCGCTTCAAGCACGACTACAGCTTGCCCTTTTTTGACTTGATCGCCAGGACTTACTAAAATTTTATGCACAGCGCCTGGCAAGCTAGCAACGATATCATTTTCAGTTGCACCTGCTGCTGCACTTTTGGCATTTTTTACGCTCTTACCTTCAACTTCAGTGATTGATTTTACTTGGATACTGTCGTTAAAACCTTCGCTTACTTCAACGTTGTAGCGACTACCATTTACCACGACGCTATATCTGCCGCTTTGAGTTTGTCTGCCATCGTTTGCCTTAGCGTTTGGATCGATCTTTCTTACATTTACTTTGGCTTCGCCTTTTAAGAACGCGATGCCTTTTTCTTTACAAGCTGCTGCTATAAAGACGTTTTCTTCGGTAACCTTGATCTTATTTTGTTTTAAAATTTCTTTTACGTGTGCAAGTGACTTACTCTCATCTTTATCAGCTATATCAACTGCATGTTTTGTAGTTGGTTTTAAGCCTAACTGCTCGCTAGCAAGCTTAATGATCTCTTTATCAGGCGTAACTGGGGTCTTGCCAAAGTAGCCAAGCACCATTTTGCCGTATCCCTCAGCGATCTTTTTCCACTTGCCAAACATCACGTTATTAAAGGCTTGTTGGAAGTAAAACTGGCTAACAGGGGTTACCGAAGTGCCGTATCCGCCCTTTTGCACCACTTCGCGCATCGCAAGGATGACCTCTGGAAATTTATCTAAGATGTTGTTATCTCTCATCATCTGGGTATTTGCAGTGAGTGCGCCACCTGGCATCGGTGAAAACGGTATGAGTGGGCTTACTTGCACAGCTTCAGGCGGTAAGAAATACTCTTTTAAACAATCATTCAAAACGCTCTCGTATTTTAAAACTTTTTCGACGTCAAGGCCGCCAAGATCGTAGTTTTTGCCTTTTACTGCGTGAAGCATGGTTAAGATATCTGGCTGACTTGTGCCGCCACTTACTGGGCTTGCGGCTAGATCTATGCCATCAACACCAGCTTCAAGCGCTGCAAGGTAGCAAGCGACACTTACGCCTGCTGTTTCGTGTGTGTGAAGTCTGATGTGAGTTTTTTCTGGGAGTAGCTTTCTAGCCATTTTTATGGTTTCATAGACCTTTTGTGGGCTACTTGTGCCACTTGCATCTTTAAAGCAAACGCTGTGATAAGGGATATTTGCATCTAAAATTTCTCTTAAAATTTTCTCATAAAATTTAACATCATGAGCTCCCACACAACCACTAGGTAGATCCATCATAGTAACGACGATTTCGTGTTTTAGTCCGTGATGAGCGATCCTCTCGCCTGAATATTTTAAATTTTCAACGTCATTTAGTGCGTCAAAATTTCTGATGGTGGTGGTTCCATGTTTTTTGAAAAGCTTTGCGTGAAGGTCGATTAGCTCACGGCTGCCAGTATCAAGTGTGACGGTATTTACGCCCCTGCTTAGGGTTTGAAGATTTGCTTTTGGTCCTACGATGCTTCTAAATTTATCCATCATTGCAAAAGCATCTTCATTTAGGTAAAAATAAAGGCTTTGAAATCTCGCTCCTCCGCCAAATTCAAAATGCTCTATGCCAGCCTCTTTGGCTGCTTCAAGCGCGGGCAAAAAGTCGTTCATAAGCACTCTAGCGCCATAAACTGACTGAAAGCCATCTCTAAAAGTCGTATCCATAACATCGATAAATTTCTTCGCCATCACCCACCTCATTAATTTTATAAATTTATTTAAAGAATTCATAGAAAATGGCTAAATTGGTTAGAAACTCAAATTAGCCATTTTGCTTGTTTTTTGGTATTTTACAACCAAAAACTTTTATATCATTTAAAAAGTGAGAGTAAGAAGTTTAATAATCCGCCGTGACTCGCATCAAGCATTGGCTTTAATTCCATTAGAAAGACGCAGAAAAATACAAGTACAGCAAGCTGAATAAAAATATAAGGCACAACACCTTTATAAATAGCAGTCGTTTTTATCTCAGCTGGTGCGACTGATCTTAGAAAAAATAAGCTAAATCCAAATGGCGGCGTCAAAAATGAAGTTTGTAAATTCATAGCAACTAAGATTGCTAGATAAATTGGATTTATGCCAAGCTTTGCGGCTATTGGCACCAAGATAGGAAGCACAATGTATGAAATTTCAACAAAGTCGATAAAAAAGCCAAGCACAAAGATGACAACCATACTAAAAACGATAAAGCCCCACTTCTCGCCTGGTAAATTTGTCATAAATTTTTCAACAATCTCATCGCCGCCAGTGTAACTAAATACCATAGAAAAGGCTGTCGCACCAACAAGTATGGCAAAGACTAGAGCTGTAGTTTTTACGCTTTCTGCCAATGCCTCTTTTATCATAGAAAATGAAAATGTCCTGTAAAAAATAGCTAAAATAATGGCTCCGACGCAGCCAAAAGCTGAACTTTCAGTTGGTGTAGCGATACCTGCAAATATAGAACCCAACACGCAAATAACTAGTAAAAGCGGCGGAAAGATAGCAATTAGTGCTCTCATGATCTGCTTAAATTTACTAACACCGCTCTCATCTTTTACTACCGGTGCAGTATCTGGTTTCAAATAAGCAACAATCAAAATATAAATGATATAAACTGCTACTAGCGTGAGTCCTGGGATGATGGCTTGATGAAAAAGCTCACCAACTGGCACTGAAAATATATCACCCAAGATAATCAGCACGATAGAAGGTGGAATGATCTGTCCAAGCGTACCAGCGGCACATATAGTGCCACAACCTAGCGCTTGGTCGTATTTATACTTTAACATAACAGGCAAGCTTATAACGCCCATTGCAACGACACTTGCGCCAACAACACCAGTTGAAGCTGCAAGAAGTGCTCCAACCAAGATAGTGCTAATAGCAATGCCTCCACGAATTTCTCCAAAAAGCATACCCATACTCTCAAGTAGCCTCTCAGCTAGTTTTGACTTTTGAAGCACGACGCCCATAAATACAAAAAGTGGAACTGCTATAAAAATTCTACTCTCCATGATAGAGAAAATTCTATAAGGCATGAAGTTAAACATATCTTTGAAAACTTCGATACTTCCAAGCAGCCCATCTCCGTCTCCAATGCTCTCAACAATACTACCAATCATGCCAAATATCATCGAAACCGCACCAAAGGTAAAGGCTACCGGAAAGCCAATGCCTAGCATCAAAAGCGCAGCTATAAACATTATCAAACCAGCCATTATTCCCCCTTTTTAGCTTTTTTGTAAAGATTAAAATTTCTTATAAAAAAGCCAATCGCAAAAAATACAAGTAGATAAAAAGAAAAAGGAATAAGTGCTTTTATGATCCATCTGTGAGTAAGACCGCCTGGATCTGCACTAGCTTCAGCTGAAGTATAAGCATCACTCACAAATTCAAACGATAAATTTGAAACTAAAAGTGCAAATGGGATTACAAAAATAACAGTTCCTATCATATTTACAAGAGCTTTATTTTTTGGTGAAAATTTAGCATAAAAGATATCAACTCTAACGTGCGCATCTTCTTTTAATGCATAGCTCATGCCAAGCAAAAATATCACAGCAAAAAAATGCCACTCAAGCTCCTGAAATGCGACGTTTCCATAGGAAAAAAAATATCTTGCCACAACATTAAAAAAGACGTCTATTATCATCAAAGCCATAATAAACATGCAAATATAACCGACTATATCGCCGACCTTATCAAAAAATTTCTCAACTTTTTGCATAAACAACCCTTAAAAAAACAATTTATTTATCATGATGATAAAGACGCAAACTGGCGCCACATATCTTAATAAAAAATACCATGCACTAAATACAAAGTCACTCATATATGGACTAAATAGCACATAAAGTGCTTCTCTTTTCATAAAATATCCAACAAATATCGCTCCACCTATACCACTAATTGGAAGCAGAACATTTGAAGCGGTAAAGTCAAGAAAATCAAAGAAATTTTTACCAAAGAGCATAAATTTGTCGCCAACATTTTCTATATTTGATAAAAGACATAAAAATCCCAATACAAAAACACCGGCTCCAACTATGCTAAGAGCTTTTATCCTGCTAATGCCATACTCTCTGATCAAGAAAAATACAAACGGCTCTACGATAGAGATAGCTGAAGTAATGCCAGCAAAGATAAGTGCTGCAAAAAATGCCACAGCTAAAATTTGACCTATCACACCAAGCTTAGCGAAGAGCGTTGGAAGCGAGATAAAGACTAGACCTGGCCCTTGAGACGGCTCTGCGCCAAATTCAAATATAAATGTAAAGATAACAAGACCCATCATGATGGCTAAGACGATATTTATAAAGACGATACTTAGCGTAGAAGTAGCTAAATTTGTATCATCGCTTAAGCTAGCTGAATATGTAATGATCGCTGCCATACCAAGAGATAGTGTCCAAAAAGCAAGCCCAAGAGCAAGCAAAAGTGAGTTAAATGAAATTTTGCTAAAGTCGGGAACAAGCAAAAACTCAGCCGATTTTGTAAAGCCATTCATTGTCATAGAAAAGATAAGCATGATTAAAACCATGATAAATAGGCTTGGCATCATCCAAACATTTAGCTTTTCAATACCACTTTTCACACCCTTTGAAAGGATAAAAAAGCAAGCTACAAATGCTATAACAAAATAAAGTGTCTGCTCGCCAAGACCATGTGTAAGAAGCTCGTTAAATATTACTTTTGAACTTTCTATATCGTTTGGAAGACCGGTAAAAGATAGTGTGA
Source organism: Campylobacteraceae bacterium (assembly GCA_902387145.1). Classification (GTDB taxonomy): domain Bacteria; phylum Campylobacterota; class Campylobacteria; order Campylobacterales; family Campylobacteraceae; genus Campylobacter_A. Next base: position 250,933 of record CABMKY010000001.1, on the reverse strand, counting down.
AATACTTAAAGACCCAGCCGATGATAACAATATAATAAGATGAGATTATAGCTGCGGTTACCATAGCTAAAATTCCAACCAGCTGCCATAAATTTTTATTTTTATTTGCCAACTTTCTAAAGGCATTTACACTATCGCTCTCACTAAGTTTGCCGATACTTAGCTCTGCCATAAAGATAGGTATGCCAACTAAAAACGTTATCAAAAGATATAAAATAACAAATGCCGATCCACCATTTTCACCAACCATATATGGAAATTTCCATGCATTGCCAAGTCCAACAGCTGACCCTGCAACTGCTAAAACATAACCTATTTTAGAAAACTGTTCTTTTGCCATTATGCAATCTCCCTTACTAGCACCACAAAAACTAAAACTGGTGCCACAAACCTTATTAAAAAATACCAAATTTTAAAAACAATCTCACCCATATAAGGTAAGAATAGCTCTTTTAAAAGCTCAAATTTCATAAAGTATCCAACAAAAATGGCAAATATAATGCCACCAAGTGGGAGCATAATGTTTGAGCTAAGATAATCAAGCAAATCAAAAAAACTCTTACCAAAAAATGTAAGTGACTCCTTAAAATCGCCAATGCCGCTTAACGCACATAAAATTCCCAAAAGATAAACTACGGCACCGACAATGATAATTGATCTATTTCTACTAAATCCCAAGCTTTTATTTAAGAAAAATATAAATGGTTCAACTAGTGAAATAACCGATGTTATACCAGCAAAAAATAAAGATGTAAAAAATGCAAAAGCTAAGAAATTTCCAAGCAAACCAAGCTTTGCAAAAAGCGTTGGAAGCGAGATAAATGCTAACCCTGCACCCTTTGATGGCTCTGAGCCAAATTCATAGGTGAATGTAAAAACTATCAGCCCTATAATTACGCTAATAATTATATTTGCAAAGACTACATAAAGCGATGAAGTGAACAAATTTGTATCATTGCCTAGGCTTGATGAGTAGGTTAAAATGCAGCCTATACCAATACACATCGTAAAAAAAGCAAGTCCAAGAGCGTTTAAAATAGCACCTTGATCTATCTTTGAAAAATCAGGCACAAGTAAAAATTTAGCCGCCTCATCAAATCCATTCATGCCAAAAGAGTAGCCAAGCATAAGCAAAAGCAAAATAAAAAGTGCCGGAATAAGATATACATTTATACGCTCTATTCCACTTTTTATACCTTTTGTAAGTATAAAAAAGTAGGCAAAAAAAGCGATGCTAAAATATAAAATTTGCTCCTCTATGCCCTTTGAAGTAAAATTTACAAAAAGCGCTTCTGAGCTTGCCATATCTTTTGGAAGCTCACCAAGACTTAAGATAACGTATTTTAAAACCCAGCCGATAATAAGCGTGTAAAAAGATGCGATGAATAACCCTGTCACCATCACAACACCAGCAAATTTCCAAGAATTTGCCCCCTTTGTAGCTAGACTCTTAAATGCTCCAACCGTATCAAGGCGTGAAATTTTGCCCATTGCCATCTCAGCAAAAAATATACTAAGGCCAACAACAAAAGCAAAAAATAGATATATAAGAATAAATGCTGAACCACCGTTACTACCGACCATATATGGAAATTTCCATGCATTACCAAGGCCAATAGCCGCTCCAATGATAGAAAGAACAAAACCAACTTTACTAAATCTATCCATCATTTACCTGCTATTTGATAGATCATGATGGCACAAATTGCGATTGGTACGATGTATCTTAAAGCAAAATACCAAATTTCAAAAAACGCTTTTCCCATAAATTCTCCAAAAAGTAGATACAAGCTCTCTTTTTTGAGCTTGTAGCCCACAAAAAAGCTAAATATGATAGCACCTATTGGCATCATGATATTTGACGTGAGAAAGTCAAGTGCGTCAAATACTGGCTTGCCAAATATACTAAATGTGCTGGCCGTATCAGAATAGTATGAAAATATACAAAAAATTCCCAAAACATAGACAAAAGCGCCTATATAAAGAAGTGCTACCTTGCGTGAAATTTCAAATTTTCTAACCAAATAATAAGCAAATGGTTCAATCATCGAAACAGCACTTGTAACACCAGCAAATAAAAGTGAAACAAAAAATGCGATAGCCATGACGTTGCCAACGACGCCAAGCTTTGCAAAAAGCGTGACAAGCGATATAAAGATAAGACCCGGGCCACTTGCCGTGCTATCAGCCCCGTAAGCAAATATAAATGTAAATACAACAAGCCCCATCATAATGCCTATTAATATGTTTATAAAAATGATAGATAGTGTTGATTTTATAAGATTTGTCTGCTCTGGTAAATTTGCAGCGTATGTCGGTATGACGCCGACACCCATAGATAGCGAGAAGAATGCAAGTCCAAGAGCTTGCAAAACAACATCTGGCGTGATCGCACTAAAATTTGGCACAAATAAAAATTTAGCCGCCTTAACAAAGCCATCACCCATGCTAATTGCATAAAAAAGTATACAAATAAGCAGTATAAAAAGACCCGGCATCATCCAAATATTTAGCTTCTCAATGCCACTTTTCACACCCTTTGAAACAGCAAAAAATACCATCAAAAAGACCAAGCTAAAGCAAACAATAGCACTACTTAGATCATTCGATAAAAGCGTATTAAACTGTTGGACTGCCTCTTCTTGATTGCTCAAAAGTGGCGAAAAACTAAGATAAATGTATTTTAATATCCAGCCAATGACAACCATATAAAATGAAGCAATAAGTATCGCTCCTATCATAAAAAAGCCTGAAAGGGACCATATTGTTTTATGTTTTGGAGCAAGTTTATAAATGGAGCTTACAACGTCACTTTCACCGAGCTTTCCTATACTAAGCTCCGCCAAAAACGCCACAAATGCGATAGCAAATGTAAGGAGCAAATATAAAATTATAAACGCTGAACCGCCATTGTTTCCTACCATTGTTGGAAATTTCCATGCATTACCAAGTCCAACAGCCGATCCTGCCATAGCAAGAACAAAGCCTATTTTTGAAAATTTTTCATTTATCATTGATTACCTGAGATTAAGAATAAATTAATTTTTTCAAAGATAACATAAAAAAACTTTTATTTTTCTAAGCCAAGAATTTTTTATGGGCAATTTAAATTTTTAGTGTTTTTATTTGAAACAAAGTTTTGTTTTTGTAATATTACGGCTTATAAAGTTTTAGTAGGGGGCAGATCCGAAAGAGCTTTAAAATTTTAAAGGAGCAACGATGAAAAAGATCGTGTTTTTAATTCTTGGTCTTGCCGCATTTGCATTTGGCGCTGATGGCGAGATGATTAGATCATATTCAGTTATCGCTGGTGGTATTGGCCTTGGTCTTGCAGCTCTTGGTGGCGCTATTGGTATGGGTAATACAGCTGCTGCAACAATTAGTGGAACAGCTAGAAACCCAGGTGTTGGTAGCAAACTTATGACTACAATGTTTATCGCTCTTGCGATGATCGAAGCACAAGTTATCTACGCACTTGTTATTACACTTATCGTTCTTTACGCAAACCCAATGCTTGGCTAAGCGTAAAGCTTAAAATTTGGCCCCTTTTTTGGGGCTTTGCTCTTTTTGCGATCATGGTGGAATTGGTAGACACGCTATCTTGAGGGGGTAGTGCCGCTAGGTGTGCGAGTTCGAGTCTCGCTGATCGCACCATCTAATCTTATACTTCAAAATCCAAAATCTTACAAAATTTAAAAAGGGGAATTTATGCTAGATAAAAAGCGTGCTTTAAAACAGCTACAAAATGAAGCAGATGATACCGCTATCTATACATTACTCGAAGCTAGTGAAAAAAACGAAGAAAATAAAAAAATACTTCGTAAATTAATCACTGAGGAAAAACGACACTATGCTTTTTGCCAAAAGATAACAGGTGAGAGTAGAACTGCAAATTTATTCAAAGTCATCTTTTATACGATACTTGTTAAAATTTTTGGTACATCTTTTACTTTAAAATTTATGGAGTCACGCGAAGAAGACGCAGAGCAATTTTATCTTGGCATCGTTGATGAGTATCCTGAAGCTAAAGATATTTATGATGAAGAAGTAAATCATGAAAACAATTTAATCTCTATGTTAAAAGATATGAAACTAGTCAATGCCGGTGGCATTGTTCTTGGTATGAATGACGCATTAGTTGAGCTAACTGGCACACTAAGTGGTATCGCTCTAGCTTTTTCAAATACAAAATCAGTTGGCGCAACAGGCCTTATCATGGGCATTGCAGCTGCTCTTTCCATGGCTGGCTCAGCATATCTTGAGGCAAAAGAAAATCCAAGTGACGAGATCAAACCGCTTACCTATTCGCTCTACACAGGTGGTTCGTACATCATAACAACGGCGTTTTTGATACTTCCATTTTTTATTTTTTCAAGCAGTCTTTACGCTGTTTTGTCGATGTTTTTCTTTGCGCTAGTTGCCATCATCACTTACAACTTTTACATAAGCGTGGCAAAAGAGCTTAAATTTTTACCAAGAGTAATTGAGATGTGTGTGATAACTTTTGGTGTTGCGATCATTTCATTTGGTATTGGCTTTTTAGTTAAGCACTATTTTGGCTTAGATATTTAATCCAAAATTTCATACCAAGTGTAGCTGTCGTCTCCAAAATTCCCACTAAATAGTGGCTTTAAATTTAGATCAAGGCTTAAATTTTTACCATTTTTGAAATTTGAGCTTTGATATACAAGTAGCCACTTTACGTTTACTAGCTTACCCTCTTTCGCGAGCCTTAAAAACTCACCAGCTCCTTCAAACATAGTAAGCCCTATTAAACTAAGCTTTTTTTGAATGCTAACTTTGCGCCCTGGCACGCTAAAAAGTGGTATTGTCTTATCAAATTTATCGCTTCTTGAGTAGATTATGACATCTGGATTTTTGCCGCCACTTACTAGCCTACTATCAAGCTTTGGGCGATCAACTCGCACTGTGTTGCCGCCGATCACTAGCGTATCTATGAAGCTTCTTAGTTTATGGACGTGCGTGCGGCTAAGCTCATTTGTGATAATGCCGCCACTTGCCACGCCATTTTTACTAATTGCGATTTTTAAAAAACTAAAACCACCATTTTGATATGCCAAAAATGGTTCAAGCAGCTTATCGCAGCGCTCTTTTAAAACGCCAAATTTAACATTCACTCCAGCACTCTGAAGTAAATTTCCGCCGCCACTTGCTATTTTATTTTCATCGTGGCTGCCGATTATCACCTCGCTAAAGCTAAGCTCTTTTAGCAAATTTACACAAGGTGGCGTTTTACCATGATGCGAGCAAGGCTCAAGAGTGACGTAGGCTTTTGCATTTTTTAGTAAATTTGAGTGGTTTTTTAGTATAAATTCGTAGGTAAATTTTGGCTCTAAAAGGCTAAACTCGCCCTCTTTTATATTGGAGCCAAATTTAGCGTTATACGCTTTTATAAAATCATCTTTAAATTTTTCACTTTTTTTGCAAAGCGCAAAGAGTATCGCTGTCGGCTCAGCGTGCAAATATCCAGCCTTTTCATGAGCCTTACAAGATAAAATTTGACCATTTTCATCAAGAATAAGGCATCCAACGGCTGGATTTGGATAGGTCAGGATCTGAAATTTCCAAGCCTCACTTAAAGCAAGATCCATGTAAAATTCGTCGTTCATCTTAGCAGACTATTTTTATTTTCCTATATCTTTTATCTCATCAACAAGAGTTTTTGAGATCAAGTCGATATCTGTCGGCTCATCCTCCGCATCCCACCTAAATGCAGCAATCTCCGCCAAAACAGCGATCTCTTTAAAATAGCCATATTTCGTTGTAGAGACTGGTATAGAGTAAGAGACCAAAAGCCTATCATCGTTATCATAAATTTTCACGCTATAGCGAAAGTGTGGCTTGTTTAACGCCTTGCTACCCCAGTTAAACCATCTTTCATAGTCCATTTGTATTTTTATCTTAAAGCTATTTTCATCCCCTAAAATACCCTGCTCTTTTAGATGTTTGTTTATAAATTCCACAAACTCATCACGAAGTTCGTTTTCATTTTTATAGTTAGTGTTATGCTCGTATCTAGTTGGCTGGTTTGTCAATGTTAGGTTAAAATCGCTAATAATGTATTTAGCCACGCCTTTTTGTATCGGCGTTGGCTCAACATTATATTTATATCTTCCTCCGCATCCAACGAAGAAAATACTTAAAACTATTAAAAAGAGTATTTTTACAAATTTCATATTTTCTAAATTTACGATAAACCGTCGATCTTGCCGTCTGCATCTATCTTCATATTAACAGCAGCTGGCACTTTTGGAAGTCCTGGCATTAGCATGATCTTACCGCAAACTGCGACTATAAAGCCAGCTCCCGTTCTAATGTCAAGGTCTTTTACACTAAATGTAAAGCCCTTTGCTCTACCCAAAAGCTTCGCATCGTCGCTAAATGAATACTGAGTTTTTGCGATACAAACTGGCAAATGGCTCAAATTTAGCTCATTTATCATCTCAAGCTTTTTAAGAGCGGCTTCCTCAAAGACCACCTCACCAGCTCCATAAATTTCCTTAGCGACTTTTTCTATTTTAGTTTTCGTATCATCGCTCATCTCGTATGTGAAATTTATCTTACTTGGCTTATCGCACGCTTTTAAAACTAGCTCGGCAAGCTCAATCGCACCTTTGCCACCTTTTAAGAAATTCTCACAAACTGCCACTTCTACGCCAAGCTCACGGCAGTACTCTTTTACGAAATTTATCTCTTCATCAGTGTCAAAGCCAAATTTATTAAGCGCCACAACCACGTTTTGACCAAATTTACCTTTTAAATTTTCAATATGCCCGCCAAGGTTTTCGATACCTTTTTTAAGGGCGTTCATATCTGGTTTTGTTATCTCGTCCTTGTTTGCTTCGCCGTTATATTTTAGCGATCTGATCGTACTTACAAGCACCACAGCACTTGGTTTGATGTCAGCAACCCTGCATTTTATATCTAAAAATTTCTCCGCACCAAGCTCTGAGCCAAAGCCAGCTTCAGTGATAACGTAGTCGGCTAAATTTAGAGCCGTTTTTGTTGCAATGACTGAGTTGCAGCCGTGCGCGATGTTTGCAAATGGGCCACCATGCACGAGTGTAGGTGTGTGTTCAAGCGTTTGAAATAAATTTGGCTTAATTGCATCTTTTAAAAGTATACAAACAGCGTCTTGACAGCCTAGATCACGCACATAGATAGGCTTTTTATCACTATCGTAGGCGACCATAATATTTGCCACGCGCTCTTTTAGATCAGAAAGGCTCGTAGCTAGACAAAGCACAGCCATGATCTCACTTGCAGCGGTGATATTAAAGCCATCTTCTCTTGGCACGCCGTCCGTCCTACCGCCTTGTCCCACAGTGATAAATCTAAGCGCGCGGTCGTTCATATCCATACAGCGCTTCCATAAAATTTTCTCGATTTTTAGTGGATTTTCTTGATAAAGGCTATTATCTATCATGGCAGAGATGAGGTTATTTGCCGATGTTATAGCATGAAAATCGCCAGTGAAGTGTAAATTTAGATCCTCCATCGGCGCAAGCTGCGAGTAGCCACCACCTGCTGCTCCACCCTTTATGCCAAAAACTGGCCCCAAAGATGGCTCACGAAGTGCCAAACAGACCTTTTTATTAAGTGAATTTAGCGCATCAGCTAGACCGATCGACATAGTCGTTTTACCCTCGCCGTATGGGGTTGGATTGGTAGCGGTGACTAAGATGAGCTTTGAGTTTGACGGCTCAAGCCTTGGAGAAATTTTTGCCTTATATTTACCGTAAAGTTCAAGCTCGTCTTCGTTTAAGCCTAGTCTTGCGGCAACCTTACTGATGTGTTCAAGTTTTGTTTGGTGAGTTATCTCGATGTCGCTTAGCATTTTACCACTCCAAATATGTTTTTGCTTTTTTTATCTCACTGATATTGATCTCAAAAATTCCCTCTTCGTTTTCAACTGCTATGCCCTCTTCGTCCGCTTTTACAAGCCTTCCTGCAAATTTTTCAGCATCTGTTTGAACTTTTACAAGCTCACCAACACTCGCTTTAAAATGAGATGGCTTGCTAAGCTTTCTCTCAAGGCCAGGTGAGCTAACTTCGAGGTTATAATCCCCGCTAACTGGCGGTGTCACGTCAAAAATAGGCGAGAGCAATCGGCTCACTTTTTCACAGTCATCAAGACTCACTCCGCCATTTTTCGTGATATAAACTCTAAAAATAGCCCTGCCATTTTCATTTGCGATCTCGCTATCGTAAAGCTCGACACCGCATTCGCGTACTAGTTTGTCTAAATTATCCATTTTTGTTTAAATCCTTTGAAATTTTATCAAACAACTTATCCATATGGTTTTGATACTCTAATCTATCATCAAATTTAAAGTGAAAATTTGGGCATCTGTACCAGCCCTCAGCTGCCATGCAGTGGTTTTGCAAGTGTCTGCAAACTCGCTTTAAATGCCCCAAAATATACTCTTGTTCACGCTCATCAAAAGCCATTTTATCAAGATAAACAAAGGCGTCGTATCTGCCCTTTTTACACTCGACATCGGTGACGCAAAGCCCCTTTAAAATGCTATCTTCAAGAGTGGCTAGAGCCTCTGGAATGAGCTCTTTTAGCACACTCTCAGTTCTCATACGCTTTATTTCGTTAGCGTTCATAGAGTGGCTTTCTCCTTGACTTCTTTGAAGCTTTCGATATAGTCATTTTCTCTAATATCGTTGAAATTTTCGATACCAACGCCACACTCGTAGCCTTTAGCAACCTCTTTGACATCATCTTTAAAGCGTTTTAGTGAGCTTACTAAGCCCTCATAAACGACTACACCTTCTCTAATAAGGCGAATTTTTGCTCCTCTGTTTATCGTACCTTCAGTAACGATACATCCAGCAATAGTTCCAACTTTTGACACATGGATCACTTGGCGAACCTGAGCTTGACCAAGCTGCTCTTCTCTAATTATCGGTGACATTAGTCCGCCTAAAATCGCTTTCACGTCGTCGATTAGATTATAAATAACGTTGTAAGTTTTAATCTCAACGCCACTCTCTTTTGCCTTTTCTTTTATCTCGCCAGTTGGTCTTATGTTGAAACCAAGGATTATACAGTCTTCGCTCGCACTAGCAAGTGCTACGTCGCTTTGCGTGATGCCACCAACACCAGAGTGGATGACATTTACTCTGATCTCATCATTTGCTAGTTTTTCTAGGCTTGCTTTTAGTGCCTCAAGTGAACCACCAACGTCAGCTTTGATGATGACTGGAAGCGTCTTTAACTCACCCTCAGCAATCTTAGCGCTAAGCTCGTCAATACTAACTTTTGTACTCTTACTAAGCTCTTTTTGGCGGATATATTCAGCCTTTTTCTGCGCGTATTCACGAGCCTCTTTATCAGTTTTTACGCCTATTAATGTCTCGCCTGCCTCTGCTATCTCGCTAAGACCTACTATCACACCGCATTCGCCTGGTTTTATATCTTGCAAAGGCTTACCTTGGTCATCAAGTAAGCTTCTTATCTTTCCATACGCAACTCCAGCTACGACAGTATCTCCAACATGAAGCGTGCCATTTTCAACGATAATGGTAGCGACTGGGCCACGACCTTTTTGAAGTGAGCTCTCGATAACAGTTGCTTTTGCGTTTGCCTTTGGATTTGCTTTTAGCTCTAAAAGATCAGCTTGTAAAAGTACGATCTCAAGCAGATCATCTATGCCCATACCTGTTTTTGCAGAGATTGGCACAAATTCATACTTTCCGCCCCACTCTGTTGGCATGATATCAAGCTCGGCAAGACCTGTCTTTACTAGGTCAGGATTTGCTGACTCTTTATCCATTTTATTTATAGCGATGATTATCGGTACGCCAGCGGCTTTTGCGTGACTAACTGCTTCTTTTGTTTGTGGTTTTACGCCGTCATCTGCTGCAACAACGATGATAACTATATCAGTTACACCAGCACCTCTTGCGCGCATAGCAGTAAATGCTTCGTGACCTGGAGTATCAATAAATGTGATGTTTTTGCCGTTTTTATTTACCATGTAAGCACCAACATGCTGAGTGATACCACCAGCCTCTCCTGCTGCTACACGTGATTTTCTTATGTAATCAAGCAATGAAGTTTTACCATGATCAACGTGACCCATGATGGTTATGACTGGTGCTCTTGGCTGAAGATTTTCATCGTCTTTTATCTCTTCTTCATAGGCTGCTACGTAGTCAAATTCTTTTTGATCGTCGATGATATTAACCTCTACATTAAACTCATCGGCTAAAATTTCTATCGCATCTTCATCCAAAAAGTCATTTTTTGTTGTCATCATGCCAAGCATGAAAAGCTTACCAATGATCTCGCTTGGCTGTTTGTTCAGCTTTTCAGCAAATTCATAAACACGAATTTCTTTTGGAATATTTATAGACGTCACGGCTTCATTGTTTTGTTTATTTTCAGGCTTTTTGTGCTTTTTTCTAGCTCTTCTTTGAATGCCGCCCTCACCAAATGAATTTATCGTATTGTTGACCGTAGTTCTCATAACATTTGGCTGTTTTGTCTTTTGAGCAGGTGCTGGTGTTGGGGTTTTAAAACTAAAATCAGGAAGAACAACTACATCTTCATCTTCTAGCACTATGTCACCAAAGTCACTTCCGCCAAGCAGATCCATCTTCTGGGCGCTATCCTTTTTACTTGCAACAACTACTTTTTTATCTTTTTTCTTTTTTTTAGCTAAATTTTCATCGTTTGCTGAAAACATACTTTTAAAATCGCTTATATTAGCTATGCTTGGTTCAGGCTTTTTCTCTTCTCTTGTAGCAATTGGCGTTTCATAGTCTTTTTTCTTTTTTACTATCACAAGGCCACGTCTTTTTTGAGTCACATCAGCCAAGCTCTCTTTTGGCCTTGGAGCTTCGACTTGTTTTTGCTCTACTTTGATTTCTTCTTTTTTAGGCTCAATTTTTTGTTTTTCTTCTAAAATTTGTGCCTCTTTCTTAGGCTCAGCTTTTACCGACTTTGACTCAGTTTTAGTAGTAGCTTTTTTAGATTCACTTTTTTGTTTTTCTTCTTTTTTTACTGGCTCTTTTTCTACTTCTTTTTTAGGCTCTTTTTTTGATTTAGGTTCACTCTTTTTCTTTTTAAATTTATCTGGTATCACGCCAGTTTGAACATATTCATATATAGCTTCGGCCTCTTCAAGGCTAACTGCATTTGAGTGAGTTTTGACTTTTAATCCTAACTCTTGAGCTTTTTCTACTATCTCTTTACTTGGATAGCCAAGCTCGTTTGCGATCTCTGAAATCCTAACATTGCTCATTTAAGAGTATCTCCTTTAACTTCGGTGCATCACAAATAAAAGCACCTTTAGTTTGTTTATCAATTATTTTTTTTAAAATTTTTATATCTTTTTGCATACATTTGTCGCACAGATAAAAGCTACGACCATTTCCTTTGCCATGCTCTAAATTCTTACCTACCAAGCGGTATCTTTTTAGCAAGCTCTGAGAAATTTTAACTTTACAAGCGACACATGTCCTTACGGGATTATTTTTGTTCATTATATCTTTTTAAACTTGTTTTTAGCTTTGCGTAATTTCGTATCCATCGTTATCAAATGAAAAAACCTCAACCCTAAAATCACTAAATTTACTCTTTAAAATATCTTGTAAATTTTTAGCATCATCTTTGTAAGCGATGTTTAAAAAGCTTGAGCCTGAGCCTGAAAGTGTGCTCATTAGCGCTCCATTTTCATAAGCTACCTTTCGCACCTCAAAAAGCTCTTTTAAAGCGCTCATTCTGCGCTCTTCATGCATCATATCTTCGCTTGCTACCTTTAAAAGATCATATCTTTTTTCATAAAAGCAAGAGGTCAAAAATGCAGCATGGGAGAGGTTATTTACGCACTCTTTCATGGTGTAGTTTTTTGGCAAAATTTGTCTTGACGATGCCGTGCTCATAGGCTTATTTGGGATGACGACGACTGCTTTTATATCATCACTTAAATTTATTTTATTTGCATAAACATTGCCGTTTTTTACGATCGCGCTAATAAATCCACCGTGAACTGCTGGCGAGATATTATCAGGATGGGTTTCATAGATGATAGCTTTATTTAAAACTGTTTCTTTACTTGCCTTAAAGCCAGCCATTTCGTACGCTGAAGCAATGGCTCCAACGATAACAGCGGAGCTACTGCCAAGCCCCCTTGAAAATGGGATATTATTTTCAAAAACGACTCTAAAATTTTCATTTTTACCAGTTAGCTCAAAAAAAATTTCATTAAAAATACTTAAGAATATATTATTTCTTTTTAAATTTACACTTCCACTGCCTTCGCCGTTTATCGACACTGAGCTAAATTTTGCTGGCTCGATTTTCACGCTATTAAAAAGCTTCAAACTAAGCCCCAAAGCATCAAAACCAGGGCCCAAATTCGCACTTGTTGCAGGGACTAAGATATTCAAAATTTCTCCTAAACTGCTTGGATGATATAATCTGGAAGTGTATCTGAATTTAGTTTTAATTCATCTAAATTTAAAGGCAACCTAAATCCTACTGGCTCTACTTTTTCAAGTGAAATTTCGCCATCTTTTAAAACAAAGCTTAAATTTTTATTTGCTCTTATCGCTTGGTGACCATTTAAGCTAAATCCACTAACCGCATAAAATTCGCAACCCTTTGCTAAAGAGAAAGTCTTTAAAATAACATAGGCCACCTTTAGCCCCATGAAGCTTCCAGGCGTATTTGCATAGATAATTTTTGTGATATTAAATTTAGAGGATAAATTTTCTAAGATTTTTATCAAAGCTTCACTGACATGTTCATCAGTCGTAATTTCATCAAATTTTACGCCGTCTTTATATGCTCCAACCAAGAGCGGAGTCGATAAAGAGACAACTAAAATTTCAATATTTTCTATGCAAATACCTTTTGATACTCTTTTAGAAGTTCGCCATTTAGAGTTGCGATCTCATAGTTTTTCTCATCGGCCATTAAAGCAAGAGTTAATTTGTGATTTAGATCGTGGCTTCCAGCAAATGCTGTATAATCACCCAATAAAGGTGCTCCAAGCAAGCTTAAATCACCAATCGCATCTAAAATTTTGTGCCTTACAAACTCATTTTCAAATCTCAAACCTTCTGGATTTAGGATATGCGTATCATCGATTGCCACGGCATTATCAAGCGATGCACCAAGGGCTAGATTTTGAGCTTGCAAACGCTGTAAATCTTTCAAAAAGCCAAAAGTTCTAGCACGAGCTATATTTTTTATAAAAGAGCTTTTACTAAAATCAAAAACATATCTTTGTTTACCAATAACTGGGTGATCAAATTTTATCGTATAGTCAAATTTTGGACTTCTTGAAGGTGAAGTTCGCACAAATTTAGACCCCTCAACAACCTCAACTTCACGGCGGACAAGAATTACTTTTTTACCGGCATCAAGATATCTTATGCCAGCCTCATCAAGTAGTATGCAAAAGCTTATTGCACTACCATCCATCACTGGAATTTCATTTGCATCAACAGAGATTCTAATATTATCAATGCCATAACCATTTATGGCTGACATTAGATGCTCAATCGTACTAATAAAGCCCTTTTCATTGCCAACAACAGTTGCCATCTGCGTATTTATCACATTTTTGGGTTCGGCTTTAAAACTAATACCAAGATCTTCGCGGTGCAAAATAATACCAGAATTTGCATCAAGAGGTTCTAGTATAAGTCTTATCGGCTCACCTTTATGAAGCCCTATACCAACGGTCTCAACGCGTCTTGCGATAGTAGTTTGTTTCAAGAATTTTCCTTATATTTTTAATCCGCTTATGATAGCACTAAAAAATCAATTTTGCAAATTTTTAGTTCTTGTCTATCATCGCTTTTGCAGCATCTAAGACATTTATGATATTGTCTTTTATCCACTTTTTGTCCATCCATTGTTGTGGCCTTACCTCTTCACCTTGGACTAAAATTCCAAAGTGAAGGTGATCACCAAGTGCAAGACCGCTAGTTCCAGTAGTGCCTATCTGATCGCCAGCAGCAACCATATCGCCCTCTTTTACTCTAGTGCTTGAGCAGTGTCCATAAAGCGAATAAAGCCCAAATCCATGATCTATCACAATATTTAATCCATAAATTCCATTTTCAGATGCAAGTACGACACGGCCGGCATTGCTAGCTATTATAGGAGCTGCGGCCACACTTGCAAAGTCTATTCCCATATGCCATGATTCGCTTACTTGCTCGTTATTATATGTATAGTATCGGTGATCGGCGAAGTCAGCCACTTTTTTACCATTTCTTAGTGGATAAAATGGTATCACACTAAAGCCAGTTAACATCTCATCACCAGGATTTGTAGTAAGTGCTGTTATTTTTTCTTCGTTTGAATTTCTAAGCGTTTCATTGACAAATCTCATTTTCTCAAGTCTTGAAAGTGCGCTTGGATCTTTTGCATATTGATCAGTTAGATCAACTATCTTACCATCTAAAAATCTATCATTTAATGCAATAGTTGAAGTTTTATACTTTACATTTTCATAAAAATATCTAACATGTGACTTGCTTTCGTTGCCTGCAAAGTCTCTTGCAATGACCTCAGCACTAAAATTTTCAACCTGAACCGGCCAAGCAACGAGTGCTGCATAAAAGCCCTCTTTATAAAATGGCACTGCCTTAAATTTCTTACCAAAATTTGTCTGGACATAGACCTCTTTTAGCTGATTATCAGTTGCTCTAAAGACCACAACAGCACTACCGCCTTTTGAGATAGAATAAGACTGCGAAAGTACATAAATATCAGGCTTTGAAGTATCAAGCACTACTTCGACTTTTTTACTAGCTTTATTGCCAGTAAAAAAGCTCCATTTACTGGTATCCACAGCCTCAATATTCATCTCATAAGTATCTTTTTGAGCAAAAAAGCCAGTCTTTGGAAAGGTTAAATTTACATCAAGCTCGGTACTTGGATTTTGTATGATTTGATTTAATAAATTTAGATCATTTTTCCCATCATTCATACTAATTCGTACAAATTTTATACCACTATCGTCTTTAAATTTGATATTCATTGGGGTTCTAAGATTCCAATAAACCTTATCAGCAACACCAATTATTGGCTCATTTCGCTCAAAATCTTTTGACATCAAAGCATAGCCAAAACCACCGGCTAAAATTAAAATTAGCAAAAGCACAACAATACCAAATCCGCCAACTCCACGTCTATACATATATTTTTACCTTAAATTTAATTTGCAAAATTTTACACGTAAATCAATAAATTTTTAGTTAATTACAAAATTTCTCTTACAGCTCTAGCGTCGCTCATCCAGGCAAAAAGTTCGTCCCAGCGTTCATCTTTGATGAGATCTTTGCACAAATTTAGCTCTTTTTCAAACATATTTATAGCTTCAACAACATTATTTTTATTTTGCTTAAAGATATCGCTCCACATAAAAGGCGAACTCTTTGCGACACGTATCATACCCTTAAATGTAGGTCCGCCAAGCGCTACGATGTGCCTTTTATCCTCTTCTTTTAAAATCCCACTTGCAAGAGAAAATGCAATCGCATGAGGCAAATGCGAAATAAGACCCACGTGATGATCATGTTCTTTCGCACTCATAAAAATGATCTTCATACCAAGGCAAGAAAATAACTCCACGCTTCTTTTTACATGTTTTTCTGCGCTCTCAGCAAAGTCACAAACGATAACAGTTGCTCCTGTGTAAAGTGATTTAAAAGCAGCCTCTGGACCAGAATACTCAGTACCTGCCATCGGGTGAGCTGGGATGAAATTTTTACGAATTTTTTCTGGCACAGCCTCGATTATCTTTTGTTTGGTTGATCCAAAATCAATAATAGTTGTATCTTCGCTAATGTCAGCTAAATTTTGCACGATGCTCACGATAGCCTCGACTGGCACAGCCAAAAAGATGATGTCACACTTCTTTTTCATCTCGTCAATGCTTAAAATTTCATGTACCAAGCCAAGCTCTAAAGCCTTTTTGCTATGATTTTCATCTTTGTCGTATCCGCTAACACAAGAGATTAATTTTTCATCTTTTAATGCTAGCCCAAGTGAGCCACCCATAAGACCAAGTCCGATGATACCTATTTTCATAAAAAACCTTCAAAATTATAAAATTTAAATTTATTAAAAATAAAATATGATATTATACGCACTTATACTAAAACTCTAGGTTAAATTTAATGAAAAAGAAATTATTTTTATTAGCATTAGCTTTCAGTGGCCTAAGCGCACAAACAATCCAGTCAATAAATTTTAAAGGTCTAATTCACCTTTCGCCTGAAGTAGCAAGCCAAATAATGGGACTAAAAGTCGGTCAGGATCTAACTCCAAAGCTTAGCGATAAGGCGATCACAAATTTATACAAACAAAACTATTTCGACGATATCTATATAGAAGATACAGGCAATGGTAATCTTTTAGTAGCTGTAAAAGAGAAACCAAGTGTTGCTAGGGTCGATCTAAAAGGCGTCGTAACAAATGACAAAACTGCCATAGAGTCGTTAATCAATATCAAACCAGGCAATATGTACGATGAGCTTACAATAGAAAAAACTAAAGAGAGAATTCGTCAGTATTATGAGTCAAAGGGTTATTTTGATACCGTTGTAGATGTAGAAAAACAACCAGTTGCAGATAACGACAGCTCACTTTTTATAACACTCAATATAAACCGTGGCGAAAATATGATAATCAAAAATGTAAATTTAGTCGGTGCAAAAGAGTTTGATTATGATGACATTGAGCCAGTAGTTGCAAACAAAAGTAGAGAATTTATGGGTTGGCTTTGGGGCAGAAATGACGGTAAAGTTAAACTTTTTGAGCTTGAAAATGATCCAGCAAGAATACAAGACAAATATTTCCAAAAAGGCTATTTGGACGCGACTATTTCGTCACCTTATTTAAATTCATCGTTTGATAACTACACAGCTGATCTTACTTATTATGTTCATGAGGGTGAGCCTTATAAGGTTTCAAATGTAAGCATTACGGCACCTGAAGAGCTAGAGCTTGATACTAAAAAGATCATAGATGACTTTAGGCTTGAGGCTGGTGATACGATGAACTCAGCAAGACTTCGCCAAGATATGAAAAAGCTCGATGATATGGTTGCTGATAAAGGTTATGCATTTGTAAAAGTCTATCCAAAGACTGATAAATTTGATGAAAATAAAACTGTCGATATTGATTATGAAGTAGATCCTGGTGAAAAAGTATATATAAGAAATGTTCAAATTTCAGGAAACGATAGGACCGTTGACCGCGTTGTAAGACGTGAACTTTATCTAACTGAAGGAAATTTATATAGCAGAACCGACCTTCAAGACTCAAAAGATGCACTAAAAAGAACAAGCTACTTTGATGACGTTGAGATAGAAGAAGATCCGGTTGATAAAAATACAGTTGATCTAAAAGTAAAAGTAAAAGAAGCCTCAACTGGCTCGATAAGCGGTGGTATCGGATACGGCAGCAGCGACGGACTACTACTAAACGCTGCACTTTCTGACACAAATATCTTTGGCTCTGGTCTTCAAGGACAAGTAAGTGTTGATAAAAGCGACAGAGAGCTTTCAGGTCAGATAAGTCTTACAAACCCAAGAATTTTTGACTCAGAGTATAGCCTTGGCGGAACACTTTACGCAAATGACTATGACTGGAGAACATACAAAGAGAGAAGCTATGGCTTTAGCACAACACTAGGTAGAAAACTAACTAGAAATTTAAGCGCATCACTTACTTACAACATTGAGCAAAGCAAAATTACTTTAAAAGATGATGAACTAAGAGATATCAACACAAAAACCAAAAAAGAAATTTATAGAGAAGGTAAAGCTATAAAAAGCGCTATAACTCCGGCTTTAACATATAATAGCACTGATGATTATTACTTACCAAGACGTGGCATCATAGCTAGCACATCATTTGAGATAGCTGGGCTTGGTGGCGATATAGACTTTATCAAAAATCGCACAAATTTTAACTACTATCTAGGTCTTAGAGAGTACATCGACTACGATCTTATCTTAAGATATAAAGCTAGCTTTGGCAAAATTTGGGAAAGAGGATATACTCCGATCAACGAAAGACTTTACCTTGGTGGTATAAGAAGCTTACGTGGTTACGAGAGCAGAACTGTATCTCCAAAGGTAAAATATAATGGCGACTACTACGAATATGGCGGCGAAACTTCGTTTAATAATTCAGCTGAAATAAGCTTCCCTATAATAGATCGTGTCAAAATGCGTGGCGTTGTATTTTACGACTATGGCATGATCGGTGAAAATAGTCTAAATGAGATAAAAAGATCATCAGTTGGTACTGGTATCGAGTGGATAACTCCTATCGGACCACTTCAACTGATCTTTGCAAAAGCTCTTAAACCTAAAGAGGGCGATGATACAAATACATTTGAATTTACTATTGGAAGACGATTCTAGCAAGATACTTTAAAGGGGCCAACTTACCCCTTTAAACCTCCACAAATAAACAAACTTTAAGTCATATAAGAAAAAGCAAGGCAAACATTAGATATAATCCCACAATTTTTAATATAAGTGGGTAAAAATATGAATTTCTCAGACATTTTTTCAAAGATAAGAAAAGCTCAACCTCGTCCAGAAGAAGCACCTACACACTGGGTAAAATGCGATAATTGTCACTCACTGATGTACTACAAAGAAGTTGAAACTTGTTTTAATGTATGCCCAAAATGTGGTTATCATATGAGACTAAAAGCTACTGATCGCATAAATTTGATCTGTGATGAAGATAGCTTTGTAGAATTTGACGCAAATTTAAAACCGGTAGATCCATTAAATTTTGTTGATAAAAAATCATACAAAAAAAGAATCACAGAAAATAAAGAAAAAACAGGACGCACAAGCTCAGTGATATGTGGCGAAGGTAAATGCGACGGACAAGAGATCCAGCTAGTTGTTTTTGACTTTGGCTTCATGGGTGGTTCGCTAGCTTCAGTTGAGGGTGAAAAGATCGTAAGAGCGATAAAACGGGCAATAGAAAAACGCCAAGCTTTAGTCATAGTGAGCGCTTCAGGTGGAGCTAGAATGCAAGAGAGTACATTTTCTTTGATGCAAATGTCAAAGACATCAGCTGCTTTAAAACTACTTGATGAAGCGAAACTACCTTACATCTCAATACTTACTGATCCGACGATGGGTGGCGTTAGTGCCTCTTTTGCTTGGCTTGGAGATCTAATAATTGCTGAACCTGGCGCATTGATAGGCTTTGCCGGTCAAAGGGTCATCAAACAAACCATTGGTGCTGACCTTCCAGAGGGATTTCAAAGAGCTGAGTTTTTGTTAGAACATGGCTTAATCGATGCTATTGTGCCAAGAAGCGAACATAAAAAATATATAAGCGATATGGTTAAATTTCTTACAAATAATAAGACAATACATCAAAAAGATAACCAAGATGAGAGTGGAAGCAACTTTGAACTAAAGCTAAAAACCAAAGGGTAAGTTTGGAAATTTCAGTTTTTAGCATTCAAAAATCATCACGTGACAACTTTGAAAACGAAATACAAGAATATATAAAAATGAGTGCAAAATTTGCCAAGATAAACGATAAAGTCTTTTTCAATGAAAAAATAGCAAAAGCTCAAAGCACTGGAAAAAGCGAAGCATTAAGAGCCTATGATGAAATTTATGAGCCAAATTTAAAAGGCTTTTGCGTAATGCTTGATGAAAATGGCTTGCAACTTGACAGCCAAGAATTCGCACAAATTTTAAACTCAAATTCACAAATTAACTTTTTCATAGGTGGAGCTTACGGCCTTAGCCAAAATTTAAAGAATAAAGCGCAAAAAATCATAAGCTTAAGCAAGATGACGATGGCGCATAAGGTTGCCAAGCTTGTACTTTTTGAGCAAATTTTTAGAGCACTTTGCATAAATGCAAACCACCCATACCACAAATAAAGGAATATAAATGACACAAACTGAGCTAAATTTTTTTAAAAAATTACTTGAAGAAAGAAAATTACAGATCAAAAAAAATATCTATGATTCATCTGTTGAAGTAAATGGCTTAAGAGATAGTGGTGTAAGCGATGAGTTTGATATAGCCTCAGTAAATACAGACCAGCTAATCGAGCATTCGATCTCGACACAACAAAGAGCGGAGCTATCAGAGATAGATGAAGCACTAGAGAAGATAGCAAATAAAACTTATGGAATTTGTGATATGTGTGAAGAGGAGATCAGCATACCGCGACTTAAAGTAAAACCACATGCAAAATACTGCATAACTTGCCGTGAAATAATCGAAAAAACAGCAAAAAACTAAGGAGAAAACATGAAAACTAGAAAATTTCTCGTCTATTGCATAATCTACATAGTAGTTGTTGCAGGACTTACTTATTCTCTTAATAGTTCTGATTACACATTTGAGCTTTTAGGCCAAACTATAACTTTGCCAATTGCTATTTGGGTCGCTCTTCCAGTAGCTGTTTTAGCACTTCTTGCCCTACTTCATATTGCCTATCATGGATATGCTTTTTATAGATATAAAAAATGGATCAAAAAAGATAGCCAGCTTTATAAAGACTTAGCTAAAGAGACGCTTCTTGGCTTTGAGAGCAATAAAGACTTCAAAACCGACACTTACAAGATCGCCTCACAGCTTACTCGCTCTATCTCACCAGTAGGCGAGCTTAAAGATGTCGGTGTAGATGATGCTGAGATAAACAATATCTTACAAACTATAAAAAGTATAAAAAATAAAGAGATCGTCGATCTAAAGAAATTTAGACTAGCAAAAGATAGTAAGTTAAATATCCTAAATGAGCTAAATAAGATCGAGCAACTACCTACTTACTATCTTGACATACTTAAAAACCAAGATCAAAATGAGAGCCTTAAAAAAGCTGCATTTGATAAACTTATAAAAGTAGCTTCTTTTAGCGAGATCAAAAGATTAAATTTTGAACTAGCGAGTGAAGATATAATGCTTATTATTACCCGCTTTGTAAATGACGAGATCGATCTAAGCAGTGATGAAATTTTTGATCTTTTAAACAACGCAAAAGTAACAAAAGCACAATACGACAAAGCAGCCATAATGCTTAAAAATAAGCTAAAACCAGATGCATTTATCGGCATCTTTGAGAAGCTAAAAAGCATCCATGCTGATGCTGATGAGGCTTACGTATATGCGCTATTTGAGCTTCAGATGCTTGATAAAGTAAGAGAGGCTATCGAAGGTAGCGACCCAGATGAGTTTAAAGAGATAAAAGTCTTGCTGTTTTTACGAGATAACGGCAAAATGGTGCCTAGCTCGTTATTTTTTAAATGATAGACTTTAGTAAAAAGCCACTTTTCTTAGCACCACTTGCTGGCTTTTCTGACTTGCCACTAAGAAGCGTAGTTAAGAAATTTGGCTGTGATGTCACTGTTAGCGAAATGATCAGCGCAAATGCCTTGGTCTATGAGAGCAGTGACAAAACTCTTGAAATGATTAAAAAATCCCCAAACGAAGAGCCTTATGTCGTTCAAATAGCTGGCAATGACACAGAAAATATAAAAAAAGCTGTGCAAATCATCAATAAATTTAATGGGATTTATGGGCTCGATCTAAACTGCGGCTGCCCCGTACCAAAGGTCGTTAGACAAGGAGCAGGTTCTGCTTTGCTAAACGATCTTGATAAGCTTCAAAGTATCATCTCAGCCATAAAAAGTGTCTCAAACAAAGAGAGTCTAAGCGTTAAATTTAGACTTGGCTTTAACGACAAAAATGAAGAAAAGATCGCAAAGGCCTGTGAAGAAGCAGGTGCAAACTATATCGCAGTGCATGGACGCACAAGAGCTGGCGGTTATAGTGCAAAAGTTGATTACGAAGCGATCGCTAGAGTAAAGGCGAGCGTAAAAATCCCAGTCATCGCAAATGGCGATATAAATGCGCAAAATGCAGATGAAATTTTATACCTTACAAAGTGCGACGCCCTAATGATCGGCAGAGCAAGCATCGGCAACCCTTGGATATTTCACGAGATAAAGACCAAAACTAGCGTAGATAAGGCGCTAAAGCAAAAGATCATCCTAGCGCACTTTGATGCGATGATCGAGCACTACGGCGAGCACGGACTTTGCATATTTAGAAAACACTTGCACCAATATAGCAAGGGCATCGACGGCGCAACAACATTTAGAAATGATATAAATTTTATCAAAGACGTGACAGCGATGAGAGAGCGCATAAGGGAGTTTTTTGCCTAGATGCAAGGCTATATCCTGCGCGTGCAAAAGGTCAGAGACGAGGACCTTTTAGTCTTTGTGCTAACGCCAAATTTGCTCGTAAAGTCATATAGATTTTTTGGCGCACGGCACTCAAACATCATGACTGGCTACAAGATCGACTTTGAGCTAGAGCAAGAGGCAAAATTTCTACCAAAGCTTAGAAGCATACTTCATCTTGGCTTTAAATGGCTGTTAGAACGCGATAAACTCATCATTTGGCAGCAGTTCATGCGCCTACTTTATGATCATCTAAAAGAGGTCGAGCAGCTCGATGAAATTTATTTTAACGAGCTTGATCGCTGCGCCAAACAGATGCAGCTACAAAATCCAAAGCGCCTTATCATCGAAAGCTACGTTAAAATTTTAGAGTATGAAGGTAGGCTTCACAGCGAGCTTGAGTGCTTCATCTGCGACGAGGAGATAGAGAGCGAGCTTTGCTTAACTCGTGGTTTTTTACCCTCTCACAAGCACTGCCTTGATAGGAATGAATTTGACGCTGGTAAGATCAAAAATTTGTTTGATACAAAAAGCACGATCGAGCTAAATGACGAGGAGATAAACCAACTTTATAAAATTTTACTTGATGGACTTTAAACTCTATTATGACTATTTTTTAAGCTTCAATTTTCTAAGTTATAAAATTCTAACCAGTAGTTTTTGCACTAAATGCTTTTGTATTTGCTATATATGATAGTTTTGATTTATGCACAAGTACAAGAATTTCATCTATTCATACATTTTTTATTTATTTTGATACGAGCTAATTAAAATAGAAATATTTATAGCTTGCTTCTTGGGATTAGTCCCAAAAAGCAAGTAAAATTTTACTCTTCACTACTGCTATTGAGAGCAAAAAAAGTATCAGTATGGATATTTTCAAATGCTGCTTTTAGCGAAGTAAAAAGTTTTGGATTTTCTTTTTCTAAATTTGCTAGAAGCTGTTTGGTTTCATATCTAGCATGCGGCATCTTCACGTCAAATCTCATTGCAGGACATGCTTCATCACCGATAACTCTTAATTCATTTTTGATAGCATTTTCGCGAAGCTGTCTCTCGCGAACGAAGATAAATGGCCTAATAACCGTGATTCCATTTTTTGCAGTATATTTTGGAGCAAGCGTCCTTAGTGCACCATTATATGTAAAGTTCATAAAAAAGCTCTCCGCTGCATCGTCTAAATGATGAGCAATCGCGAGTTTATTAAAACCATTCTTTAAGGCGTAAGTATAAAGATAACCTCTTCTCATACGAGAGAAGAAACTACAAAAACTAGAATTCTTACGGATTTTCTCTTTTGAAATTTCAAAGATTGAGCTATCTATTACTTCATGCTCTATTCCATGCTCATTGCAATGCTTCGTAAGATAAGCGTAGTCCTCACCCATGCCGTAGCTTAGTGTTACTGCTTTAAACTCAAATTTCTCAGGTGTAACGTTTTGGATATGCTTTAGTACGTGAGCGAGTGCGAGGCTATCTTTACCACCGCTAAGACCAAGCAAGATCTTATCTCCGCCCTCTATCATCTTGTATCTGGCATTTGTCTGACCAACTTGCCTAAGAAGCCTTTTACTAAGCTCTATCATAAGCTTTCTACCATTTCAAGTATAAATTTTGCACTAACATTTGCTGAATCTTGCAAAAATTTATCAAAGTCAAACTCTGCTGCATCACCAGCTCCATCGCTAATAGCTCTTAGTATAAAAAATGGCACACCTAGTGTTTCGCAAACTAGTGCAACGCTAGCACCTTCCATCTCGGTAGCGCTCGCATTAAATATCTTTTTAATCCAAGCTTTCTTTTCATTATCGCAGATAAACTGATCTCCGGTCGCAATAATACCAGCACTTAAGCTCATATCTTTTTTATCAGCTATCTTTTTTGCCAGTTCATTTAGCCCTACATCACTTTTGACAAAGATACTTGTGCCTGGCACATAGCCATAAGGATGGCCAAAAGCCGTGATATCAAGATCATGTTGCACCAAGCTAGTAGCATAAAGCATATCGCCTATTTTTAAACTCTCATCAAGTGAGCCAGCTACACCAGTAAAGAGTAACTTTGAAGCCTTAAATTTTTCTACCATTAAAGTTGCTGTTATAGCTGCATTTACTTTGCCTATCTTTGAATAGGCAATGACTAGCTCTTTTTCTTTATAGTTTGCTAAGTAAAATTTATTATTTGCATATTGAATAGTTTTATATTCACCAACCATTTCAAGGATCGGCGTTATCTCTTCTTGCATGGCTCCAAGTATCGCTATCATCTCTCCTCCAAAATTTTCACAACTTCTTCAAGACTTGCCATATCGGTAATACTATAAGTTGGCTTTTCGGTAATTTTTTTATTGATGCCCTTTAGCGTCGTAGCGCCAAGCTCGATAAAACAATCAACATTATTTTCATAGTTTTTAATGCTTTGTTTATAGCAAACTGGTTTTATTAGCTGCTCTTTTAGTAGGACTAGTGCTTCGCTTTTATCAGTATAAATTTTAGCATTTACATTTGAGACAACTGGAGAAAATTTAGTAGCCAAAGTACTCTCAAGCTCGCTTGTCAGCCTAACACTAGCTGGTTCAAGTATCGGACAATGGCTTGCTACCGACATATTTAAAAGCATTGCTCTTTTTGCGCCAGCTTCTTTAAATTTTGCTTCATAGCTAGCAAGATCAGCTCTTACACCAGCGACAACGATTTGTCCATCGCAGTTGTAGTTTGCAGCATAAATTTGTAAACCTTCCTCTCTTGCTTTTTTACAAATTTCTTCAACCACTTCATCACTAAGTCCAAGAACTACCATCATGCCAGCATCTTTACCAACACAAGCTTCTTGCATAAATTTACCACGTAAATTCACAAGCCTAATCGCATCAATAAAATTAAATGCTCCGCTAACTGCAAGAGCGGTAAATTCTCCAAGTGAGTGCCCAAGACTAAATTCTGGTTTTTCTTTAATAAAATTTGAAAAAGCCAAATAAGTCATTAGTGAGTTTAAAACAATAGCTGGCTGAGTAAATTCTGTTTTATCTAACTTATCGTTTTGTGCAAATAAAAGCTCTTTGTAATCAATGCCAGTATCATTACAAGCATCATTTAAAAGTAACTTAGCAGTAGAAAAATTTTCGTAAAAGTCTTTTCCCATACCAATACTTTGCGAGCCTTGGCCCGCAAAAACAAAAGCAATTTTTTTCATTTTAGCTTCTTAGTGATGGTGATGTCCGTGTCCACCGCAACCGCAACCGCCATCCTCATGTCCGTGTCCATGACCGTGTCCATGACCGTGTCCATGACCTCCGCAGCACTCATGTTCATGCTCATGATCGTGACCACCGCAACCGCAAGTATGAGCCCCAGCTACCATGCCTGTTGCTTTTTCATCTTCTGTCGCATCTCTAACTTCTAAAACTTCAACATTAAATAGTAAATCTTTACCAGCATATGGGTGATTAAAATCAACTGTTACTTCGTCATCTTTGATCTCTTTAACAATAACACGAACGCTTGAGCCATCCTCATTTTGACCAAAAAGTTCCATTCCTTCATGTAAATCTATACCAGCAAACTGCTCTTTTGGTAACGACTGAATGGCCTCATTATTATATTCACCACAACCCTCTGCTGCCTTTACGCTTATAGTTGCCCTTTCGCCTGATTTTAGTTTACTTACTTCTTCTTCAAGCTTTTCTATAATATGGCCATGCCCTGTTATAAATGAAATTTGGCCACCTTCTTGCATGTTTGACTCTAGAATTTCACCAGTGTTAGCATCTTTTAGTTCGTAAAACATGGTTATAACTTGATCTTTACTCACAATAATCTCCTTAGATTTGGTTTTTTGATTAATGTGGGATTATATCTAAAAAAGATTAAAATTTAGTTTCTATTGGGAGAGGCTTTGGCTTCTTTGCTATCTGGATAGCCGACTTTTAGAGCCTTATAAAATCTATTTGCACTTTGCGTATCACCTATCTTATCAAAGCTTATAGCTGTGTGATATAGAAGTTTTGGTGTATAGTCAGCCTTATCTTCGTCCTGTATACTTTTTTTGTAGTATTGTATAGCTGTGCTGTATGATTTTTGACTGTAAGCAACTTCACCTAAATAATAATTTGTTGTACCAGTTTTATAGCCTTTTTTATTTAAATATTCAAAATATCCAGCTGCTTCTGTGCTATTGCCAGAATTTAGAAGTTTAATGCCATCAGCCAAAATATCTTTATCACTTTTTCCACTAAAATTTGAAGTTGGCTTACTTTGTTGTTTTGGATTTACATTTTGCTTTGGTTGGGCAGCATTTTTATCCATTATTGCACCTAATTTATTTAAGGCAGCAGTAATATTTTTGTAGTTTTTGTCTTGTATATCTCTAGTTTCATCAACATAAGCCTTCAATGATGTCAAACTTACACCAGAATCACTTATGCCACCATTTACCTTCGTCTCTATATCATTTATTCTTTGCTCAAGCTTATTCATTCTAGCACTCATGCTCTCAATCAAGCTTTGCAAACCTTGAAGTTGTTCTAAAACATTATTCATATTCTCTTCAATATTTTGAACACTTCGCTTATTATTTAAGGTAACTTTTTCATTATCAGTTAGACCATATGGATTCGCACTATCCATATTGCCTGCATCAAAAGCTGAAATCTCTTGGCCAGAGGTAATGGAGATAGTGGCTCCAATCAGAGCCACTATAATTAATTTTTTGTTCATTATTATTTAATTATAAATTATGGAAGTACTTTGAAATCTGCACGTCTATTTTGAGCATCGCAAGCTTTTGTTTTATCTGTGCAAACTGGATTGCTTTCACCAAAGCTAACTACAGCGATTCTATCAGCACTAACGCCATTTCTTACAAGAGCATCTTTAGCGCTTTTAGCACGTTTTAAACCAAGAGCATAGTTATACTCATCTGTACCCCACTCATCGCAGTTACCTTCTACTTTTATAGAAAGAGCTTGAGCGTCAGCTTGGTTAAATACTGATGCATTTGAGCTAACAACACCTTGTTGATCAGCTTTGATATTAAATTTATCAAAGTCAAAATATACACTTTTAACTTGACTCTCGATATTAGCAATAAGAGCTGCTAATCTATCAGCATCGCTCATGCTACCTGAATTATCTGCAGATTGATTTGAATTTGAATTCATATCAACTTCAGGGTTTTTTGAGCTACAACCGCTCAACAATAAAGTTGCAACTGCAACACTTGCTAGAACTACTTTTTTCATTCCTTATCCTTTTTTAGAAATTTGGTCGAATTATATCACAAAAATTTTAAATTTTATCAGAATATTACCAATCTATAGATTGAATTTTTCCTACTTTTAAAGGAAACTGAAAACTTCTGTTTTCATTTAGCCTAACAACCCCTAATGAACTTTGACCGCCAAGCTCTTTTATAAAGACGACACTTTGCCCATCGCTTGAGAATCTTGGATAGTTATTTTTGCCATTTGCTGTAAGCTGGCGTATAAAATCAGTCTGAGTTGAAATTAGATATATGTTAAAGCTACCACTTGCTTCTCTACTTGAATAAACAACATAATTTTCAAATGTGCTTACAGAATTGTTATTTTTACCATGAAAAACCATTTGTTCAACGCTTCCGCCAGAAATCGCAGGAGTTGCAAAAACATTAGGATAGCCAAGCCTATCTGAAACGAAAACTATCTTGCTGTCATTATCTACAAAATTTCCATTTACATCTATGCCTGGATAATTAGTAATCTGCGTCAAATTTTTACTATTTGTATTATAGATAAAGATATCTGGTTGATCTTTTGGTGCCATAGTTAATAAAATTTTACTTCCATCCTTACTAACATCTGAGGCTATAAGCATACCAATGCTATCAATTATCTTTGTTTTTGTACCAGAATTTAGATCATACCTAAATAAAGTTGGTTTATTATTTATATAAGATGTATAGTAAAATTTACTTTGATCAGCTCCAGCCCATTTAGGAAAAATATTTAGTCCGCCACTTACTATTGTCTTTTGATATGTAAGTGTATAATCTGCAACTATAATAGAGCTTTGGCGAGCTGAAGTATATTTTGAAAGAATAATAAATTTTTCCATCCAACCAACTGGTGGTAAATTTAGTTCATTAGTAAGCTCAACTATACTTTTATGCGCCAAAAACGGATACTTTGCGCCGTCTGGCATAGTATAAACCTTCTCATATCTTGTAGTTGCTGTCCTAGCGTTTATCAGTTTTACTCTTAAAGTAAGAGGTGAGCCCATAGAACCTTCAAGAGCATATCTAAAGATAAGTTCGACGCCTTTATCACTCATTGTATTAGTGGTTGCATCTCCTTCATAGGTAGAAGGCACATGATCTTCGATTACTTCAAAATCGGAACTAACCTTTAGATCTCCTAGCATGATTTTAAAGAATTTATCTTTAAAAGCCATATCGCTAACAGTAGTTGTTGCATCTTGCAAAGCTATCTTTGGCAAGGCAATACCTTGATTTACAACAGATATGGTCGCATCAGTAGCATAAAGCCCTAGAGCAACACATAAAAAAAGAAAAATTTTCTTCATCTCTACTCCATAATTTTATAAATTTTAGTTTATTTTATCTTCTAAATTTAAATTAAAAGTAGTGCTTTTGTCTGGATTGAATGGAAATTTATCCGTTGTAAGTTTTTCTAAGCACTCTCTTACTTTTGCATTAAATTCTTCATTATATGATAGCTCTAAAATTTCATAGCTAAAATTTCCGCTCTGATCTATCATAACTTTAACTTTAGCTAAATTTGCAGAATCAGCCTTATAACTTTGCCATCTTCTTTGAATTTGTTTTGTTATCGCACCCATTAGTGGATCGTAAGTACCGGTGGATTGTGATTTTGGTGCGGTTGGATTTTGATCTATCTTTAGGCTCTTGATGATGTCGCTAGCCTCTTTTGCAGCTTTTGAGCTAGAAGCCTCGCTTTTTTTGCGGCTTTGTACTTTATTCTCAGCCTTTTTTATACCATCATCTTTTTTAAGTTTCGTAGGATCTATGTCACTAAAGAGATCTTTTATATTTGGCTCTTTTGGTTTTGGCTTTTCAACTGGCTTTGGTGTAGGTTTAGGCTCAGGTTTTGGCTCTAGCTTAACATCTTCTTTAGGCTCTTCACTTGGTTTTAAAATTTCTGGTTTTGGTTCTGGTTTTTTAGGCTCAGGTTTTGGTTCCTCTTTTGGAGGAGTTGGTAAGCTTGGCGTAGGCAACGGTTCATCTGGTACAACAGGCTTATTTGTAGTCTCTTGTTTATCTTCTTCTGACTCCTTTTTAGGTTCAGGCTTTGTCTCTTTAACTACTTCATCTGCTTGTTTTGGGGCCTTAATGGTTTGATCAACTTCTCTATCAACCATAACCACATCCATAATAGCATCTTTATCATCGGTATATTTCTTAGGAGGTTCTGTAAAAAATGTAAGCTTTATAAATAAAACAAGTATAATAATAATGTAAATGCAAAACGCTACAAGAAACGAACTAAGCGTTGGAAATTTAACTTTATTTGACATTTTAACCGTTTGTCTCTAAAGCTACTTTATTAAAACCAGCACCTTTCAAAGTCTTTAATACAAACATAACATCATCGTATTTTAAATTTTTGTCAGCTTTTATATAGATAGGCGAGGTTTTATCGTATTTTGTACTCATTAATGCGATATTATCAGGAAACTCAGCAAGGCTCATAGTGCTTTGATCAACTCTAACTTGTCCTTGCGAATTTATAGATACTATAAGATCTTTTTGCTTAGATGTTGAAGTTTTTGCCTTTGAACCATCCGGAAGAGTAATATCCTCTTGATATGTTATGGTTGGCATAGTAACCATTAAAATGGCTAGTAAAACAAGCATAATATCAACAAGAGGAGTTATATTTAGCTCTGGTGTCTCATCGGTAAATTTAACGGCCATTTATAGTATCTCATCATCTTTTTTAAGTGCTATCATTACATCAGCCTGACGCTCGATAACGCTCATTAATTCATAAGCTTTTCTTTTTATGAGTAAGTTAAATGTATATGCTGGGATGGCAACAAAAATTCCGCAACCAGTTGCAACAAGTGCCTCTGAAATAGCTGGAGCGATAATACCAAGTGATGAACCTCCACCATTTCCAAGCTGTGAAAATGTCTCTAAAATAGAAACAACGGTTCCAAAAAGACCGATAAAAGGCGAAGTAGATGCTATTACACTTAGCCACGTTAACCCACTTGTAGCATTTTTCTCGGCTATGCTTATACATACATTTAGTTTTTCTCTTGAGATTCTTCCATTTGCACATTTTCTCAAAGACGAATCATTTGGAATATTTTTAGCACCCATAAGCAGTGCTTCAAGTGCATTTTGCTCACGTTTTTGCCAAGCTCCAATACCAGCCATTCTTGAAAAAAGAATTGTGAAACTAACTATAAAATATATTGACAACCAAGTTAAAACAATAATTGTAATAAAACTACTTCTTTGAATGTAATTTAAAAATAAATCTATGCCGCCCACTTATCTAGTTCTCACTACATTTTCCATTTTAGATATAGTTGCTGCAAAAGCATTTGTATCACTACTCATGCTCTCTATCAAATTTCTAGCAGCTTCCAATGAATTTGCAAGCTCGCTTTCACTATCACCAGAGACGTAAACCGCACCGTCAGCAAGTATTACTACCTTACCTTCGTCAATCTTTGCATAGCCCCAGTTAATCGCAACAACATCATGTTTTTTATTTTTATGTTCTATATCTATAATACCTGCTTTTAAAAGAGATATTAATGAGGCATGGTTTGGTAAAACACCAAACTCACCCTCGCTACCTGGAAGCACTACACTGCTCACGTCATCATTAAATATCTGACCTTGAGGAGTTACGATCTCTAAATGTAATTTATCCATTACGCTTCCTTTTTAAATTTAAGCCTTAAGTTTCTCAGCTTTGGCTAAAGCCTCATCTATATTTCCAACCATATAAAATGCTGCTTCTGGTAAGTGATCATATTTACCCTCTAAAATTCCCTTAAAGCCAGCTATATTTTCGTCAAGACTTACATATTTACCAGGGCTACCTGTAAATACTTCAGCAACGAAGAATGGCTGAGATAAAAATCTCTCTATCTTTCTTGCTCTATCAACTGTTAGCTTATCTTCTTCGCTAAGCTCATCCATACCAAGGATCGCAATGATATCTTGAAGATCTTTATATTTTTGAAGCACAGCTTGAACGCCGCGAGCTACCTTATAGTGATCTGCTCCTAAAATTTGAGGATCGAGCATTCTTGATGTTGAATCAAGCGGATCAACAGCTGGATAAATACCTTTTTCTGCAATAGATCTATTAAGAACCGTTGTGGCATCAAGGTGCGCAAAAACAGTTGCAGGAGCTGGGTCTGTAAGGTCGTCTGCAGGAACATAAACAGCCTGAACAGACGTGATCGAACCTTTTTTAGTTGATGTGATTCTCTCTTGGAATTTACCCATCTCACTTGCAAGAGTTGGCTGGTAACCAACAGCTGACGGAATACGTCCAAGTAGAGCTGACATCTCTGCACCTGATTGAGAGAAACGGAAGATGTTATCGATAAACATCAAAACGTCAAGTCCCATCTCATCACGGAAATACTCAGCCATTGTAAGACCAGTTAGTGCGATACGGTTTCTTGCTCCTGGTGGCTCATTCATTTGACCATAGCATAAGGCAACTTTATCCAAAACGTTACTTTCTTTCATTTCGTGATAAAGGTCATTTCCTTCACGAGTTCTCTCACCAACGCCTGCAAATACAGAGTAACCGCTATGTTTAAACGCAACGTTGTGGATAAGCTCCATAATAATAACTGTTTTACCAACGCCGGCACCACCAAAAAGACCTACTTTACCACCCTTTGCATAAGGAGCTAGAAGGTCAACTACCTTAATACCAGTTTCAAAAATTTCACTTTTTGTGCTTTGCTCTTCAAATGGAGGAGGATCGCGGTGAATAGACCAATGCTTATCAAAATTTATACCCTCGCCCTCGTCGATCAAATCACCAACTACGTTAAAAATTCTACCTAGAACTTTTTCACCAACTGGTACACTAATAGGTGCACCAAGTGCTTTAGCTTCTAAGCCACGAGTCAAGCCCTCACTCATATCCATAGCGATCGTTCTGACTCTATTGTCACCTAGGTGAGCAGCAACTTCTAATATTAGTTTATGTTTCTTGCCCTCAACCTCAAAGAAAACTTCGATAGCTTCATTGATCTTCGGCAAGTAGTCATTAAAGTCAACATCGACCACAGGGCCCATAACTTGACTAATAACACCCTTCATTCATACTCCTTTTTATTTCATTGATTCAACGCCACTGATGATCTCGATAAGCTCAGTGGTAATAGACTCTTGTCTTGCTTTATTGTAAGCAAGATTTAACTGTTTAACGCGTTGTTTAGCATTGTTTGTTGCATTATCCATAGCCTGCATTCTAGCGCTGTGCTCAGCCGCCAAAGAGTCAACTAAGGCATAATACATACTATACTCAAAATACTTATTAAGCAACTCGTCCATAATCTTAGTATAGTTGTCTTCTGGCTCAAATTCCATCAAAGAATTTGTCTCAACCGCAACTATCTTAGACGGCTCAATAGGCACAATATCATTTACTCTAATCTCTTGAGAAATCATATTTTTATAGCCATTGTGTATTAGCACGACTTTATCAGTTATGCCGTTTGTAAAGTCATCAATAGCATCTTTTATGATTTTTTGAGCTTTTTCATATGTAGGAGAAGAGCTAGCTCCGACGTAAGTCTCAAGTAGTTCAACGCCTTGAAAATTGAAAAATTCTATACCTTTTTTACCAACAGCTCTTAGTCTAACTTTAATCTTTTTGGCTTTTAGCTCATCAATCATGCGCCTAACTGTCTTTATAGTTTGGACATTAAAGCCACCGCAAAGCCCTTTATCAGCGGTAACAAATATAATATCAACCTTTTCTACACTCTTTGTTGTGTTAAAAAATTTACTCTCAGTCATAACTGAAGCATATTGATTGATCTTATAAGCTATCTCTGATAAAACCTCATTGATCTTAAGTGCGTAAACTCTAGAGTATCGAGCAGCTTCTTCAGCTTTGCGAAGCTTTGCTGTTGAGACAAGCTTCATCGCACGCGTCGTCTTTTGAGTGTTCTGGACGCTCTTAATC
This sequence comes from Campylobacteraceae bacterium, assembly GCA_902387145.1. GTDB lineage: Bacteria > Campylobacterota > Campylobacteria > Campylobacterales > Campylobacteraceae > Campylobacter_A. The sequence goes on along the minus strand of CABMKY010000001.1, from coordinate 217,492 downwards.
TTTCGTTTTATATCTTTTAAATTTGACATATCTTAGCCCTAGTTAGCGGCAAAAGTCGCTTTAAAATCTTTCAACGCTTTATGTAAAATTTCTTCTACTTCTTTATCAAGAACCTTTTTAGTTCTGATTTGCTCAAAAATTTCAGGGTATTTTGCCTCAATATATGGATATAGCTCAGCCTCAAATTTTGTTACATTTGCAGTTGCAACATCATCTAAATAACCCTTAGCACCAGCAAATATTATAACTACTTGATTCTCAACTGGAAGTGGAGAATATGGAGGTTGTTTTAGTACTTCAACCATCTTCTGACCACGCTCTAGTTGTTTTCTGGAGCTCTCATCAAGGTCGCTTGCAAATTGAGCAAACGCTTGTAGTTCGCGATACTGAGCAAGGTCTAGTCTTAGTGTGCCAGAAACTTGTTTGATAGCTTTGATCTGAGCTGCACCACCAACACGAGAAACAGAAAGACCAACGTTGATCGCTGGGCGAATACCTGAGTTAAATAGGTCACTTTCAAGGAAAATTTGACCATCTGTAATAGAAATGACGTTTGTTGGAATATAAGCTGAAACGTCGCCCGCTTGAGTTTCGATGATAGGTAGAGCTGTTAAAGATCCAGCACCTAGCGCGTCATTTAGCTTACTTGCTCTTTCTAGAAGTCTTGAGTGAAGGTAGAAAACGTCACCTGGGTAAGCTTCACGACCTGGTGGTCTTCTTAAGATCAAAGACATCTCACGGTAAGCAACCGCATGTTTTGACAAGTCATCATAGATGATTAACGCGTGGCGAGAGTTATCTCTAAAATATTCACCCATTGTTACACCAGCATAAGGAGCAAGGTATTGAAGAGCAGCTGCATCACTAGCGCCAGCATTTACAACTATCGTGTAGTCCATAGCGCCGTACTCTTCAAGTTTTTTAACGACTTGAGCAACGGTTGATTGTTTTTGACCGATAGCTACATAGATACAAATAACATCTTGACCCTTTTGGTTGATGATAGTATCGATAGCAACTGTTGTTTTACCAGTTTGGCGGTCGCCGATGATTAGCTCTCTTTGGCCTCTACCGATTGGCACAAGTGCGTCGATAGCTTTGATACCTGTTTGAAGTGGCTCATGAACGCTTTTTCTTGCCATGATACCTTTTGCTTTTTCTTCGACGAAGCGAGATTCAGTAGCTTCGATTGGTCCTTTTGCGTCGATTGGCTCACCGAGTGAATTTACAACACGGCCGATCAATGCATCGCCAACTGGAACGCGTAGAAGTTTTTTAAGTCTTTTTACAGAACTTCCTTCTGTGATACCGCTAGTTTTTCCAAGGATAACTATACCAACACTGCTCTCTTCAAGGTTAAGAGCCATGCCCTTTTCACCGCTTTCAAACTCAACCATCTCACCAGCCATAACGTTTTTCAAACCATAAACGTTAGCAACGCCATCAGCGACTGAGATGACTTTACCGGTCTCTTCTACATCAACACTTAAATCAAAATTTTCAATACGCTCTTTGATTATCGTGCTAATTTCGTCAGCTTTAATTTTTGCACTCACGCTTTCACTCCTTTTTAAATTGCTTTTAATATATATTCACTCATTTGACTTTTTAGTCTGTCGATAGAGAAATTTACCTCGACACCCAAATCATCTAACTCAACTTTTACACCGTTGTATTCGCTCTTTGAGCCATTAAGCTTGATCTTAGAGTCAAATTTCTTAGAAAAATTCTCTTCCAAAGCTTTCAGCTGCTCAGCGCTTAGGTCAAAATTTCCAATAACCTTGCCACGATATGTATTTTCAAGCAAAGATTGCTCTATCTTCATCTCGTTTAAGATCGCTGGGATAAGTTCCAGTCTTTTATTTACGCCAAGAAGCTTAATAAAATTTGCAAATTTGACATCTTGACTTTTAACCAAAGATAGTACAAAATCAACCTTTTGTGAAGCTTTTAATGTTGGCAAACTTATAATGCTTTTAAATTTATTGCTAGCAAAAGCAGCAGCTAGCTCTGATAAATTTTCAACAAATGCATTAAGTTCATTGGATTTTACATCGCTTAAGATCGCTTTTACGTATTTTTTAGCTACTACTTCATTCATTAGCTAACCTTTTTAAGTATAATATTTACAAGCTCTTTTTGATCGACTTTTAGGCTATCGCTTGAGAAAATGTCGCTCAAAATTTCATTTACAACGCCTTTTGTCATCTTGCGCTCTTCAAATTCTTTTTGCTCTTTATAGCTCTTTTGAAGATTTGCTATATCATTTTGAGCGTCGCTTTTAACCTTAGCAGCTAAATTTAAAGCCTCTTTTTTAGCAGTTTCGATTAGGGAATTTGCATTTTGTTTAGCTTCCTCAACACGTTTTAGAGCATCATCTTTTTTGACTTTAGAATCGCGTAGCTTCTCTTGGATACTTTCAAGCTTATTTGCGATCCTGTCAATTCTGCTTTGATAAAGAGCTTTTAGTGGCTTAGCTGCAAAATATACCAAAATAGCAAAGAAAAGTAAGAAGTTTAGCGTTCTCTCGACTATGTCGTAGTTTGTTCCACCATGCTCGCTAGCGTATGCTAAAAATGGAAGTGCTAGAAAAAATAAAATTTTTATCTTCATAAAATTCCTTTAAATTTTAGAGAGCTTGGCATTTAAAGCCGCTCTAAGTTCAGGTAGTTTAGCTGATAGATCTGCTTTTAAGTTATCTTTCTGGGAGCTTAGAGCATTTAAAAATTCATTGTAATCAGCCTCTAAACTAGTTTTTACAGCATTTACTTCTTTTAAAGACTCTTCTTTTGCCAAATTTAAGGCTTCTTGCCTTATTTTATTGGCCTCAGTCCTTGCGTTTAATATAATCTCTTCAATCTCTTTTTCATGAACACTTAGATCACTTGCATTTTTACTAGTACTCTCTTCATCATTTTTTATAGAGGCATTTCTGTCATCTATGAATTTGAGCATTGGCTTATAAAGCAAGGAATTCAAAATAGCGATCAATACCAAGAAAACGACAGCCGTTAAAAGCATCAATGGCACATCTATTTCTAACATCCACTCTCCTTATTTTATCATTAAGTTTTATTTAATATTCAAATTAAAGTCTGATTTTACAATAAATTACTAAAAATAAAAATAAATTTGTAATTCTATTTTAGCCTAGCCATAAATTCTTCCACCTGTGAAATATTATTAAATTCTAAAACTAGATTGCTAGATTTTACTTTTGCTTTTATCTTTAAATTTTTAAAAACTTCTTGTAAATTTGATAGTTTTTTACTCATTTCCTCAGAAATTTTTGGCTTTTTGTCTTTTATCTCTTCCTTATTTTTTATCTTTTTTACTAAAATTTCTGTGTCTCTAACGCTTAGCTTTTGACCGATGATCGTATCAACAACCATCTTTTCTTCTTCAGTACTAAGCCCAACTATAACTTTAGCGTGACCTTGCGTTAGCTTATCTTCTTGTAAAAGTTTTTGCGTATAGTCGCTAAGAAGCAAAAGCCTCATCGTATTTGTTATTTGTGTTCTGCTCTTATGGATGATGTTTGCTAAGCCGTCTTGTGTGATCTTATACTCATTTATAAGCTCTTTATACGACTTTGCGAGTTCGATCGGATTTAAATTTTCACGTTGAATATTTTCGATAAGTGCAAGCTCTCTTAAATTTTGAGACTTGATGTCAGCGATGATCGCCTTTATCTTGCTTGTTCCAAGCATCTTTGTAGCGCGGTATCTGCGCTCACCAGCTATTAACATATAGCCATCATCTTTTTTGATGACGATTATTGGCTGGATCAGTCCGTGTCTTTTGATGCTGGCACTTAGCTCCTTTAAAGCCTCTTCGTCAAAATGCGTTCTTGGCTGGTATGGGTTTGGTAAAATTTCATCTATATTTATCTCTTCGACCATCTCAGAGTCATTTAAATTTGCGATCTCTTTACTGTAGGCTTGCTCTACATCTTCAAGTATCGCGCTAAGTCCTCGCCCTAATCCACCTTTTTTAGCCATTTTTTTCCTTAATTTTTAGTTTAAAATACAATATGCCAAATTTTGATATGCAATTGAGCCAGGCGATTTTATATCATAAAGTATGACTGGCTTACCAAAACTTGGGCTTTCAGCAAGTTTCACATTTCTTGGAACGACCACAAATTCCTCTTTGCTGTCCTTACTCTTAAAGAGCTTATTTTCAAAATGCTGCTTTAAATTTGCAATGGTCTCTTTTGAGAGATTATTTTGCGAACTAAACATAGTCGGCAAAAAGCCCTTTATATTTAGCTTTGGATTTATTGTCTTCTTAATAATCTTAACCGTATTTAAAATTTGAGCTAAGCCCTCAAGTGCGTAAAATTCACATTGAATCGGAATAATAACACTATCACTTGCACTAAGAGCATTTATCGTAATGCTTCCAAGTGCTGGAGGACTATCGATGATGATAAAATCATAGTCGTTTACAACTTCTGAAATTTTATTTTTAAGGATTAGTTTATAGTCCTTATTTTGATCATTAAATTCTTGCTCGATGCCGACAAGTCCGATGTTTGATGGAGCTAAAAAAAGTGTCGGGATCTCAGTTTTTAACACGATTTGTGAGAGTTTTTTTCTATCTGTTAAGACGTGATAAATGTTAAACTCATAGTCACTTCTACTAAAGCCAAGTCCAGTTGTCGCGTTTGCCTGTGGATCGATGTCTATTAATAATACCTTTTTCTCAGCAACTGCCAGCGATGCGGCTAAATTTACGGCTGTTGTAGTCTTGCCAACGCCGCCTTTTTGATTAGCTATTGTTATTACTTCGCTCATCTTAAAGAATATACCTTTTCCCCATTTAGTAAGATCGCTCCATCATCGCAAATTTCAGCATCCTGAAGCGAAACAGCTCTATTTGCAATATGCGTAATAAAACTTTTTGACTTGCAAAAGTCTATCCTAAATTTGCTAAAAATTGGCTTCCATAAAATCTTTTTATCAAGCATGCTAACAAAGCCCCAAACTAGCTCATCTATGCTAGTTTTGATATCCAAAATGCCCGCATTTTCAGGCGCACTCGTTAAATTTATTCCCATACCACAGATATAAATTTCATCTACTTTATTTGTCAAAGTACCACCTATTTTGCGATCATCTACGTAAAAGTCATTTGGCCATTTTAACCAGCACTTTGAGCCAAGCTCACTCAAGACTTCACGCATCAGCATAGAAAAATATATCGAGATCGAGGGCGGTGGTATGTCGCTTGGCAGCTCATCTTCGCTTATACCAAATGACATAAACAAATTTCCGCCAAGTCCCTCCCAGCTGTTGCCACGGCTGCCGACCCCTTTTGTTTGATTATACGTCACAACCATATACGGAGCTTTTATCTCGCCGTTTTTTAGGGCGTCTATCAAAAATTCCTGTGTCGAAGGCAGACTTTGAAAAAACTCTACTTTCAAATCACACCTTAAATTTATAGAAGTGATTTACCGGATTTTGTCCACCGCCGATGATGACCGCATTTTTGATAGCGTTAAAGATATAATCATGCGCATTTTTTACGCTCTCTTTTAGGATTTGGCCATTTGCTAAATTTGAAGCGATCGCGCTTGATAGCGAGCAACCTGAGCCATGTGTCGTAGTCGTTTTTATGCGCTCGTCGCTAAAAATTTCATACTCACTGCCATCATAAAATATATCAAGCGACTTGCCTTCTATCTCGCCACACTTTAGATAGACGCTTTTTGTGCCAAATTTCAAAAGCTCATTGCAAGCCTCTTTTAGCTCGCTCTCGCCCTTTAGCTCACTCTTTAAAATTTCGCGCGCTTCAAAGATATTTGGCGTGATCACACTTGCAAGTGGGAAAAGCTCCTCCACAATCGCGTCTTTTGCAGTCCCCTCTAGCCAGATATCGCCGTTTTTACAGCTCATAACAGGATCAAGCACGACTGGCGGTAAATTTTTGATCTCTCTTAGCGTTTTTGCGACGCTTTTGATGATCTCAACGCTTGGGACAACGCCTATTTTTATCACATCAACTCTTATATCATCAAATATCGCTTTTATCTGATCCTCGATGAGCTTAGTATCAACTAACTGCATGCCAAAGATACCCTTTGTGTTTTGAGCAGTGACCGCTGTGATCGCTCCCATCGCATATACGCCGTGTGCTATAAAGACCTTTATATCAGCTAAAACTCCAGCTCCGCCGCTTGGATCAACCCCTGCTATACTTAGCGCATTTTTCATAACCGCTCCTTTAAATTTATTTTAATTCATCGCCAACACTAAGGCGCTTACCATTTATATATGCTTTTGCGTTTGTTGGCTTTTTGCTTGGCTCTTGAAGCTCGTAAATTTTGACCGCCCCACCCTTGCAAGCAACCACGACGTGATCTTTTTCTACGCTTAAAATTTCTCCACTTTTGCCACTTTTATCGCTTAGCTCAAGCGATAAAATTTTTAGTCCGCTTGCTAGATAAAGCCCTGGCCAAGGTGTGAGTGCACGAAATTTATTATAAATTTGCCCAGTCTCTTCGTCAAAGCTAAAAAGTCCATCACTCTTGCTTATCTTTTTGCAGTGCGAGGCCTGCGCGTCGTCTTGTTTTTGCGGCTTTAAATTTTCAAAATTTTTAAGCACTTTTACGATTAGCTCGCCGCCAAGCTCGCCTAGTTCGCTAAAAAGCTCGCTTGATATCTTACTCTCGCAAGGAGTGTAGATGAAGTCCAGCATATCGCCAGTGTCAAGGCCAGCATCCATTAGCATAGCTGTGACGCCAGTTTGCTTCTCGCCTGCTAAGATCGCGCTTTGTATAGGGCTTGCGCCTCTATATTTTGGCAAGATCGAAGCGTGTAAATTTATACAAGTCGCCACGTTAAGCACGCTCTCTGGCAAAATTTTGCCGTAAGCTGCCACCACGATAAATTTAGGTTCAAATGCCTTTAGCTCGGCAACAACCGCCTCATCTTTTAGCGTATTTGGCGTAAGGACTGGCACGCCTACTAGCTCATTTTGTGCGTAAATTTTGACCTCGCTTGGAGTTAAAATTTGCTTTCTACCAACTGGCTTATCAGGCTGGGTAAAGACCGCTTTTATATTAAAGCCAGCTTCTTTTAGGTGCCTAAGTATCCTAACGGCATAATCAGGCGTCCCCATAAAAACTACATTCATCACTTTCCTTTAAATTTCAACGACTTTTATTTTGATCTACGTTTTTACTGCCAGTCAGCCAAGAGGCGCATGGATCTTCACGCCAGTCAATCTTTTGAAATATCAAATTTCCTAGCTCATTAATGTTAACTTTGCCACTACGATCAAGATCCAGCCTTTTAAATTCCTCACTAGTGCATAGATCTGGTGCTATTTTTAGTCCTGGTGGCACCTCGCAAGCCGTCCATTCATCTAAATTTAGCATGCCGTCACGATCTATGTCATTGTAATCCAAAAACATATACGCCGGATCCGCCGGATCACAGCTATATGCGCTAAAGTAAAATAGCATAATGCAAAAAATTTTCTTCATTTTATGTTCTTAAATTTCTATGCTCAAAGCGCCAAAAAGTTACAACTCAAAGCTCATTTTTAAGTAGCTCAAGAAGTGCGAATTTAAGCTCGTCGATGTTTTCGTTTGTCGCTGATGAGATCGGCAAAATAAAATATGGTTTTGAATGATCAAAGCTGAGTAAATCTTGTTTGTAGATAAATTTACCGTTTTGCTCTGGCTTTAGCTTTAAAAATTTCATAAATTCTTTTATATTTTCATCTAAATTTTCCGCCGCATCGACTCTGGTGATAGCGATAGCATAGTCCCTGCTAGCAAGTATGCTTGAAAATTTAGCGACCTCCTCTTTTAGCACACTAAACTGCTCGCTCATACTTCTATAATTTGCTCCGTCTATCATAAAAAGTAAAATTTTATTTCGCTCGATATGTTTTAGAAATTTAACGCCTAAACCGCGTCCATCGCTCGCCCCTTCGATGATACCAGGGATGTCAGCCATGACAAAGCCACTAAACTCATCGACCTCGACAAGTCCAAGCTTTGGCGTAAGCGTTGTAAATTCGTAGTTTGCGATCTGTGGTTTGGCATTTGATACTGTTGAAATAAGAGTTGATTTACCAACATTTGGAAAGCCCACCAAACCAACATCAGCAATGAGCTTTAACTCGAGCCTTACTTCAATGCTCTCTTCAGGCATGCCTTTTTGTGCGTATTCTGGAGCTTGATTGATAGAGCTTTTAAAGTGGAAATTTCCGAGTCCGCCTTTACCGCCCTTTAAAAATAGTGTCTTTTGACCCTCGCTAACTATATCGCAGAGCAGCTCATTTGTCTGTGCATCATAAACAGCTGTGCCAGGAGGGACTATGAGTTCTAAATTTTCGCCCTTTTTGCCAGTCATTCGCTTGCCCATGCCAGCTTCACCATTGCCAGCCTTCATGGCTCTTTTACCCTTATAGTTTGCTAAAGTATGGGTATTGTTGTCACAAACAAAATAAACATCTCCGCCATCTCCGCCATCTCCGCCATCAGGACCACCTAAAATGACGTGTTTTTCACGGCGAAAACTCACAGCTCCAGCTCCACCATGTCCCGAACTTAAAGTCAATCTTGCACTATCTATAAACATTTTTTACCTTAAATTTATCTATTTTTTTATTTTTAAATTTGGGCTGGATTATATCTTTTAAATAATTAAAATTTGTTTTTTATTAAATCTCATTAAGGTAAAAGCTGCTTTTATGATAGAATTAGCCCAAAACTAATTCAAGGAATAAAATTTTGCAAATTCTGCTTTACAATGTAACAACTGCATTAAAAATAGGTGGTGTTGAGACTTTTTATTATTCTGTGGCTAAAGAGCTTATGCAAGACCATAAAGTCACTATTTGTACTGGACAAGGCAAATTTGTACCAGCTTTTTTAAAAGAAAGCAATATTGATCTAAAAATGTTTGACTTTTATCCAAGAGAGAAGGTTTTAAAACTAGGCAATAGATTTAGGAAATTTGTTGAGAGAGTTAGTTTTTATTTTAATGCTAGAAAATTTTTGAAATCTCAAAAATTTGATGTTTTAGTTATTCATAAACCATTTGATTTTTTTGTAGCATACTTACTTAAAAAACATGATAAAAATTTAAAGACCATATTTGTAAGTGGTGGAGAGGATTTTTATTTTTTTGATCGCTTTTTTGTTAAATTTATTGACAAAATCATTAGTGTGAGTGACGCAAATGCTGACATCTTACGAAAAAGATATAGCAGAGAGATAAAAGTAGTTTATAACGGTGTAGATAAAGAGAAGTTTTATCCAGATGCATCACTAAAAGAAAAAATAAGAGATAAATTTGGCGTAAAGAGTGATGAAATTTTGATAGGAAGCGTTGGCAGAGTAGTTGGTTGGAAAGGCTTTGGTATGATGGTGAAAAATATAAACAAGATAGAAAACGCCAAATTTATGCTTGTTGGCGATGGTGAAAATTTACAAAGTCTAAGAGAACTAGCAACCGAATTTAATGTAAGCCAAAAGGTTATTTTTGTCGGTGCTATCAGGCATGATGAGTTAAATCAGTATTATAACGCCTGCGATGTCTATCTGCAGCCGAGTGTCGGCCATGAGGCTTTTGGCATAACTGTAATTGAAGCATTGTCTGCTAATAAACCTTGTGTAGTTAGCATAAATGGTGGCATGAAAGAAATAATAAAAGACGGAGTAAATGGGTATAAATTTAAAATTTCTGATGAAAGCGACATGATAGAAAAGATAAATTTAACGCTAGAAAATATAGAAAATTTAAGACCAAGAGAGAGCATAAAAGGCATGTACGAGTGGTCAAAATTTGCACAGGAACTGGTTGAATTATGAAAAAAGTAGCTTATGTAAGTAATTTTTATGCCATACCTCCGCTCAAGGGTGCTGCTGTTCAGACTTGGACAAATGAAGTAGCAAAGAGGCTTTGGTTTTATGAACCTCACACTATTTGCTTAGATGATGAGTTTTTACCTTTAAAAGAATATAGGGATGGTGTTTATCATCATAGAATTCGCCTTTCAAAAATTTATAAAAGAATTTTTCAAAAAATATTAGGCTGGGACGTCTACTCTTATAATGATAGGGTTTTCAATGAGATAAAAAAATAAATCCTGATATTGTGCATTTTCAAAACTATCATGATAGTGTAGAGAAGTTAGCAAAAAAGATAAAAACTTGGAATAAAGATATAAAAGTGATCCTTCACCTGCATAATTTTTATGATTTTAAAAATAAAAATTTTGATAAGCTTGATGCCGTTATAACTTGTAGTGATTTTTTTATGAAGAATTTTGAAGGTCTACCAAATGCAAAAATTTATAAAGTTATAAAAAATGGTGTAGATATAGATAAATTTAAAAAAATAAATTTTAAAAAAGATAAAAAAATTATTATTGGTTTTGTGGGAAGAATAGTTAGCCAAAAAAATGTTGAATACATGATTGAACTAGCAAGAGAATTTAAAAATTATCTGATTAAAAAGATAAAAGAATACAACCTAAATAATATAGATTTTCTAGATAATATCTCACCAGATAAAGTTTACACTGCCTATAATAGCTTTGATTTTACTATTGTTCCTCTAAATGATAGAGAGCCATTTTGTATGGTTGGCATAGAGGCTATGAGCTGCGAAAGTTTTGTTATAGCAAGAGCAGGTGGTGGTAGTAAAGAGTATATGCTGGATGATGAAAATTGTAAGCTTTTTGAGTTTGAGAATTTTGCTAAAAATATAAAGGAGTATATTTTAAATTTAAAGGATTCGGATAAATTAAAAATTATTACAAACGCTAGAAAAATGTGTGAAGAGAATTTTTCCTGGGATAAAATTACTGATGATGTACAAAAAATTTATGAAGAAGTTTTAAATGATAATTCAAAATAAGCCAAAATTAATAATATTTTTAAAAAGAGCTATTTTATTTTTCTTATCTCTTTTTTTAATAGGCCAATATAACGAACATATTACTGCTGTGAAGAATTTAGGTATATATTTGGCCCTATTTTTAACTATGATTCTTTTTGTTATTGACACTACAAATACATTAGAAAATATAAAAAATAATATAAAGAACAATAAAACTATATTGTTGCTTTTTATTTTACTAAATTTATATGTTTTTGGAATATCAATTTTTCCTTATGATACTACCCAGAATGCATTTCTTTCAGCATTTAGTGAATTTAAACGAGCTTTTGTATTTATTTTTATTATTCTCCTTTGGCATAATGGTAGTTATAAAAATTCAAAATGGTTGTTTTTTGCCATGGTTATAGCTTTAAGTTTAGACAATTTACATTTTTTTGTAAAAGGAATAGAAGAAGGAACGCTTTTAAATTTAAGAAATGCAAAAAATCAATTGATTCAACCTATCGATAGATTTTATTCAAGTTTCTTTGATAATTTATTCATTTTTTCTTTGATATCACTATTTTATATAAAAAGTAATTTTTATAAATTTTTTATTACTATTTTTAATATCATCATTGGCTTAATTTTTATTTTGCTTACAGGGGCAAGAGGCTCATGGCTTGCAATTGTTCTAAGTTTAGTAGTGATATTAGCTCTAATATTTAAAAATGAAAAAATTAATCTTATAAATAAAAAATCTATGATATTTTGCCTATTTTTACTTGCTGCCTCTGCTTGCGTCTACTATAACTCCACGCTTTTGCAGTTAAAAGTTACACAAGGATTTTATACTTCTGGTAGAGGAGATATTTTAACAAAAAGATTGCCACTTCTTTTTAGCTCTAATAGGGCTTATATAGGAATAGGTTTTGGCGGTAAGCAATATACTAAATTTTTAAATGATAAAAATGTTAACAATGATGACCTTGGTCCAACTGGTGTAGGTGCTGATGGAGTCAAGTATCCACATCATGACGAACCAGTATTTATTGGTCAGTATTATCATTATGGTGTAGTAGGTACTGCTCTTTTTGTTACACTTGTGTTTTATATGCTTTTCGAATCTTTTAAAAGATATTTGTTAAATAATAAATTTTATATAGCAATATTTGGAAGCATACTTTGCACTTATATATTTAGGGGACTATTTGAGACAATATACTTTACTCATCTTTATGTAATGCTTGGTCTTTTTATAGTGTTTTGTATAAAGACAAGGAGTGATTTATGAAACTATTTTACATATATCCAGAACAAATTCCGCAAGGCAATGCAAGAGAGATAGCAATTCTAAATACATTTTTTGAGCTTAGTAATATGTGCGATGCTAAACTGGTTTTACCGCAGTCTCCTTTAAATTTAAATGAGGTAAATGAGAAATTTTCTTTAAAGTTAAAAGCTAATGACATATTGTTTGTAAGAAAAAGGATTCTATTTTTAAAAAGTAATAAAATTTTTAATTTTTTTCTAAAAAAAATAATAAATAACGACTCAAATAAAGATGCGATATTTTACACAAGGCATTTAAAGATAGCTAAATTTCTACTAGAAAATAAAATATCCAATCAAAAGGTTGTATTTGAAGCGCATGAGTGTTTTACCTTGGGCAACAAAGCACTTTATAATATGGAAAAAGAGATACTACAAAATGCCGATTTTATCTTCTCACACAATATCAGCACATTAAATGAACTTAGAAAATTTTTTGACTTACAAATAACAAATTCGGCAGTTGTTTATAATGGCTGCAAACAAGATTATGATTTTAAGAAGAAAGATTTTGATTTTTCAAGTATAAACTATTATGGCTCATTCTTGTTATGGAAAGGCCTTGATCTGATGCTGGATTTTGCTTTAAAAACCAGGATAAAACTCGAGCTGTATGGTAAGAATAGTGGAAATAGTTTTATAAATTTAAAAAATACTCTTAAAGAAAGAAAGATCGAATGTCTGGTATGTTTTAAAGGGATGTTACCTCAAAAAGAAGTTGTAAAAAGTCTCATTAAAAACAATACAATTTTGATAATACCTAGTGTAAAAAGTGCTTATTCTCTTTATAGCACTCCGCTAAAGCTTTTTGAGTATATGGCAAACTCAAACGTTGTCTTAGCTCCAAATTTTCCACCAGTTGCCGAGATAGTAAAAGATGGCAAAAATGGTTTTTTGTACGAAGCAGGAGATAAAAAAAGTCTAGAAGAAAAATTTAACTATATAAAGACGTTAAGTAATGATGAGCTAAATAAAATCTCAAAAAATGCTTATGAGAATATGAGCGAAAATACTTGGAAAAATAGAGCTAGAAAAATAATCAAAGAATTAGAAAAGATAAATTAAATTTTTGAGTGGATTTAAAAGAAAAAGGGGCAATTGCCCCTGGTATTATGCAGCTGGATAAACAGATACTTTTTTTCTGTTTTTATCAAGTCTTTCAAATTTTACAAAGCCATCGACTAATGCAAAAATAGTGTGATCTTTGCCAAGACCTACGTTATTTCCAGCATGAGTTGCTGTTCCTCTTTGGCGGATGATTATATTTCCAGCACGAACGAACTCGCCACCAAATTTCTTAACACCTAATCGGCGTCCGATACTATCACGGTTATTTTGGGTTGAACCTTGACCTTTTTTGTGTGCCATATCTTATCTCCTTAAGCTGCGATACTTACGACTTTTACACGTGTAAATTGTCTTCTAAAGCCGCGTTTTAGTTTTGAGTCTTTACGTCTGCGTTTTTTGTAGATAACTACTTTTTTGTCTTTGCCTTCATTAACGACCTCAAGAACAACTTTTGCACCCTTCACAAATGGCGCACCTACCTTTACTTCGCCGTCATTTACAGCTAAAACTTCTGTAATCTCAACGGTTGATTTAGCTTCAGCGCTAAAGTGATCTAGCTTAAGGAACTCGCCCTCGCTAACACGATATTGCTTGCCGCCATGCTTAAATATAGCGTATTTTGACATACTCTACCTTTCTAAATTTGGTAAGACCAAAAAGCACTTTTTTGCAAAAGATTTATGGAGCTTTGTTGGTTGTAAGGTGTGAATATTAGCTAAAAGTTTATAAATTCTACTTTAATGCCCCTGATCTTATGATCTCGTCAGCTAAATTTCTTATCATAGATGTATGATCTAAGAAAAATGTTTTGTCATTTGGCAAATGTGGCTGATATATCAGCGTTTTGGCTACTGGCGCATTTAAAATCACATTTATCAGTTCAAGCTCAGGCGGAAAAGTAAAATAAAGTTTTGGCTTGGGAATTTCATTTTGAAAGAGCCTCTGCGCATAAAATTTACTGAAATTCTCGTTCTTTGGTAGCTTGATCTCTTTAAAGAGCTCAAACGGTAAAAAGTAGCGTGCCAAAGCGTGAAGTCCGTGTGCGAAAATGTAGAGGCGTTTTTCAAATTTAGGTGCATCTGTCCTACCAAATGTAGAGCAAAATTTCTGCAAATGCTCACTCATAGCGGCCGTATCTTTTTCATACAAGGCAAGTACAAATTTAATCGCCTCTCTTTCGTTTGTTGGCTTTTTAGACTCTGCAAAAGTACGGGCTTTTTCTAAGGCAGGGGTGAGTAAATTTTCATCTTGCCAAAGCATCGCCGTGAACAAATCATGCATCACGCATAGAAATTTATAGCCGTTTTTGCTAGGTGGTAGGCCTTTTGGAAATATCCTTGCCATACTATCTGTGTCACCACAAGCGATAGCAAAAAATGCTGGGATGAGCTTCTCACACTGGTCATATCCGCCGCTGCATCCTGGGAGTAAATTTAGCTTAGCGTATTGAAAAATGAGATCATTTAGCCTCTCGGCATCACCATCAGCTAGGCACTTTTCAAGGCAAAAGTCGTAGCGTCTAGCTCTTGAAAAAGAGAGTAATCGTATGAGCTCACACAAAAAGTCGTATTCGTTTAAATTTTTCTCTTTTATCTCGGCGTAAATGCTTGCATACTCGTCTAAAAGTAGCTCTTCATCGCTTTTTGGTGGTTTTTTGGCTCTAAAAATGTTAAATAAACCTCCTAAAAATGACATTTTGCATGCTCCTTAATTTTGCTAATTTTAGCCAAAAATGCCTAAAACGGCTTAGTTTTTTTGAATTGCAAAAGTTAAATTTAGCGGATAGTTTAACCGCATTTTGGCTATAATCGCCCCAAATTTAAGCAAGCTTAGGATAAAGATGGCAGGCGAAGATCAGGAAAAAACCGAAGAAGCGACCCCCAAAAAGATAGAAGATGCCAAAAAGGATGGTAACGTCCCCAAAAGTCAGGACCTAGCTGGGTTCGTGACCCTTGTCATCGCTATTGGTGTACTGCTTGCGATGCTAAATTTTATGAAAGAACAGATCATCTCACTTTATATCTACTACTCAAAATTTATCGGTCAGCCACTTACCTTGCCAACTGTAAAAATGATCGTCGTAAATACCTTTGCTAGGTCGCTTCTTATGATACTTCCAGTTTGTATCTGTGTGGCGATCGCTGGTGTCATCGCAAATGTAATGCAGTTTGGATTTATCTTTACCACAAAGCCTATAATGCCAAATTTTGGCAAGATAAATCCACTAAAGGGACTAAAAAATTTATTCTCGATGAAAAAAGTGATAGATAGCATCAAAATCGTGCTAAAAGTTAGCATCGTCTTTGGAGTTGGATTTTATTTTTTCTTGCAGTTTATAAAGGAGCTGCCACACACGCTCTTTTTTTCTATGTTTGATCAGCTTGCTTGGCTAAAAGAAAAGCTCATCATTCTTGTTAGTGTCATGCTTTTTATTCTTTTTGTAATCGGACTTATCGACCTTCTCATCGTGCGTTTTCAATATTTTAAAGACCTTCGTATGAGCAAGCAAGAGATAAAAGATGAGTATAAGCAAATGGAGGGAGATCCTCAGGTAAAAGGCAGAATTCGTCAAGCACAAATGCGAGCGGCAAAAAGGCGAATGATGCAAAATATCCCACAAGCTGACGTAGTCATCACAAACCCTACTCACTACGCCGTGGCGATAAGATATGATAAAAGTCGTGACGAAGCACCGATAATACTTGCAAAAGGTGTTGATTTTTTAGCACTGCAAATCAAAAAAATAGCCGTTGAAAATGGTGTGCAAATTTATGAAAATCCACCACTCGCAAGAGAGCTTTATAAAATTTGTGAAGTCGATGATACGATACCAGCACATCTTTTTAGAGCCGTAGCCGAGGTGCTAAGCTTCGTTTATATGAGCAATAAACAAAAATTTAAAGATAAGCTTTGATAAATTCTGCTCTTGCCACTAGAAAATACTAGCAGCAAGAGAATTTATATACTATAGATATCCAAAAGCAGTTGCAAAAATATAGCCAAATATACAAGAGGATATAACACCAATAAGACCCGGAATGATAAAGCTGTGATTGATAACAAATTTACCAATATGTGTCGTACCACTTCTATCAAACTGAATAGCTGCAAGGTCGCTTGGATATGTTGGTAGGATGTAGTATCCGTAGCAAGCTGGCGCAAAAGCTAGAATGATAGCAGGATTAACATCGATATTTAATGCTAATGGCACAAAAGCAACCAAGGCTGCAGCTTGAGAATTTACAAATTTTGAGATAATCAAAAGCATAACCGCATAAGTCCAAGGGTGCTCTTTTACGATGCTTCCTAGCGCCTCTTTCATCATCGGAGTGTGTACTGCAAACATAGTCTCAGCCATCCAAGAGATACCAAAAACTGCAACAAGAGCGATCATACCTGATCTAAATATCTCGTTTTTGCCGATCTTGCTAGCATCTGTTGGTGTAAAGATTAAAATGATAGCGCCTGTTAAAAGCATGAAAATTTGGATAACATGAACCATGCTTAGGCTTTTTGAAGATGCTTGTTTGTTGCTTATATTGATGTAAGCACCTTGAAATTCTTCTTTTGCGCCTTTTTCATTTATATATGTTACTGCGCCATCAGCCGTGCGAGTAAGAGTTTGATTTGCATCTTTGCCGATGATTTTGACTGATTGAGCTTTTTGATTGGCATTTAGCTTATCGTTTGCTACTTTTAACTCAGCCGCCTCTGTTTGGATGCTAGCGTCTTTTATTTTTAAGGTTTTTAAGACTTTTTGCTCAGTTGGAAGGTTAGCTATTACTTGAACGACCGTTGCGTCTTTGTAAGTAGTCCAGCTTGGACGAAGATCTTTAAAATATCCAAGAAGCGCAACTACAAGGATAGAGCCTAAAAATATCCACATCGCAGCCCATTGATACCCAGGAAGCTTTTTGCCCAAAAGCGTCGCACTATCGCCATAAACATATTTTTTAAACTCAGGATCTTGAAGCTTTGCTTGAAATACTTCGTCTTTATCAAGATCTTTGCCTCTAAACCAGCTAAAAATTCCTACCGCTAAAACACCGCAAAATGTTGATGGAATCGTAATCTTTAAAAGATCTAAATACCCATCAAAGCCAGCTAGGTGAGTTTTAGCATTAATAAGAAAGCTTGTAAGAGTTACAACAGCAACTGAAACTGGACTTGCGATGATACCCATTTGTGAGGCTATCGAGCTTGCTGCCATTGGTCGCTCTGGGCGGATACCATTTTTGATAGCGATGTCATAAACGATAGGAAGCACGGTATAAACAACGTGTCCAGTGCCACATAAAATAGTAAGCGTACATGTTACAAATGGAGCCAAGATACTTACATATTTTGGATTTTTTCTAAGTATAGTTTCTGCTATTTGAAGCATAACATCAAGACCACCACTAGCCTGAAGCGTAGCACTTGCCACAACAACAGCGAGGATAGTTAGCATAACATCAATTGCTGGCTTACCAGGCTCGATATTAAATCCAAAAACGAGGACTATAAGACCGATACCGCCTAGCATACCAAGTGCGATACCGCCTTTTTTAGCTCCGTAGAACAAACAGATAAGGACGATGAGAAGCTGGATAGCAAACTGCATGCCTTCGCTTAAATTCATGAGAAAATCCATGAAACCTCCTAAGTTAATATAAATTTAATCAAGATTATATCTCTTATGGATTTAGATTAAACTTATATTTTAAGGATGATTTGATACAAATATAACATTTTGATTAATAAGGCTTATTTAGGATAAAATTTATAAGATTATCTCTTACAAATTTTTTATTTGATCTTGAAGATTTTATTTGTCTTAGAATATATAAAATGAAAATAGCATTGTTATATTTTAAATTTGTTAATAATAAAAATTTATTTAAATTTTATAAATAACCTAGAAAAATAGCATAAAAACCTTGTGAATACTAAATTTAATAGAACTAAGAGAAAGGGATTAATATTTAAGGAAAGGTTAATGGTGGTTAGAGGCAGAATCGAACTGCCGACACGCAGATTTTCAGTCTGCTGCTCTACCGACTGAGCTATCCAACCACCCGTTAAAGAAAGTCAGATTATACATGTTTAATATTTAAAGCAAGTTTAAAATACACACTTTTTTAAATAAAATAAGCTATGTTTTTCTATTTTGACTTGAAATATAAAAGAAATTCTACAAAGCAGATAATAAATTACGAGCTTAAATAAGCTTGTAATTTATTTTAGTGTATATGAAATAGGAAAGCGCAGATAACGATCTTGCTTAGGTTTTGGAAACTCAGAACTTGCTCTTTGAATATTTTCTAAAGCACCATTATCAAGCGACTCAAAACCAGAGCTTTTACTAACTTTAAGTTCATCTATACTACCGTCTTGCTTGAGTAAAAATCTAACTTCTACAACACCTTGATGCTTCATACGCCTTGCATTATTTGGGTAACTTTTATGCCTCTTAACTGCGATTATAACCTTTGTAAAATCTTCATCACCTTGCGAATTTGATAAATTTAGCTCAGGTGTTACATTTTGAACTGGAGCTGCAGCGATAGACTTGTTATTGGCTGGCAAATTTGTATTTACACTAGCTGGCGGTACAATGGGCTGCACTGGCTGAGCAATTACCGGTTCAGGCTTGGGCTCTATTTTTTTCTCTTTTTTAGGCTCTACCTTTTTTATTTCACGCTTTGGTTTCTCCACCTTTTTAGGTTCAGGTTTTGGTTCTGGCTTTGGCTCAGGTTTTGGTGGCTCTGGCGGTGGTGGTGGAGCTGGTGGAGTTGGCTCTGGGATAAGCATTTGCTCCGCTATTTGAGGTGCTGAGACTTGCGGCACTGGAGTAAATGAATTAAGAGCTATTTTTATCGGTTTTTGCTCACCTATTTTTATCTCATCAAAATTATGTGAAAGCAAAAAATATACTGCTACTCCATGCACTATAAGTGAAACAGCTAAGCCGCTGTAATTTGAAATTTTATTCAGAGATTGTTTGGATTGCAAAATTTTCGTGGCCCTTCTCTTTTAATATATCAATTACTTTGACAAAGCTATCAAATTTCGAATTTTTATCGCTTTTTAGTTCGATTAATGTCTTTATATCAACCGCATTTAGCTTATCTTTGAGTTCGTTCTCAGAAATTTCTACATCATCTATAAAAAATTTATTATCCTTATCAATTACTACGCTTACCTTTTTATCGTCCTCTTTACTTTGCTCAGCACTGTTTGCACTTGGAAGATCAATAGCTATCTTGCCTTGAGCAATAAAAGTCGAAATACTAAGCACAATAGCAAGCAAAACAAGCATAATATCAATAAATGGGACAATATTTAACCCATCTTTTTTATTTAGACGCATTTTCAGCCTTGTATCTATTTAGCATTACATCTACTTTTCTGACAAAACCATTGTAAATCATCAACGTTGGTATCGCCACAAGTAGTCCAAAAGCAGTTGCTTTTAGCGCAAGAGAGAGGCCGACCATTATACTTTTAGTATCGATTCCGCCTGCCATACCCATATCATAAAATGTAATCATAATACCAGCAACCGTACCAAGAAGTCCTACATATGGTGCATTTGAGTAGATAATGTAAAGCGCGGTTAAATTTTTGGTTAGTGCCTCTTCAAGCGATTCGATACTTTTGTAGCCTTTTATATCAACGCGTGAATAAAAAATAATACGCTCAATCGTATACCAAAGTACAAAAAAACTCATAATGCCTAAAATCGCAATAATTACGTGATCAATGTGATGTTTAATTAGCTCCATAATACCTTCTTAGTAAAAATTTTTGCGTGATTATAGCTATATTGATAACCAATGTCAAATATTTAGTAAAAATGTAATCAAATAAAAATTAAAATTTTTAATTTTGTATGTATATATTTAATATTTTTAGAATTTCAAAAATTTAATTTTTTTCTTAGCAGCTCTATTTCAGTGATAACTATTTTTGGCGTAAGCTCCTTCATACAAGCATGTGTTTTTATAGGACACACTCGCTTCATGCATGGCATACACTCTAAATTTAAATGCACTATCTTTGCACTTTCGTCTTGCCATGGACTAGTCTCTTTAAATTTAGTCGGTCCAAAAAGAGCCACAAGCGGCACTTTATAGGCAGCTGCGATATGCATAGGACCACTATCGTTTGTCAAAAAGATGCCATTTTTTATAGAGCCTATGACCTCGCAAAGCTCTTTTATGCTTGTTTTTCCAGCCAAATTTTCACATTTCATACCATTTTGTAAGAGTATTTGCTCTATTTCATTGCAAATCTCAAGCTCGGCTTTTGAGCCAATGATCTTTACATCAAATTCATCTTTAAAGTGCAGTGCAACCTCTGCAAAATAGTGCGGATACCACCTTTTGGCACTTCCGTAGCTAGCACCTGGATTTAGCACGAGGAGCTTTTGCTCGTTTTTTTTGGCTTCATAATAAATTTTTAGTTCGTTTGAAATTTCTTTTAAATTTAGGCTTTGCTTTACGAAATTTAGATATTTCTGCACCTGATGCAAGCTCTCGCTACTCTTTTTAAAACAAAATTTTTGCGTTGTTTTTAGAAAAAATAGTAAAAATTTACTAGCAAATGAGCTTCTAAAACTAATAGCGATATCAAATTTTCCAAGCTTTCTAGCTGTTTTTATAAGGCTTAGATATCTTGAGCTTTGTTTTTTACTATCATCAATTACTACTTTTTCGCACTTTGGATGTGATTTATAAAGCTCACAGGCCACATAAGAGCCAAAAAATACAATATTTTTAGCATTTTTACTTAAATTTTCTATCGCTGCGCTCGCCATCACAGCATCTCCAAGCCAAGTTGGAAGCTCTATAAAAACTCTCACTTTTGCTCCAAATTTAGCACTTCGTTTATGATTTCAAGAGTTTTGCTTGCATTTTCTTCTATACTAAATTTTTGCGAAAGTAAAAATGACTTCTCTTGCAGCTCTCTCATCATGTCATTATCATTAAGCACCTGCTCTACTAGCTCCAGTATACTTTCATCATTTGGTTCACGCATAACAAAACGATTTTCTAAAATTTCAGCTGCCCCGTTTTGAGCCGTTGTAAAGACAATATTTTTAAAACTAAGCGCCTCTAGAACGACATTTGAAAATGGCTCATAGTGTGTTGGAAATATAAAAATATCACTTGCTTCATAAAATTTTGCAGTCATTTTTTGCTCACCTGTAAAAAATGCCTTTATCTTTAGCTTTTTTGCTAGCTTCTTATATGAATTTAAATTTTTATCTTTGCCTACTATTAGCGCATTTACTTGCGTTTTTAGCTTTGAGACAAGAAGCAAAAAGTCCTTTGCCCCTTTTCTTTTAAAGCCATTTCCGACAAATAGCAAAATCGGCAAATTGTAATCAAGCCCAAATTCCTTGCAAACACTAAGTTTTGCTTCGCCCTTTTCCACTTTTTGTGGCAAATTTATACCATTATAAATAGTGGCGATCTTTGACTCATCGACACCGTAAGCTGAAATGATTTGCTCTCTTATGTAGTTTGAGTTTGCGATTATCTTTTTAGAATTTTTAAAACAACGTTTTTCTAGATATGGATAGACAAAATTTAGAGGATTAACCCACCAAAATGGCTTTGTAGCACGATAAATTTTATGCACTCCGTCCCCTGCTCTGTAAATATCTGCACAGCTTACTCGCTCCAAGCTAAAATATACCTCATCGCTTTGTTTCTGGCGTTTTACCTGTGCGTTAAATCTCAAAGCCTTTTTCCATGACGAGATCCTAGCCTCTCCTAGATATGAGCGTATAGATGTGTCTATACCTACGTCTTTTAGGGCTTTAGTAAGCCTTCTTAAATAGCGTTCGGCACCACCGACTGCATTTGGATTGATACGTAAAAAAACTATTTTTTTCATGACCTCAAAGCTTTTTATTTTTGTGATTTTTTATTTGTAATGTCCGCCATAATATCAAAAATTTTTATAAATCAGCCTATTTTTTGCCTAAATTTCATAAAATTACGCAAAGGATAAAAATGAAAACACTTACGATTATTGACACTTTTGGCTTCTTTTTTAGGCTCTACTACGCTATGAGCGGACTTAAAAACAGAGATGGCAAACCAAGCGGAATGGTGAGCGGCTTTGCAAATTTTATAGCAAGCCTTAAGGATGAATACCAAAGTGACTACCTTATCTTTGCACTTGACAGCAAGGGTAAAACCCTCAGGCATGAAATTTTAGGCGAATATAAAGCCAACAGAAACGAGCCGCCAGCTCAGCTAAAAGAACAGCTTCCAGTTTGCATAGATATGATAGAAAAAATGGGGCTTTACAGCCTTAGTCGCGAGGGCTATGAGGCCGATGACATCATCGCAAGTGCGGTTAAATTTTGTAAAGACAAAGATATATTTGTGCGAATAGTCACCCACGATAAAGACCTCTATCAACTCATAGAAGACGGCAAAGTGAGCATCTACAGCCCACAAAGCAAGATCGATCATGATAGTGCAAGCTGCTTTGAAAAGTATGGCGTCTATCCAGCTCAGGTAAGGGACTTTTTAGCGATCGCAGGCGATAGCTCGGATAACATCCCAGGAGTCAAAGGTATTGGCGCAGTGGGAGCTAAAAAGCTTTTGGCAGAGTATGGAAGTTTAGAGGGAATTTATGAAAATTTAGCCCTTCTTAGAAATGAGCGCACTAAAAATATGCTAGCAGCTGCAAAAGACGAAGCATTTTTGAGCAAAAAGCTAGCCACTTTATTTGATGATGCAGTTAGTTCATTTGATCTTGAGCACTCTAAATTTCCAGAGCAAAATCCTTTGGTAAATATCTCAGAAATTTTAAAAGAGTACGATCTAAACAGACTTCTTAAGAGCTTGCAAAAAGAGGAAAATGCTGAATTTAAGCTTGGCTTTAGAGCAAATTTACTTCTTGATGAAGCAAATATTGAAAAGCTACTTACTGACATCACGCCAGAGACTATCGTCGCCTTTGACACCGAGACCACAGGCGTTGATAGCAGGAGCGCAAAGATCGTTGGATTTAGCTTTTGCTTTAACGATGAGGACGCCTACTACGTGCCGATAGCTCACAACTACCTTGGTGTGCCGCAGCAAATTAGCCTAAAATTTGCCACTTGGGCGATAGGGCAAATTTATAAAGGCTGCGTGATTGGGCAAAATTTAAAGTACGACTTTGAGATCGTGAAAAACAACCTAGGCCTAAATCCTCCAGCAAATTTTAAAGACACAATGATCCTTGCTTGGCTTAGCGACCCAAACTCGAGCGTTGGGATGGACGCACTGGCAAAGAGACTTTATGACTACGACACGATAAAATTTGAAGATGTGGTCAAAAAAGGGCAAACTTTTGGCGATGTGCCGCTAGAAAATGCCGCTAAATACGCGAGTGAGGACGCTTGGATAACTCTTAAATTTTATAAAACTTTTTTAAACACGCTTGATAAAAATTTACTCACCCTTGCCGATACACACGAGTTTCCTTTCATCCTCACGCTCTTTGACATGGAGCAAAACGGCATCAAGATAAATGAAGCCAAAATGCAAAAGCTCATCCTTGAAAACGACACCAAACTAAAAGCGCTAACAAGTGAAATTTACGAGCTAAGCGGCGAAAATTTCAACATAAACTCAGTAAAACAGCTTGGCGTCATACTTTTTGAGCACTTAAAGCTTCCAACCAAAAAGAAGACAAAAACAGGATATAGCACCGATGAGAGCGTGCTAGCTGAGCTTACGGACGCTCATCCAGTGATAGAAAAAATTTTAGCTTACAGAGAGCTATATAAACTGCAAAGCACCTACTGCGAGCCACTTTTAGCACTTGCGAAAAAGGATGAGGGCTCACGAATTTACACGAGCTTTTTGCAAACTGGCACGAGTACCGGCAGGCTTTCAAGTAAAAATCCAAATTTGCAAAATATCCCAGCTCGTGGAAGCCTCGCAAAGGACGTCAGAGAATGCTTTGAAGCGCGCGAAGGGTATAGTTTTGTGGGGCTTGATTACAGCCAGATCGAGCTTAGGCTGCTAGCTCACTTTAGCCGCGATCCTGCACTACTTGAGGCATTTAAAAATGACGAGGATATCCACGCAAGGACGGCTATTAGCATATTTGGTAGTAGCGATGGGCAAAATAGAGCCGTGGCAAAGAGTATAAATTTTGGCCTCATTTACGGCATGGGCTCAAGCAAGCTGGCAAATCAAGTAAATATCACAAGAGCCGAGGCAAAAGAGTATATAGAGCGCTATTTTAAGGCGTTTGCGACGATAAAAGAGTTTTTAGAGGGGATAAAAATTTCAGCTAAAAACGACGGCTTTGTGCAGACGCTACTTGGCAGAAAGCGATACTTTGACTTTAAAAGTGCCACACCTATGCAAATAGCTATGTTTGAGCGCGAAGCGGTAAATACGGTCTTTCAAGGCTCTGCGGCAGATCTAGTCAAGATGGCTATGGTAAAAGTTAGAGCAAATTTAGATGAAAACGCGAGAATGTTGCTTCAGATCCACGATGAGCTGATCTTTGAAGTAAAAGACGAGTTTGCGCAGGAATTTGGCAGGGCAACACAAAAGACAATGGAGGAAATTTACACGCTAAATGTGCCGCTTAAAACATCGCTAAATATTGCCAAAAACTGGGGCGAGCTAAAATAGATAGATAAATTTTGCTAGAGTTTTAAGATGATTAGCTCCTGCTTTATACTTAAAAATAAAGTTGTAGTTTATCACTATATCTTTGGACTTTTATACTTTTGTAAAAGGCAAATGATATCAGTCAAATAAGCTAACAAACAGCCCAATGCGTAACATACGATGTCGCTAACGTCAAATGTTCCGCCAAAGATTATGCGTATTATTAAATTATGAATATCTAAAATTTCAAGCACTTTAAAGTATTGTAAAATTTCTATAAATAGCGAGAAAGCAAATATTTCAAATGCTAAAATTTTTGGTGCGGTTTTAAACACGGCTCGTCCAAATGCGTAAAGCATCACCGTAACTAACACATCACCCAAATAATGACGTACAAAGCCACCTTTAACAAAAGCTGCGATATAAATTTCGATTGCTAAAATCACGATTGCTACGACTAAAAAGGGTAATCTAGCTCGCAAGCTATGTCTCATTTTCTCGCATTGAAAAGATTTGTATATTTTTCGCTTTACTTGCATTTTTTACTTATTTGAAAATTTTACTTTTTTTACAAATTAGAAATGATATCCATACCATCTTTAAAGCCAGGATTGTGCTGGATATATTTTTCGCCCACAAATGTATTTATAACTTCTACCTTATGCTCGTTAAAAAGAACATTCCATTAGGTTTTACTTGAAATAGCCAAAACCCGGCTACTTCATGAATTATAATAGATAATAGCAATATTGCCAAATAAAGAAAATTTCTTATTTTTAAAATTCTTTGACAAGAAATATCAATCAAAATAGCTTTTGAAAATATTTTTTAGACAATTAATAACTTTTTGGTTTAAAAATAATGAAATTTATGGATTAAAATTTTTCTATCAAATCTTTAAAAATTTCATAAAGTTTATTTACTTCATCAACACTAACTCGCTCATTTTTGGCGTGTATGCGGTCGTTTATGACGCCAAATTCTATCGCATCTACACCAAATTCAGCAAAGTGCCTTGCATCGCTCGTGCCACCCTTTGTATTTAGAACCGGTGTGACACCGGTAATTTTTGTAACAGAGGCCATCAAATTTTTTACGATTTTGCTATCTTTATTTGTTAAAAATCTCTTTGAGCTTTGCTTTATGCTAAGCTCGTAATCAAGCCCATCTAAAACGCCTCTAAGATAGCTCTCGACGTCATTTACGTCAGTTAAATTTGAGTTTCTAACATTAAACATTATGCTAAGCTCGCTTGGCGTGACATTACAAACTTGCATACCACCTCTGATATCAGTTATCACAATCTTGCTTGGACTAAAAAACTCACTCCCAGCGTCCATATCGTGATCAGTTATCTTATTTAAAAGTGGAGCTATTAAATTTACCGGATTTATGCACTTTTCAGGATATGCCACGTGCCCTTGAATGCCCTTTATCACGATCTTGCCATTTATTGAGCCACGTCTGCCAACTTTTATGCTATCACCAAATTCTTTATCGCAAGTTGGCTCAGCCACTACGCAAAATTTTGGCAAATCATTTATTTCGCGTAAATATTCAAGTGCTAAAGGCGTACCATATGTGCCATCGCCCTCTTCGTCGCTTGTTAAAATAAGACTTAGCTTACCATTAAATTTCGCATCTTTAGCAGCGCAAGCAAAAGCAACCACGCCACTTTTCATATCCTGTGCGCCTCTTGCGTAGATGTAGCCATCTTTTTCTAATGGAGTAAATGGCTCACTATCCCAGCCCTCACCTGGAGGCACGACATCAACGTGTCCAGCAAAAGCTAGATGCTCGCCGTCTCCATAAATTTTAGAAAGTATGAGATTTTTGGTGCCATTTTTTTCTATAAATTTCGCCTCAAAATCAGGCAAAAATTTAGCGATAAACTCTAAACTCCCAGCATCATTAGGTGTGATAGAGCAAAAGCTTAAAAGCTCTTTTAAAAAGCTAATTACCACTAAGTGCCTTATGAGCCGGCACGCTCTGGTGCACCAAAATAAAAGCCCTGGAACTCATCTACACCGATCTCTTTACAGATTTCAAATATCTCTTTTGAATGCACATATTCAGCAATAGTTTTTATACCAAGGTCTTTTGCAAATGCCACGATCGCACTTGCGATAGAGTGTGAATCTTTATTTATGTCTATATCTTTTATAATAGAGCCATCGATCTTCACGTAGTCAGGCTTGATCTTTATGATGTAAGAAAAATTTGAATATCCTGAGCCAAAATCATCGATAGCGATCTTTGCACCCATGCTTTTTACACGTTCGATAAAATTTGAAACTCTCTCTAAATTTTTAAGCTCTTCATCTTCAACGATCTCAAACACAACCCTACCAGCGACATTGTGCTTGTTCAATAAATTTAAAACAAGTGAGCTAACATCACCATCGATCATATCTCTACTGCTTAAATTTATAGAAAGCACTAAATTCTTATCCTCTACAAGTTGTTTAAAACACTTTACAATGAGTTGTTTCTCAAGATCAGCATAACGCTTAATACGCTTTGAGATATCTAAAAAGACATTTGGTGATATAACATCGCCTCTATCTAAAAGTCTTATCAAACATTCGTATTTTACAGGTACCTTTTGGTCATTAACTATCGGCTGAAAATAAGGAACAATATTGTTGTTTATAGTGGCGTATTGTATCAGTTTAGAGCGTTCTATTTGAGTTGCGTATTCCTCTTTTTGATTTAACCCTTTGAAATAGCAAACATAGTCTTTATCTTGCTCTTTTGCCGTTTTTAACGCTATTGTTGCTTTTCTTAGTGTTTGGTCACTATCAAGAGCAAAGCCTATTGTACTATGTATCTCGATACCTTCTATCTCTCTACCATCTTCATCGACTATACTTAGCATACGGCCTTTAAAAATTTCTATCAAATCTTCAACCATATCTTCATATCTATCGATAAAGCTATCGCTATCTTCTACCAGAGCAAACCTATCTGCTTCTATACAGTAAGCCTTCATATTCTCATCTTTGGCAAATTCACTGATTAAATTAGCCATCTTGACCAAAATCTGATCACATGCAAATTTACCGTAAAAGTCATTCATCTTGCCAAAATCGTCAATATCTATAAGCACTACTTTAGGATTTTCATGGCTATTAATATCACGCACCAATGCTGTTTTATTTAAAAGTCCAGTCATCGGATCGATATAAAGCTTTTCTCCAAGCTCTTCTATCTGTTTTTTAGCATCTGTTTTTAATGCGTTATATTTATTTTTTTCTTTTATATATTTAACCGCATACCATATACAAGTAGATAAAGCAACTATTGCACCAATGAAGCTTAAGATAAATGTTAAAGTCATATTATTTAAAAGCCACTCAAAAAAGTACTCATCATGCGTGCCAGTAATACGTTGATCGACCTTTCCTTTAAAGCCTAATATATACTCTCCGACCGGCACAAACATACAAACTTGAGCAGCATTTTCTGGCAAAATTTTTGCCCAAAAATAATCTTTTTGGAAATTATGAGCAAAAATATTTCCACAGCTTTTGTCGTTAAATTCTTGATTTATTATTCTTTTATCTGAAGACGCTACGACCTTGTATCCATTTTTATTATCATCCTTTAATAAAAGAACATCACCCATAGCACTATCGTTAATGTAAGATTGGAAATTTGCAACATCATATTTGCTGACATTTTTGAAATAATCAACATATTGATATGTCAAATAATCAACTTTCTTTCGAAGATTAAAGCCATTTTCAGCAGAAGCATTATTAAATTTAAAATAAAAAACTGCCAGGTTTTCGACTAAAAAAATACTTCCCAAAACAAACACTAAACCTATAATCGTTTTAGTGATATTTAGATTTTTACCCGTTTGCTCGTCCTTGTTACTCAAAAGTTACTTCCCTTATTTTGTGTACTTGTCCTGATTATATCAACCTTAAAATAAATTTTAACTTTTGGGAAAAAGTTAAAGTCTGACTATTTTAGCGCCGTATCCACCCTGATTCGCAGGTGCGTCAAAAAACTCTTTCACGCTTGGATGCTCTTTTAAGAAATTTTTGACTGCAAAGGCTAGCTTGCCCGTGCCGATGCCGTGAAATACGCTAACCTCATCAAATCCCATAACAAGACTATCTGAGATAAATTTATCAAGCTTTGCTATCGCCTCGTCAGCTCTCATACCGTGTAGATCAAGCGAGAGTGAGGCAGTTTTTGGCTTATCGACACTTAAACTCACGCCACTTTTTTTAGGCAAGACTACTTCGTTGCCATTTTTTCTTAAAAGCTCGAGCGGTACACGTAAATTTATGCCATTTGACTCGATCATTGCATCGTTTTTAGAGATGCTTAAAACCGTACCTTTGATATTTTCATACTTCACTCTATCGCCTACTTTTAAGCTCTCGCACTCAGTTTTTTTAGGCTTAACGATAGCAGCTTTTTTCTCATTTGCCACATTTAGCGCTCTTTGTTTATCTTTTATATCCTTGAAATTTATAACCGCTTTTGCCGCATTTATCGCTTCAAAATACTCTTTTTCAAGGCGCGAAATAGTCGCATTTAGCCTGATCTCATTTCTCTCTTTTAGTTCTTTTTGCTCCTCAAGCAAGCGCCCCAGCCGCTCCTCTTTTACCGTGACCTCTTTTATCCCATCATCAAGCTTAGTTTGTAAATTTAGCGTCTTTGTGATGATCTCATTTAAATTCTCTTTATCTTCGCCGTAAATTTTCTTTGCCTGCGCCACTAAATTTTGAGATATACCGTATCTTGCCGCAGTTTCAAAGGCATAAGACTTGCCGATCGTGCCTTTTAAAAACTCAAATTTAGGCCTTTGAGCCGCCTCGTCGTAAAGTGCCGCCACTAGTTCAACCTCTGGGTTTTTAGCTAGCAACATCGCAAGGCGCTTGTGGTGGGTCGTGATGATCATTTTGATATCTTGAGTGATGAGTCGCTCTATCATGACGCCATACAAACTCGCAGCCTCTTCAAAGTCGGTGCCAAGCTCGATCTCGTCGATGCCGATGATGATCGATTTTTTAGTAAAAAGCTTTGCAAAGTGCACCATCCTGCCAGCAAAGGTCGAAATGTCGTTTTTCACACTTTGCGGATCTTCTATGATTGCGTCAAATTCTTTAAAAGAGCCGATGCTTGAGCGGTTTGCGTCGATACGCATAGGTAGTAAGTACTTTGCAAGCAGTGTGGCTGAGATGATAGATTTTAAAAGCATCGACTTACCACCAGCATTTACGCCGGTAATGAGAAGTACCTTTTTGCTAAAATCCACACTCACGCTTTTTGGATTTTTTAGCGCTGGGTGGGCAAATTTCTCAAGTTTGATAACGTGCGAGCTGTTTGGCAAAACAAACTCATAGTCGCGCGATCTAGCCAAATTTACGCGCGCCTGATACGCGTCAAACTGATCAAAAGCGTTATTTATAAATTTCAAAAAGAGCAAGCTCTTGCTCATCTGCAAGCTAAATTTCTTGCAGTGCTCAAAAATGATCTCCTCTTTTCTATCAAGTAGCTCGCTTTGCTCCTTTTTTAGGCGCTCAGTGCTCGCAGGTGCGACGTAGAAGTAGCCGCCTGAGCTTCTAGCGATCACGGTGCCTTTTAGGGCATGGTTAAAGCCACCACGCACCAAAAGTGCCTCTTGCGAGTTGATGTAGTGCGTCTGGGTATCGACTAAATAGGGCGTGATGTGCTTTGAGTAGATGAGCTTTTTAAGCTCAGCATCGATCTGGCGCTTTTTCTCGCTAAAAGCCTGCTTTATCGCAGCAAATCTCTCATCCACGCTGTCGCTAAACTCGCCGTTTTCATCAAAGCTGTTTGCCATATGGCTCATCGCTTCAGGGATCTCAACTTTAGCGATCCACTCGCCAAGCCTGCCTTCAAATTTTTGCTTTTTTAGATATGAAAAATACTTAATGATCTTTGCAAACTCGTAAATTTCACTGATGTGAAGCACTGCTTGCTTGCTAAGTCTCATAAGCGCGTCATCAAGCTCTTTTATCTCATCAGGCGCCTTAAAATCATACTTTGAAAGCTCGCTAATGTTTTCAAAGTGGATTTTGCTGTCACCTTGTAAAAATAGCGGTTTTTGCCTTGCTAAAAAGGAGTTAAATTTCTCTAAATACTCGCCCAGATCAAGCTTTAAAAATATCTCTTCAGTCATTGCTCACAACTTTTTATCGGCACTATCACGCCTGAGAGCTCGCTAAATTCTCTTTTAGCCAAAAATGACGCTGTGCCAAATTCATAGTTAAATTTCTCAGCGCTCACGTTGTATTCGCCACATTTTAGCACTTTACCCTGCTTAAAATCACTAACTAGCTTTGAGATGGCGTCCTCGTTTTTTGATAAATTCTCTTCGTAAAAATAGACACAAATAAGGATCGCTACAAGCACCGCACTAACGAGTGCTTTTATGCCTTTGCTGATCTTTTCATCTTTTATCGCCCAAATCGCTCCAAAAAGTACGATCAAGCCAGCGATTAGGATCAAATTTCTTACCATTTCACGCCTTTATATTTTACGATAAGCTCTTTGTAAAGCTCAGCATGAGGCTCGATCTTTTCTAAAATTTCAGCCCTAACCTCGCTGATATCTTGTTTTTCAACTAGCAAGCAAATAGCCATATACGGGGCATTCGGTAACATATCTTTTATCTGGGCGCTACTTAGCTTTTGCTCCCTTGCAAGCGCGATCAAGATATCTTTTTTACCTAAATTTATAAGGCTTGAAATTTCATCCTCACTTAACTCTTTTTCATTTATCTCTTTTAAAATTTCATTTTCATCTTGAGGCTTGAAGCTACTTAGATCCATTAATACCCGCCCCTTAATTGCACGCTGATATCGCCCGCTCCAAAACCAACTACGATGCCGTCACTTAGGCGGTTTTTTACGCCAAATTCATCTATAAATTCGATGCCGTCCTCGACTCGCTCGACCTTATCTGTAAAGATCGGGTTATACTCGCTAAATTCGCTCTTCATATCAACCTCGATCGGATTTTCACCGGCTGCATAAACTGGCAAGATAACAAGCTCATCAACACCTTTAAAACACTCTTTAAAGCCGGCTAAATTTGTACTAAGCCTTGTGTAGCGGTGTGGCTGAAATATCGCTGTGACGCTGTTTATACCTAAAATTTTGGCGTATTCAAAGACTGATTTTAGCGTCGCTTTTATCTCGGTTGGATGGTGCGCGTAGTCGTCTATTAGGACGAAATTTTTGTTTGCACTAAGGATGTCAAAACGCTTTTTGATGCCTTTAAAATTTAATAGATTTTCTCTTATGTCTTTAAGCGGCGTCTCATGCATCGCAGCAAGGATAGCCAAAGATGCGTCTATGGCGATGTGCTCGCCCATGCCAAAGGCTTCAAATTTGCCTAAATTTTTAAGGTTAAAGCTGGTGTATGGCTGATAGTCTCTTACAACCATCGTAAGCTCGGTGATATCGGTACTTGGGTAAAGTCTGATCGCATCAAGCTTAAGCGTGCTTAAAAACTCGTCCTCAGCGTTTATCACTCTAACCTTTGCGCGCTCCAAAAAGCCCTTGTAGGCTGCGTAAAATTTAGCTAAATCGTAGTCGTAGTGTTCCATGTGCTCTGGCTCTGCGTTTGTGACGATGGCTAGATATGGGTTTGAGTTTAGAAAGCTCGAATCGCTCTCATCAGCCTCAAATACGACGTTGTCACTCTTTGCATAGCGCATATTTGAGCCAAACTGCTTTGAGATGGCGCCGATGATGACTGAGCCTTCGATTAGGCTTGCTAGCATCGCTGAAGTCGTGCTCTTGCCGTGCGCACCAGCTACTGCAAAAACACACTTATCCTCAAGCACATAAGGCAAAATTTCCTTTCTAGAAAAGCACTTTATGCCCTTTCGTCTGGCCTCCACTAGCTCGATATTATCCTCTTTTATCGCAGCTGAATAGACCACGAAGTCTTGGTCTTTTATCGCCTCTTTACAGTGTGGAGTGATGACTTCGATGCCTTCATCTTTTAGCTCTAGCGTCGTTTTGCTCTCTTTGATGTCGCTGCCGCTTATCTTGTGGCCCTTTTCGCGTAAAAATCTAGCGATGGCTGAGATGCCGATGCCGCCGATGCCTATGAAATGGACTTTTCTGATCTCGTTGTTTAGCTCTTGCAAATTTTATCCTTAAGTTTTTCGTGATTTTAACAAAAACTACTAAATTTAAGGCTGAAAATGGCTTTTATTTGCTTAAGCTAAAGCTTTCATCTATCAGATCAAAAACGGTTTTTTGTGAGATTTTGGAGTTTAAATTTACGCTTATCCAGTGCTTTTTATTCATGTGATATGCTTTAAAAATTTGTTCCTCGTCAACTAGCACCATGGCTAGATCTGGACTGCATTTTAGATTTAAAACCTCTATCATCTCGTCATTTTTAAGACCTAACTTGCTAGCGCTTAACTGCATAAGTAGTGCAAACCACTTCTCATTTTTCTTGTGACGAAAGGCACTAAATTTTGGATATTTTGGGAAAATTTGCTCACCTAAAACGTCAAATTTCTCTTTTATATATCCCTCAACGTCACTTCGTTTCAAATTTCACTCCAAAATTCCTTTAAAGAGCGCTCATTCTTGTTAAGCTCGCTTTCCAGTACAGTTACGGCCTTATTTTATCTTTTAAATTTAGCCTCTATATGCATAAAGCCCCAAGTGTTTCTAGCCTCACTAAGCTCCTTTTTGCTAAGCTCATCTATCATCATCTCTTCGTTTTTGCCGAGTCTATTTTTAACTTCACCAAACGGATTAATAAGCATAGAATCGCCGTAAAAGCTCCACTGAGCATCGTCACTTTTATGGCTTCCTACGCGGTTTACGCGGAGTACGTAGACGTTGTTTGTAAAAGCTCTAACCTTTAAAAGCTCCTCCCAGCGTGCCTGAGAAAAAAACGTACAAGCTGTTGGCACGAGCACGATATCGACCTTTTTAGCGCTCATATAGGCCCAGCACACATCAAAGTGCGCCTCATAGCCAAACATGACGCCAACTTTAAATTTATCGTAGGTAAAAATAGGCAAATTTAGCTCATCGCTTGTGTTATTAAAGAATTTCGCCTCATTCCAGTGAGCGTAAGGCATGAGAATTTGCTGATCATATAGCTTTACTTGTGTTGGGGTAAATTTAGCTAGACTTTTAAAAATTTCCTTGCCTTTTAGATTTACAATGGGTGCAACGATATTTAGATCATACTTTTTTGCCATTGCAAAAAGAGCCTCTTTTTTGCGCTCACTTTGCTCTTTTATAAGGCTTTTTGGCATGCTAATGAGCTCTTTAAAAAAGCTATTTAGCACATATTCACCAAGCACAACAAGTCTTGCGTTTTCGTCCGCACAAATTTTTAGATAATAATCAAGCCTTGCCTCACTTAAAGGCTGCGTTGGTAGCTGAAGAGCACAAATTCTACTCATCATCCACCTGCTTTATGCTAAGTTTTGCGTTTTCTAAAATTTCTCTTGCCTCATTTAGTAGCTTTTTGCCCTGTTCGTGCAGCTTTATGCTATTTTCTAAGCTCACATCATCTTTGTTTAGATCGTTTAAAATTTTATCTGCTAGAGCTAATTTTTCTTCAAAGCTTTGCTCTTTTTGCTCCATTCTCTATCCTTTTAATATATTTTTTATATATCCATCAAATTTTTCTATCTCGACCAAAAATGCATCGTGGCCATAGTTGCTATCTATCTCTACGAAATTTGTATTCTCTCCTCGCCCCATCTCACAAAGCGTATCATAAATCTCTCTCATACAGCACGGCGGAAAGAGTAGATCGCCCTTAAATGCGATTAGATGTAAATTTGCTTTTATTGGCGCAAGGGCGTCTTTTAGGTTGTCATAGTGCCTTGTGCAGTCAAAGATATTCATCATTTTTACGATATATAGGTAGCTTAGCGGGTCAAACCTCTTTGGAAAGTTGTAGCCGTTGTACTCCATGTAGCGATCCACCTGAAAGCGCCCAGAAAGCTCATAAAGGCCGTCTGTCTCAACATAGTTTCGCCCGAATTTCTCATCCATGCTATCAGGGCTTAAAAAGCTGATATGACCTGCCATCCTGCCGTAAGCCATGCCTTTTAGACCATTTTTTCTTATAAATTCTGCGTCGTATTCGCCGTTTTTGAAATTTTCATCGTTTAAAATGGCTTCGATGGCGATTTTATTAAACGCTATCGCCCATGGCTTAGTCTGGTAGGTGCTTGCAAGCATTATGATATCTTGGGCAAATTCTGGAAACTCGATAGCATAGCAAAGTGCTTGCATACCGCCAAGACTGCCACCTATCACGGCTCTTGCTCTTGTGATGCCAAGCTCGCTAAATAGCCTCATCTGCGCCTTTACCACGTCACTTATAGCAAGGACTGGGAAATTTAGCCTATACTCTTTGCCACTACTTCTATCCACGCTTAGCGGCGAGGTCGAGCCAAAGCATGAACCTAGGATATTTACGCAAATAACGTAAAATTTATCGGTATCGACCGCCTTTTTGCTACCTATTAGCCCGTCCCACCAGCCAGCTTTCTCATCGCCTGCGTAGGTGCCAGCAGCGTGGTGCGAGCCAGTTAGAGCGTGACAGATCACGATAACGTTGCTTTTATCAGCGTTTAGCGTGCCGTAAGTCTCATAAATAAGCTTGAAATTTGATAGCATACGGCCACTCTCAAGATAGAGTGGCTCGTTAAATTTAATAGTTCTAGTTTGCAGATTTAACACTAATTGACTTTGTAGTTTGGTGCCTCGTGAGTGATAACTACGTCGTGGACGTGGCTCTCTTTTAGTCCTGCGCTTGTTATCTCGACAAATTCAGCTCTTTCTTGAAGAGTTGGGATGTCTTTTGCGCCAACATAGCCCATAGCGCTTCTTAGGCCGCCTATTAACTGATGGATCACATCTTTTATGCTGCCAGCAAATGGCACACGGCCTTCTATGCCTTCAGGTACAAGCTTGTCTTGAGCGGTGCCCTCTTGGAAGTAGCGATCCGAGCTACCCTTTGTCATAGCGCCGATCGATCCCATGCCACGATATACTTTGTACTGGCGACCTTGGAATGTTATAAGCTCGCCTGGACTCTCTTCGCAACCTGCAAGTAAGCTTCCCGCCATAACGCAAGCAGCACCTGCTGCAAGGGCTTTTGCCACGTCGCCTGAGTATTTTAAACCACCATCTGCGATAACTGGGATGCCGTATTTCGCTGCCTCGCTTGCGCAGTCGTCAATGGCAGAAATTTGCGGTACACCAACGCCAGCAACGATCCTTGTGGTACAAATAGATCCTGGTCCGATACCAACTTTTATGCCGTCAGCTCCTGCTTCTGCTAGGTCTTTTACAGCTGCTGGATTTGCGATATTGCCAGCTACGACATCGACATTAAAATTTGCTTTTACCTCTTTTAAAGTGTCGATGATACCCTTTGAGTGGCCGTGAGCTGAGTCGATGACGATGACATCTACGCCAGCATCAACAAGTGCTTTAGCGCGCTCTATCTGACCCACGCCAATAGCCGCAGCCACGCGAAGTCTGCCGTAGCTGTCTTTATTTGCATTTGGATACTCTTTGCGTTTTTTTAGATCTTTTATGGTGATAAGTCCGTCAAGTCTGCCGTCTTTATCGACGATAGGTAGCTTTTCAACCCTATTTTGAGAGAAAATTTTCTCCGCATCATCAAGCGTGCAGCCCTTTGGTGCAGTGATAAGCGGTGCTTTTGTCATGCGATCTTTTACCAAAGTGCTCATATTTGTCTCAAATCTCAAATCGCGGTTTGTTAAAATTCCTATTAGTTTTCGGTCTTTGTCGATGACTGGAACGCCTGAAATATGAAGATCCGACATAAGGCTTAGAGCTTCAGCCACGGTCGCTTCTGGATTTATAAAGATAGGATCGATGATGACGCCACTTTCGCTTTTTTTAACGCGTTTGACCTCTTTTGCTTGGCTTTCGACGTCCATATTTTTGTGGATGACACCGATACCGCCGAGCCTTGCCATCATGATAGCAGTTCTATGCTCAGTCACCGTATCCATCGCAGCAGAGACGATTGGGATATTTAGCGTGACATTTTTACTGATCCTTGTTTTTACATCAACTTGCTTTGGCAAAATTTCAGAGTATTGCGGTACAAGAAGCACATCTTCAAACGTTAAAGCTCTCTTTACTATCTTCATATTTTTATCCTTTTATTAAATTTTCTAGGCTCTTAGCACCATTTATCAAGGTCTGTTCGTCCCACGCTTTTGCGATGAGCTGGGCGCTCACGTTTAAATTTTGATCATCTTTGCCAACTGGCACAGAGATAGCTGGTAGGCCTGCTAAATTTACGCTGATCGTGTAGATGTCACTTAGATAGGCTTGAAGCGGATCGCTGTGTGCTCCAAATTTATAAGCTGGGCTTGGAGCAACTGGCATAAAAATGAGGTCATTTTCTTCTAAAATTTTCTCGTACTGAGCTTTTATATGCGCTCTTGCTTTTTGCGCTTTGATATAGTAAGCATCGTAGTATCCGCTACTTAGTACAAATGTACCAAGCAAAATTCTTCTTTTTACCTCTTCACCAAAGCCTTCAGATCGCGAATTTACATATAGCTCTTTTAAATTTTTAGCATCCGCGCGTCTGCCATATCTTACGCCGTCATAGCGACTTAAATTTGCGCTTGCCTCTGCGGTTGCTATGATGTAGTAGGCAGCAACGTCATATTTTGAGTCTTCAAAATTTGTGTAAGTTACGCTGTGACCGTGTGATTTTAGCTTCTCGATAGCTAAATTTAAAGCAGCTTTTGTCTGCTCGCTTGCGTTTTCTACGTAGTTTTTGATGACACAAATTTTTAGCTTCTTCTCGCCATCTATCTTATCGCTAATGCTCACAAATGGCACATCTGCGCTCGTGCTATCTTTTGGATCGTGTCCAGCGATCGCATCATATAAAATGGCTGCGTCTTCTACATTTTGAGCGATTGGACCTATTTGATCAAGACTGCTTGAGTAGGCGCCAAGGCCATATCTGCTCACTCTGCCATAAGTTGGCTTAAGTCCTACGCATCCGCAAAATGCTGCTGGCTGACGGATCGAGCCACCAGTGTCGCTACCAAGGGCGACTACTGCAAGGCCAGCTGCAACTGCTGCTGCCGAGCCACCGCTACTGCCACCTGGGACGTGAGCGTGATTTAGTGGGTTTAGTGTTTTGCCGTAAAATGAGCTCTCAGTCGTGCTTCCCATCGCAAATTCGTCCATATTTGTGCGGCCAAATGGAGCTAAATTTTTGCCAAGTAGCTTCTCGATAACGGTTGCATTATATGGCGCTACATAGCCTTGCAAAATTTTTGAAGCGCTTGTTACGTTCCAGCCTTTTACTTGGATGTTGTCTTTTATAGCGATAGGCACGCCCTCGCCTAGTTTTGCGATCTCTAAATTTGCTAGCTGCTCGACATAAGCGCCAAGCTCTTTTTCTTTTATGATCTTTGCCTCAAGCTCGGCTCTTAAATTTTTTATCTCTTCAGCTGAAAATTTTAAAGCTTCTTTCAAAGTTACCACTATTTTTATCCTTTAAATTTATTAACCAAAAATATGCCAAACAAGCTAACAACGACCACCGCAGCGATCGTTGCTATTATGATAGTTGCGCTTACTGGCTCACTTAGCACTTATGACCTCTTCGCATCTTGGGCATAGCGCATCTTCCTTGCTAGCATTAAATTTCCAGCATCTTGGGCATTTGTGAAGGTTGCTTGCTATGATCTTAAATTTATCGCCCTCCAGCTCAAACTCAGCTAGTGGCTCGCTATCATCGTAAGCTTTAACCGAGCTTACCATGTAAAGATCAGCCACTTCGCGCTCGTCGTAGCTTGTGATGTTGTGGTTGGTGGTCTCTAGGCTTAGCTCTAGAGTTGATTTTATCTTTTTGTCCTTCTTAAGAACGTCTACGATCTCGTTAAATTTCTCCCTGCTGGCAAAAAGCAACTCATCTTCAAAGCTAAGATCAAAAATGATAGGCTCATAGACTAGATCAAACGCGTCTTTTGCCTCGCCTTTGATGATCTTTGGAGTATAGTCCATCACCTCATCAACGGTGTAAGTAAGCGTTGGAGCGATGAGTGGAAGCAGCGTCTTTGTGATGATCGCCATTGCGCTTTGGGCTGATCTTCGTCTTGGGGCGTCTTTTGCGTCGCAGTAAAGTCTATCTTTGCAAACGTCAAGATATACGCCGCTAAGATCGGCTGATAAGAAATTTAAAAGGATATTAAAGCCCTTTGAAAAGTCGTAGTTTTTAAAGCAAGTACTCGCCTCGTCAAAGACTTTTTTAGCGCGCGCTAATATCCACTTATCAAGGATATTAAACTCTGTATTTAAACTTTCAAGGTCATTTACGTTTGCTAGCAAGAAGCGTATAGTATTGCGGATTTTGCGGTATTGCTCGCTTATTTGTTTTAATATATCTTCACTTATTTTTAGGTCGCTTGAATAATCACTCATGCCAACCCAAAGGCGTAAAATTTCCACACCATGAGTCTTAGCCACATCTTGTGGAGCGATGACGTTGCCCTTGCTCTTACTCATCTTCTCGCCCTTAGCATCGACGGTAAAGCCGTGAGTTAGTATGCTCTCATAAGGTGCGTGAGAATTTATAGCCGTGCTTACTAAAAGCGAGCTTTGAAACCAGCCTCTGTGTTGATCTGAGCCCTCAAGATACATACTTGCAGGGTATTTGCCAGCGTCGTAGTTGTCGCTTTGCAAGACTGCATGCCATGTAGAGCCGCTATCAAACCAAACGTCAAGGATGTCCATTACTTTTTCTAAATTTTCAGCCTTATATTTTGAACCATTTGGTAAAAGCTCGTCTGCGCTTAGCGCCCACCACGCATCAGCGCCTTTTTCCTTAAAGATGGCTGCGATGTGGTCTAAAATTTCACTATCAAATATAACTTCTTTTGTCGCTTTATCCCTAAAAAACGCGATCGGTACGCCCCAGTCACGCTGACGAGAAATACACCAGTCTGGGCGATTTTCTATCATCGATCCTATTCTTTTTATGCCCACGCTTGGGTAAAATTTAACCTTTTCAAGCTCCTCGCGTGCTGTTTGTCTAAGCGTCTTGCCACCTAATTTTGGCTCGTCCATAGCTATAAACCACTGCTTTGTAGCCCTGTAAATAACAGGCTTGTGCGTTCTCCAGCAGAAAGGATAAGAGTGTCTAAATTTAGAGACACTAAGTAAATTTTTGCCAAGTAGCTCTAAAATTTTCTCATTTGCTTTAAAGATATGCATACCGACAAACTCATCTACCACGTCGCTTCTAAATAGTCCGTGATGTTTTATGCTTTCATCGTAGTAGCCACCATCATCAACCGGCATCAAAATTTCACTAAAGCCATATTTTAAGCAGACGTAGTAGTCGTCCTCGCCGTGTCCTGGGGCTGTGTGAACAAGTCCAGTGCCGCCGTCCATCATAACGTGATCGCCTAGTAAAAATTTAGATTGTCTGCCATTTAGCGGATTTAACGCGTGAGTCTTTTCAAGCAGGCTTGCTTTAAACTCTTTTTTGATCTCTCCCTTGCTTAGTCCGCTTTGGACAATGCTCTCAAGAAGCGGCTTTGCAAAGATCAAATTTTCAGCCGTTAGGACATAAATTTCCTCTGGATTTAGACTTATGGCTTGGTTTGCTGGCAGTGTCCAAGGCGTGGTCGTCCAGATAACAGCACTTGCCTCTTTTACACCAAGCTTTTCAAGTGCGTCGTTATCAAGCTCAAAGGCTACGTAAATAGAGTAGTCCTCTTTCTCCTCGTACTCGACCTCAGCTTCAGCCAGCGCCGATCTAGCCGCCCAGCTCCAGTAAACTGGCTTGCTTCTTTCTATCAAAAGGCCCTTTTTAGCGATCTCGCAAAGCGCTTTGTAG
Organism: Campylobacteraceae bacterium; assembly: GCA_902387145.1. GTDB lineage: Bacteria > Campylobacterota > Campylobacteria > Campylobacterales > Campylobacteraceae > Campylobacter_A. The sequence continues at coordinate 176,724 of CABMKY010000001.1, read as the reverse complement.
ATGTCAGCCTCAAACTCAAATTTCATCGTCATGTATGGATTTTCAAAGTCGCCGATGATGCCAAGGCTTTTAAATTCATTTCTTTGAATGTCTATAAATTCTCTCGCGTGCTGCCTGCAAAGCTCCCTGATCTCGACCTTGCTAAGCTCTTTTTTCTTATCGCCAAGCTTTACTTCGACTTGCTGCTCGATAGGCAAGCCGTGACAGTCCCAGCCTGGCACGTAGCGGACGTTTTCGCCGTAAAAATAGTGCGTTTTTGTAATGATATCTTTTAAAATTTTATTTAACGCGTGGCCGATGTGTAGGTGACCGTTTGCATACGGAGGGCCGTCGTGGATGTTGAAGCTTTTAACCGCATTTTGGCGGTTTTTCTTCATTTTTTCGTAAACCTTGCGCTCTTCGTACCATGATTTTAGTCTTTGTGGTTCATTTTGTGGGAGATTTCCGCGCATCGGAAAATTTGTCTCTGGGAGTAAAAGTGTCTCTTTGTAGTCCATTTTTTACCTTGATTTTAAAATTTGCTAATTTTACACCTGTGCTGGTTAAATCACACTGAAAAATAGTATAATGAGGTAAAAAAAGGAGCTTAAAAATGAGACAAAGTATCTTGATAATAGGCGAAGATCTTGAGATAAATAGAGAATTTCTAAACTACATTTTTCAAAGTTACGAGGATCATTTTGGCGAGCTTGGAGTGGTAAGTTTTGCTCCAAAAAATAGCAAAGAGCTACCTTTTATCATCGAAAATTTATCAAAAGATTACGACTTTGTAAGCATTTTTGGCTCTGACGAAAATTTTGCCATCGCGGCAAAGATCATAGCGACTCTAACTGGGGGCTCACTCGAGCTAAAAGATAGCATGACTCTTGCGCTTAAAGACAGCTTAGACTACTCAAAAAATAGCTTTTTGGTCAAGCTAAATAACGCTCAGATAAATCTCATAAAAGCCAATCCAAATGAAGAACTAGGCGAGTTTTTGATAGAGTATGAACCTGATTTTAGCTACTTTCATCTAATAGACATCGACGCAGATAGCGCGAGGATCCTTATGCTGCCACTTGCTAAAACTTACGAAGTCGATATAACCCTTGCGCAGATCCTACCAAATTTAATACTAGTAAGAGCAAAAAGTAATAAATTTGGCCAGATTGAGAGCTTTTTGCAAGGGGTAAAAACACTATTTTCACAAAAATTTATCCCACAAAAAGATGTGATTGCCTTCGTGGCAAACAAACTTATGCAAAAAGGGCTTAAAATTTCATTTGCCGAGTCTTGCACGGCTGGGCTTGCGGCGGCGAAATTTGCAAGATATGGAGGTATCTCGGCTAGCTTTGATGGCTCGCTAGTGACTTATGCAAATCACATAAAGCATGAGTGGCTGGGCGTTGAGGATGAAATTTTAGATACTTACGGAGCTGTGAGCGAGCCTTGCGTAAAAGCGATGGTAAAAGGCACTCTAAGCACGACAAATGCGGACTTTGCGCTTGCCATTAGCGGTATCGCAGGACCTGGTGGGGGCACAGCTAGCAAGCCAGTTGGCACGGTATATGTCGCAGCTGGCGATAGAAACGGCAATATCGAGGTTGAGAGACTTCTTTTAAAAGGCGAGCGCAACTACGTTAGAGAGCAGAGCGTCCTGAGCGCCTATCTATGCCTACTTCGCCTAAAAAGCGAGATATTTTTTGCTTAAAATATATTTTTATATTTTTATTTCATATTCTTCAATTATATTTTGTAGAGTATCGAGTAATTTTTTAAAATTTTGGAAATTTATATTACTATAATTTTTAAAAACATATTTTGAAAGTTCATTTTTTCCATATTCATTCCCGTTTTTAGGATCCTTTGAAAAGCTTCTGTTATTTATTTTATGTTCTAATACCTCTTTATTTAGAAGATCTTCTATTTCAGCCTCTTGTTTATTGGTATCTACAATCGGTATAGTTGCCAAATAAAGATTACCCAAAAGCTTGTTATATAAATTTTTTTGTATTATTTTTTTAAAATTATCTCGATCTTCTTTTGGAGCATTGTTAATAAATTTCAATAGCGGTTTTTCTTTTCCATCTATTTTCTGTAGTTCATTATCATAAAACAAAATCACTGGCTTGCATGATTTAATTTCTTTTTTTTCAAAAAAATTAAGAAGATTCAATTTACCATCCTTTCCAGAATAGTAATTGTAGATATTCTTTAAACTATCCGCACCATCTTTTGTGATACCAAAAAAATATTCAAGTCGCGAGCTCCTTTCTAAAAAAGATATTTTAAAATTAAATTTATTATTAACTTTTTCAATAAGTTTTGGATAGTCACTATATAAATTTTTAAGAGCTGCTTTAATATAAAGAATATCTGTTTTTCCTTCTGTTAAAATCAATGGCTTATTATTTGCATAAAAATATTTATAAAAAAGAAATTTTTGATATTCCTTTTCTCTAGAATTTAATTTATTATTTTTATTTACTTTTTGAATTTTATTATTATATCTATCTATTTGATCTATAAAGTTAAACCTACCCTCAAGCTGGTTTAAAGTAGCCTCTTTTTCATTAATATGAAAAGATCCATTGCTATATAGTGTGTTTGCCATGGCTCTCGTACTTTTTACATATTCCCTTTTTATACTAATCTTTTTATTTACAATAAGACCAGTTACTTCTTGTCTAGAGTCTTTATATAAAAGTCTCGTTTTTTTATCATTAATATTAAAACCCGCTCTTTTTACTTCATTGTTAAGTTTAGTCATAAAATCATCATAGAATTTTATAAAATTTTTATCATTCGTAGAAAAACTCAAATCATCAGCATATCTTGTATAGTCAAGCTTAAATTTTTTAGCTAGCTTAAGTATCCTCATATCAAAAATATTACAGATCAAATTTGAAATTATAGGAGAACTCGGAGCGCCTTGCGGTAATTTACCATCACAGCAAAATATTTTTGCTAATAAAATAGAAGTTTCTCTAGAGAATTTTAATTCTCTGTTTTTTTCAAAGTAGCCAGCAACTCTTCCAAAATGAAAACTGTCAAAAAAATCTTTAAGATCAATATTTAGAATAAATTTTTTATTTCTATGAATTTTTGCATTCGTAATAATACTTTTTCCTTTCTCAAATGCATGCGAAATATTTGTTTTTATATGTTTATCCTTTTCTGTTTCTCTTATGTGATCTAAAATTTTAAAAACTATAGATTTTTGGATTTTTTTTAATTCTTTTTTAGGAGCATGGATTGTTCTATATCCACCACTTTTTTTTGGAATATCAAATGAAATATATGCTTTGCCTGCTGTTATGTTATATAACAACTTTTTAAGTAACACGGTTTTAATTTTTATTAAGTTTGCAAATTGATCGAACGTAGTTAATTTATCCAACATAATAAGAGCCTAAAATTTTATCGGCGTAGCCACTCATTAAGCGCATAGAATGCCATGTATTAATATTGCTGATATAGATAAAACTCTCTATAACATTTTAGTCAATACTTGCGAAACACAAGTACAAAATCTAGCTACGCCTTAAAATACTATTTTACACTGCATTTGTAACTTTAAAATAAATTCTTTTACAAGATAAAACGCTAGCACATAGCCCATATATCAGTACGCAAAGGCTAACGCTTAATCCAAATACGCTAAGAGCAGCGGTCTGGCTAAAAGATAGCGAAAAAAACGAGATAAAGCTCGTTATAAATGCGCAAAATATCCCATAAATTCGCTCTTTTTCGCTAAGACTCTCATTTAGCACAAATATCATGTAGTCAATCCCCACAGCGCTTGCAAGGATGAGCCCAAAGACGCCAAAAATGCTTAAATTTACGCCAAAAACGGCAAAGATAAAGAGCGTAAGAAGCACGCCAAAGATGATGATGCCCATCACAAGTGCCGAGATAAGCACACTAAAGTAAAACCATAGCAGCAAAAACGCGATCACAAGTGCTGCTATTTTTAGCTTTAGAGCAAGCTCTTTTGCCTGAGTTAGGCTCTCATTTAGCGAGTCAGCAAAATTTAGGCTAAAAGTGTTGTGGCGCTTCAGCACCTCATTACTTTGCACCCCTTTTACAAAGCCACTCGCGTAAGCCACACTTGCATTTTCATCAAGCATAAATTTCTTAAAATCCTTCATTGATTTTAGAGCTAAAATTTCTTTTTTAAATCTTTGACTCCGATCTTTTCTTTTGAAATGGCTAAAGCTGCGATATTTTTTTTATGAGAAAAACAGATTTTGCCTCGCATCTTTGCTTTAAATTTTAAGTAGCGAGATATTTTAAATGAGTTTTGTTTTATTAAATTTGGGTATTTTTTACTCTTCTGCGATCTTTTTTATTTAGCATTTTTGAGCTAAATTTCTCACCGCAAAAGCTGATAAAAAGATGAATTTCACCCCTTTTTATAGGCATTTTCTATTCTTTTTTTATACTCTTTTTCACTATCTAAGGCTATTTTAAACTCACTACTAATAGCCCTTAAATGATCATTTTCTTGCTGACTTTCATTGCCAAATGATCTAATACGTGACGTAAAATCAATCTTATCTTTTCTAAAATCAGCCTCTTTTAGATCAAAGTTTAAATTACTCATTTTGCTATTTAAGATATGTAAGGCACATTTTCTTGGCCCAAAGATAAAATTTTGCCCGTTTAAGAGCTTTAGGCTTCTTACTAAAACGCCACCATAAAGCGATGGCTCGCTTTTAAAAGATATGTTAAAGCCAAAGTTGTGAAAGTAAATCTCTCCTGCCTCACACTGCCTTTTGTAGGTATTTGCGTCAAAACAAGTATAAATTTCAAGCTCACTAAATTTATACTCTTTGCCAGAAACAATTAAAACTTTACTTTGCATAAGCTCACATAAAAAGCTCCAAAATTTCTCATCAAAAAACTCTTTAAAGCCAGCAGTCCCAACTATCTCTTGCTTTATGTTTTTATCTAGAATTTTAAAGTTATTTTGTTTAAGCAGATCAAATTTTTCTTTATCAAAATGACTTTGCTCTAAAAATTTACTAAGCACTGCCACTAGATCAAATTTAGCAAAATGGCTTTTAAGCAGCTCACCAGCTAGCATCTTTGCTCCTAAATTTTTATATATTTTAAAGGGTTTGAGCTTTACAAGCTAATCTTTGATGAAATTTTACCAACTACCACTTGCTCCGCCTCCGCCAAAACCGCCTCCGCCGCCACTAAAGCCACCACCTCTTGAGCTACTAGAATGGCCGCCGCCACTGCTATTTGAGTCTGATCTATCACGCCTAAAACCACTATGTGCATTTTTGCTTTGAGTATTTTTTTTAAAGGCATTTTTTAAAATAATAAAAAATATTACAAACACAATGGCAAAGACAATGAAGTAATTTTGCACGCCAAAAAATTGCTCAAATACCGTAGATGTAAGCCCTGCAAAACACGCACTAAAGCCAATTCTCATAAAAAATTTACCTAAAAAGCCAGAGACAAAACACGAGATCATGCCAGCAAAAAAGGCAACTATTCCAAACGGTATCTCTTCATCATCACTCACACTTTCAAATTCTTCGCCACTAGCCACTTTTATGATAGCTTTTGTGCCCTCTATGACGCCACCGCCCATATCGCCTTGCTTAAATTTAGGCACTATCACATCATTTATGATCTGGCTTGATATAGCGTCAGTTAGCACACCTTCAAGCCCATAGCCAACTTCTATACGTACTTTTCTCTCGTTTGGAGCGATTATTAAAAGCACTCCATTACTGCTTTGTTTTTGTCCCAGCTTGTAGCCTCTAGCTATCTCAAGAGAGATCTCTTCTATACTTTTATTTTCTAGTGATTTAAGCGTCACGATAGCAATTTGCGTCGTACTATTTTGCTCATAATTTTGCACTAAGCTTAAAAGCTCAGCTTTCTCATTTTTAGAGAAAATTTGAGCCTCGTCATTTATCTGCTCATTAAAATTTATGGCAAAACAAAAGCAAAATATAAAAAATAAAAGAGCAAAAATTTTCTTCATCATTTCTCAAATGAAACTTTTGGATTTATCTTCTCTTCGTTGCTTATTTCAAGATTTTGTTTTGGCTTTAGCTCAGGATAAAAAGCACTTGCTATAAATTTATTTGGAAAGCTTCTAAGGGCTACGTTATACTCTTTTACAGCTTCGATATAATCATGCATTGCTACGCTTATGCGGTTTTGCGTACCTTCAAGCTGACTCTGAAGAGATAAGAAATTTTGATTTGCTTTTAGCTCTGGATAGTTCTCGCTAACTGCCATAAGCCTGCCAAGCGCCAAGCCAAATGAGCTTTGTACTGTCATAAATTCTTTCATCTTAGCTTCATCGCTAAGACCACTTGCATCAACGCTTACTTGCATGCTCTTGCTTCTAGCATTTGCCACATCTTCAAAAATTTTTTGCTCATGGGCTGCGTAGCCTTTTACAGTTTCAACCAAATTTGGCACAAGCTCGGCTCTTCTTTTATATTGATTTAACACCTGCGACCACTTTGCATTTACATTTTCATCAAGTGCAACAAATGAATTTATATACTTAAAAGCACCAAAAGCAAGTGCAGCAATAACTATAATAACGGCTATTAAATTTTTCATATTTTCTCCTTTAAGGAGCAAATATTAGTAAAACAAGACTTAAAAAATAATGTGAGTTTGAGTTTGAAATGAGTGCGAATTTACGCACTCATTTTGGGGATTAAAGATCGGTGTGGATTTTGTCGTCTATTTGGATATGGATAGTTTTGCCATTTATTTGATCTATGCTTGAGTAGCCTTTAAATCCAGCAGTATCATATGAATGATCTGCTGTCCATTTATGAACTAGATCAACTTTTGTGATTTTATTGCCATTAGCATCAACATCACCACCTTTTATCTTAAGCACCGTATCAGGGTTATCAGTGATATCAAGGATATTTTGTACATTAAATTTGATCTCTGTCTTTCCTTTAAGCTCAAGATTTTCAAAGCTTTCCACTTTTGAATCAAGATTAGCAATGCCTCTAAGATCAACTATTTGCTTATCAAACACCAAAGTATCATGACCTTCGCCACCTTTCATATCTTTACTTGCGTCAAATTTAACCGTATAGTTTTCAACGCCTATATGAAGTGGTTTATAAGGCTCATAAGATTTAGACTCTAAGCCATCTGAAGTTTTAAGTGAGGCTTTAACATTTAGATCATAAGCTGATCTTGCATTGATATCAAGCTCTTGGTCAAATGTGCCCTTTGCTATATCTGCAGCTGATAGAGTATATATTGCGGTCTTGGTTAGTGTATGGTTGTCTGGATCAGTGTATTTAAACTCTACCTTATCTCCATCTCTGGCATCTTCATTAAGATAAACTTTAACCGTAGTAGATCTCTCACCACTTTCTGAGGTTTTTATGTCTTTATTAAACATGATGCCTCTTATAGCATCGATTTCAGCATGTGCTGTATCGCTTACTGTTTTGCTCTCACCAAATGTGTCAGTTAGAGTAACTTCAGCTTTTGTTTCTTTATCAACTGCGATAGTAGCATCAAGATCAAGTGGTTTATCTCTATCAAGCGTTTGTTGAGAACCATCATCTAAATTTTTTAGTGTAATTTTTCCGTTTACATCTTTTCCCATAACTTCATAATGTTTAGTCAAGATAGATCCGTTAGGATTTGTTATCTTAACATCTATCTTATCGCCAGCTATAACGCTTCCTGGGATAGAAACATGAACCTTTGAAATTTTACTACCTGACTCATCTCTTGAGATAATGCCATTGTCATTTTTATCAGCAACTATGCTTACACTTAATCCCGCTTCACTTAAAGGTGCAAGTTTAGCTTTTGCTTCGCTGCTAGTTGTAGTCTCAGCACCATTTGTTATAGTAGCTACTGCACTAGTTTCACGACCTGGAAGCATAGCAACGCCAGGAATTTTTATAGTGTTATTTTCTAGTTCATGTGGAGTATGAGTAGTGTCACTATCATCTATTAATGAAATTTTACCATTAGCAGTTTTTGAAACTGTATAAGTTATGGTTCTAGACCCTGTTGTACCATTAGCTTGAGGTTCTTTTATTGTTACTGCTACCTTATCACCATTTGTGACATTATGCGGCACCTGAACACTTATAATTGTCTTTTTTATATCATTGTCCAAAATAGCTTCATCTCTATCTATTACATTGTCTCTACTTGCATTATCTTCAACAAATTCAATCTTTAAATTTTTAGTATCTACTGATTCTAATGTAGCTTTAGCTGTCTTTGTTACTCCATTTATAGTGGCTTCAACCACTGCTGGATGATCTTTATCTATATGAACATTAGAAATTTTTAGTTTATTTCCTGGCTCAAGTGCAACAATGCTGCCACCCGCATCTTTTATAGTAACGTTTGTACCATCATTTGAAGCAACGGTATAAGTTTTCTCTGCCCCACCATTTACCTTAACTTTTATAGTATCGCCACTATTTACAGTGGTTGGGATTTGAAGTATTGCCGAAGTGGTATTTAAATTTCCATCCTTCATGGCTTCATCTCTACTTAGAACTCCGTTTCTATCTTTATCCTCATCAATAAATAGCCTAAAGCCTGTTCCAGAACCGCTACCTTGAGCATCAAGCGTAATATCGCTATTTGTCTCAACCTTATCAGCGCCAGTATTATCAGTAACCTTGGCATTAATGATAGTCTTATGATCTTCTGTTAAGCCAAGTGTATATTTGACCACTTTATTGCTGTCAGCATCATCGGTAATATCAAGCTCTTCACTGCCATTTTTGGCTATCAATTTGCCGTTATTGTCTTTTACTATCTCATATGTCTTGGTCGTTTTATTGTTTGGCATGTCTTCGTTGTGTGACTCTACTATTAATTTATCACCTAAAACAAAATTTGAAGGAAGCTTGATAGTTGCTATAGTAGTCGCTCCAGTTGCCTCTGAACTACCCAAAATACCATCATTATTGATATCTTTTTCAAAAGTTATCTCCATGTCTTCATGAAGCTTTTCAAGAGTATTATGATTTTGAGCTTCGGCTTTCTTGCCGCCACTTGCATCGGTGGTCTCAGTAGTTACATTGATGGTCTTGCCAGCAATGATCTCTACGCCAGGAATTTCTATCTCATTTTTATCACTTGCAGTTATAGAAGCATGAGTAGAAGTATCTTCTAGCATGATTTTACCGCTTGGGTCTCTACCTGTAACCTTATAAGTTTTAGGTGAAGTGCCATTATCTATTTTTACAGTTACCACATCGCCAGCTATAACGTTATTTGGCACTTTTACTACTACTGTCGTTTTATGTAGGTTGCCATCCGCGTCCTTGCTCTCCGCTCTCGTTAAGGATACGTTACGGTCAGCATCCTCTTTGAAATATACTGCCATATCGTTTATATTTGAGATAGTAACCGTGCTTGCGTCTTCTGCATGCTGAATACCATCTTTATCTTTTATCTCAGCTGTTACTTTAGTTTCTAGACCAGTTGCTGTTTTAATGCCAGAAATTTTAAAGCTTCTACCATCTGTTTCTGTATCTATTTTATTGCCATCGCTATCTTTTACAAAGAACTTACCATTATTATCTTTTCCAATAGTATATTTTATTTCTCTAGCAGTAGCTTCATTTGGCTCTTTTATAGTTACAGTTAGTTTATCTCCACTTACTGCATTTTTAGGAAGCTTTATAGTGACTGTTGTGCTATTAAGATCATGATCACTCATAGCTTGCTCCCTACTCATACTCCTAGTGCCATTAGCCTCTCCAAAGATAACTTCAGGTTTTTTTACATATTCTAAACTGGCCGATACTTCTGACTCATTTATGGATGTATGTCTATTTGGATTTAAATTTGTAACTTTGGCCTTAATAGTCGTATCTTCTCCATGCTTTAGCTGTATACCAGAAACATCAATGGTATATTGATTGTCACCTGATTTTATCGGTGTTAAAACATTAGAAGTTCCGTTTTCTGTTACACTAGTCACAGCACCTTTACTATCCATATGTATAGTAAATTCTCTTGTATAAGTTTTAGATGGATTATTTACAGGATCATCAGGATCAGGTCCAGTAATAGTTAGCGTAAGCTTATCGCCATTATCAATTTTATTTGGCAGAGTAATCCTTGCTGTGGTTTTATTTACTTCATTGTCATCAGTACTTTCTTGTCTTGAAATTTCATGAAGAGTCTTTTCTTCTGGTAATGTCATTTCTAAATTTCTACCAATAGGCATTACACTATCTTGATCTGACTCTTCACTTTTTCGAACATTGTTTTTATCTACCACATGAACACTAGCTGATGTTCTTACATCTGGAAATATCGGAAGAGAGGTATTTACTTTTTGACTATCAATCATCTCTTGTGTAAGAGAAATTTCTTTTGTTGTATCTTGCTTAGTTAGTGGATCGGTATAAGTTATAACGATTTTATCGCCAATAACTACATCTTTTGGTAGAGTTATTTCTACTGTCGTGCTTCTAAAGTCGTTATCTTGGTTATTTTCATTATCATATAGATAGATATTATCGTCTGTATCTTCAGTAAATTTCAAAGTCGGTTTTACATCAAGAGCAGTAGAGTCACTTGCAGTTGCACTTCTCATCGTGTTTGTGCTATCTGCTACGTAAGCTTCTACTTTTGAAGGCTTACCGTGCTCAACTGGCATATTATCTATCTTATATCCATTATCTATTATGTTTTGATCAATAGATACATTTCTAACCTCAGTTGTGCCATTAGGCTTTGTTAAAGTCACGTGAAGCACATCTCCAGGAATCACATCCTTTACAGTTATAAGTACTGGAGTTTCATTTAATTTGCCATCTTTAGCATTTTCAGTATATGTTAATAGATTATTATCAGGGCTGTTATCTTCTGTAAATTTAACCTCTGGAGCACTAAAGCCACTTGAAGTTACGCTATCTTCACTTCTACCACTAACATTTCCTTGGAAATTTGTAATAGTTGCATCAACTTTTGAAATTTTACCAGTCTGTATTGGAGCATCAAACTGATAACCATTGCTTATGATAGTTGGAGTGATGGGAATTGTTTTATTTTCAGTATTACCATCTGGCTTAGTTATAGTGATATTTAGTATATCTCCAGCCCTTACTGTGCCATCATTTGGAATTGTAATAAGAACTTTTGATGTATTTAAATTTGTATCACGTGCATGCTCAACCCTGCTTAAAGTACCATCGTTATTAAGATCGCTTATAAAAGTTACAAGAGGATTGCTTGGAATTATAGTATCATCTCCGCCATTGTATCCGCTTATTGGGCTATCGTATGATGCAAAAGCTCTGTTTGCATCACTTAAATTTCTATATGTTGCATTAATGTTTGAGTAGTGACCACCCTCAGCAAATTTAGCATCACCTAGGCTAACACCATCTCCACCACCAGCAGCAGTGCTTCCACCAGCAGCAGTCTCTTCAAGTTTTGTTAAATCTCCACCATTTAAAATAGCATTTTGCAAATCACTAATATCTGCCAAACCTTTCGCGCCTATGGTGCTTTGATTTAAAGCAAGCGTATCATTGCCTACAATCGTAATCTCTTTTCCATTATTTGAAACGATTGTTATTTTATCAGCTGCATCACTTGTCTTGATGCTCTCTCCCATATAAAGGATGTCGCCTACTTTTAGCTCTCTCTCATTTCCGTTTTGATCGATAGCAACTGCCTTGCCACTAATAAATTTTACTACTCCAGCTTCTTTAGCCAAGATTACTCCTTATTATTTTTTGTATTATTTAAATTTTTAAGTTATTATATACTATCTTTATAAGATATAACTTTATATGAGAAATTTTATCTTTTAAGAAAAAAATATATTAATTAAATATATAAATTCCAAATGTCAATAGTTTGTAAAAAGCGAATTCTGAGCTTTTATCAAAAAATAGCTTTTTGATTGTCAATATAATTAATCAAGCAAAATATAATGCTTTTTATAATAAAAACTTAATTTAAGATATTTTTAATTAGTTTGAAACAACAATATAACCAAAAAAAATCATATTTTTTAAAAAATGTGTGATCACTATAAAATTTTTACTTATAAATTTCACAAAAAATCATCAGTCTAAAATCTACAAACTTATAGTTAAGTTTTACTAGGTAAGCAATTTTCTAACGCGAAAAATTTTTATATAAAGATATTTAAAAAATAATGTTAAACAATAATAAAATTTATGATTATCTATAAGCAGTGGCGGACAGAGAGGGACACTCCGCCATTTTGGCGTTTTGATACACTTTCAACCTTTCAGGAGCGCTTATATAGACGTGTTTTATGAACTTTACAATTATACATTGTAAAGCTTTATTTTTACTTATTTTCTGTAACAAAAGTCCAAATTCTATGTAACACGCTCTAGCCCTTTTTATTAAATTATAAATAACATTTTTATTGGAAGAATTTTGTCCTAAATCAGGACAGATTTTATAAAATATTAAATGTATCCTATAACCTAAACACATCAGCCTTCCCATACATTCTTTCATAAAAATTTTTATATGCTTTCACTAACCTATACGCTACTAAAATTTACTGCACAAAATTTACATCCAGCCTATATCCCGCAGCATTGGCATAGGCATTTAAAGTAGAGATTGTTGGTGAAATTTTAGAATTTAAACTCTCTAACCTTGAGATGTTGCTTTTGCTAGTATTCATTCTACTAGCCATCTCCTCTTGAGTTAGATTTGCAGCTTTTCTGATCTTTATAAGCTTTAGTTTTAACTCAAACTCAATCTCCAGCCTATCGTATTCTTTTTTTACCTCGCTTCTTTTTAGAGCTTTTTCTTTAAAGTCCTCAAATGTTGGTCTCATTTTATCTCCTTTGCTCTTTGTATGATAATCTTCATATCTTTTTTAGGAATGGTGTCTGATTTTTTAATGAGCGTATGCAAAATCACTATTTCTCTATTTATAACATTTACAAAGACACTTCTTGCAATACCTTCTTTGCCTTTTGCCCTAAACTCAAATAGTCCATTTCCAAGAGGAGCACTATGTGGCCTGCCCAAATTTGGTCCTATCTCTTTTGCCATTTCAAGTACTCTAAGTAAATTAGCCAAAATAGTATCTGGCAAAGATAGTGTCTCGTCTTCAACACTCTTATCATAAAATGTGATTTTCCATAATTGATCTTTCATGTTGGCTATATTATCATATTTGATAACTTATTGTCAATCTCACATCCCAAATTCATACATCTCATGACCTTTGCCTTTTGTATTGGCAGGTTTTATATTTACTTCTTGCTTGTATTCTATATTACGCATTTGCTCTCTTATTTGCTCTATCTCTTCTCTAGCTGCCATTATCTCTTCATCTTTGTAAGATATCTCATCTATTAAATTTTTTATCTCAATATCTTTCTCGGCAAGTGTTTCATTTGCTAGTGCGAGCTCATCTTTAATATCTAGTAACTCAAGTAACTGCATAGCGTATAGTTCTATACGCTCCTTTATCTCAGATTTCAGCCCTTCGTTTTGTATAGCCAGCTCTCTTATCTTATCCCTTTGCTTTATCTCAGTTTCAAAGGCACTTTGTATCTGAGCTTCCTTTTGCTCTACTAGACTTTTTAGCTCTTCTATCTGACTAGCTAGCTTTTCGTTTTCACTAGCCACTCTAAACTCTTTTAGTTTTTTGTGTTTGCTGTTGCCACTGCCTTTTTTCATACCTAAAATTTCAGCATTTGTGTTATATACATTTTTAAAAACAGTCTTAGCATCTAAATTTGCATCAGCACTGTATCTTTTAAATCTTTGCATCTGGTTTCTGCCAGATACTAGAGTGTTCCACTCTACGTGTGCATGTCTTTGAAACATAGGCTCAAACTCATCATATCTTAGCTCCGCTCCTTTTTCATAGTACTGTTCGCCTTTTTTGTTTTCTTTGATATGTATGTAGTATGCTCTGCCGTCTGTATCAGTGACATACGTACCACCTAGCTTACCATTTTCATCACGAAAGAGTGGATATATCTCTTTACTATCACACTTTCTTAAAAGATGCCCCTCATCGCTATGTATATAGACATTTATGGGCTCTATGTTTAAAATTTCTCCTACTGCCTTTATGGAGCGTAGCAGGCTTGAAACACTTGTATGCTCATTTAGTCCTATGACGCACTCATAATGACAGTTTTGTTTGAGTGGTTTTTTGCCCCTTTCTATATCCACCAGCTTTGTTTTGCCATTACGCACCACTTCGCTCTTCATCTCATTCCTTCTTTTTTGCCACAGCTCATCAAAACTAAGCTCATTTAGCTTTATATACTCCACTGGTCTAGATATGCAAAAATTTTCATTTAAGTAGTATCCTGGCATGAGATATTTTGGTCGGTTTTCTCTACTGTTATGAGCATTCAGGTGCTCACTTGCTAGTTCAAATGTTATATTTGCTTGTTGGTCTTTAAACATCTTACTCTCCACAAACTATGATCTAATTACTATTAATTATATGTATTTTGTTAAAAAGAGCAGGTTTTAACCATTTAATGCCCAAATGGGTTTAGAGAGCTCTAAACCCTTGGGCTCTGCGAGGCTTTTTAATGCAAGAGAGAGACAGCCTAAACTTTTTTTAAAATCTAAGTCCTATTTTATCTTGCTTATTTCAAAGTACTCTGGCTTGTATAGGCTTTGAGACTAGCGGATCGTAGTTTAAATTTGATCCAAATAGATTAAATGAGTCCTTTTATGTCTACCCTCCACTAGCTTGTTTGTACATAATTTGCCACATAGACAGTGCCACCATCTTTTTCTTTTAAAACAAACATCTTTGCCATACATCCTTCTATAGACAAAGTAGCTTTTGCATCCAACAAGCTTATAGCCATAAACGCTACAACTTTTATAATGTTTTCACATTATCTCTTTTATTTTATAGTTTCTAAAATCTTCTTAAGATACTTTTTAAATTCGTCAGCAGATGTTTTATTATCATTTTTTAATACATTGAGTATAAAAATTTTGTTTTCAGGACTATGTCTTATGTTTCCTAACCCATTAAAGACGTCACTTTTAGCATAGATTAGAATTCCAGTGTTTGAACCGGCCTTCTCCACGTATTGTTTTATTTGCAACAAATTCTTGAAGTCGGTTTCGCCTAAATTAGCATTATAAAAATGCCTATATTTGGCATCTAAAACAGCTAAAATTTTCCCTTTTTCGTCTTTTATTAAAAAATCGGGCTTCAAATTCGAGCCAGGAATTTTATCCTGCGTTTCTAGCCTAAATTTACCGCCAAATTCGCCTAATACGCTTCTTATGAGTCTCTCAACATAAAGCTCAAAAAGATTGGGTGCATACAGCAAATAACCGAAATTTAGATTTTTGACGGCGTTTTCGTTCGCGTATCTTGAATCTTGTAAAATGATAACCTTAGCGATTTGAAGAGCGATTTTGTAATCTTTATAAAGCTCGTTCATCACGGATTTTGAGTTTAGGGCTACGTTTATATCTTTTACGCTTTTCATCTCGCCGTTAGCGTTAGCTAGCAAAAAATTTCTAATCTCCTTATCGTAAAGCCCAAATTTAGGGTTTTTTCTAACCAAGATATCATAAGCTTTTAAAAGCACCCTTGCGACCACTTCGTCGGGCACTCGAGAGCTTTTGCGGCTTGAGATTTTACCCGTGAATGGCTGATCTTTTTTGATGAAATTTTTAACATCAAGGCTTCCGTGCACGGCGTAGTCTCTAAAAGGAATTTTCTTGTAAATGCTCGGGAAGCCGCTTAGTTTGGCTAGCTTTAAGCGGCTGATAAATGAGGCATAAAGGACATCGTCCATAGGAATGTCGCCGTTTACCTCGGCGACGCTACCATCGGAGCTAAAAAACGCCGAGTCGATAGTTTTTAAAAGCTCGGCTTCTAGTTCTTTACCGAAACGAGAGTTTATGACGTACTCTTGCCACTCAAAGGTAAAACGGCCTATATAGTTGCCGAATATATAGTTGTCATCTTTACACTCTTTAAGGATATAGTGCGCATCTTTATCGTCTTTTATCTTGGGCTTAAATTTATCGTGCCGTCCGTTTAGAAATACTATGCCCGTCTTGCCCTGCGCCAGATCATTAAAGGTTATTTCTTTTTTATGATCTCTGGAATCACAAATCCTATTATCGTTGAATACATTTTCCATCTACAAAAATACCCTCGGCTATTTTTAGTTTTTTCTCTACTTCGCCGTCGCCAAACTGCGTTCTAATATATTCACGTAAGATCGGTTCTATATGCCTATCCCAAATTTGTTGCTCGCTCATTGTTTCCTTTTTGAGAAAATATGAATGTCCAATCTCGTAAGCTCTGCCTAAATTTAAGCCACTATTTTTTTCGTATTTTTTCTTGTCATTTTCTTTTTCTTTTTCTTTGTCTTTGTCAGATGCGCTTGAAAATAACTTATTGTAAGCTTCATCTCTTTTTTCGGTATTATCGTAAGACTGAATAGATTTTATTTTTACCCTAGTTTCATCTTTGTATTCGACTAAATATTTGAGGTCATTGGTGATGTAGTTATTTAATTTTTTACATTTTTCTTTATAGTCGCTGTATTTTTTGTCCAAATCGCTTAAAACCTCATAATCACATCTCATTAAGACCCACGCAAAGCGCCTTCTTAGAGCCAAGTCAAAGCAGTCGATGCTTTTATCCACGTCGTTCATCATACCTATGAAATATACGTTGCTTGGTATAGAAAACTCCTGCTTACTAAGTGCATAATTTTTAGTCTTTATGCTTTTACCTCGGTAATTCTCCTCCAAAAGTGATAGCGTTTCGCCAAATACCGCCGCTATGTCGGCTCTATTTATTTCATCGACTATAAAAAAGAAATTTTCTTTTTCGTTTTGTGCCGCTTTTAAGCAAAATTCTTTAAATATGCCGTTTGTCAAAGCCAAATTTAAATTTCCGTTTTGTATGCCGATCGGTTTTATGCCGTCTATAAAATCCTCGTATTCAAAACCGCTATGAAACTGTACCCATTCGGTTCTAGTACGTTTCGGATCTAAAATATCAAGGCAGTCTTTTACGAATTTTGTCTTGCCGGTTCCAGGCGCACCGTAGTAGATGATATTTTTTATACCATTTTGAATTAATTCGCCAAATTCATCAGGAATACACCCATGCAAAATACCAAAAATATCCCTTAAAACAACACCATATTTTTCATATACTTCTTTCTCTTCATCTGTTAGTGTTTCTATAAATTTTCCAGTATCTATATATCTGTCTCCATTTGAGACCATTGTATTTAAATTTCTTGCTACATAATTTTTAAATTTGCAAATTATTCTATTAATAACAAAAAACTCTCTAAGTCTTTTAGCAAGTTCATCATCTACTGGCTTTACATTGCCATCTTTAATGTAAAAATTTACATCACCTTTTTGAAAGTATTCAAGTAGTCTTTGAAAGATATTTAAGTAAAAGATCGTATGAGTATCTTTGATATTTAGTTCTTTTGTACAAATTTCTAAAATATCATAAAAAGCAGTGTATAACGTGTCAAAATCATCAAATTTAAGATCGCTAAGCTGGTGCAACAAAACTGAAAAATGTGTATTTGCTTGATTATTTATTTTATTTTTATCTATCCTTATTTCTATCGTAAAATCTTTCAGCGGCTCGATATTTGCTCTATCTATTATATGAGTTATATCACTTATACTTAGAGCTTTTTGCGCATTATTATATATGTCTTCAAGACTCACTTTACTCCAGTCATCTACTATTGCAAGAGATTTATCTCCATATGGGCTTTCTTCATATATAACAATATTGTTTTTATCCTGATCCCAATCAAAATCCTTAAACACCTTCAAATTTCCCTTGCAGTCGACAACTCTACTAAAAATTTCGTTTATTTTTATTATCTGTTCAAACGTAAAATTAATCATTTCATTCTCCAAAATTTTAAAAAGCTCCCGCAAGGGGAGCAAAAGGCTTTTTAAAGCGCCGCCATTAAGTCTGAATTTCTCAAAAAAGAAATTTCAAAAATCAATCCTCTCGGACGCACCGCACGAAGTAGCGATTAAAAACGTCTCCAAAGTTATCCTTGCCGCTCTCGAAATTCACTAACCACACGGACCACTGGTCGCCGACATATTTGATAGAGCTCCAATACATTTTCTCGCCCTTGTTGTTCGTCTCGTATGCGACGTTTTTAAAGGCTTTGTTTATCGCAGGCTTATACCTGCTATTGTCCGTTGTACTTAGTAGTTCCATTCTAGTCGGTAGTCTCCAGTCTTTGTATCCGGCCAGGCTTAATTTTTTGCAGTATTCTTGCGCCTCATCCCACGTTCCTTCAAAGCTTTGTTCTTCGTCTTGCCACATTAGTCTTTCCAGCTTTTTTTCGCTACATACCACTACGTTTTTCTCGTTATCTCGGTAGCACTCAGGACTTAGCGCCTCAGCGTTTAACAGTCCGCAAAGCAGCAAAGATATAGCTATGCATCTTTTCATCCATCTTCCTTTACTTTCTAAAGTTATATATCGCTTGGATATTTTCACGGCTTTCGTCTATCAAAGCCACCTTTTGTCTTAGCTTATACAAGTTAGCCCATTTTATATGAGCTAGAAACGAAGCCTGAACGGCTAAAAATTTATCTATCTCTTGCGCGGTGCATCTATGATAACACTAAGCTCATGAACCCATTTTCTAAATAGACGCAAAATCTCATAGAAGCTCTAAATATAGGTAAATTTTCATATAGCAACTCTTTCAAATCCTTTCAAAAATCAATACTGCCGGACGCACCGCACGAAGTAGCGATCTAAAACGCTTCCAAAGTAATCGCTGCCGCTCTCGAAATCCACTGACCACACGAGAGACGACGGGTAGCCGGCATGTTTGATAGAGCTCCAATACATTTTCTCGCCCTTGTTGTTCGTCTCGTATGCGACGTTTTTAAAGGCTTTGTTTATCGCAGGCTTATACCTGCTATCGTCCGTGATGCTTAAAAGCTCGTTTTTGGTCGGCAAGCGCCAGTCGTCGTAACCTGCAAAATTTAAATCATCGCAGTAGTGAACGGCTCTGTCCTGAGCCATCTTATCTGGCAAATTATCATCTTGCCACATCAGTTTATATATATCATCTCTAACAACCCCCAAACGGTCATCTCTGCTAAACCCAGCTGTGGCCCCTGGTGCCTTTTTGTTCGTAGTAAAGTCCGAACCCAATGTCTTTTCACTTGTAGCTGAGCTTGAGCTCAATGCCCTTTTGATCAATATTACCGGGTTAAAATCAAATGCAGAGCTACTGCACAGCAAAAGCGCAAGCATAAAAGCCATCTTTTTCATCTTTATCCTTTCTTGTCTTTGTCTTGCTTGAAATTACACTTATTAATCTGATAGTGTATGTTAGTGCACAAAAAACTATCACTATTAAGAATAAATTTACTATACGGATAATTTTATTAATATTATGCTTATTGAATAATAAAAGCTATATTGACATAGAAAAATAAATTTGAGTTAGTAGTGTATTGTTAAAAAAGAAAAATTTATATGCGATAAATATATTAAAAAATAAGGTTTGTTGGAAGAATTTTAGTAGCTTACATGTTAAATTCTAATCCACCTATGCGTTTCATATTTTGTAAAGTAAGCTGTTTGTTTTGTTCTAAAATTTCTATTAGTCTCTCAAGCATAGGCATAGAAGCGTATTCGCATAGGTTTATTAGTTTTAAAATCGCTTTATTTTTCTCATTAGAGCTCTCGTTTTCACTTTGTTTTTTAATAAATTCCTTAAAAAATTCAGTCGAGTCATTATCTAAAAATAACTCCTGCTCACTTACATCAAGAGCCTTTGCCATATACGGTATAAGCTCAGCTTTTATCTCTCTAGTGCCATTTAGATAGTTGTATATCGTAGGGATAGATGGAATTTCACCAGTGCTTTTAAGCCTTGGCTCTAAAGAGACAAATTTTTGCAAAAAGTCCTTTTTCTTTAACCCTTTGCTTTTAATGATCGAATTTATCCTTTCATGAATCTGCATATTTTATCCTCTACGGCTAATTTATGCGATTATACTTTTGCTAATTATGCTCATTAAATATTTTTATACGTATAGAATAATATATGCTATAATTTCGCTCTTTTAAAATCATTAAGGAGTAAAAATGAAAAATGTAATCTTAACAACTTTGACAGGTAAGATACCGAGCCATGGAAATGTTATCTTACACAACAAACTAAGTAGCGCAAGTGATGAGAGCTTAAACAAAATAAGTACATCAATATCTATGCTAAATTTAAAAAGTCCTATAGTAGGGCTAATACTTGGATTTCTTTTGGGCGGATTAGGTATAGATAGATTTTACAAAGGCGATATAGGGCTTGGTATCATAAAGCTTTTATTGTCAGTTGGTAGTATGCTTTTTTATGACGCTGGACTATCAGAAAAAGAAGAATCTCTTCTTGTTGTAGGAAGTATTTTATTTATTGCGAGTATGATTTTTTATGTTGTTGATTTATTTTTAGTTTTTACTGGCATCAAAAAGGACAATCTAAATAAAGTTCTTATGGTGCTTTGATTTATATGCTTGTGTTTGCTCAAATACAAGCCTTATAACATGCTGTATTTTGGTGTATTGCTCGAAATTTTTAAAAAAAAGGAACATGGATGAAAAGGATATTTGCTTTACTTTTGTTGGCAACCAGCATTTACGCTTCTACTCAGGGCAAATATGATATAGAAGAAACTATCACCAAAGATGGCGTTACAGTTGCGTCTAAAATACTGCAAGGCACCGAATCCATTTATGCCTCAGACGATCTTTATGCGCAACTAGTATTTAATTTTTTTAGCATAAGTGATGATCTGCCTAGCGAGAGAGTAAAAGGAGGCTGTGATAATACTATATATGATCAGAGAAACAAAGGTATGCTGATCATAGATGGATACTATTATTTGTGTAAAAAAACAAAAAATTCACAAGACATAAGATGTGGCAATAACCACGAAGAGTTGGTATTAAACTTTAATAAAACTGGTAAAAACAACACATATAGCTTAAATTTCATAGGTAAAAACATTGAGCTTAAAAAAGTATTAGACCAAAAAATGGTATTTGCCATATATGACACACAAAAAATCGAAAGAGAGAGATTTTTGGGAGAATATGAGGGTATAGATACTATTTTAGAGCCACTTTTTGACAACAAAACATTAAATGACTATGTTTTTAACAAAAACTTTAACTTTATGCCAGCTTATAGCTCTTATACAGCTATATATATCGCAGGGGACAAACTAAAGCTTAAATACAATATGTATTGTAGTTGTCAAGCTGGCACAGCTGACGGTAATTATGCTAAAATAGAAGTTTTTGATATAAACGGTAAAGCATTGGACAACAAATATTTTGTGAATGATTATTCACGCTTTATAAACCATATAAAATATGGTGGAACAACTGGCTTTAACCTAGATAAATACTATATTATACGTATAGGGGAGTATAGAATATCTCTTTATCCTTATAGAGGCAGATTGTATTTGTTTTACAAAAATATATTTGAAAAAAATGATCCTAAATATAGCTTATTTAGAGATGACAGCCATCAACCCAAAGCTTTTTACTATAATAGTGAATTGCAATATTTTTTATCAGAAGATGGGAAAAAATACATATATAGGTAACAAGGATCATGCCAGAGTTCGACTATTTATTATTTAGTAGTAAATCAAAATCTATATCTTCTAGTCGTATACATAAAAACAAGGAAAACAAAAGAAGCTATAGTAACTCACTTATAAATATATATGCCTTATGTCTTTTTGCTGTTGAGTTTTATAGGTTTAACGAAACTGATGATCTAGATAATATATTTTATCCACATATAGGCTCCAAAGCAAGCGATCTTAAACAGGTCAAAAAAGATATGGAAAGAATATGTAAAGAGTGTGGCAAAGATGCTCTTAGGCTGATAGCAAATTTTGTCAATCTAAAAACATACATAAAAGATAGCGACAAAAAGCAAGATAGCAAAAGAAGAAATATAAATAAACTCCTAAAAAAGCTATCTAATGAATACTACTTGATCCTTAACCTAGCTAAGAATCTCTCAAACCAAGTGCAGCACATAAACGACAAAAATAGCTATATATTATCCCCAAACGCATATCTACAAAATCATGTTAAGCATATAAAACATGAGCTAAATTTTAGCGATGATGAGAAATTTTATTACCTGCAAGATAGTGCCTTTGTGATGATATGCCTATATGTAGAAACAAACGAATTTGTCTGGATAATAAAAAAATCTAATTTAGATTTTAAAAGCCTAGACATGCCTATGCCTATCCTGCCTGAAAATATCATAGGCTATATAACTAGCACAGAAGCATACAAAGAGCAAAAGCTTTATAAATTTATACAAGATATAAGCGTGCTTATCATAAAAGATGGCTTAGTAGAAGCAATAGATAAAGACAACCGCACTGTAAGCTTTATAAATTTAAAAGCTGAAATTTTTAAGCTTGAGATATTTAAAGACAGATACATAAGTTTTAGAGAAAATGATTCGTTAGTCATATTTTCACCGAGATTTTTTAATGGAAATTTTTCGCAAATTTACGCTGATATAACAAAAATAAGAAACAAAGAGATAAGCTACAAAAAATCTCTTATAAAAGGCTTACTTAGGACACTTAATGACTCATCACTTTTAGAGCCCAAAGCAGTTTATAGAGATCTTAAAAAAGCTAATGTGTTTGTTTTAGAGAAATTTTTAAGCGTACTAAATAGCCTAAAAAGCAACCTCTCATATAAAAGTTTTATTACCTCACAAAACAACACCTCAAGAAGCTGGCTCATAGATGACATTTATGGTCTTTATACCTACACCCATAGCTTTTGTGAGCATAAGACACCTAAAGAACTAGCCAAAATTTACTTCGAAGATATCATAAAACAAAGCCTAAATGACTACCTTAACAAGCACAATTACCCACTTTTTGCTCAAAATATTGACTTTGAAGTACTATAAAAATTTTATCTACTCTAGCTGAATAGAACATTTCAAGCAATAGGTGGAACAAGTAGGCAATCTTTTTATTTTACAATTTCACTCACAAAAAACAAAAGGAGTGAAAATGCAAGAAAAAGAGAAACTAAATTTCACCGATATTCATATGAGCTTACTGGCTGATAGAAATATCTTTTTATACGGACAGATAGATCAAGAAATTTGTCTAAATATCCAAAAAACACTTTTATATCTAAACTCCACAAACAAAAGCAGTGATATAAATATCTACATAAGTGGGCCAGGAGGCTCTATATATGACGGCTTTGGGTTGATTGATTTTATGCAAACCATAAAAGCACCCATAAATACCTTTTGTGTTGGTCTAGCCGCCTCTATGTCAGCACTGATATTTTTAAGCGGAGATAAACGCTATATGCTACCAAACTCCAGTCTGATGCTACACCAGCCACTAGGCGGAGTATCAGGTCAAGCAAGCGATATAGAGCTAATGGCAAATCAAATTTTAAAGACAAAATCAAAAATAAATAACATGATAATGCAGAGAAGTAAGCTAGAGCTAGAAAAAATTGAGCAGATAACAGATAGAGACTGTTACATAGACGCAGATACAGCCATAAAATACGGTTTAGCAAACGAAGTAATAACATCAAACAAAGGAGAATAACATGTCAGTCTTTTCATTAATCAACAAACAAAACAATACGGTTCTAGCTAATAAAGAAACTTCACTTAGCATACCTATTAGCTTTACTCATGCGATGATTACAGGTCAGACAGGTTGTGGCAAAACCACATCTGTTATATTACCAGCTATTGATGAGCGTATAAAGGCAAATCACGCAATGCTCATCCTTGATTACAAAGGAGTAGAACATAAAAAGGTAAAATTTTTAGCACAAAAATACGGTAGATTGCGTGATGTTGTGATGGTAAATGTCCCTTGGGGCTACAAACTAAACTTAATGTATGACACAAATGATGTATTGCTAACAAATTTTTTCAAAAAAGCATTTGGTACTGAGCGTGATACTTTTTGGGGAAATTTGGCCACAAATATCTCAGCAAGCTCTCTTGATATGATGAAAGCAATATATGACTTTAGCAAGAGTGCCTTTTGCAGCATAAAACTGTGTAAAAAAGCAGAAGGCATCTATCCTAGCTTTGCAAATCTATGTAAATTTACCCAGCAACTATCTGATTTTAGAAATTTCTATGACATAGTGCTTGAGCTAAGCAGATATGCAAATGACAACAAAGCGATAGCAGATAACATAAGCAGCAAAATCCCAACCCTTTATCAGCCGATGCTAGCTGAGAATATTTGGGCATTAAACGCTTTTAAACAAAAATCTAGCAAATTTTTGCAAGCTTTTAAAGAACACACTAGTGCTGTTGGCGAGATAGAGGCATATAGAGCAAGGATGTTTTCAAACTATACGTTTATGCTTCAAGCACTAAGAGAACTAGCTGATGATGAGATGCTAAACGAAGACATCACAATGATGCAAAGCATAAGCACCCTACTAAATCAAGGAAAAATAGTGATCATAAATGCGCAAGGACTAAAAGATAATGTGATAGAACTCATACTAAACTCCACTCTTTCAAGCATGACAAGACGCATTTTAGATGAATATAAAGTACCAGTTAGTATTTTTATAGACGAGGCACAACGCGTGTTAAACCCACAAACAGATCTGCACGCAGATGTACTAAGAGAGGCAAAGGTGGAGCTCATACTTGCTTTTCAAAATGAAGATGTGCTAAAAAATTCTCTAGGTGGAGAGTCAAAATATAAAGAGCTAGTTGGAAATTTATCTCATCAATATTTCTTTAAAAACCACATAAAACAATACGCAAATGGAGAAAATAAAGACTTTAGTGGGCTTAAAAATTTTGAGTGCTATCATGAGGAGAAAATTTATAAAACAAAACCTATGTTTTTAGATGAAAAAGACCTTTTAAACGCTGAGCTTTGTTATCAAAAGAGCCTTAAGTTAGGGGCAAAATACACTGAGAAGGAGCTTTGCGAGGATGAAATTTTAGTATTTCATAGGCAGATGGCTAAAGACTATGGCTTGATCGCAGTACTAAATATAAAAACAAAAAATACTTACTTTTTACCTATACTAAGTGCAAAAGATAAAGAGTTGCTAAAAAGTATTAACAACCTAGTAGAGTCCAAAAAAGTAGCTAGTAGTGGTCAGGATATTGAGGTATTATAAACTCACTCATGGGATTAGCCTCCCATGAGTCTAACAATAGACTATAAGACATCGTCTAGTCTCGAGAGTTTATCCTCAAGCTCTTTTAGATGCCTTTTGCAATCTTTCTCAAATTCTTTTACTGTTGTAGAGCAGATACAAAGCCTACAATGTTCTAACACTAGCTCCTCCATAAACCCAGAGACATCATTATGTAATTTTTTGCAAAACTTATAGACTCTTTCAAAGGGCCATGGATCATTTTTGCTACCACCAACTACATACTCCATCCTCTCTTCTTCACCACTATACAGTGTTTCAAAACCAATTAAAACAAAAGGTATTTTATATTTTAAACCAATAATAGCCATATCAAGCCAGCAGTTGATAGTCTGTAGCCCATTGTCTAAAGTATAAGGTTCCTCTGAATCAAAAGGTTTAAACAAAATTTGGTTTTGCTCTAATAAATAAAGCATTTATTCCTCCTGGTTTTATTTTTATTGTTTATAATAATTATACCTACAGAAAAGTTTTCTACTTTTTCTAACCCTTTTTTGAATTTTTTCTATGTTTATCCGTTTTAAGATGCGGTATGCTTGGATTTTCTAGGTATTTAAAAAAGCCAAATAATGAGTCAAACCCTTTTATGATCTCTTGCTTTCTTTCTAAATACTCAGATCTAGCATATATATCAAAAGCATCAGACAGTCCATAACCCAACATATTTTCTACTAGTGTTGTATATTGTCTGCGTTCATATTTTTGAATATTTGGCTTATGCCCAAGAGCTCCATCAACATCCGCAATAGACTCACTTATTTCATTTCGTAAATCACACTCTGTTAGTATATTTGCAAAGTTACCACGTAAACGGTGATCACTAACATCTTTATCAGAAGTTATTTTTCTTATACATCTATTAACCTTTTTTCCAAAAGACTTTATATCTGGGTATTTTGAGATTATCTTTTTAACCCAATCATAATTATGTAAATCTTTAATATTTTCATGTATAACTATCGCTCTTTGGGATGTTCTACCACCCTTTCCTTTGGCTGTATTTATGATGACATAATTGTAAGTCTTTTCATTGATTGTTTCTGTTTTAAAGCTATCAGCACTTAAACTAAAAAACTCTCTCATACGAAGTCCAACATGTAATTTAAAGCGAAAATAGTCTAGTATCTCTTTTTCTATATTATGTTCTCCAGAAAATAACAACATTAACTCGCTCATAGAGAAATTTCTCTTTGTCGTTTTCTCTTCAATACCAAATCGCTCTAACGCTTCACTTCTAAAAAAGTTATCACCAACTACACCTAAATGCGCAAGTCTATCAAACACATTTGATAAAAAGCCTACTATATTATTTGCTCTCTTTTTGTTTCTTGCTCTCACACCTTCTTCTTTAATAAGACTCTCATGAAAGTCCTCAGCTACTTTTACATTTATATCGCTTATACTGATGTCTCTATTATTAAGAAATTCCTTAAGCAGCTTAAGTGCATGACGGTACTCTTTTTTTGTACTATCACTAAAATTTCGCTTCCTTGCAACATGCTCCATAAAATCTTTTTCTATATCTTCAAAGTTTTCTAGTTTAACACCATATTGATGTTTTACAGGTACTATTTTTGTCTTTTCTTGTTTTATAATACACTTTCTAATTTCTAAAAAAATATAACTCGGTATAAATTGACCCTTTACGAGTAAGCCATCTCTTACTTTATACACTCCATCAGATATTTTTTTACTCGCTGGAGTGTTGTAATAATCATTAAAGTCTATCTGCCTATAATACGGTTGAAAAAAATTATCCCACTTTTTTTGATCTATATGAAGTTCTGGCGGTAGTTTATTTTGACTTATGACTTGATCTTGATTAATAATTCTTTTTTGTTGAGACTCTTTCTCGGCTAAGTTGTTAAAAAAATTAGTAATCGTACTATAAACTATACCTTTTTTATCTAGTGATGAAATACACGGATACAAACTTGCTAGGTTTAAAAATATATTAAGCCAATATTGTCTTTTTTTCTCGCCACTAGACCTAGAATATCCCTTATTGAGACAATATATTGCATCTCGCATCAATAGCTTTATATCAGTATCATAATACGCCCTTACCCTCCCATGATGAACATCCTCATATTTTTCTACACAAAGCAGCTTTTGCATTGTCACATCCATAGATTTTTTATTTTTTTTCATGGTAAAACCTTTTTTTATATTTATTACTAATTATACCGATTGCCTTCAAAAATCACTGGTTATGTAAAAATTTAAAAATTTTTAGTCCAATCATAGAATTTTGCTTAGCTTTTAAAGATATTTCCTTTGCGTACGTATCAGTTGCAAGATCGGCACTATGGCCTAGCAAAACAGATGTTAGATCGGTCAAGGAATTCTCCAAACAGTAATCTTTTATAGCCTTAGCAAAATTTCCCCTAAGCCTATGAAATGTAACGTTTGCTAGTGGGATACATTTATGGATATGTCTATTTAATCGCTTACTAAAGTAATCGCTATTAACCTTACTGCTCTTAATATTTTCTAGCCACTTTAGATCGCTTAAATACTCAATATTTTCATGCAAAGGTATCTGTCTATACTTTTTCACTCCCCCTCTTTGTTTTGCAGTTCTAACATTTATAAATTTTATTCCATCCTGCTCACCAACATTGTCGCTATCAAGTTGCCAAATTTCATTTAGTCTTAATCCCGTATGAAGTGCAAACATCATATAATCTCTCAAATCTTTTCTTTGAGTGTCAAAAACTATCTTTAATTCATCTAATGTAAAATTATCTTTTGGCGACTTCTCATCAGATGTAATTTTAAAAGATGTAAGCATTTTGAAAGGATTTACTGTAAGCTTGCCTATTTTTATACCGTAATTAAAAAGCCTTTTAGAATAAGACGTATAATTATTTATAGTCTTTTTGTTTAGATTTTTATTTAACAAGCTTACTTGAAAGCCTTCAGCATCGCTGTATTTAAACTCCCCTGA
This sequence comes from Campylobacteraceae bacterium, assembly GCA_902387145.1. GTDB lineage: Bacteria > Campylobacterota > Campylobacteria > Campylobacterales > Campylobacteraceae > Campylobacter_A. The sequence goes on along the minus strand of CABMKY010000001.1, from coordinate 148,525 downwards.
ATGATTTTTAAAAAACTCATCCAAAAGCTTGCCAGTCTTAATATAATAGCCCTTGGTCTTATCACTGGACTTTAGCTTCAAACACTCGGTTGACACATATCTTTTAGCTATTGTCTCAAAGGACACTGACTTATTTGGCTCACTTGACTTCTCTTGTTTATTATTTGGTGTCACCTCTATTTCTGATTTATCTTGCACTGATATTGAAACATTGTAAAATTTTGCTATAACACTTTGAGATATTTTTTTATACTCACTCACATCCAAATATAAACGTTCTTGTTTTATCTTATGTTCTTTTTGTCTTTTTCTGTTTATCAAGGATGTCAAGCTTTTAAGATTTGGGTGTTTTGTTGTTAGATGGCGTGATAGTTCATCATTTACGGTGTTTTTTATAAGTCTGGCCAGCATCCTTGCCTCATCCAGATCCTTAGTAAATAAACAATACTTTACTGTTATTTTCTTGTTATTCTTAATAGCCGTATCAAAAAAATAAAAATTTGGTCTGTTAGGAACTTTGGTGATCATTCTAGAACTCATGGAATGATCCAAATAGCTTCTGTAACAAAAGTGCAAATTTTCTGTAACAAATCTGATTTGTCCGAAATTTTGGACAAAAATATTCATTTAAAAATATAGCTAAAACATTGAAATTTAGGGATATATAAAAGAAATTTAATGAATTAGTGGCGGACAGAGAGGGATTTGAACCCTCGAGCCCCGATTAAGAGCTGCACCCTTAGCAGGGGTGTGGTTTCAGCCACTCACCCATCTGTCCATAAAAAGAAATCGCATTATAATTGAACGCCGCTGATATCTTGCTTAAATTTACATTTCACAATTGCAGACCTCAGATAGAAAATCTAAAACAAAAATTTATAAATTTAGTCCTTCCAAAGCCACCATTTTAGCTTGGCTTTGTCTGGGTGCGGCGTATTTACATGGTAGCAAATCATACGGTAAACATAGAGGATACACCTATCGCTGCCACGTCCGAGTGCCTTTGTACGCTCAAACATCTCGTCCGGATCCGCATCCTTTAGGGAAGCGATATTGGTGTAGCGAGTGCCAGCAGATCCACCTCTGTCACTTAGCTAATATAGAGGATTTTTAAATCACCCAAATTTAGCCCTCCATCTCGCTTTGGCATCGTCTTTGTACAACATTTTATAAAAAATTTACATAGAAGCTATGATTAAAATAACTTAATACAAGTTCAAATTTTAAATTTGCTCCAAAATTCGTTCACAAATTTCTCTTGGATTTGCATTTTCATAAATCGGCCTACCAACAACGATAAAATCACTACCCTCTTGCTTTGCACTCACTAAGTTTGCTACTCTTTTTTGATCTCCAGCGCTCTCGCCAAAAGGCCTAACGCCAGGGCAAAGAGTGATGAATTTCTCGTTTGTAACATCTTTGATGAGCTTGCTTTCAAAAACAGAACAGACCATTCCATCAAGCCCTGATTTAAAGCTCATCTGGCTAAATTTTCTAACTGAGCGAGCAAGCGTATCGTTATAAACCATTTCAAATTCACTCTCGTTAAAGCTAGTAAGTGCCGATACTGCGAGTACTAAAGGACGGTTCCCAAGCCCAGCTAGCCTATCCATAACTGTCTTCATCGCACACTCACCAGCACTAGCATGCACATTTATCATATCTACACCGATTTTTGAGACTACTTCAGCCGCATCTGCCATCGTATTTGGTATGTCATAAAGTTTTAGATCAAGAAAAATTTTAAAACCTTCAATCCCTTTTAGCTCTTCTATAAATTTTGCCCCATCTCTAAGATAGCTTCTAAGCCCAACTTTTAACCAAAGATTAAGCCCTTTTAGCTCGCGAGCAAGGGTTAAATTCTCTTCGCGACTAGCCATATCAAGTGCGACACAGAGCCTCACAGATCACCCTTTAGCTTATCAAGTACGCCGTTTATAAATTTTGGTGCCTGATCACTTCCAAGCTCTTTTGCAAGCTCGATCGCTTCGTTTATGATAACAGCCTTATCAGTTTGGCTAAATTTCATTTCATAAAGTCCAAGTCTAAGGATGGCTAGTTCGGTTGCACCAACCTTGCTAAAATCGCCATCTTTAAGATATGGCTTTAAAATTTCATCTAGTTTTTCTTTATTTGCAAGTACCTCTTTAAAGGTCTGCTGCGCCTCATGTTTGCGCTCGTTTCTTATCTTTTTCTCTTCTAGAAATTCCTCTTCAAATGCAGCAGTTACTGGATTTATCTCGTTTGAGTATAGTAGCGAAACGACGGCCTGCCTGACCTGATGACGAGTCGCCATTTTACGCCTCCAAATTTTTATATAAGCTTAGCATCTCGATCACGCCCGTCATCGCTTCAAAGCCCTTGTTTCCGGCCTTTGAGCCCGCTCGCTCGATGGCTTGCTCGATGCTATCTACCGTTAGCACGCCAAAGGTCACCGGTTTGCCGTATTTTAGCGTGACGTTTGCGATGCCCTTGGTAGTCTCGGCGCTAACGTAGTCAAAGTGAGGCGTAGAGCCGCGGATCACCGCTCCCACGCAGCAAACGGCGTCAAATTTACCGCTAGCTAGCGCCTTTTCAAGCGCCATCGGTATCTCAAATGCGCCCGGCACCAAAATGAGGCTCAAATTCGCCTCGTCTCCGCCGTGACGCAAAAACGCATCCCTCGCGCCCTCGACCAGCCTATCGGTGATGATGTGGTTAAATCTCGCGCCCACTATGGCGACCTTTTCGCCGCCTTTTAAAGCCAAATTTCCTTCGATTATTTTCATTAATTTCTCCTTAGATTTTTGCCTAGTTTATCAAAATCTTATTTAAACTAAAGCTAATATCTAATCTCAAAAGAAACGCTAAAATTTCTACCAGGAGCAGTATATCGCTCAAGTCCGGTACCATCAAATTTGACATAGCTTTGGTTACCGTTATATCTAAGCTGTCTTAAATTTTCCCAAGTAGAATACTCTTTGTTAAAAATATTAAACACGCCTGCATTGATACTGAAATTTTTGCTGATCTTATAACCCATAGTTAAGTCAAAGACAAAATAGCTTTTACTTAGGAATTTATGTGCTTCTGGCTGAGTTGTACCAGTTACTTTGCCTGTATCTCTATCAACGATTATCTGAGAAAAATTTGGTGGTATTTTTGAAACCGCATCTTTTGCTTTTTTAGCTGCTACAAATTTGCTAGTTAATAAGAGATCAAATTTATTATCACTATACCCAAGTCCAGCCACTGCAGTAAACGGCTGAATAGCCATAAGTGAAGTCCCATCATTTTTTTTGCCACGCGCATAAGTCGCCTTTAAGCTTGCATATAAATTTTCACTTAAATTTAGTGCATTCCCATTTACACGCGAATTTAGTTCCAAACCTTTGACGGTGGCTCTACCAACATTTACGTGTTTAAAATCGAGACTTTTTTTGCTGTATTTTTTTACAAGCTCCCATGTCATAAAGTCATACTCTTCTATCTCATCAATACCAACCTCATAATCACTATCAATAAAATCTCTATATTTAGAATAAAAAGCACTAAGAGCAAGCGCATAACTCTGACCTGATGACAATAAACTTACCTCATGATTAAAGGCTTTTTCTGGTTTTAGCTCTAAATTTCTAACATATCTTGTACTATCCCTAGGCGTATCAAAATACATCTCCTCGACTCTTGGTGCACGAAAACCAGTACTAAACGCATAGTTAACACTCACATTGCTATTTATATCATATTGGGCTCCTGCATTGTAAGTAATAGCTCTAAATTTGCTATTTTTAAGATATGGCGTAGTCAACATTTTATATCCTGCACCAGAGGCAATATTTGCTTGCTCTGGTTTATATACATATCTATCAAGTCTAACTCCATAGTTTAGACTTAAGGTTTCGTTTAAGATCATATCGTCACCCAAAAAAACATAGTCAAGGGTGCTTTTTACTGGCTGAGCAAAGGTTACGTCCGTTGTTTTAACCGGCTTGAAAGGATTTGCTGGATCTACGATAAAACCGCTACCGCCCCATTTTGTATTAAAACTTTGTCTAAGTTGTAAATTTTTATTTTTAAAGGTAGAGATGTGTCTGCCAAGACCAAAACTCAATATGTGAGAAAATTTACCTGCATTAATGTCGCCACTCATGCCGCCTATATCGAACTGTTTTTTGTCTTGAAAAAATTCATAACTATCTTTTTGATCAAAAATTGAGTTGTATTGCATGTCGTTTGGATAGTTTGCATGATATCTTGTGAAATTTGACCTCTGCTGCACTCTTTGCTTATAAAAGCTTATCTTTAAATTACTTAGTAAAGCATCATGGTCTGGTATAAACTCATAGTAAATTCCATATCTTTTGTAAGGGATGCTATCTCTTGTTTGCTTTCGATTAAGTGTTGCGGTGCTATTACTCTTCTCTTCTGTAAAATAGTTTTGCCTAAAGTCTTCATAGGATGTATTTAAAAAATGTGAGTCAAACCTATAGCCAAATTTCATCAAATTTGAGTGCGTGCGAAATCTTACATCATCAGGCAAAATTCTACCAAAAGAGCAAAGTTCTGGGTACTTTTCTGCTAAATACGAATCCTCTATACTAGTCCCCATTCCACAAAATGGCACATCATCTAACTTGCCGCTGTAAAAATTCTTTGTCTGTTTACCACGCTTATACGTATGCTGAAACAGTGTTTCGATCCCGCCTGCTTTTACGCCTGCACCTGCAACTTGTCTAAATTCACTATTTTTTGATGCATATGCGCTTTTGCTATAAAAACCAACATTTTGCCCATCCCTTACAAAATCATCAACATTTTTTGTCTGCATACTAACGCTACCACCGATTGCGCCACTACCTTTATTTAATGAATTTGCACCTTTTACAAATTCTACACTGCTTATGTTTTCAAGCTCGGTGCTGTTTCGGTTGCCATTTAATATCCCTAAAATATTGTAAGAACGGGGCATAAAACTCTCAACGGCTTCCATTCCGTCTATTTTTAAAGAAACCCTATCACTATCTACACCTCGTATAGCATATCCATTATTACCACTTCTACCACCTTCTGTAACAGTTACACCAGTTTCGTTTCGCACAAGATCTCGCTCGGAGAAAATTTGACCCTTTTTTAACTCGCTTTTGCTAAGCTCTGTCTTTTTCGTTGAGATACCACTTGCACTTACTACAACACCTTCTAATAGCACGTCTTGGGATGAAAAGACAAAGCTGGACGCCACACCAGAGATAAACAAAATTCTACAAATTTGCACAATGTCTCCTTAAATTTGAAAAATAACTTGAAAGTGTAGTGTTATTTATATAAATATATTTTGAATTTAAAAATCAATATTTCAAAAAACAATATTCAGTATGAAAACTTTTAAAAATTGGTTTTGATATTATTTTTTTAGAATATATTAAGTAAATAAATTTTGAAGTTATATATTTTAAAAATCTGTCTTTATCTTGCCAAATTAACTTGATATTTATGCTTCTAAATTTAGTACTTAAACGATCTTTAACATCGCCGCGCTAATGATGATGAGCGATAAAAAGAGGGCTTTTTCTAAATTTACCTTTTCGTTGTTAAATACCACGCCAACCAGCACCGCCCCAACAGCTCCGATGCCCGTCCAGATCGCGTACGCCACCGACATCGCCATCGCCTGCATCGCGTAGCTCAAAAGCCAGAGCGAAAGGGCGAAATTTGCGACCAAAATCAAAAAATTCGCCGCCTTTTTCACGCCGACGCTTTTTTGAAATTTGGTTAGAAAAAACACGCCCAAAACCTCAAAGCACCCGGCCGCCAAAAGAGCTAAAATATGCGTCAAGATTTTAGCCTTTTTAGCCCCAGTACGCCCGCAACTAGCGTCGCTATGAAAAATAGCCGCAATAAATCGGGCATCTGGCCGCTTGAGCTATATTCGCTAACGCTTTCGGCGACCACGATAAAAAATGCTCCAAATCCCACAAATACGGTATATGCAACGCTAACGGGCAAGTATTTCATGGCCTTCATAAACGATACGAAGCTAACGCAGACTAACGAGGCAGTGAGCGCGATCTCCGGCGTGCTTGATGCGTGCTTTAGGCCATACGCCCAGCCGCATTCAGCCAGCGCACCAAGCAAGATCCACAAAAAACCCTTAGTTTGCATCGCCCAGGGCGTCTTTTATCTTAAAAATTTGAGCGATATTTGCGTCTAGCTCGTCCAAATTTAGCATATTAGGCCCGTCGCAAAGCGCCTCGCAAGGATTTACGTGCGTCTCGTAGAAAAATCCGTCCACGCCAGCAGCCGCCGCAGCTCGCGCTAGATACGGCACGAATTTCGCGTCACCGCCGCTTTTCTCACCCAAAGCCGACGGCATCTGCACGCTGTGAGTCGCGTCGAAAATCACGGGCGCATATTCGCGCATGAGCACCAAATTTCGCATATCTACGACTAAATTTCCGTATCCAAACGTGCTGCCTCGCTCTGTTAGCCACACGCCGTTTTGTTTAGCAACCTCGTATCCGTCGCCGCTAATGCCCCTTGTTTCTAGCACTTTTTTAACCGAGTGTTTCATCGCAGACGCTGCCAAAAACTGCCCTTTTTTGATATTTACGACCGCTTTTGTCTTAGCCGCAGCCACGAGCAGATCGGTCTGGCGGCACAAAAACGCCGGGATTTGCAGCACGTCAGCCACTTCGCCTACTGGTGCAGCTTGGTAGCTCTCGTGGATATCGGTTAAAATTTTAAAACCGAATTCCTTTTTTACCTTGGCTAAAATTTCACACCCTTTTTCAAGTCCGGGCCCGCGAAACGAGCTTATACTCGTGCGATTTGCCTTGTCAAAGCTTGATTTGAAATAAAAATCTATCCGCTTATCTTCGTTAAATTTAACTAGCCTTCTTGCCACGTCAAAAACGAGCTGCTCGCTCTCGATGACGCAAGGCCCTGCTATTAGTATCATTTTTTCTCCTTTATTTTTCTTTCACAACTAAAATTCCACTCACTATTACTAGTAAGATGCCTAAAAGTGCCATTTGATTTGGCAATACATCGCCCATAAAATAGCCAATGATAAGCGTAAAAATAACGTCTGCGTAGCTAACTGCAGCGATCACTCCGGCCTTTTTACCAACCGCGAACGCCTTTGTCATGTACGACTGAAAAAAATATCCGCTAAGTCCCATTAGCAAGATAAAAACAACGTTATACCAGCTTGGCATGCTAAATTTTGAAAACAAAAAATCAAGTGGCTCGTAGGTAAAAAATTCTGCCAAACCCATGCAAATAAGTGGCAAAAACGAGCCCCAAAGCATAAAACTTAGCACGATCACATTTGTACCGTAACTCTTGTTTAACTCCTTTACACTCGTGTATGCGATCGCCGCACCAAGGCCACTCCAAACACCGATAATATCAGTCTTGCTTATGCCTAAATTTGGCTGGATAACAAGCAAAATTCCACCAAATCCCAAAAATACAGCAAACCAGCCAAGTGAGCTTAGACGCTCTTTAAAAATAAAGGCTGCGAGGATAGCTGTAAAGATTGGATTTGTCTTTTGAAATGTAAAAGCTGTGGCCAAATTTACATGAGCGACATTGTAAAAAAAAGCAAAAAGTGCCACTGTGCCGACAAAACCGCGAAACATCAGCAAGAAAAAGTGTCCACCAGCTTGCTTAAATGGAAATCTATAAATGGCATAAATGACGATAAAAAGACCTATTAAATTTCTAAAAAATACAACTTCGATAGATGGCATATCTTTGCTAAGATACTTTGCAAATGCGCCAGTAACGGCAAACATAAAGCAAGCAAAAAGCATATAAAAAATGCCAAGATGCGAAATATAAAACCTTTTTAACATCACAAGACCTTTAAATTTAAAGTAGCCATTTTAATGAAAAGTGGCTTAAATTTTGGTTGATTTTTTCTTTTATTTTGGCGCCTTTAAGCAAATTTTTATACTTTATATAAGTCAAAAATTTGTATAATCAGCCATCACGAAAAGGACAAAATTTGCAAAAAGTAATATTAGTAGGCAAGCCAAATGTCGGCAAAAGCTCACTTTTTAACCGCTTAGCTGGTCGTCGTATCGCTATAACAAGCGATGTTAGCGGCACGACAAGAGATACGAACAAAGCTAAGATCGAGGTTGAGAGCAAAGAGTGCATATTAATCGACAGCGGTGGCCTTGATGATAGTAGCGAGCTTTTTAAAAACGTAAAAGCAAAGACCTTAGCAGAGGCTAGAAACTCAGACGTCATCTTATACATGGTCGATGGCAAAATGATGCCAGATGACGAGGATAGAGCCATTTTTTACGAGCTTAGCAAGCTAAATTTACCAATCGCTCTAGTCATCAATAAAATAGACAGCAAAAAAGATGAGCAAAGGGAGTGGGAATTTATAAGCTTTGGCGCGAAAAATTCCTTTGGAATTTCCGTAAGTCACAACACAGGCGTTGATGAGCTTAGCATGTGGCTAGCAAAGCACTTAGAAGATAAAGTGCAGATAAAGGCCGATACGAGTGAAGATTTTGATGACTTTTTAGAAAACTATAACGACGAGGGCGAGCTAAGCGACGAGATAGACTATGAGAGCAAAAACATCAGAGTTGGCATCATAGGCCGCGTAAATGTCGGCAAAAGCTCACTTCTAAACGCACTTGTAAAAGAGAGTCGCGCCGTCGTTAGCGACGTAGCAGGCACTACGATCGACCCAGTAAATGAAATTTATGAGCATGATGGCAGGGTTTTTGAGTTTGTCGATACTGCTGGTATTAGAAAGCGCGGCAAGATCGAGGGTATCGAGAGATACGCACTAAATAGAACTGAGAAAATTTTAGAAGAGACAGACGTTGCACTACTCGTGCTTGATAGCTCTGAGCCACTAACCGAGCTTGATGAGCGTATCGCTGGCATCGCCTCAAAATTTGAGCTTGGCGTCATCATCGTGCTAAACAAATGGGACAAAAGCAGCGAAGAATTTGACGAACTCTGTAAAGAGATAAAGGATAGATTTAAATTTCTAGCATACGCGCCGATCATCAGTGTTTCGGCACTTGGCGGCAAAAGAGTGCATAAAATTTACCCGCTCATAGTTGAAATTTATAAAAACTACACTCAAAAAATCCAAACTTCAAAGCTAAATGAAGTGATCGGTGAAGCGACCAAGGCACACCCTCTGCCACGAGATAAAGGCAGAGTTGTGAAAATTTACTACGCAGTACAGTTTAAGACAGCGCCGATCATGATAGCGCTCATAATGAACCGCCCAAAATGCTTGCACTTTAGCTACAAACGCTACCTAACAAACAAACTTAGAGAGAGCTTTAATCTAACTGGCGTACCTATCGTGCTAATCCCTAAAAAACGTGGAGAGAGCGATGAAAACAAAGAATAACAATATCGTTTTGATAGGGTTTATGGGCGTTGGCAAGGGCACGACCGCAAGGGCGCTTAGCAAGGCTTTAAAGACGATGAACCTTGACTGCGACGACTTACTAGAGAGCTCACAAAATATGAAGATAAAAGCCATCTTCGAAGAGTATGGAGAGGAGCATTTTAGGCAGCTTGAAAAAGATCTTGCCAAATTTCTAGCGACAAATGTCAAAAATGCAATCATCTCAACTGGCGGAGGCTTTGCAAAGGTTAAAAATTTAAAGAAAATTGGCACCGTAATCTATCTAAAAGCTAGTTTTGATGCGATCATGCAAAGGCTAAAAAATAGCAAAAATAGCGAGAAAAAGCTTGCCAAACGTCCACTTTTAAGTGATCTAAAAAGAGCTGAGGCACTTCATCTGGAGCGAGAGGAGCTTTATGAGAAAAAGGCTGATTACATCGTCAAAGTCGAGGGTAAAACTCCAAAGCAAATCGTAAAAGAGATAAGGATGCTTTTAAAAATTTAGTTGTAAAGTGGCATGAGTGCTGCTTGCAACGATAAATTTTAAGATCAGGCTAGATGGCTGTCTCGCGTGGTGTTAAAATTTGAAATGTTTGAGCTAAATTTAACGTTTTGTAGTTAGAAATTTTAGCGAAGTGTCGTAAGATGATTTTTTGCTTCACTTTGTTCGCAACGCTAAAGCGACGAGAGTTGTGTGATAAAAATTTTAAGATTAAGCTAGACTAAAAAGTCTAACTTGATGTTAAAATTTAAAAGCTTTTGGTAAAGATTTTTTGTTTAGGCGAGGCAAAATTTTGTTCTTAATCAAAGGCTAGACGCATGGTCTACCAGTTAAATTTTAAGATTAGATTAGATACAAAAACTCTAATGTAACGTTAAAATTTAAAAAGTATTTTTAGCAAAGTATCGTGAGATGATTTTGATAGTTGTGTAGAAATTTTAAGCCGAGGCTAGACACATAGTCTGCCGAAAGCTTAAAATTTCAAATCTCTATCAAAAGCGCTCACGAGAAAAAGCCAAAATTTGAAAGGATAAGATGAGAGTATTAACCGGCCTCCAACCCTCCGGCAAACTACACCTTGGCAACTACTTTGCCTCGATAAAGCAGATGGTTGATATGCAAGAGCAAAATGAGATGTTTATGTTTATAGCAAACTACCACGCGATGACGAGCCTTAGCGAGGCCAAAGCCCTAAAGCAAAATACTTTTGAGGCTGCATGTGCGTTTTTGGCACTTGGAATCGATCCAAATAAAAGCATATTTTGGGTGCAAAGTGACGTTAAAGACGTGCTTGAGCTTTACTGGGTACTAAGCCAGCACACGCCTATGGGCCTACTTGAGCGCGCGCATAGTTACAAAGACAAAGTCGCAAAGGGCCTTAGCTCGCACCACGGACTCTTTAGCTATCCGGTTTTGATGGCAGCTGACATTTTGCTTTATAATGCGCAGGTCGTACCCGTGGGCAAAGACCAGATCCAGCACGTAGAAATCGCTCGTGATATCGCGATAAAATTTAACAACGAGCATGGAGAAATTTTTACATTGCCTGAGGCAAAGATCGATGAAAATGTCGCCACCGTGCCTGGCACAAACGGCGAAAAGATGAGCAAAAGCTACGGCAATACAATCGACATCTTTGCCGATGCTAAAACGCTTAAAAAGCAAATTTCTAGCATCGTGACAGACGGCACACCGCTTGAAGAGCCAAAACAGTGGCAAAACTGCAACGTCTATAATATCGCCAAACTTTTCTTAGACGAGAGTGGGCAAAAAGAGCTTCAAGCTAGATATGAGCGTGGTGGCGAAGGTCATGGGCACTTTAAAGCTTATCTAAATGAGCTTATTTGGGACTATTTTAAAGATGCGAGAGAGAAATTTGAGCATTATCAAAATAACCCTGACGAAGTGTCTGGAATTTTAGAAATAGGAGCCAAAAAGGCAAGTAATGTTGCTCAAACAACGATAAAAAAAGTTCGTGAAGCAGTCGGAATTTATTAATAAAGGAAAAATATGCAAAATTTATATCCATACGCACAGATAGTTCATCTTTTTTGTGCAATCATTTTTGTTGGTTACCTCTTTTTTGATGTAATCATTTTTAAGGCAGCTTGTAAAAAAATGCCACCTGAGCTTGCTCAAAAGGCAAAACAAGCTATCGGTTCAGTTGCTATTAAGATAATGCCACTTTGTATCTTGCTTTTGGTATTAACTGGAGGCATGATGATGAGTAACTGGATCGGATCAAAGGCTGGAGGCTACTTTGAGACAAATTTACAAATCATTTTTATGATCAAATTTTTCTTAGCGATGCTAATCGTAGCTGCAGTTATAACAAATTTGAGCTGCAAATTTATATTTAAACGCCCTAGCCCACTTGGCAACATACATCCATTTGCGCTAACAGCGGCAGTTTTTATCGTACTTTTTGCAAAAGTTATGTTTATGGTTTAAGGATGCGGAATGATAAATTTAAAACTACTCGAGACAAATTACGATGAATTTGTAAAAAAACTTGAGGGAAAAAATGTAAAAGCTGGGCTACTTGACGAGCTTTTACAAACCTTTAACGAGCTAAAACAAAAACGCAAAGCACTTGAAAATTTCCAAGCTATTCAAAACGCAAAGAGTAAAGAGCTTGGCATAAAAGCAAGAGCAGGTGAAGACGTAAGTGAGCTTAAAAATGAGCTAAATTTAAACAAAGCTGCGCTTGCTGATGCTGATGAGATCGTTAAACAATATGAAGAAAAGCTTGAGCAAATTTCATTTAACGTGCCAAATATCACCGACGATGACGTGCCATTTGGTAAGGACGAGGACGATAATGTCTGCATAAAAACGGTGCTTGAGCCAACTAAATTTAGCTTTACACCAAAAGAGCACTGGGAGTTAGGTGAGAGTCTTGGCTGGCTTGACTTTGAAAGAGGTGCAAAGCTCTCAGGATCTCGCTTTACCGTGCTTCGCGGTATGGGAGCAAGGCTTAGTAGAGCGCTTGTTAATTACATGATCGACTTTAACAGCGCGCGAGGCTTTGAGCTTGTAAATGTCCCTTATCTTGTAAGCTCAAACACACTTTTTGGCACTGGTCAGCTGCCTAAATTTGAAGAGGACCTTTACAAAGTACGCGACGAGGACCTCTATCTCATCCCAACCAGCGAAGTACCTGTGACAAATTTATACAATGACACCATCATTGAGGCAGAGCAGTTACCTATAAAAATGACTTGCTACTCAGCATGCTTTCGCCAAGAGGCAGGCTCAGCAGGACGTGACACAAGAGGTATGATCCGCCAGCACCAGTTTGAAAAGGTCGAGCTAGTAAGTATCACAAGACCTGATCAAAGCGAAGACGTGCTAAATGAAATGGTAGCGTGCGCGAGCGATCTACTAACTAGCCTTGGGCTTCCTCACCGCCATATGCTTCTTTGCAGTGGTGACCTAGGCTTTAGCGCGGCAAAGACGATAGACCTTGAGGTTTGGTTGCCTGGTCAAGGTAAATATAGAGAGATTAGCTCTATTTCTAATACTCGTGATTTTCAAGCAAGGCGTGCAAAAATTCGCTTTAAAGATGGCAAGAAAAATATGCTTGTAAATACGCTAAATGGCTCAAGTCTAGCTGTGGGTAGGACTCTTATTGCCATCATGGAAAACTACCAAAAAGCAGATGGCACTATCGAAATTCCAGAAGTTCTTAAAAGGTATATGTAGTGGCTGAAGAAGAGGTTGTAGTTTTAAAACCACCTGGCGAGCAAGCAGAGCAAGAAGCACCTGAAGAGGCAAAAACCGAGGCACCTGAAGAGATCGTCTCGCTTGAGAGTATCGCAAGTGAGGGTGTGCTACAAGATGAGAGCATCCCAGAGCCAATCCCTGTAAAAAAGAGCAATAAAAAGCTCTTTATAATAGCAGGCGTGGTCGCTCTAGTACTTATTATCTTGATAGTGGTTTTGCTAGTTATCTTGCTAAAGAAAGACAAAAAAGAGAACATAGATACTGCAAGTATCGTAAAAAATATAGAAAATAACTACCAAACGCAAAATTTTGGCGCTTCAAAGATCGATGAAATGATAAATAAAGCCAATCAGCTTTATGAGCGTGGCAATAAATTTGAGGCGTTAAAAATTTATGAAAACATAGCTGTTTATAACCAGTCTCTCTCAAACTACAACCTCGGTGTTTCGCAGATGAAACAAGAAAGATGTGATGAGGCGATCGTATCTTTTAACAAAGCTATAACTGATAGAGAAAACACAGCAGTTAGCGCCATAAATGCTGCTGTTTGCTCGCTTGAGCTAAATAACACTAAAAATTTTAGCTACTATATAGGACTTGCTGACTCATTTTTGCAGTATGAAAACAACTCGCCACTTTATAGCTATTACTACGCGCTTATAAACTATTATAAAGGCAACTATTACGAAGCGCTTCAAGCACTTTCTCATCCAAATGCTGCGGATTATAAAAATGAGTATGCCTATTTAAGTGCAAAAATTTTATCACTTCTTGGAGATGATGAGAGAGCAATAGCTAAGCTTGAGAGCCAAAAAGCATTTAAAGCCGACTTCACGCTAGCACAGCTCTATGCAAGACTTGGCAAATATGACAAGGCAAGGGATTATTTAACAAAAGCTTCTAAAAATACGCCAAATATCAATCTTATCAAGATGACTGAAGCACTAATAGATCTAAAAACTGCTGACTACGGCGACGCAGCGGCATTTATCAAAGATGTTTACGACTACAATGCTTCTTTGCCAAGCAAAATTTACAAGATAAAAACGATACTAAAGCCTGATCTTTTTGATGTCAGCCTAGCTCAGGCACACTTTAGTGATGATATGTTTTTTGATAGAACAAGGCGCTATGAGACGCTTTTCTACTTCGCACCCTACAAGGTCTTTGACGCAAAACAGAGCATCGAGCAGATAAGAAAAGGCGGCGTTAGCGTCTTTTTAGACGACACTTCAGCAGCAAATGACTATCTTAGCCAAAGTGCAGCTGCTTCAAAAGTAAATGCAAAACTTAGCGAAGCTATCGCAAAAGCACTAAGCTACCGCTTAAAAGAAGCAAATAAAGAGTTTGAAGAGCTAGCCAGCACTTATCCAAATCACTCTATCTTACAATACAACCTTGCTCTAAGCTACGCTCAGCTTGGAAATTTTAGCCTTGCAGCAAAGCACTTCATAGCAAGCTATCACCAGGATGTAAATAACCATCTTGCAGGTATTTTTGGGGCGATTTGTCTAGATATAAATAGAAATTTAAACCCAAAACTCATTGAAGAGATCGGCGAAAATTTAGAAAACGACAAGAATTTAAAGCCTGTAAATTTATATGCCTCGCTTCTAAGCCTGGTTAGCGGCAACCAAAGTGCGATGATAAGGTGGCTTGAAGAGCCAAAAGAACAGACAATGCTAAATTTAGCCTTTGATATCATCATTGCAAAAGTAACAAACAATGATGAGCTAATGGCAAAGAAAGCTGATGAACTACTAAAAATTTTGCCAAATGATATTATTGCAAATATCTTAAATTTTATCTCGAAAAACAAAGAGCAAAGTATCAAAGAGTATGCAAAAGCGATACAAATTCACTTTAACGGCAAGCAGCTTGATTCAAACGCTTTCTATCACGGTGCTGATATCATCAAAAAGCAATACATCAAGCTACTTCAAATTTCAGGCTTACTTACAAGAGAGCGTGATAAGTTAAGAGCCGAGCTAAAAAATGCTCCAAAGAATATAAATTTAATCCAAACTCTAGCCTATGTCGATATCTTTACAAACGATTTTGAGGAGAGCTATAAACTTTATAATCAGGCAATCGATGAGTTTAAAGTAAATGACGCTAGCACATTATTTTTAGCATCTGTGGCTGCGACAGGAGCTGGAAAAGTATCAAACGCGATCGCACTTTTAGAGCTAACAAAACTAAATGATGCTAGCGCTATCGAAAATAGAATAGCTCTTGGCCTAATGTATCAGCAGATAGATAATATAAAAGCAGCTCTTATACAATACAGCAAAATAGGAAATGTTGAGTATGAAAGCGAATTTTACGACTTTGAGATAGATAATGACTGATAAAAACTAGGTCTTTATGCGCCTAGTTTTAAATATTTTAAATACTAAGCAATATCTAAAATTTCAAGATTTATTTGATCTAAGACTTCACTAAATTTATAGATCGTATTGCCGCATTTATACTCAATACTCTTGCAGCTATTCTTGTTTTTTTGAGATAAAGTTTTCTCCATCATACTGGGAAGCTCTTTTTGTAAAAGTAGTTTATAAGACATCCCCATTCCATGCGTTATAGACTTTATAAATTTGCCATCAACCTCACTCTCATCTTTTACCATATGAAGCGTCGCGTCAAATTTTAGCTTCTTAAGAGCCTCGTAAAGCTCGATTTTATCCTTTGCTGGAGCTATTTCTTTATCGAAAATACAGTGATAGCTAACGTAAATTGGCTTTTTATAGCTGCTCTGAACATTTAAATGATCTAAATTTAGGATGTTTCTTATCTCTTCTCTTGCGTCAATAAAATAGTATGGTGATTTTTCATTAAGTGTCCAGTAGGTCTTATCAAAAAAATAAATATATAAATTTTGATACAAAGTGTCAGTGCCAAAACAAAAATAGTTAGTAAAATTTATCTCTTTACCAAAGCCAATAAGACGCCATAAAAATATGGCATAAGAGCTATTGTCTATCACGGTATCAACTAGCCATGGAGCGATCTTGGCACACATGTGTGCCAAATATCCACCATGTGAGCTACCTACCATTATCACTGGCAGATGTTCAAATTTGGCATTATTTATATATTTTTTTGTATAAAGCACGGCATTTAGTACGTCCATTGCTTGCATAACGCCAAAATTTTGATATTCATTTTTTGTTGGCACCATCGTAATGCTAGCATTTAGCCTAAAATCAGCCGGCAAAATACCTCTCTCTTTTCGAATAGTAATCTCTTTGCTGAGAAATTTAAGTAGCAAATCAACCTTCTCGTGGCAGTCGATACTTTTTAGATCAATTGGTAAATTTATACCTATGCTTGATAGTTCTCTTGTTAAGATTTCGCGATCTATATCATCAAGCCCAAATTTCGCCCCAAGCTGTGGGCGGTTGCCTATGCAGTGATAATCCACACTAATACATGCAACATCATAAGTCTCTGCCATAGTCTGCATAAGATTAGCTCTATATCCAAGGTTAGAGTCTTCTCCAAGCCCAGGGATAATCACCAAAAGAGCTTTTGCATCCTTGGCATCGTCATAACAGGAATAAAAGGAGAGAGGAGAGCTTCTTTTTATACCAAGTTCAATATCATCACAAGATGAAATTTCATAGCTTCCATCAACTAGCATTTAAATCCTTTTAAATTTACTAATTTCTCCTATTTTTGCGAGACATTATAAAAAAAGCTAACGATCTGTTTTGCTAGACGTTCTTTAAAAAACGACCAGATGTAGCTTGGCGAATAGACATTACCAGCTTGCATAAGCGATATATTTGTCGCCTTTTCGCCACCATTTTTTGGACGCACTAGCACGCTTACTTGCATGTGATAAGCATAGCTATTCGTGCTAAAGTCATCATCATCGTAATAGCCAAATGGGAAAAACATCGAGTAGCCAAAGCCAAAGCTTGGTCTGCCAAAGCCATATCCCATGCCCATTGAAAATCTAGGATCTCTTTTGATTATCCTAGAAAAGCTTTGCACATCACCAAGGATGATGAAGTCGGCGTTTTTGATATTTGGCTCGTTTCTAAAGCCAGCCTTTGCAAACTCGCTTAAAATTTCAGCATTTACATCTTGCCCGGTCGCACTATTTTTAAAATTTACATAGACGCTTTTGTTTGATTCATTAAGCGTAAAAAAGATCGGATCGCTCGTTTTGACCGAGATATTTGGAGTGCTGTTAGCACATCCAACAAAAAATACCGCTAAGACAAATAAAAAGAAATTTTTCATATTCACTCCTACAAGAGCGATCTTATAGCACTTTCAAGTACGCTTTTTGGTGTAAGACCGATAAATTTTGATCGCATCTTACCATCTTTATCAAAAAAATAGATAACTGGCACGCCCATGACGCCACCAACTGCCTTACTAAAGTAATCAACCGAAACCTTATCGCTCGTAGTTTTAAAGGTGATGTTGTGCTCTTTTAAAAGCTCAATATCTTTATCAAAACCCTTACTAGGCCCTAAAACACCAATGAATTGAACCTCTTTACCATACTCTTTTTCAAGCGTATTTAGGTCAGGTATTGCGGCCTTGCACACTCCGCAGTCAGTGCCAAAGAAAAATAGCATATATGGCTTATCGCCTATCTTTAGCCTCTTTTCTGTTGGGAAAAACTGCGTATCAATGCCACTTGAGTCATTTAGCGTAATATGATGCTTCTCATACTGCTTGACGCAGCCCATAACTAGGGCTGAGACTAGACATAAAAATAAAATTTTATATCTCATTTGGCACCTTTGGATTTTCAATAGTGCGAATTTTCTCTAGTTTGCCATGTCTTAGATAGACGATCTTATCGCCATACTCGCCAAGATCAGGGTTGTGAGTTACTAGAAGTATCGTCTTGCCATCTTTTCTTAGCTTGCAAAATAGATCAAGTATAACTCTTTCATTTGCTTCATCAAGGTTACCAGTTGGCTCATCTGCTATTAAAATTTCAGGATCGTTTATGAGCGAGCGTGCGATACAAAGGCGTTGTTGCTCACCACCACTTAGCTGACTTGGTCTATGCGTTAGCCTGTGAGAAAGACCAACTGCCTCAAGTGCCTTTTTAGCGTCCTCTTCATCAACTGAGCTGTGATAGTACTGAGCGATCATCACATTTTCAAGTGCGCTAAGATATGGCACTAAGTGAAACTGCTGAAAAATAAGACCGATCTTCTCGCGTCTAAATTTAAGTGTATCATCAGCATTTAGATTGCTCGCATCATCGCCACCGAGCATATAAGTGCCACTACTTGGAGTATCCATTAGAGAAAGGATATTTACAAGCGTACTCTTACCACTACCACTTGGCCCCATTACGCTGACCCACTCACCTTTTTTAACCTCAAAATTTATATCATCAAGTGCTTTAACATCGCCAAAAATTTTACAAATATTTTTTAATTCTAGTGCATTTTGCATATCATTCTCCTCTTAATGTATCTGCCATTTTATTATTAAGTGCCCGTTTGATCGGATAAAATGCTGCGATCGCTGCAAATAAAAGCGATATTATCACAGCTACTGGGATGCTTAAAATTCTAAAATCAATACTAGAATCAAATATCGCATAACCTAAAATTTGAGCTAGTAAATATCCTAAAAATGCACCAACTAATGCTGAGATGAGCGCTGTCACAAATGTTTCAAAGCCAAATAGCTTTAGTACATCTTTTTTGCTTGCACCTATGGCTCTAAGAAGTGCGATCTCCTTTGAGCGAGAGAGCAAGATAGCACTAAGCGTTGTGTTTACGCACATTGAAGTAATGAGCAAAATAACAAGGCTAACAAGTGCCATTAATAGCTTGATCTTTTCCAAGATATAGCCCTCAGACTTTGAGACCTTTGCCACTGGTTTTGCAGCTATTTCTTCATTACTTATAGTCTTTGCGAGCGATGTTATCTCGTCAAAGTTACCAAGCACAACAGCTTCAGCATAGTTTATTTTGCCAGCTTTATTTGAAATTTTTTGAGCCAAAGATAGTGACGTGATCAAAAGCGCATCCTCTTTGTCGCCACTTGCGACTACGCCCTTTATCTTTACATTTATGCTCTCATTTGAGCCAATGGCGCGAATTTCTATATCATCGCCTGCCTTAAAGCCAGCCTGACGAGCAAGATCGACGCCTATTAGCACGTTTTTATCGTCAAAATCGACATTTATCATCGTTCCATCTCTAACATCTAAAAATGGTTTAACTTTTTTTAGATTGCTAAATTTTGTTCCCATGACGATAGCATTTGTTGGACCGATATTTGCCTGAGCAAAGAGATAGCCGCTCTCACCAAGAAGCTTGTCTTTTGGTACTTTAGCGATCATTTCATTGTAAGTTTTTTCGCTCATATCATCACTTGTCGCCATATCTTTTGGAGCAAAGATCATATTTGCACCATAAGTTTTTAGCTCACGTGAGACCTTAGAGTCTATGTCAAGATAGACATTAACAAACGCTGCACACACGCATGCTCCAAGTAAGATAGAGATCACGATGACCATGACTCTTGATGAGCCATTTTTTAAACTTTTATAAATTGTATTGTAAAAGAATTTGCTATTTGCGGTCATATAGCACCTCCGCAGGTAGTAAATTTATGACGTTTCTCATTGGCATTAGCGAGCCAACGACTGAGATAAGTAGGGCAAATGCCACGCTGATTGGCAGCACGATCCACGCTATGCCTATGCCGTGAGAGAAGATAATGTAGGACATCACGTAGCTTAGAGCGTAACCCAAAAATGCTCCAGTGATGCCCGCAAAAAATGCAACCACAAGGCTTTCGCTAGCAAAAAGGGCGTAAATTTCAAAGTTACTTGCGCCTATGGCTTTTAAAAGACCGATCTCTTTTTTGCGGCGGTAAATTTCACTTGTCATTAGCGATGTTATACCAATGGCTGAAACCACAAGAGCGATGATGCTAACGATGCCCATTAGGCTTTGGATTTTCTTTACGATATTACTCTCCGCATCACTTACTTGAAGGCTTGCCTTTGCGCTAACATTTGGTAAATTTTCTTCTATCTGAAATGCGATTGATCCTGCATAGGCTGAGCAGTACCATTTATCGTACTCTGCGCTATCAAGATTGTCTAAATTTCTTCTTGCTTTTAACGATAGGTCATTTTCTGGGATCGTCATGGCTGAGACCTCAGCTTTTGTATATGAGCCAGCGTGACCTGAGAGATCACCAGCAAGCTTTAGTGAGCCAACTAGCTTATGCGTCTCGTCACTAGCTCCTTTTAAAATTCCAACTATCCTAACCTCTCTTGTGCCATTTTTGCCCACAAGGCTAAGCTTGTCGCCAACCTTTAAATTTTTAGCCTTAGAAAGTTCTTCACCAACTAAAATTTCATCCATACTTTCATCTTTTGGCCAAACACCCTCAACGCCCCAAAATCCATACAAGCTCTTAACACCTGTGCTAAATTCTGGCTCATCTTTTAGACCGATGTTTTTATCAAAATAAGTTCCTTCAAAGGCGAATTCAATTCCTTTTTCATCTTTAACTTTTGCTTCTAAAAACGGCGCAAAAGCAACGATATTGTTTCTCCAAAAGATCTCTTTTATCTTGTAGATATCAGCTTCTGGGAGTAAATTTTGTGATTTTAACGGAGTGAAATTTTTACCCTCGATCTCGATGCTTAGGCTCTCACCGCGCGGTAAAACGACGATATTTGAGCCATATCCTCTAAGCTCGGTTGCTACTTGATCGCCAATTTTTAGCGTAATGTTTAGCATGCAAGCTATCAAAAGAGCAGCTAGCAAGATGGTGATAAAGGCCATCGTCTTTTGCACCTTTGAGCCCGTGATCGAGCTTTTTATCATTCTTAGTTGCATATTTTTCATTTTAACGTTCCATTTGTTTCTACATATTTTTCTGGATTTGCTTCAAATTTCGCTTGAGTTTCGTTATTTTCAAAGAAATATGTGCGTCCATAGTATAAATATGATCTTGATTCAAGGTTGCTCACTTTTTTGCGACTAACTGGGTCAAGCACCATTTTTTCGACAACCTTACTAAAGAAATTTGCTCCATCTGTAATAGTTTTATAATCAACTATAATATTTTTGCCATCGAAGATAAATGGCATTGGTATCGGATTGCAACCACCCTCTTTGCCAACTGATGGCAAGAAAATTCTAACATTACAAGAGATACAAATAAGGTCATTTCCTCTTTTTATATAACCCATATCGCCACAAATCATGCATGAATCAAATACAATAACAGGCGATACTCGGTCGCTAAAGCGGTTTAACAAGAAAAATCTTATCTGCTTACCCTCATCTGTAATATAAGCAAATCTGTGAAGTTCATTATCTTTTAGCATATCAACATCAAATATAAATTTATCTCCCACTGGCTCAACTAGCACTGGCTCTGAAATTTCAGGTGGACGAGATGCGTAAAGATCATAATAGAGCGAAAATCCAAGTGCTATCAAAATACTACAAAATGCAAATTTTGCATTATCAGAAATATTTTCTCTAATGGCTTTTGTAAAGCGGTATTTGATAGAACCAAATTTATTTTTATCAATACTTTTTGGCATAAAGAAAAGCGCGGTGATGCATAAAAGTAAGATCACAAAGATATAAAAATAAGTACCAAATTCTGATACGTAAATACCTTTTGCACTAACAGATAGAATCTGAGAGTTTAACTCACTACTTATTTTTAAAGCCCCAGCACGCAAAAGCTCAAGTGCTGTCTGAGAGCTCCTATCGATTAGCAAGAAAACTAAAGTGATAAGGGCTAAAATTTTAGCTATTAATGGAGAAATGCTAGATTTTAAATTCGAAATAAAAAAGAATAAAAATACAAGCAAAATCATTGCAAATATCATTAGAAAGAAGCTAATGACCGAAAGCGTATCTAGTAGCTCACCACCAAATAGTGGAAATAACACACTGCTTGAACTATAGCCAAAGCCAAAGCCGATGCCTAAAATAAAAAACGTTACAATTTTTGCTATCTTAAGCTCAAGAAATATCCATAAAATGCTAATTAGTAGAAAAACTAACGTCACTGAATCGATGAAAATTTTAAACTGATCATCTACAAGTGCGTGACGAACGACTTTAAAAATAAATACACCAGCTACGACTCCAAAAAGTGACGGTAAAAAGAGTGTTTTTAAACTTTTATCCTTGTTATTTAAGGCAGCAAAAAGCGTAAATCCAAGGAGGGCTAAAAAGACCTGATAGAAATAAATTGACATAACTAAACCCTGTGAGAATTTTTTAAAAGGGGCGAGAACGCCCCTGGTGATTATTTAACAGGACCACCTGTCCATTGAAATTTATAAGTTGTTGTGAAAGGCTCAAACCATTTACCAACACCACTCTCTTTGTCAGCATGGCGACCAAAACCTTGCTTTTCTGGATTGTCGATGTGGAATTTAAGCTCATAGTTACCAACACCTGTATCCATTTTTACGTTAGCACCGTAGTGTGGGCCATCGCTTGCAACCATTGGCATAAAGGTACCTTTTTTAGTTTTACCATTATCAAGGTTTTTTAGCTCGTAGTTAATCTTTAAGTATGGGATCCACTCACCTTCGCCAAAGCCGTTTTTATTACCAGCAATAGCGTGTATGTCAGCTTCTAGGTGAAAATCAGCTAGGCTTGGAGCTAGGTCAATACCCTTTGGTTCCATGTCGATTGGTTGCAAATAAACTGCAGCTATCTCCATGCCATTAGCCTCTACAGGCTCGCCAATTGGGTGCTCTCCAGCAAGTGCAAAACCAGCTGCTAGACTAAGTGCTAGAGCTGAACTAAGAATTTTATTCATATTCTCTCCTTTAAATAAGATTAATTTTTATTTTGTTTTGATTTCATGATAACGATGCCTATAACTAGGGCAAGCACCATAATGATCTGAGGTACTAAGCTCTCATAATATGGCATAAGTCCTAGCCAGTCTCTCATCCAGTCAGGGAAGCTAAGTCCTTTTATGATAGTTGGGATGAAAATTTTACCCTCAACTAACTCACCAACACCTTTGCCAACAAAGACGATCGACATGTAAAAGATGATCGCTGATGTAAATATAAAAAATGGTTTAATAGGAATTTTAACAGCGAAAATTTTAAATAAGAAATAGACTATCAAAAGAACTATAAGACCTACAACAAAGCCAGCTGCGATCATCGAGTAGCCAGCTGAGTCTTTTGCGTCAAAGATAAGTGCCTGATAAAATAGCACTGTCTCAGCGCCCTCTCTAAATACGGCTAAAAATACAGTCCACCAAAGCGCTGTGCTTGAGCCACTTGAGATAGACTCAGATACGTGAGATTTGATGTAGTCGTTCCATTTTTTAGCACCAGCATTTGAAAGAAGCCAGAAGCCAACATAAAATAGAAGTCCCACTGCAACAAGCATCGTGATGCCTTCCATAAGCTCTCTTTTTTGACCTGCTGCCTCGCCAAAGATGACGTTCATGATCCACGCCATAACAAAGCTTAAGATGACAGCCACGCCAACTGAGCTATATACGACCTTACCCATAGCTTTTGCATTGCCAGTTTTTACAAGGTATGCAACGACGGCTGCAACGATGATAAGAGCCTCAAAGCCCTCTCTTAAGATGATAGTTAGTGCCCAGATAAATAGCGTCCAAGGTGAGCTTGACCCGCTAGTTTTTTCAAGTGCGGCTGCTAGCTGAGATGACATCTTGCTTGCGCTTTCTTGAAGAGTTTTTTCGTCTACACCTGATTTCATAAGGGCTACAAGATTACCAAATGTAGCTTCAATAGCTGTTTTTAAATTTACATCTATTGCGCCTACTTTATTCTCCATACCGCTACCTTCAAACTCATCAAAGTAGATGTCTTGGATATCGCCCATAGCTTTTTTTACATCACCATTTTTATAAAGTGTGATAGCAGCTTGAATTTTGTCGTTTATGTTTTGAACGACTTTGGTATAATCTGCACCACTATCTTCTTCAGAAGCTGCTTCTACATCACTCATATCAACTTTTGCTAGTTTTGCAGTATCAGCTGGGAGTTTTGAGACAGCGTCATAAGCTAGCTTTTTGATCTCTTCTAGCTTTACTTTAAAGTCATCTTTTGTTATGCCATTTGTGATGCCGCTTATTGCTTCACCCATCTTTCTTTGGATGTCAGCATCTATGCTTTTACCATTTTCTATATGCTGGCGAATAGCGATTTCAAGTTGAGTATTTCTGTAATCTGTAAATTTAGCATCTTGGATAGCACTTTTGGCGTCATCTTGCTTATCGCTCTCATAGCTTGCTATTGCTTTATCTAGATCGGCTGATAAATTTGCAAATGCCACCTTCCACTCAGGGATAAATTTAGAAGTGTCATAGCCACTTGCAGCAGCTTGTGCTGGAGTGTCTGAGTACTCACCAACAAGCTTATGTCCGTTTAAAATAACTGGCAGAACTTCAGCGATTTCGCTATTTATCTGGTCTATTCTTTTTTGCACATCATCTGGTGCTTCGCCAGCTTTTATCGCCTTTCTGATCTCGCCAAACTGCTTCTCCATAGAGTAAGCTTTTTTCTGACCTAAATTTATTCTGATGCCAGCTTCGACATCTTCAAACAGACCAAAATAAGCATTTTGAGTATCGCTAACTGCTTGCTCGACGTTGCCAGCTCTATACTCTGTTATTACTTTTTGTAATGACTCTTTTATCTGAGCTGCGACTTGTGTGTAGTCGTCATTTTTTGCTATAAGCCAAATAGGCAACAACATAATTAGCATAAATTTTAAGAATTTATTCATTAAATAAACCACCTGTGAGATTTTTTTGAAGTGAATATTATCAAGGCTTTACTTTGATTAAAATAAAAACGATTATCATAAAATAGAGCAAATTGAGATAATAAAGAGAAATTTCTCTTCAAATAGCCAATTTTAAATAGTTTTAGAAATTTTCTAATGTAAATTTAAAATTTATCTTTTGAATAAAAAATAGTAGCTTTATAAAAAATGAAAAGGTTTTAAGTTTAAAATTTGAATTTAAAGGAGAGCAAATGCTCTCCTTCTTGTTAGGCATTTAGCCCAGTGTTTCTTAGCATAACGCGTTTGCGATATACGTTTGATACTTCAGCCGCATCTCCAACTAAAAGTGCATTTGTAGCACAAACAGCCGCACACATAGGCACTTTTCCTTCGGCCATTCTATTTTGACCGTATAGTTCTCTCTCCTCGTGTGAGTTTGTTGGCTCTGGACCGCCTGCACACATTGTACATTTATCCATAACGCCTTTTACGCCAAATGCTCCATCTTTAGGGAACTGTGGTGCACCAAACGGACAAGCATATAAGCAGTAACCACAGCCTATACATATATTTTTATCGTGAAGCACGATGCCATCAGCTCTAATGTAGAAACAATCAACCGGGCAAACTTGCTCACAAGGTGCATCAGTACAGTGTTGGCATGCAATGGTAGTTGAAACCTCCTTACCTTCGATACCATCGTGAAGTGTAATGACCTTTCTTCTATAAATCCCCACTGGAAGTTCATGAGCAGAAGAGCAAGCAACTTGGCAACCATAACAACTAATACATCTATCAGTATCTACGAAAAATTTCATTCTTGCCATTTTATTCCTCCTTACTCTTTACCCATGGCGTCTCTCTCGCCATATTCATGGAAAAACGATGTTTTAAATGTATTTTCCTCAGCTTTTTCTATACGACAAAGACCTGCGTTAAACTCTGAAATTTGAGTAACTGGGTCAAATCCGTAGTTAGTAACTGTGTTAAAGCTCTCGCCGATAACATAAGGCTTAGTGCCCTCTGGATAGCGAGCTGAAAGATCAACGCCTTGCATAATACCAGCGAAGTTGTATGGCATACAAATTCTATCTGGAGTTACCATCTGGCTGTGATAGCATCTTACTTTGATCTTTGTGCCTTGTGGGCTGTGAATCCACATCATATCGCGGTCTTTTATGCCGTATTGTAAAGCTAGCTCTGGGTTAACATTAGCAAACATCTCTGGCGTAATAGCTGATAGATATTTACTGGTTCTTTCGATCATGCCAGCACCACTTAAGTTTACGACACGTTGCGTGCTAAATACAATTGGAAATTCTTTTGACCAATCTTTTGCTTGTTGCTCTGACTTAAACTTAGTAGAAACACGGAAATTTCTAGCTTGATCTTCAAATGTTGGATACTTTTGAACAAGATCCCAGCGTGGTGAGTGAATAGGCTCTCTATGTTTTGGAATAGGATCGAGGAATTCCCAAACGATAGCTCTTGCCCTTGCATTACCATAAGGTACAACACCTTTTTCACGGCATTTTTCAAAGATAATACCACTATAATCCATGCTCCAGCTTGGTCCGATCTTAGCTTTCTCTTCTTCAGTTAGAGTTATGCCTAAGACTTTTTCTATATTCTCTTTTGTGATTTGTGGATAGCCACCTTTTATAGCTGAGCCAGCAAGCGTTGTCTCTTCGCTAGCTAGCTGACTAACGCCATTATGCTCTAGACCAAAGCGATTTCTAAAGCCTGAACCACCCTCAACATAAGGCTTGCTCATATCATATAGTATTGGTGTTCCAGGGTGTTTTTCATCCCATGCTGGCCATGGTTTACCGTAGTACTCGCCTTTGACTTCACCGCCAATACCTATTAGCGTATCTGGGTCAAATTTATCCCAGTTTGCTTGGTGACGTCTAAACATCTCAGCTGTTCTACCACCATAACCTATAGAATTTCCAATTCTTGCTATCTCATTTGTCGCATCATCAGGCCATACAAAATCATCTTTTACTTGTTTTATTTCATGATCTACGATACCCATTTTCATGCCTTTTACGTATTCATCGTAAAAGCCAAATTTCTTAGCAAATAGGAACATCACTTCGTGATCGCCCTTGCTCTCATAAAGTGGATCAACAACTTTTGTTCTCCATTGTCCTGAGCGGTTTGTAGCACTTAAGTGACCTTCATTTTCAAATGCAGTCGCTACTGGCAAGATATAAACGCCATCTTTTCTATCTGAAAGGATAGAAATTTCATTTACAAATGGCTCAGCTACAACGATCATATCTAGTTTTGAAGCTGCTTCTTGAATTTTAGCTAAGTGTGCCATAGATGTTAGACCAGTTCCTTGAACCCAAAGAACTCTTAATGCACCACTACTAAATGTATTCTCCTCTTTCAAAACGCCTTGCCACCATTTTGAAAGTGACCAACCTTTTTCGTTTCTCCAGTTTCTATCCTCTGGATTTTTAGGATCATGGTAATAATACTCTTCAAAGACTGTGTTTTTAACAGGAGTACCGCCTTGTTTTGGCTCTTTTGTTGAGACTGCAAAGCGTTTAATAAATTCGTC
Organism: Campylobacteraceae bacterium; assembly: GCA_902387145.1. GTDB lineage: Bacteria > Campylobacterota > Campylobacteria > Campylobacterales > Campylobacteraceae > Campylobacter_A. The sequence continues at coordinate 121,085 of CABMKY010000001.1, read as the reverse complement.
ATAATCAACGCCCCAGCCTTTGCAGTAATATTTCCATGCTACATCAGTTAAGCCATAATACATTGGCAAGCTATCTGAAAGGTTGCACATATCAGTTGAGCCTTGAACATTGTCGTGACCACGAATGATATTACAGCCACCACCTGCTTTGCCCATATTTCCTAGAATTAGTTGAAGGATAGGTAAAATTCTTGTATTTGATGTACCAACTGAGTGTTGAGTGATGCCAAGTGCCCAAACAACAGTACCTGGTTTTGTATGAGCTAGGATATCTGCAGCTTTTAGTAGCTTATCAACTGGTACTCCAGTAACATCAGATGTAACCTCTGGTGTCCAGTGCTCAGCCTCTTTTCTTATCTCATCAATACCGTAAGTTCTATTTTCTATAAATTCTTTATCTTCCCAGCCATTTTTAAGAATGATATGAATAAGACCATAAACAAGTGCAATATCAGTTCCTGATCTTTGTCTCAAATAAAGATCAGCATGTGCGGCTGTCTTTGTAAAATTTGGATCAGCTACAATTACTTTTGCATTGTTTCTATCTTTTGCTTGTAAAGTGTGCTTCATGCCACCAACTGGGTTTGCCACAGCTGGGTTTGCTCCAATGATAAATATACATTTTGAGTTTGCAGCCATATCTCCAAAGTGGTTTGTCATCGCACCATAACCCCAAGTATTCGCCACACCGGCGACTGTTGCGCTATGTCAAATTCTTGCTACGTGATCGTTACTGTTTGTACCCCAAAATGCACAAAATTTTCTAAAGTAATATGCTTGCTCGTTGTTAAATTTCGCAGATCCTAAGAAAACAACACTATCAGGACCGTCTTCTTTACGGATCTGAAGCATCTTATCACCGATCTCATTTACGGCTTGATCCCATGAAATTCTTTGCCATTTACCATCAACTTTTTTCATAGGATACTTGATACGTTGTTTGCTATGTGTAAGATCGATCTGATCGATACCCTTTGAACAGTGTGAGCCCTGAGATATTGGGTGGTACATCGCCATATCTTGGCGGATCCAGACACCATCTTTTACCTCAGCCTCGATACCACAGCCTGCTGAACAAATAGAACAAATAGTCCTAACCTTTTTTGAGCCAGGAAAAGGATCTTTTATCTCTTCCGCACTCGCCTCTCTTATCGTATCATTTTTTCCAAAAGCCATTGTGGTGCCAGCACCAAGTGCTGCTAGCTTTAAAAATGAACGTCTCCCTATACGTGCATCACTCATGGTTTTCTCCCTTAATAAGCGATTTTATAGTAGGTTTCCCAATTTTTGCTTTTTTTATAAAGCACCTCTTTTTTGTTAGACTTACCTACGACGACGCCATTGCCATCAGGAGCTAAGTCATCACTAGTTGTTTTTGCTATTGCAGAAACTACGAGTATTCCGCCAGCAGTACCAACTTTTAGAGATTTCTTTAAAAAATCTCGTCTTGATCCTTGCATTTTTTCTCCTTGCCTCTCAAATCTTAAAAATTTGAGAAATTTGGTTCCATAATATGTAAAATTTGCATATTTAGAGATACTAAAATATTGCAAATAGTCTATTTCAGGGCTTTTAGAGCCTAGAATTAAACTATGTAAATTTAGCATATTTATAAAATAATAAAAGTAAATATATAATATTAATTATATTTGTTAAGTATTTATTAAAAATATAGTTAAATGTATTTTAAAATTTAAGAATTTTTATTAAAAGAAGAAATTCTAGGGAGAGTTTCCCTAGAAAAGATTATTTTAGATCACTTTTGTTTATGATAAATGGCACTGATCTAACGCCAGCTGCAAAGTATTTTTTACGGAGATTATCGATCTTTGCGACATCTTCTTTGCTAACGCTCTTATCATCTACGTTGTAGTCTTCAGCGTAGTATTTTCTTAAAATTTTAACCTTATCGCTATCACTTTTTGCATTTTTTATATCTTTATAGATCAAAGCACTTTTTTGCAAAGATGATAGTTCATGCACTGGAGTTAGGATGATTTCAACGTTATTGTCTTTTAATGTCGTTTCGATCTTTGCTAGCTCGGCTCTACAATATGGGCATTCAGGATCTGAAAACATGATAAGAGTTGGCTTTTTGCTATCATTGCCAAGAGTTATAACATTTGCCTTGTCTTCATTTTTATAAATTTTAGCTAGTGATTTTACTAAATCAAGTGCTGCTTTTTCTGCGATTACCTTTTTTTCTTCAGCCAAATAAGACTTTTGCTCCTTTAAATTTACAACATCAGGAAACATAAGATCGCCCTTAACAAAAGTCACATCTTCTTGAGACATATCTCCTTTGCTAAATTTTAAGCTTACTTTTTCTATATCATCTAAAATTTTAGTGCGTTCTACGACTTTTACATTAACACCATCGATATTTTGATTTTTAAAAACTTCTGAGTAAAAATCTTCTATTTGCTTATTACTAGCTGCCACTAGGCTAGTTGCCGCTAATATTGAGGCCAAAACCACTTTTTTCATTTTTTTCCTTTTTAAAAATTTGGCGGATTATATTTGTTTTTTGTAAATGAATACTAACCACGAAAGACTCTATCATTTCCTTGCTTTATTATGTCACTCTCAAGGTCAAGTTGCTCAAGATAAGCGATTACATATTTTCTACTTAAATTTAGTGCATCCTTGGCGTTTGTAACATTTACGAAGCCTTGATTTTTGATGATCTCTCTTAGCTTATCAAGTGCCATTTTTAGCGAATTTCTAGTGATAAAAAGATTATGCTCCAGCCTTACAACTCTACCCATTGCAGTTAGTTTTTTAAGTGCATTATCACCACTTAGCCTATCTATTTCCAGCTCATCATATATATTATATGGCGCCGTTGGGGCTAACTTGCCACTTTCTAAAATTTCATAAATTTTCTCTTCAAGCCTAACTTTTAGTTTGCTTATATCAACGCCTTTTTTTGTATAGACGCCATCATTTTTAGAGATCAAGTTTATACTTTCAAGCTCACCAAGCGCTTTTTGGGCTAAATTTTGGCTAGCCCAAGCAAGTTTTAGGCTGATACTTTGAGCTGAGAAAACGGCAAATTCATTTTTTTCTATCATAAATTTAACCACAGATTTTATCCGCTCAACCGCGCTTAGATCGTAGATATTTAAAGCCTTTTCATCGACAAAGACGTTTGAGACTTTTTTAGCTACATTTACGGCCTCTTCGTGATTTAGACCAAATCTTTGATAAGACGAGATGATGCCAAAGCCATTTTTGTGTGCTTCTTTAAGTATAGAAAATGCCCCAACGAAATCATGCTTTAAAAGTGCAGCCAAAAAGAGAATTTTGCCAGCTTTTTTTAGTGGCTCAAGCACAGGATTTAGCACTCTGCCACCGCCTATCACGCGTGCATCTGAGATAAGCACAAATGCCTCGTCAAATTTCAAAAACATATCGCTTTGAAATTTAAAGGTAACAAAGTAGCTATCATCTTTTTGGCTTAGTATAAGCACCTTTGCAGGCACATTTTTAGCACCCACGCAAAATGTTACGCTTTGCGAGTGAATGAGATTTTTAGCAGTTACGACCGCATCAACCTCTCTAAATCCCCTAAAAAAGCCCTTTTTGCTAAGTAGCTGCCCCTTTTTTAGCTCGCTAAGCTCAATGCCAGTTAGATTAAGCGCCACGCGGCTGCTAACTCCAGCGTGCTCTACAAATTTATCATGGCTTTGCACGCTTCTTACTAGCACCTCCTTGCCAGCGTCGTAGTCAAAAAGCTTCTCATTTTTACTAACGCTTCCCTCTATCACGGTGCCAGTTACGACATTTCCGATACCTTTTAGACTAAAAACTCTATCAATGTAGTATCTAAAAACGCCGTCCTCATCGCGTTTTCTAGCCCTTAGCGTAAAGAGGTAGTTTCTAAGCTCGTCGATGCTTGCCTTATCCTTTATACTAACGGCAAAAATTTCTAAAATTTGCAGGTTTTTAAATTTAGAAATTTCATCTCTTATCTCTTTTTTTCTTAAATTTATAGTCGCTTCATCTACGAGGTCACACTTTGTAAGTGCCACGATCAAAGACTTCACACTAAGAAGATTTAAAATTTCAAGATGCTCCAAGCTTTGTGGCATAAGGCCGTCATTTGCCGCCACCACAAATAAGCACGCATCAAAGCCATATGCGCCACTTATCATCGTTTTTATTAGATTTTCATGCCCTGGCACGTCGATAAATGCGATATTTTCATCATTTTTACTTAAATTTGAAAAGCTTAGATCGATCGTTATGCCACGCTTTTTCTCCTCTTCAAGATTGTCCCCCTCAAAGCCGTTTAGCTCTTTTATAAGTGCGGTTTTACCGTGGTCGATATGCCCTGCTGTTCCTATTATTAGACTCATTTTTCTTCCGTTTCATTTATTATTTTTATTAGCGTTTCTACATCATCATCCAAAAGCGATCTTAGATCGAGCATAAATTTATCATTTTCTATGCGGCCAATCACCTTTTTTTGCCTAAATTTTTGCTCATTTAAAACTGCATCTCCACTAACCGCCAAAGCCACGCTTGGAATTTTTTTATTTGGCATCGCACCGCCTCCTACAAAGGTTTGTGTGCGAACGATTTCTAGCGATGTTTTTAGATTCTTATTTATAAAATTTGCTAAGTTTTCAAGCTCTTTTACGCTTTTGTGAAGTAGTTTTTGTGTTGTGATTAGCTCAAATTCTTTATTTAAATAAGCTTTCATGCTCTCAGCCAAAAGCGAAATGATCACTTTATCTACGCGAAGCATTCTTAAAAGCTGATTTTTTCTAAGCTTTGCGATGAGCTCTTTTTTGCCAACTATTATGCCGCACTGCGCCGCACCAAGGAGTTTGTCACCGCTAAAGCTAACTAGCGAAACATCCTTTAAATTTTTTAGATCTGGCTCATTTTTGTCTAAGTTAAAGGGCAAATTTCCGTAAAATCCACTGCCAAGATCAAAATAATCTATCAAATTTTGCTCACACGCCAATTTACTTAGTTCATTTGCTGTAACTTCTTCGCTAAAGCCCACGATATCAAAATTTGAGCGATGAACCTTTACAAGCATCGCCGTATTTTCACTAATTGCCTCTTCGTAGTCTTTTAGCTTAGTTTTGTTTGTCGTGCCAACCTCTTTCAAAAAGCAGCCCGCATTTGCCATAACTTCTGGCACTCTAAAACTACCGCCGATCTCGACTAGTTCGCCTCTGCTAACGACGACTTCCTTGCCCTTTGCAAAGGTGTTTAACACCAAAAATACAGCACTTGCGTTATTATTTACGACGATAGCGTCCTCAAAACCAAAGGCTCTTGCTATAAGCGAGCCAACGTAGTCATATCTGTTGCCACGGCTGCCTGTTTTTAGGTTGTATTCAAGGTTAGAATATCCTGTGATTACCGGAGTTGCACGACTTAAAATTTCTTTATTGATGACGCTTCTAGCAAGGTTTGTGTGAATGGTTACACCAGTTAAATTTAGCACTCTTTGAAGGCTTGATTCATTAAATTTATGATATTCGTTTAGGATTAAATCTATTATTTCTTGCAACGCGAAATTTGCATTTTCATTTAAAATTTTAGCTCTTATTTCATCTAAAATTTGCCTTGCAAGCAATGTGACTAAATTTATATCAAATCCTGAAAATACTTCGTTTTTTATAATCTTATCAACTTGTGGGATATCTCTTAAATCGCTCAATTCGTGCTCCTAGTAAGTTAGTTTTACCAAGCCGTGATTTTAACATAAAAAATATTATAAATTAAACCTTAGAGCAAAAAGGAACATATAAAATTCAGAGTCTATTAATCCCATTAATATTAAAATAAGCCTGTTTTTGATAATAGGAGAAATTATGAAAGAATTTGGCTTTTATAACGATTTTGACGATACTTTGATGCTAAATGAACAGATAGAAATAAATAACGAAAAAGAAGAATATTTAGTTTCTAACTCGCCAAAGCTTAAAGCAAACATTATCGCACCTGAGATAAATTTTTATCTAAAAAATACAACCGCAAGCGTATTAGAAAAAGCTAAAAATACACTTTTGCTTTATGAAGCAAGAGCAACTGCATTTGACATGGCAAAGGATGTTGATTACGAAAAAGAAGTCGGCAAAAATGTCGTAATAGTAAGCAACTCAGGCCGTGAGGAACTAGCAAATTTATTAAAAGAAAATGGCTACAAAGTCATTGAATTAACGCATTTTGAAGTAAAATTTATTTATGGTGCAGCTGGCGAGCTTAGTGTTTTGATACTTAGGGCAAATGACGAATTTGAGGTCGATTGTGACTTTTTCTTGGTTGAAAATGCAAGAGATTATATGCTAAAGCAAAGCGGCTGTTACGAAATAGCTGGGCTAGAAGATGAAGCTGTGCTTAAAATATTAAATGAAAAAACTCCAAAATTTAAGTACAAAAGTCTAACTCAATACGATTCTTCGATCTGTCAATACCATGAGCGACGAAATGAAATTTGTGGACGCTGTGTCGATGTTTGTCCAACTGTGGCCATTTTAAAAGAAGACGAGACAAAGCATCTTGTTTTCTCACAAATCGATTGTGTAAATTGTGGCAACTGCATTAGCGTCTGCCCTAGCGGATCTCTTGACTCTACACTTATGCCGCAAAACTCGTTTGCTACTATTGCCAAACTTTACAAAGGTAAAATTCCACTAATAATCTCTAATGAAACAAATTTAGACGAGCTAAATATAAGCCTACCTGAAAATGTCTTGCCTTTTTTCATATCAGCACCGCATATGTTAAATCAAGCGCATCTTCTTACATTGCTTCAAGAAAGTGGTGCGAGTGCGATTTTATTTAGCAAAACTCTTGGCAAAGGCGAAAAAGACGCCATTGGCATCTTAAATCAAATTTATGAGCTTAAATTTAAAGAGACGGCGATCTATCACGCTAAAGATAAAAATGAGCTTGAAGACGCGCTCAAAAAAGCAAAATTTATAGCTGACTCACAACACACTATAAACGAATATGCCTTGCCAAAAAGAGAAATTTTTGCAAAAAGGCTCGAGTTTTTAGTAGGTAGCGAGGATCTTGGCGTGGTAAAAAGCGGCGAGATGATAAGATATGGCGATGTCAAGATAAACACTGATAGCTGTACACTTTGTCTAAGTTGCGTTGGCGCTTGTAACGTAAGCGCGCTAGTGGCTGATAAAAAGACAAATTCGATTTTATTTAATCCAAGCGTCTGTACAGCTTGCGGATACTGCGAACTAAGCTGTGCCGAAAAAAATACCATAAGCCTTGAGGTTGGAAAAATTTCTCTTAAGCCTGAGTTTTTTACATATAACGAGCTAGCACGAGATGAGCTTTTTGCCTGTGTTGAGTGCGGAAAAGAGTTTGCAACTAAAAAAGCTGTCGAAAAGATCGCAACTATAATGCAACCAAGATTTGGCAACGATAGGGTCAAGATAAAAGCGCTTTACTGCTGTGCTGACTGTAAGGCCAAACTAATGGTTCAAGCCCAAATAAACGCGATGAAAGAGGATTTATTAAATGGATAAAAACATCATAAAAGCAAGATCATATTTTTACGAATTTCTAGCATATCCTATGTTTTTTTACACAAATGATGAGAAATTTTCAAGGTGGAAAGAGCAGTTAAGATACTTAAGCGCAAATCCTTTAAGCGAGGATAGTGATGCTGCGTTTAAAAATTTAGATAAATTTAGCTTTGAAGAATTTTCAAAAGAACAAAATGACGTTCTTTTTGGCTTTACAAATATCCCTTTAAGTGCCTCATTTTATGAAGAGGGCAGAGATAACGGAGCAGCTAGGCTTAGGGTTATTGAATGTTTAAAACTAAGCCCATATAGACGTGATAGCGAGCTTTGCAAAGATAGCGAGGACTACGTTGGATTTATATTTTTAGCAATGGCTACATTTTTAAAAGATGAGTTTGATGATGCAAAAAATATTAGCAATAAACTCTTTGGCGAGACTTTAAATTTATTTGTAGATGAGTTTTCTCAGCTACTCTCAGCTCACAAAGAGGCAAATTTCTTTAAATCATACACAGTCATTTTAAAAGACTTCATCGAGCTTGAGCGCTCTATACTAAACGTAGAAGCACCGGCTAAACCAAAAGGCGATAGTGTCGCTATGGCGGCACTTAAGAAAGAACCATTTCAAAGCAAGATGCCAACAATCAAAACCAAACTTCACTGGGAGGAATTTTCTCCAGTCATCTCACACGAGTTTAAAGACTAGCTTAAATTTACTCTTAGCTAAGCTAGGAGTAAATTTAACATCCCCTTAAATTTGTTATCTTGATATTTTATAATTATTAGCAATTTGGCATTAAACTTCTTTAAATTTTTTACAAAGGACTTACAGTGGTAATGACACACTACATGGAGCTTTTATCGCTCAATCAACCTTACAATCTAATCCTCTACATGGTGATACCTGTGGGGCTTACGGAGCTTTTAGTGGCGATGGAGTTTCTCGCTATGTATCACATGGATAGCGGCAAAAATGCTGGCTTTAAGGCTGTTAGCAAATTTGCTGGCATAGTGCTTGGGGTCTATTTTACAGCTCTTGTGATCTATTTTATGGCAAAAATTTATCCAAGTATAAAATGGCGTGGATATGCCGATGTCATCGCTGTCTACTCATATCTCATCGGCGTCATACCACTTCTTGGCATCGCGCTTTTAGAGCTAAATTTGATCTACAAAAACGCAAGCGAAAAGGCAAAGCTAAAGCTTCACTTTTACCTACTCATATTTACCTTGGTCGTCGCACACGTCGCTATGATATTTGGCATGGTTGATCCTACCATAACTGGCTACAAGGCTGAAAACGGTGAGATGGGTATGCATATGAATATGCCGATGAACATGCCAGCAGATATGCCAATGCACGATCACCACAAGATGATGATGCAAAATATGAGCGATGATAACTCAACTAATATGCATATGCACCACTAAATTTTATAGCTTCTTGGCAGCTACTAAGAAGCTATAAAAATTTAATTCTTTTTTCTGCTTTTAACAATCTATCTTCTTTAAAAAATTTTCGGAGTGATTTTTGCTCTTTTGGGCCTATTTTGTAGCTTATAAATTTAAGATACCACTTGATATCTTGCTCGCTTATGGCTCGACTTTTAGCGTAGCTAGCTAGGATATAGTTTGGGATCTTTATATTTTTTTGCAAAAATTTTGCAACCAACCTTTTATAAAACGAGCCATTTTTTGCGTAAGAAAATCTACCAAAAACAAAGGGCAAATTTGTCTTTTCGTGCCAAATTTTACCAAGATCATAAAAGCACTCTTTGCCCTCGCTTAGGTATGCCTTTAGTGCCCTGTCGCCTATGATCACCTCGCCATTTAGACGAAGCACCTTAGCTAGGGCGTTTGAGCTAGCAGAGGCAGGATCTGGCTTTGGGGCTGAGTTTTTGCGCACAAGCACGCTTTTTACATCGTTTTTGGCGACTATTCCAAAATTTAGCTTCTTTAAATTTGCCTTTTTACTAGCTATACTTGAGATCACCGCAGCGTCGATCCTTCTAGCGTTTAGCGCCCTATTTAGCTTGCTTGGCACACCCTTTTTAAACTCGATCGCCTTTTTTATCTGAGAGCTTAGTGGGGCTGATTTTAAAAAAACGTGAAATGGGAGTAAATTTAGATAATCAATCTTTCCAAATATCATTTTTTATCTTTTACAAGCTCAAATTTAACTAGCTCGTTTTCGTTGCAAACGTCGCGAAATAGCTGGGTTAAGCTCTCTTTTGTGGCACTATCCAAAGCATTTTCATTTTTTAGCTTTATAAGTGTTGGCTCATTTATCTCACAAAGACAGTCAAAGAGTGCGTCTAAATTTCTGCCGTAGTACTCTGGCAGGTCAAATTTCTTTGCAAAATACTCATGCATTTTTTCTTTTTCGAGCATCTTTTTGGCATCTAAGATCACGATTTTCATTGCATCCTCTTTTCATAAAGCAGGTAAAAATGCTCGTAGTGATCAGGCGTGTAGTAGATAAGCCCGTCGTTTGAGTATAAAATTCTCTCAGCGCCGCGCCTGCCACCATTGTAATTCACATCGCACTCAAACCACTTTCTGCCATCAGCCTCAGGTAGCCTCTTTTCTCGGTTTAAAAATCTATCTCCACCGATACTTTTGCCGCCGCTTATCTGCCATAAATTTCCGCTTTTTGCATCCCAGCCAAGTTCGAGTGCCTCTTTTTTAGTTATGAAATTCTTTGGCAGCTTGTTAAATTTATAGATATAAAGTGCGACATCATCTTTTGAGGTGTATGAGCCGTTTTCTGCGAGACTCTGGCTCTTTTGCCCCTCTTTGTTTAGCTGCTCAAGTAAAATTTGAGCGTTTTTGTTTGCCTCACTGCCCTCTTTTGAAAAAAAGAAGGTGCCTATGATGATAGCAATGACAAAGGCAACTAAGGCTGGCAAAAGTCTTTTATTCAAATTTTGCCCTTAAAGTGTGTTAAAAACTCTATCGCCAGCATCACCAAGACCTGGAACGATATAGTTTTTCTCGTTTAGTTTCTCATCAATCGATGCCGTATAGACCTCGACATCTGGGTAAATTTCACTAAATCTCTTTAGTCCCTCAGGAGCAGCAATAATAGAGATAAATTTGATCTCCTTAACGCCCTTTTCACGTAAGAATTTGACCGCATCTATCGCCGTGCCGCCAGTCGCAAACATAGGATCGATGATGATCGCCATGCGCTCTTTTGCATCTTTTGGAAGCTTTGCGTAGAAAAACTCAGCCTGAGCGGTCTCTTCGTTTCGCTGAAAACCCAAAAAGCCCACACTCGCATCTGGGATGATGGTAAAAACGCTATCAAGCATACCAAGAGCAGCCCTTAAAATAGGACATATCATCACCTTTGTAGTAAGCCTTTTTGCATCTGCTACCGCAACTGGAGTTTGGACTTTGACATTTTTTACCTTTAAATTTCTAGTCGCCTCAAATATCATAAGATAACTGATCTCATCAACTAGCATACGAAACTGAAAAGGTTGGGTATTTTTATCACGTAGAATGGTTAATTTATGCTCGATCAGTGGGTGCGAGATGAGTTTAACGTTTTGCATTTTTTATCCTTAAATTTACTATTTTTACAAGGTTTATCTTTACAAAATGCCAAAAAGAGTTTAGCCCAAAATTTGGGCTAAAATTTAAAATCCTTTTGCAAGTTTGGCTCTATAAGCCTCAACATCAAAATCTTTTACTCTCGCTACGCCATCTTCAACCGCAGCTTTTGCAACTGCTGGAGCGACCGCTGTTAATACGCGTTTGTCAAATGGTTTTGGGATGATGTACTCTTTGCCAAATTTTAGCTCGCTAACGCCACTTGCCTTTAAAACTTCAGCTGGTACTGGCTCTTTTGCAAGCTGCGCAAGCGCTCTAGCTGCTGCCATTTTCATATTTTCAGTGATCTTTTTAGCTCTAACGTCAAGCGCACCTCTAAAGATAAAAGGGAAACCTAAAACATTATTTACTTGGTTAGGATAGTCACTTCTGCCTGTACCCATCATAACGTCATCTCTTACAGCTACGACGTCCTCTGGATAAATTTCAGGCACTGGGTTTGCCAAAGCAAAGATGATAGGCTCTTTATTCATTGACGCAACCATCTCTTTTGTAAGCACACCTGGCTTAGAAAGACCTAAAAACATATCAGCACCATTCATCGCATCAGCTAGAGTTCTGTCCTCAGTTTCAAGCGCAAACTCTACCTTTTCAGGTGTAAGATCTGTTCTTTTTGAATGAATTACGCCTTTACTATCTATCATCACGATGTGTTTTGCACCAAGCGCTTTATACATCTTCGCGCATGCAATGCCAGCCGCACCTGCGCCGCTAACTACGATTTTTATCTTAGATATATCTTTGCCAGAAATTTCCATCGCATTTATCATGCCAGCACTTGTTATCATCGCCGTGCCGTGCTGATCGTCATGCATTACTGGGATATCAACCGCTTCTTGAAGCTTGCGCTCAATCTCAAAGCACTTTGGAGCACGGATATCTTCTAAATTTATACCGCCAAATGTCGGAGCAAGAGCCTTGCAAATCTCAACGATCTTATCTGGATCATGCTCGTCTAGCTCGATGTCAAAGGCATCAACATTTGCAAATTTTTTAAATAAAACTGACTTTCCTTCCATAACTGGCTTACCAGCGATAGCGCCGATATCGCCAAGTCCAAGAACAGCTGTGCCATCAGTGATGACGGCTACCAGATTTGCTTTATTTGTATATTTATAAGCTAGTTCATTGTCAGCTTCTATCTCTTTGCAAGGCTCTGCAACACCTGGTGTATAGGCCATTGAAAGGTCTCTTGACGTCTCGCAAGGCGTCTTTACCTTTATCTCGATCTTACCGCCTATGTGGTAGTTTAGTGCTTCTTCTTTAGTTACATGTGTCATTTCTCTTCCTTTAATAAATTTTGTATTCTATTTTTCGTCTCGCTACTGCCCACTACTTCAAGCACTTCAAAGATGCTTGGGCTCACGCTTGAGCCAGTTAGCGCTATTCTTAGAGCCTGAGCTAGGTCTTTTAGCTTTAAGCCATTTTGCTCTAAAAATTTATTAGTTAGCTCCTCGTAGCCCTTTGCGTCAAGGTCACGGTCTAAAATTTGAGCAAATTTAGCCAAAATTTCTTTGCTATTTTCATTTATAAATTTAGCCCAAGCTTTCTCATCGTAGCTTTTTGGAGCGTTGATGATCGTGTTTGCGCTATTTGCCATTTCGATTAATGTCTTTGATCTCTCGCGGAGCGAATTTAGAAGTAGCTCACCCTTTACCAAAGCCTTAAAATCCACACCAAACTCAAGCATATCGTGCGCTAGCCTCTCGTAAGGTAAAGTCTTAATGTAGTGAGAATTTAGCCAGTCAAGCTTTTGAGCGTTGTAAGTGCTTGAGCTTTTGTTGATATCGTTTGGATTAAAGTATTTAAGCATATCCTCAATAGTAAAAATCTCATCATCGCCGTGGCTCCAGCCAAGACGAACGAGAAAATTTAAGAGTGCTTCAGGCAAATAGCCCATCTTTTTATACTCCATAACATCAGTCGCACCATGCCTTTTGCTAAGCTTTTTGCCATCCTCGCCGTTTATCATAGCGACGTGATAAAATTTTGGTACCTTAAAGCCAAGTGCCTCGTAAAGAACGATCTGTTTTGGGGTATTTGAGAGGTGATCATCGCCGCGGATAACGTCAGTTACACCCATTAGCGCATCGTCTATCACAACTGTGAAGTTATATGTCGGCGTACCGTCGCTTCTTGCGATGATGAAGTCATCTAATATGTCTTCAACCTTAAATTTAACCTCGCCCTTTATGCCATCATGTATGACAATCTCGCCGCTAAGCGGGGCTTTTATACGGATGACTGGCTCGATACCAGCTGGAGGAGTGCCAGTAAAATCTCTATATCTATTATCATATTTTGGACGCTCTTTTCTTGCCTCCTGGCTAGCTCTAAGCTCTTCAAGCTCGTCCTTGCTCATATAGCATTTATATGCCTTGCCTTCTTCAAGTAGTTTTTTAACATACTCTTTGTAAAGATCAAACCTCTTTGACTGATAGGTCACTTCGCCGTCGTGATCTAGCTTGCACCACGCAAATGCCTCTTTTATGGCTTGCGTGGCCTCTTCTGAGTTTCGTTTTAGGTCAGTATCTTCGATGCGAAGTAAAAATTTTCCATTATTAGCTCTTGCATATAAATAATTATAAAGGGCTGTCCTAAGTCCGCCTATATGTAGATATCCAGTAGGCGACGGAGCAAATCTAGTAACTATCATTTTGTGCCTTATTTTTATGTTATAATTGCCCAAAATTATATTTACTAAATACTTAAACAAAGGTTTTATTATGAAAAAATTGCTCTTTTTGGCTGCTGGCATGCTAAGTGCTTTAAATTTATATTCGGCTCAGATGATAAACGGTATCGCAGCTATTGTAGAGAACGAACCAATCACGCTTTATGAAGTTTATAGCTTAAAAGAGCAGCTAAGAGCTAGCGAACAAGATGCTTTAAATTTACTCATAAGAGATAGACTCGAAGATGCTCAGATAAAAAATTTAAACATTAGCGTAACACCATTTGAGCTAAACGATAGAATCGAATCGATCGCAAAGCAAAATGGCATGACAAATTCGCAGTTTAGAAGCTCTATCCAAGCCCAGGGCATGGACTTTTTGGAGTTTAAAAACAACATAGAAAAAAAGATGCTTCAAGAAAAGCTTTATAAAAGCATCTTGGCTGAAGCTGGCAAAAATGTAAATGAGCAAAAAGCAAAGATGTATTTTGACGCCAATCCTGATAAATTTAAGGTCTTTAGCACTGCTAAAGTGGTCCTTTATAGGGCAAAAAATCCTGAAGAACTAGAAGCTCAAAAAACGAGTCCTTCGCTACTTAGCAATGTGCAAACACAAGAGCTTAGTTTAGACTATCAAAGCATAGATCCAAGACTAGCTGCCATCATAGCCGGTACAAATAATGGCGAATTTACCCAAATACTACAAGGCGCTGATAGTTTTGATATGTTTTATGTAAAAGAGAAAATTGGCTCATACACTCCAAGCTTTGCAGATGTTAAGGATAATGTTATAAACGAGCTTTATCAAGGTGAGCAAGAAAAACTTATGGCTGATTATTTTGATAAACTCCGCGCAAAAGCAAAGATTCAAATTTTAAGATAACTTCAAATTTAGCCATCCTTGGTGGTTAAATTTCTCCAAATTTCACATGACAAAAGATTACACCGCCAAAGAGAAGGCGGTGTAAATTTTAGTTAAAAAGTGTAGTGCATATTTAGCATAAACGATCTCTCGTCGCCCGGTCTTGAATCAGAACGCCAGTATTTTTTATTTAGGATATTATTTATCGCTAGTGTTATTTGAGCGTGTTCATTAAAGTTATATCCAGCACTTGCATCAAGCCTTACAAAGCCGGGCAAGTGTTGATCGGTTACGCTTGTTTTAGTTACTTGGTAACTATATCTTTTAGAGTACCCGGTTACGCCACTTTCGACATACCATTTGTCGTTTTTAGCATATCTTAAAAAAACATTGCCCTGCCAGTTGGTTGTATCTTTTAAATTAAGTCTTTCGTTTAATGGATTTGATTTGTCGCTTGCGATAATAGCTCTCATATATCCAAGCGAACTTCTTAGATATAAATTTTCATAAATTTGACCCAATATATTTAGCTCTATACCACGGCTTCGCTCTTTACCACGCTGTGCCCAAGTGAATGGATCATTTGTAGGATCTGGTCTATATCTTATATTATTATGCTCGATCTGAAATATAGCTAGGTTTGAGCTAAATTTATTATCAGCCCATGTGCTTTTTAAGCCGATTTCATATTGCTCATTATTCTGCGGTTTTAGATCAAGCATTGTTGTATCGCCTATACTTATACCTATATTTCCACGGCCACCGTATGGGGCAAAGCTCTTTGAGTATGAAGCATATGCGGTATGCTCTGGTAAAAAGTCCCACAGCAAGCCAACTCTTGGGCTAAAAGAGTGCCCTTTGTAGTTATTTGTCATATCTGCAATATTTCTTGTTTTAAACTTATAAAAGTCAAACCTTCCACCAACAAGTAGCCTATATTTGTCGTCTAAGCTTATTAGATCCTCGAGAAATACTCCATTATTTATAGCTTTATGTTTATTATCAGTATTAAGTGGTATGTAGCCCACACTACCCCAACTTGATCTTGATGCATATGGATTTATAGTTACATTTTTTGCACTGTTAAACCAAAGCCTTGGATGACGAGTTTCTACGCTGTTGTCGTATCCAAAAGTAAGATTATGCTTAAATCTTGTAAATTCAAGCTCTTTTGTAAGTGTTATAGCATTTGAGAGTGTGTCGTTATCAGTTTGTTGTTTAGCATAGTTTTGCTTTAGTCTATTTCCGGGCATGATGGTACCACTAAAATAATGGTCAAAATTTTGACTAGCTTTTCTATAACCAAAAACCCATTTTAAATTCATGTCCTTTACTAACTCTGCATTTAGCTCGGTACGAAAGAAATGAAGCTTATCTTCAACAAAGTCTCCATCATGAGAAAATCCCTTTGCATAGTCGATACCAAGCTTGTCATAGACACTTTTTGTTGGCATTCTATCAGGTACACGCCAAGCATTATCATATGTGTATTGCGCCTCAAAGCTCACCGTTCCGCCATCATTTGTCACGACAACGCTTGGGCTTACCATAAAATTTTTATATTTTACGCCCTCTCTCCATGACTTTCCGCGCTCCATATCAGTCGTTAGTCTTGCGGCTAGTTGATTATTTACTACGTGGTTTATATCTATACCACCGCCATATCTGCTCCAGCTGCCAACTCTTCCTGAGAGCTTATAAACAGGCATAAAATTTGCCTTCTTACTAACTAGATTTACAACTGCGCCGCCATCACTTCTTCCATATAAGATCGAAGCTGGCCCTTTTAAAATTTCAACTCTCTCAACATTTGCTGTACTGCGTCTTATCTGACCAGAGTCTCTAACGCCATCTCTATATATATCGCCACCATCAACACTAAAGCCTCTTATCTTGATGCTCTCGCCTCTCATATCATAGCCTGCATCAATACCAGCATTTCCTTCTAGGATACTTGAAAGATCATTTGTGCCGTAGTTTCTATTCTTTTGTATATCTATATTTTCGATAGTTTGTGGCGTCTCTTTGTTACTGAGTCCATTTCTATTGATATCCGCACTATCATACGCGATATAGCCTTTTAGGGTATTTTGCTCCGAGATACCTTCCACCTCGATAGTTGGTAGAATGACCGAATAATCACTGTTGTTCGCATCTAAAGCCCACAGCGAGCTAAAGATCAGTGATGAAGCAAGTATACTAAACTTCATAGAATTCCTTTAGATAAAATTAAAATCGATATTCTATATCAAAATAGCTTAAAATATTTATATTGATGTTTATTAATTTTTACCAATTCATTGTTAAAATTTCAGTTCGATTTAGAATTATCGTTTGCCATATCTTAAAACAAAATGCATTACTATTGCCGCTAAAAAATTTTAAGATTAAGGCTAGTATTTTAATGATCACACATCAATGTGAGCTTTTTGAACTTTTTGATGAGGTGGTAGATATAAAAGTGGTAGATATAAAAAGTGAGTAAATTTGACTGCAAAAGCAGCCAAATTTATATTATGCTTTTTTAGTAAAAACTCCAACATAAATAGCATAGATAAAGCCGATCGCTACGGCATATGGAGCATAAGGAGTGATGCCAGCTCCTGAGCTTGCAAGTATGAAGTTGTGGCTTATCGCGGCACCTGCTCCCATACCTAAAACAAATACAGCTGAGCTTAAATTTCCAGCCCCCATTTGTACTAAATGTTTGCCTGGGCAGCCATAACTTAGGCTAAAGCAAAGACCGGCGAGCGTCATACTAAGAAAATTCCAAAGAATGTCATTGTGAGCGATAGGCTGACCTTCAAAGCCAAATTTGTATTGATTTAACACTAAATTTGTAATGCTTGCAAAAACAATAACCGAGACGATGCCATAAAACATCGAAAAATCACGCTCAAAAACTTTGCTGATCGCACCAACCGAACAAAATTTGCTTCTTTGCATAAAAATACCAATAACAATGGCGCAAATAAGTGAGATAAAGATATTTGCGTGCTGTGAACCTGGGCCTTTTTCTGAGCTAAATAATGCACCATTATCGCCAAGCTTTAAACCAAAGACAAGGGCTATTAAAAGCAAAATAGCAATGATTAATGGCAAAAAGGCAACTGGTTTTGTAGTGGCATCATTTTCAGGTATGACGTAACCATTTTTCTTGAAAAATCGTCCAACAAAAACGCCAGCAAATAGACCGACAAGACCAGCAATAGCGGTCATATCTCCTCCGCCAAGACGTAAAAACGCTCTCCATGGACAACCCAAAAAGATAAGGCAACCAATCATAGCAAACACGCCTAAGAAAAATCTAGAAAATGCCGCACTGCCTGATACTGGAGTGAAATTTCTACTCCAAAGCATGCTAGCTAGAAAGCCTCCGATGATAAGACCTAAAATTTCTGGCCTTAGATACTGCACGACCTTGGCTTGGTGAAAGCCAAGAGCACCTACGCTATCTCTTAAAAAGCAAGCCGCACAAACGCCCATGTTTGCTGGGTTGCCAAAATAAACAAGTACTGGGCCAAGAATGCCTAAGCTTGCACCTGCGATGATGTAAAGTACTGTTTTATTCATGAATATTCCTGTGTATAGGGTAAAATCAAACTGATTTCTTAAACGACATTTTAATAATCATTAAATAAAACAAAGATTAATTTTTTAAGAGCGAAATGGATAGAATATGCAAAAATTTCATAAAAAGGATAAAAATGAAAGATTTTATGAGTTACGCAGATAGCCTAAAAATTCTAAAAGATACAATCAATGCGTGGGAAAAGGTCGAAAAAGTAGCCATCACGGACGCACTTGATAGAAATATCGCCTACGACGTGACAGCCGCTGAAAACTATCCAGCAAAGCCGGTTTCAGCGATGGACGGATACGCTTTTGCCTTTAAAGATGGCCTAAGCGAGCTTGAGCTCATTACAGACCTACCTGCTGGAAGTGACAAAGGACTAGTCATAGAGGGTAGTAAATGCGTCAAAACCTTCACTGGTTCACTAATGAGCGAAGGCACTGATACTCTTGTGCCGGTAGAAAATGTCGAGGTTAGCGGCTCGAAAATAATCATCAAAAAGAGCGTGTCAAAGGGTTTTGCTGTGCGCGAAGTGGGTGAGAGCTACAAAAAAGGTGAAATTTTGATCAAAAAAGGCACTCGTCTAACCTACGCCGAGATAGCACTTCTTGCTGAGCTTGGTGTATTTCACGTAAGCGTTTTCATACGCCCAAGAGTGGCGATACTTGCAACTGGTAGCGAGATAAAAGACCTTGGCGAACCTCTAGAAAATCCAGCACAAATTCACAGCTCAAATCACGTAGGCATCGCTATGCAGATACGCAAAATGGGTGCAGAGCCGGTCCTTTGCGAGATCGTAAGAGATAAGGCCGAGCTTGTCGAAAAAGCGATCATAAACGCACTAAAATCAGCTGATATATTAGTGACGACTGGTGGCATAAGTATGGGGGACTATGACTTTGTAAAAGGCGCTTTAAATGAAAATTTTAGCCTTATCATCGAGGGTGCTGCGATAAAACCGGGTCGTCACATCAGAGTGGCAAAGTCAGGCGATAAATATATCTTTGCGCTGCCTGGATTTCCGTACTCGGCAATGGTTATGTGTGTGCTTTACGTGAGGGTCCTAATAAATGCGTGGTTTGGTCAAGAAGAGCCAAAGATCACGGCGATAATGGACGAAGACTATAAAAAACGTTCGCCATTTTTAGAATTCACGGCTGTAAATCTAGAAAATCGTGAAGGAAAAAATTTTGTAAATCTAAATGGCAAAAAGCTTGGCAGTTCAGCGATCGTAAATAACTTAACAAACAAGGCTGCACTTTTAATGATCCCAATGGATAAAGAAATTCTTAAAAAAGGCGAGATAGTAGAAGTCTTGATGATGCCTTGCTAAAATTTTAAGGATAAAAGTTGAACGCATTAGAAATTCAAACAATTATAGTTTTTCTTATAATGGTATCGCTTGCCTTTGGAATAGATCTTTTTGTTCATAAGCATGATGAGAAAATTTCACTAAAACAAGCTGGCATTTGGTCTATCTTTTGGATAGGAGTTTCGGTACTTTTTGGCATATATTTATATTTTGAGCGAGGCAGCGAAATAGCAAGTCTTTATTTTGCAGGATATGCGCTAGAAAAGTCGCTCTCGGTAGATAATCTTTTTGTGATGATGGCGATTTTTTCATGGTTTAAGATACCTGAAATTTATCGCCACAGAGTGCTTTATTTTGGCGTTATAGGAGCTATGATATTTAGGCTCATCTTTGTAGCCGTAGGTACGATGCTTTTTGCCATCTCGCCTTGGATGGAGCTAATATTTGCAGCAATAGTCGCATATAGTGCTGTAATGATAATAAAAAAAGATAAGTGTGATGAAGATATAAAAGATTATTCAAACCACATAGCTTATAGGGCAGTTTATCGCTTCTTTCCGGTTTTACCACAGCTTTTTGGACATAGTTTTTTTGTTAAATTTAGCGAAATTTCTAAGCAAATTTCAGATAGTCAAAAAACTACTCTTAACGATCAAATTTTAAGGCTAAAAGCCACTTGGATAGCAACACCATTATTCTTGTGTCTTTGTGTGATTGAGCTAAGCGATGTGATATTTGCTTTTGACAGCGTTCCAGCTGTCATTGCTGTGAGCAAAGATCCTGTGATTGTTTATTCAGCGATGATATTTGCAATACTTGGGCTAAGAACGCTTTATTTTGTGCTTGAAGCACTCAAAAATTTTTTAAAGTATTTAGAAATTTCTGTGATCGTGCTTTTATTTTTTATAGCAGCAAAGCTAGCTGTAAATACAACTGCTAATATCTTTCATCATGGTTTTGAAATTTCTGAACAAATTAGCCTTTTTATCATTCTAGCCATTCTTGGAGTTGGGGTCGTAGCAAGTTTGGTTAAAAAATAGCTATCATAAAAGTATACAAGCTAAAGTTAGTCGAGCTTAAAATTAAAAATTTATAAGCATAGAGCTTTATATTTTGGTGTCTAAATTCTTTAAAATTTTGCTTGCTTATGTAAAGATTGATTACTGTATATTTATGCTACCGGCTGGAGTTGGCATATCGCCTTTTTCATCAGCAAATGGTGGCCCTTTTTGAAGCAAAGTGGTGATCTCGGATGCTACTTTTGGATCCATTTTCGCCATGATGGTTGATATCTTTTTAGCATCAAGAGCATAAAGTATGGTGGCTGCGTTTGATCTAGGCATTTTAGAGAGCACCTCAGCTGCCGCGCCATCTTTCATCTTAGAATACGACTCATTGACTTTATCACTAGTCATTGTGCGAAGTTCTTTTAAAATTTTCTCATTTTTGGCGACCACTTCATCGATCTCTTTGCGTTTTTGCTCGATCACTTTCATTGTTGCATTTAGGTCAGCTTCTTTTTTGGCAAGCTTTTTATTATTTTCTTCATAGGCTGCTGCCGAGCTTGCGCGAAATACTTCTAAAGCTTGGCGCTGTTCATCTATGATCTCAAGTTCCTTTGAAATTTCTTCTTTTCTAGCTTCAAAAATTTGCGTACAATCAACTGGTACTTCAAAACAAAATGCAAAATTTAAAATAATAAAGAATAATAAAACCGCTCTCATTACAACTCACTCTTAGTTGTAAATTTCATCACTGCAAACTCATCAAGTGCAAGCGCTTCGGCTTTTTGTATGCGTTTTATCTCTTTTTTAAACTCTTCTTTTTCTAGATATTTCATCTTTTCGTACTCTAAATTTGCATTTTTATATTTATGTTCGTAATGCGAAACCTCTTTTTTAGCTATTTCAAGGCTCTCTTTGCAGGCATTTAACTCTTGCCTTGCTATCTTTATAAACTCTAAATTTTCCTTTAACTCGCCTATATTGCCACTTTTTGGCAAGCAAAACTCCTCAAGCCTTGCTCTTAAATGCACTAAATTTTCTTCAAAATTTCTTACATTAAGCCTAGCAACGGCAAGCTTTGCCTCTACCTTATCCACCTCTTGTTTTTTTACACGGACGATAGAGGTAAATTTGCTTTTCATCTAATGATCGTATCGCTTCTTTCAGGGCTTGTTGAGATGTAGCCGATCTTTACGCCAGTTAGCTCTTCTATTCTCTCGATATAAGCTCTTGCATTTGCTGGCAGATCTTCATATTTGCTTATACCTTTTACGCTATCCCAGCCTGCAAGTTCTTCATAGATAGGAGTTGCATTTTCAAGATCTGTCGGCATATAATCGATAGTTTCACCATTATATTGATAAGCTTTGCAAATTTTTACCACTTCAAATCCATCAAGTACATCAAGCTTCATAAGCGCATAAGTATCGACACCGTCAAGCCTTGAAGCATATTTTACACTCACAGCATCAAACCAGCCACAACGTCTGCGGCGGCCTGTTGTTGTGCCAAATTCCTTACCGATATCACACATCTTATCGCCACTTGTGCCTTTGTCTTCTGTCGGGAAAGGACCAAAGCCAACACGAGTCGTATAGGCCTTTATGACGCCTATTACTTCACCGATTTCTTTTGGATTTAGCCCAAGACCTGTGCAAGCACCTGCACTTATGGTATTTGAGCTAGTTACGTATGGATATGTGCCATGGTCGATATCTAAAAGCGTGCCCTGAGCTCCTTCAAGCAATACCTTTTTATTTTCATCAAGTGCCTTCCACACTAGGTTTGTAGTATTTGCGATAAATGGAGCTAAAATCTCTTTATATCTTTTTAGCTCTTCAAGCAATTCGTTCTCATTAGGAATTTTTACTCCAAGTGCATCAAATACGCATTTATTTGTCTCAAAATCATGCATCAAAGCATCACATAAACGCTCTGGTTCAAGTAATTCGCCTACTCTGTGACCACTTCTACTTATTTTATCAGCATAAGTTGGTCCGATGCCTTTGCCAGTCGTACCGATAGCCTTTTCGCCTTTTAGTCTCTCTTTTGCTTGATCGATTTGACTATGGTAGCTTAGATTTAAATGTGCTTTATCACTAATATAAAGCCTTCCTTCCAAATTTTCAAACTGAGCCATTTCGGTGATTAACACTTCTGGACAAACGACAACACCATTGCCAATGATGTTTATGATATTTTTATGCAAAATTCCACTTGGAACAAGGTGAAGTGCGTATCTAACGCCATCAACCCAGATTGTATGACCGGCATTATGACCACCCTGTGAGCGACAGATCATATCATAGTTTAGTCCTAGCATATCAACTATCTTACCTTTACCCTCATCACCCCATTGAACTCCAACTACTAAATCAGCCTTTCTCATTCTTACTTCCTTAAATTAATTTTTTCTTCTATCAATGCATCTGTATAAACAGCAAAACCACTATTTATTTTTCCGTCTATTTCGTAGCTGCCGCCACTTGCTATTATGCTGTTATTTCTTAAAAATCTAAAAAATAAACTATCGTAATATCTCATTTTCGAGTAATATAGCGGAACTATTCTTAAATTTTTATATTCTAAAGCACTGGCTAAATTTCTCAAATTTTCAAGCGGTTCTTTTAGCTTGCTTGGAGAAATTTTAATCACTTCATCCAGTTCATCAACTGACTTTAAAAGAGCAAGAGCACTTAGCCATGGAACATTTTGAGATAAAATTTTTTCCATTTGTCCATTTTCAAAAATTTCAATAGGTACGCTTAAAATTTCACAAATCACTCTTGGAATTTGTATATTGCTTACTTGCAAAAATGTGTCCATTTTTAGCTCATCAATAAGCTTTGCTACGATATTTATACTTTTTAAAACATCATTTTCACCGATTAGCTCGGCTCCGATTTGATAAATTTCTTGACTTGGATAGCGAAAGACTGGCTGGATATAAAACCATCTTTTTGATTCGTTTGCCTTTAGCCTTCTAAGCACGATCCTTACAGTATCTACCGTGCTATCAGCTCTTAGACTTATCTCGTGATTTAGACTATCGCTAAAACGCAAAAGATTTGTCGCATCTACACTTAAATGCTGGTGATATGAGAAAAATGGCGTTACGATCTCGCTAAAGCCTTCATTTTCTAAAATTTCACTAGCTTTTTGTTCGATCTGCCTCTTTAGCTTTGCGCTACTGGCAAAGTACAGCTTGCTTCCATTTGGGATTTCGTGCTCATAAACATTTAAAGCATTTTCATTCATTATTTATTCGCTCCACTCAAATTTAGATCATTATCGCATAACAAAATTGCCTCATTAGCTAAATTTATTACGTTCTCTTTGTCTATTTTTACAAGGATCGTATCTAAAATTTCAGCTAATTTTTCATTTATTGTTCTGATATCATCTACTTGATTTGCTATTTCGATTTTTAATTTTTCGCTTACTTTTTCATCGCATTTAAGCAAATTTATCAAACGAATCATAAGCTCTTTTGCACCTACTATTTTGCAAAGCATATTGTAGTTCTCATCGTCTTGAAAATTTCTTACATTTAGCGGAGATGATAGAGCAAATTTAAATTTGAGCACATCATCCAGGCTAAGCTCTGGCGCAAAAAGCCGTCCTTGAAATCTACTAAAGCCAAATCCAACAAAAATTTCAAGCATGTTTTTATCTTCTAAATTTTTTATCATGACATCAAAATTAAATGTATCTGATACATACTTTATCATGCGTATGGTCTTTAGCGCTTCTACTGAATCAAAAATTTGTTTGCAAAATCTTTTGTCTATATTAAATCTATTTGTTTTTAACATGCCTAAAGCTTCTACCGAGCCTGAATAAGATGCAAAATCATCAAGCGAAAAGCTAACACCTAGCTCCTTATAAGCATCGATATATCTAACAACATCATCTAAATTTACGCCACTTGCGGAGTCAACGATGTCTATGATTAGTCCATTAGCGTCTAGTTGCTCATCTTTTAAAAGCTTTTTAAATTTCTCAAAAAACTCAGATGTCATTAGCTTTTTAATGCATAAATTTACTCTAACTTTTGCATTTATTCCCTCTTTTAGCCATACAGCCCTGGCTTTTAAAGCATCTTTTAGCGTAAATAATGCGATAGCAACAACTGCTTTTGAGCCTTTTGCAAGTGGCAAGAAGTCTGATGGCCTTAATATCTTATCGCCATTTTTCCATCTAATAAATGCCTCAAAGCTGCTAACTTCTCCACTTTTTATATCGATCTCAGGCTGATATAGTAAAAACATCTCACCAGCATCGATAGCTTCAATAATCTTTGAGTCATCTCTATATTCATTTTTAAAGTATGTATCTTTTTTCGAATTAAATACATAATATTTATTTTTTCCATTAAGCTTTGCTTGATACATAGCCCAATCAGCTCTTTCAATTAGATCATCAACGCTAAGTGCATCGCTACTTAAACTAATACCAATACTTACGCTAAGTTTTTTTTCATCATCATCAATAGAAATTTTACTCTGACCCACTCTTAAGATGTTCTCAGCAGTCTCATAAATTTCTCCCAAATTTTCATAAGGCATAGCGCCTATAAACTCGTCCCCGCCTATTCTTGCAAATATTCCTTGTTTTGGAAAAATTTCATCTATTTTTTTTGAAATTTCTATTAGGATTTTATCGCCTACTTGATGTCCGTATCCGTCATTTATTGATTTAAAATTATCAAAATCAACATAAAATGCTGCTATTTTTAAGCTTTTTTTCGCTTGTTTTAGCAGATTTTCTAGCTTATTAAAAAGTAAAAATCTATTTGGTAGTCCGGTCAGTGTATCGTGATACGCGATAAATTCGAGATACTCTTTATTGTAGCAATCATCATTTGCGCTTGAAGCTAGTAATATATATCCCTCTTGATCGCCAAACGCGTTTAAAAGCTTACTTATGCTTATAACTTCGAGTCTATTTTTGCTTCGAACATCATGAATAAGACCTTGCCAAAAGCCAGTTATTTTAAGTGAATTTAAAATTTCATCTTTAATATCTTTTAGTCCGTTTTTAAAATTAATTATATCTTTTGAGTAAATTTTCTCTATAAAATTTTTATCTCTAGAAATATCAAGTGTATCGAAAAAAGCGTCATTAGCATCTATAATCCTAAACTCATCATCAAGCATGATAATTTGCTCTTTTGCGTATGAGAAAATTTTTGCTAAAAGGTCTTGATAAGAAAAAAAGCTATTTTGCACACTAAGATCTTGCATTGTGCCCTTTATGACGCTTACTTCACCATCATAAAAAGCTATTGCTTTTGCTCTAATCCTTACATAAATAATCTCTTTGTCAGCCCTATAAAAACGCACTTCGCCATCATATACTTCACCTTTTTTTATAAGGTCAAAAAAGTCCTTAAAGCTTACAAATTCATCTACAAATATAGTTTTTGCACGTTCAAAATTTATACTCATATCCCCATTTAATGCATATCCGAGCGACTTGGCGATAGCATTTGGGATATAAAGGGTGTCGCTTTTTTTATCCCATGAAAAGACAAGCGCTTGGCTTGCCCAAAGTATGCTTTGAAAATATTTTAATTCAGCATCATATTTTTCTTGCAATTTCGCTATATCACTTAAGTCATTAAAAAAGTATATGATCTTTCGCTCTTTATCAGCACCATTATCTATAAATTTTACTTTTATCTTAAATGGCGTTTTGTTGTTTTCATTTGTTTGCATATTGGCTACGAGATTTATTTCGCTATTTTTGCCGCCTTTTTCAAAGAATTTTTTAGATTCATTAGAAACATTTACAGCAAACTCATCTAAACTTTCAGGACTTATTAGATCTTTTAAATTTATAAGCTTCTTATCTTGTACGACTTTAAAGACACTATCGATATTTTGCGTACTTCTTACGATAGAAAATGGATCGCTATTTAATGCTTCTGCTATTACATTTGGCGATAAAAACGAATAATCATTTATTGCTTCGTTATCCTTTTTCGTAAATTTTCCATCATCAAGCTCGTGTATAAGCATAAAATTTAGCCTAGAATCCCTTAGCTCAATCTGTGACTCTTGTAAAAATCCCTCTTTAGTGCCACCATCTTTTGTTTTTAGCTTGATTTTAAAACTCATATCGCTATTTTGAGCGTCTTGTTTCATTTGCATAAACAATGCAAAATCGCCATCTATTAAATCATTTAAATTTAGCTCTATAATCTCATCTTTTGTGTAACCAATGGAAGACAAAAATGCATTACTAGCATCAATAATATCGCCGCTATAAGCATCATAAACTACTATTTTCAAAAAGCTTTGTTCAAAAATATAGCCAAATCTACTTTTGTATTCTTCTAGCCCATCAGCTGCTTTTCTGGTTTCTATCTTTAGTTTGTTTATTCCATTTTTTATATCTTCAAATTCTGTTAAATTAAGGCTTCGTCTTATCTCGTATTCATCGCCATCTAAAGTATCTCTTACTTCTTTTAAAGCTGGCATTATTCTATTTTTTATAAATTTTATATCTCTAACCCATAAAATTAAAGAAGATATAAAACAAAAGATCGATAGCCAAAATAACACAAACTGCATAAAGATATGAAAATGTTTCGTTGAAGCGGTAATAACAAAAATTTTATACTCTGGCATATAGCTTATGAGATAAAAGCCCATATGGCTTAAAGAAAATATTATTTTATCCTCTTTAAACTCATCGCCAAGACTCACATAAGGCAAAAACATCGACTCATCGAATTTTTTATAAAACTCATCTCTTGATAAATTTCCATATTTATCTACCAGATAAGCATAAGTTTTACTTTTATCATCGTAATCTACATTGGTGTAGCTTTGCAAAAATTTTATATCAATTTGAACTAAAATGCTGCCTCCATTTTTTAGTCCATAAGATGCATAAATGTCTCTAAAACGATTGTTTTTATAAACTCGATCTGATACTGTAAATTTCCCGGCATCTGTCTCGTTTAAACTAAGCCAAGATAGATCCTTTTTAGCTATGTCATCAGCACCTAAAAATCTCTTTGAATAGAGTAAATTTCTATTTTTATCAAAAACATAAAAAGCTATATAAAGATCGTTTTTTGTTGAATTTTTATCAAATAGCATATCGCTAAGACCTGCTTCAACCATTTTTGACTTTAAAAATAGATCGTTTTTTATTATAAAAAAGCTATTTGAGATTGATGATTTTATATTTGAATTTGTTGAGCTAAGATCATACTTTATATCGTTCGTGCCAGCACAAACTACAAATAATGCTAAAAATATAAATGAGAGTAGAAGTAAAATAGCCTTTGTATAAAACATTTTTACTATTTGAAGGCTGGTTTTTTGTTTATCAAACACGATAGACACCTTGTTAGTTTAGGTTTTAGCTCCGATTTTATCCCATTTTTACTTGATTTGGGTTTATAAAGATAAGTATTTATTTAGAATTTATTGATTTATTTAAAATTGAGCCAAAAATTTATTTAAAATTTGGCTCAAATATCTTAATAAATCCAAGTAACGATATCAGAAATTTCTCTGCGAAGTTTTTTTGGTTGTGGATTTAGGCGGTAGCCAAATGGCACCATGATAGCCACTCTTTGAAAGCTCTCATCAAGCCCCAAAAGCTCATTTAAAGCATGTCTGTCAAAGCCTTCTATCGGACAACTATCAATGCCCAAACTTGCAGCTGCATTCATCATATTTGTGGCAATTATCATGCACTGCTCATGCGACCACTGAAATGTTAGTTCATCATCATTTTTAAAATTTGCTAGCAAAAAGTCATGATAAAATTTTTGCCTTGCAGCAATGGCTTCAGGATCTTTATTGGTATTTCTAGCGATCATTTTATTAACGTATGTGCTTCCAAATTTTACCTCTTTGATCTTAGCTAAAACGACAACTAAATGCGAGCAAGATGTGATTTGTGCTTGATTCCATGAAAGAGCTTTTATTTTTTCTCTAAGCTCTTTATTTTGAACGACTAAGATATCCCACTGCTCAAGACCAGTTGAACTAGGGCTTAATCTACCAGCTTCTAGTATAAAATCAAACTCTCCAGCACCGATTTTTTTGCTTTCGTCAAAAACCTTGCAAGCATGACGAAATTTTAAAATTTCAAGATAATTCATCATTTCTCCTTTATAGTTTTTGAAATTATAGAATGGTTAAGTAAATTAAAAGATTTCTCTAACGCAATGAGATAGCATGCTATTTTTAAAAATTTATCTTAAAAATATACCAAACTCGCTCTTTGATACCGCAGAGCCAACGATAGCCGAGCTTTCATAACCTACTTCTTTTAAGCGTTTTACTGCAAGCATCGCGTCCTTTTCACCAACTGCAAGCAAAAGTCCACCTGAAGTTTGTGCATCAAATAGCAAAATATCAGCTTCTTTGTCTATAAAATGCTTTGCAAATTCGCGGTTTTTATAGCTTCCTTCTGGAATGATACCCATATTGGCAAATTCCTTTGCACTTACAATGATTGGCACGTTTTTTTCATAAATTTCAAAACTGATCTTTTCATTTAGCATTTCGCTTAAATGTCCCAAAAAGCCAAATCCAGTCACATCAGTAGCCGCATAAACTTTGATGCCATCAAGTGCCTTTAATGCATAAAAATTTAGCTGTGCCATGATAGTTGCAGCCTCTTTTATCTGCTCCATGCTTAATAAATCAGCCTTTATTGCTGTGCTTAAAATGCCGCTTCCAAGGGGCTTTGTAAGTATCAAAACATTGCCATTTATAGCTGTATTATTTGCCCAAAATTTATCAGGATGTACCCTTCC
This sequence comes from Campylobacteraceae bacterium, assembly GCA_902387145.1. GTDB lineage: Bacteria > Campylobacterota > Campylobacteria > Campylobacterales > Campylobacteraceae > Campylobacter_A. Next base: position 91,742 of record CABMKY010000001.1, on the reverse strand, counting down.
AGTGACGCTAAGCCCATAATACATCTGCTGTGTCTCGATCGTATGCCCGCCAACTATAATGCCACCACACTCTTTTACTTTATCGGCTCCGCCTTGCAAAATTTCACCTAAAATTTCAGGTGCCAAGTTACAACTATCAAAGCCTACGATGTTTAGAGCATTTATCACCTCACCACCCATTGCAAAGACGTCACTTAAGCTATTTGCAGCTGCGATCTGTCCATATATAAATGGATCGTTTACCACAGGCGTTATAAAATCAAGCGTTTGAACTAATGCAAGGTCGCTTGAAATTTTAAAAACACTTGCATCCTCATTTGAGTTAGTGCTTGAGAGTAGGTTCGAATGAGATAAATTTAAACTACTAATCGTTTTGTGTAGACCCGACGGGTCAAGCTTAGCAGCTCAGCCAGCGGCTCTAACAAACTGCGTAAGCTTTTTATCGTGATAGATCATAGGCTGATCTGCTCGTGAGTTGAAAGTATATCAATGATCTCATAGGCATTTGAAATTTCACCAATTGCAAGATCACTTACTAGTTTATATGACTCTAAGCAGCTCCCACAACTTAAAATTTGCACTCCAGCAGCTTCAAGCTCCTTAAGCGGTTTAAAGCTTGGATGTGAGCGATTTGTTGTCATTCTCACAGCGTTATTTACACATATTATTATCTTTGGTTTTTTCTCAACTTGAAGAAATGCTCCTAGGAATTTTGATAGTAAATTTATTCCCACTTCGCCACTTCCCGCGCACTCTTCATTCAGATAGAGTACTTTATTATTTTTTGGTGTTATGTCGCAGACAAACTCATCAAAATTTGTAAGCTCAAGCGCATTTTTACCTTTTGTAGCTAAAATTTTAGTCTCGTTGCCATTGTTTTCAAGGCTAAAATTTATATTTTGATTTTTTAAAAATCTTGAGATATTCTCTTTTGGCGCTAATGCATTTACTAAAATTTCTAAGTTTTCACCCTCTTTTAAACTATCAAGCGCGTTTTTAGTCATGATGACTGGCTTTGGACATTCTAAATTTCTACAATCAATTGTTGTCATTATTTTTCCTTTTATGATTAGTATTTCAAACCTTGAAACTAGTTTTAGATTATAGCTAAAAAAATATTAATTATTTTAAAAATTTTAATGTATAAATTTGAGATAAAAGAGAGCTTTGACCTCGCTTACTAGCAAGGTCAGAGTAAAGTTAATTATTTTAAATTTGTATAAGACTTTTCATAATCAGATACTGGAATTTTATTCTCTCTAACGAGCTCTTGATACCAGTAGTGATGAAGAACATAAACTTCTTCTTCCTCTTTGTATCCAGTGACCATCGACCAGATCGCACCGTGGATAGCGATAGCAGCCATATAGATATGAACTAGGAAAAATACCGCACAGACTATACCGAGGCAGTTGTGTATAACTACGCTATATCTTAAAAGGTCGATCTGTGTTATGCCAAGCCATGTAGCAACTGCTGGCTCTTTGAAGTCTAAGAAATACATAATCGCACCAGTGATGATCATCACGATACCACCAGGAATAGCGATCCAATACCATGCTTTTTGACCAGCGTTAAATTTACCAGCAGGGACTGGTTTTTTCTTCTTTGATAGATAGCCACCAACTATCATCATCCATCTTATGTCATAAACAGCTGGAAGCATTCTGATAGTCCAAGCAAATAGCATAGGAAGCACAGAAATAGCAAATATAATAGTCGCTATATCGTGCAAGTATCTACAGAAACGCACAAATGCGCCACCACCAAGCTCTGCACCCCACATGATGATGATGCCAGTTGGCACTAAGATGATCCAAGAGATCGCAGCTAAGCCGTGAGCTATACGTTCGATCAGTGAAAACGCAAATACTTTTTTGCCATCGTGACTAAAGTGTTTTGGTCCGATGATCAAGAAGTGTAGCACGAACGCGCCGATAACAGCTAAAATGATAGAAAGTGCAGCTATCGCGAAGTAGTCATTGCCTTGTATAAAAGTAAATATCGGGCCCCAGCCATGCTCATAAGGCTTGATATTTTCTATCCTCTGTGCTGCCCAAATAGTGCTGTCAAATTGATTGACACCAGTTGGTCCTTCAATGGCCATTGCCGCAACGGACAATGTAAAAAGTAGAGTAAGAATTCTCGTCATTTTATTCCTTTATTTGCTAAAGCTTAAATGATTTAAGCTTTGGTTAAATATGCTAAAATCACACAGCTATGCCGTTTTGTGGCTATTATATCAGAGCTAATCACAAGCAAACCTTAGCAAAAAAGATTACTAAAATTTTTATAAAAAATATTTAAGTTTTGTTAATTTTGATAAACGCTGATATAAATTTTGAGCAGTAAAAATCTCAATTTTTTACCTAAAAACGTGGTTAAATTCAAAGTTTAGAAATGGTACTAGATAAATTTGAATATTTTTATCAAAAAGCTAATGCTTTATAAATTTAGCTTTTTAACTCAAAATACCTTATTAAATTTATATTTTCTAAAAATTGAATTAAAATATCAAAAGCATTTTAGATCTCTATTAAAAGGCGAAGCAATGGACATTTACGCTCTTATCTTTGATGACTACGAGGTGCTTGATCTTATGGGGCCGGTAGAGTTTTTAGCAAGAGCGCCTGGAATAAATCTAAATTTCGTATCGTTTAGTAGTAAAGCAATAAAAAGCAAGGCTTTGAAGTAAAAACAAAAAAGCTTTGCAGGATGCCAAAAGAGAGCATTTTGCTAGTTCCTGGTGATCAAGGCAAAGGATACTTGTAAATGAGTACAAGTTTATTTTTAAAGCTCAAAAAGTGTGTTTTGACTTCAAATTTTTGCCTTATTGTCTGCGCTGGCTCAGCTTTGCTAGTTCGCGCTGGAGTGCTTGACGGCTTAAAGGCTACCTCAAATAAAAGATCACTTGGGTCGATGAAAAGATAAGGCGAGGCAGTAGAGTAACAAGAGCATGCCAACTAGGCAAAAGATGATAAATTTTACACAGCTTCAGGCGTGGCTGCTGGCATGGATATGGCGCTTGGTTTTATTAGCGATCATTTTGGCAAGGAGCTAGCCCAAAAGATCGCAAACGAGACTGAATACAACTGGCAAAAAAGCTCAAAGATAGATAAATTTGCCAAAATTTATGGATACTAATCCGTGTAGAAAAATTCTCAGTATTTAGCAGCCAAAAGCTAGCCAAAATATCAGTGATTAGTTTCTGCACCTATACTCTTCATATCCGAATTCGCGGATCATTTTAACTTCGCCATTTTCTTTTAAAAGCACTAAATCAGGCAACTTAATGCCATTAAATGTCGTGTTTTTAACGATGGTGTAGTGAATTTGATCTTCAAAGATGACGCGGTCATCAATTTTTAGCTCACTATCAAATTTATACTCTGCATCGCCCGCTTCGAGCCCTACTATATCGCCAGCTAGGCAGGTATTACCGCCAAATCTATAAGTAAATTTACCATTTTCACTCTCACCTCTAACGGCTGGGCGGTAAGGCATGAGCACAGTATCAGGCATGTGCGCTTCGGCCGAGGTGTCAAGGATAGCGATATCTTTTTCATTATGCACGATGTCAAGCACGCTGCTTATCAAAAAGCCAGTCTGCCAGCCCACCGCCTCGCCAGGCTCCAGATAGACCTCCACGCCGTACTTCTCGCGGAAGCGCCTAATTATCTTTATAAGCAGCTCCACGTCGTAATCAGCCCTCGTGATGTGGTGGCCGCCGCCCATATTTATCCACTTCATCTTTGGTATAAACTCGCCAAATTTCTCCTCAAATGCCTCTAGCACGGTCTGCAAGCTGCTAGCGTTCTCTTCGCAAAGCGCGTGAAAATGTAGCCCAGTGATGCCATCAAGAAGCTCTGGCTTAAAATTTGCTCTTGTGATGCCAAGCCTGCTAAATTTACCGCATGGATTGTAGCTGTCAGTCGGTGCTAGCGAGACCTCTGGATTGACCCGCAGGCCGCAGATGATGCCATTTTGTAGGGCAATACCTTTAAATTTTTGCCACTGAGCAAAAGAGTTAAATGTAATGTGCTTTGAAATTTTTAAAATTTCATCAAAATCCTCCTCTTTAAACGCTGGACTATACGTGTGGATCTCGCCTTTTACGTATTCGTTTGCAAATTTTGCCTCATGAAGCCCACTACAAGTCGCACCGTCAAGATAAGAGCCAACCATATCCATCACTCCGCTAAATGCAAAGCCCTTAAGTGCTACTAAAATTTTAGCTCCACTTTGCTCTTTGACATATTTTAAAAGCTCTAAATTTTTACGTACTTTTGCCTCTTCGCAGACGTAGGCTGGGGTTTTTATACTCTTTAAAATTTCGTTCATTTTTGCTCGCTTTTTAAATTTTTAAATAAGTATATCTAAATTTATTTTTAAGTAAAATCAGCAAAAATCTCAAAGGATAAAACGTGATAGAGATCGAATTTCTTGGGCCTATCGGGCTTGAAAATATAAAAGTAGAAGCAAAAAATTTAAGCGAAGTAAAAGCAGCTTTAAGCGAGAAAGAAGAGCTTAAAAAATGGCTAAATATCTGTGCGGTTGCCGTAAATAACGAAATCGTAAGCGATATAAATTTTGCTCTAAAAGAAGGCGATAAAATTTCTATTTTGCCGCCAGTTTGCGGGGGCTAAGATGCAAATTTATAATGGAAGCTTGGACGTTCAAAGCATCACAAACGAGTGGTATGAACGCTTTAAAGATAAAAACTGCGGTGCACTCATCACTTTTGTTGGGATCGTAAGAGAGGAAGGTGGCATTTCGGCGCTTAGCTTTGATATTTATGAGCCGATCCTTAAAAAATGGCTAGATGCTTGGCAGGAGCGAGCCAAAAAAGAAAATGCCTACGTACTTTTTGCTCACTCAAAGGGCGATGTGGCAGTGCATACGAGCTCTTATGTTGCAGGCGTTGTGAGCCCTCAAAGAAAGGTTGCGCTAAGGCTTATAAACGAGTTTGTCGAGGACTTTAAGGCAAATGCGCCGATCTGGAAATATGACGTGATAAATGGCGAGAGAATTTATGCAAAAGAGCGCAGCCAAGCGATAAATGGTGCTGGAATTTTAGCTTAAAAGGAAAAATGATGATAACAAAAGAGAGTAAAAAAGATGTATTTTGGGCGCTGGCCTTTGGGCTTGGACTTTTTATATTTAGCATCATTGGCTACTTTTATCTAGCTCTTGGCACAGCGTCTCTCTTTGGTATCATCATTGGCGCTCTCTCAGCGTTCTTTTGTGTTAGAAAAATTTTTCAAAACAACTTTTTACGTATTGAAGATGATGGATTTATTATCACAAAAGGCTCAAAAAGTATAAAATTTTACTTTAAAGATATCGACGAAATCGCCATTAAAAGTTTTGGCGATAAGAAAAAAGTTGAAACATTAAGCGTAAAATTTAAGAAAAACCGTCTTGATAGAGATGCTTGCTTTGGGTTAGTGCAACCACTAGGTGATGATTTGATCATCATTTTTGATAAATATGAACTCTCAAAATTTACCATTTCAAAAGAGCTAAGAGATAGGCTTAATAATTTTAGAGCATAATTAAATCAACCTATGATCTAAAAATTTTTATATAAAAATTATCAAAATTTTATACATTTTTTCACATTAAATTTACACCATTTAGCTACTCTTGCAAAAATAAAATTAAGCATTTTATCTACAATAGACTCGTAATTATGGATTAAAAATTTAAAGGATGACTTACATCAACTTTTATAAAGGGTTTTACTACTACAATTCTGATAAAAGAAATCATAATTATATCTTTAAAAGGAGTTTACATGAGGCCCATTTTAAGCCTAGCAGTTCTTTCATCACTGCTTCTAGCAAATGAAGCAAATTTAGACATTATAAAACCTATTAGAGAATTTGCACCGCCACCAGTCATCACACCAAACGTTGCGCAAAGTGCCTTTGTGGAAAATCAGTTTGACCGCACTCAAAGAAGCGAATATCCATTTGTTACAAATTTGCTTGATAACTCAACTGATATGTTTCATATCTCAGCTGGAATGTATGGCAAAAGCTTTTACAACTCATCGCTTTTTAAATATCGCGGCGCAAATTTTTATACCATTTTAAATGCAAATTTCACCAAAGCAAATAATTATAAAGATGGAAGTGGCAAAAGATGGGACTATGGCTACAATAGGCAAGGCCAAAGCGCTATCTTAGGCTTCGTGCCAAATGATCTTAGTGAGCTTAGACTTACGTTTTTAAGGGACAATATCGACAAAGACAAGCAGCCAGAACATGCGATGGATGCTTTTAAAACGACAAGAAAAGTTGGCAAACTAAATATTCGCTTAGGCGAAGAAGATCTTTCAAATACGCTAAATTTTGAACTTATCCTAAAAAAGGTTGAGCGAAAAGCTGATAATTTTCATCTAAGAGATGCCACTCCAAATGTGAAAGTGGATTTAAAAAGGAATATATTTGAGGCAAATTTAAAGTATGATGTTGATTTTTCAAGCTTTCACAATCAAATAGGTGCTGGCTTTGAAAAAGATAAACATGACGGCAAAAGATACATGAAGCAAGGCAACAACTGGATCTTTAACGGATACAGATTTGCCGATGTTAGAAATGATAAATTTATGCTTTTTGACACACTTGCTTATAAATTTAATGAAGCAAATGAAGCCTCACTTGCCTTAAAATATGAAGAGCAAAGAAGTAAGCTTAACGGACTTGATACTAAATTTTTTGCACCAAATCCAGCTATTAGCACGACTCGCGGACTGCTTCGTCAAATTTATGGTGAGGACGTAAGCGATAAGATCAAAAAAGACGCTTTTAGTGCAAGCCTAAAATATAAATTTACACCAAACGATAAGGATAGCTACTTTGCAAAGCTTGAGAGCTTATCTCGCTTGCCAAGTAATATGGAGCGTTTTAACGCACTTTATGGTGCAGACGATAAAGGCTGGATAGCAAATCCGAATTTAGAGCCAGAAAGACACAATAGAGCGGTTCTTGGCTTTAAATTTGGTAGCGAGTTTTATAAAGAATACCTAAACTCGCTTCAAAACAAAGATGCATTTAGCTTTGGAGGACATTTCATCGCTGATAGCGTTAAAAATTTGATCATTTTTGATAGACGCCACTCAAAGGCTGCGATGCCACTAATAAATAAAAATGCCGTCATCTCAAGAAACGTTGATGCAACGCTTTATAGTGTAAATTTAAACTCAGAATATAGCTTTGCAAGGCACTTTGGCTTAAAAAGCTCGTTTTATTATAACTACGGACAAAACAAAACTGATGGCAGACCGCTTTATCAAATAAGGCCTTTTGAGGCAAATTTTGCATTTGACTACAAAGACTATGCAAGCTTTGGTAGCTACAACCTTGGCACCGCACTAAGACTAGTTTCAAAGCAAACTAGAGGCGATTTTAGCAAGCAAAATGGTCTAGGCATCGATAAAAAAGAGGCGGCAAAAGGATTTGGTTTGCTTGATCTTTATGGCAGCGTAGAGTTTAAAAATAAAGTTGGCATAAGATTTGGCATAGCAAATTTATTTGATAAAGATTATGCAGAATTTATCAGCGGTGATCACGTGGCAGCACTTGATCCAGTAGTCGTTCATGCCCCTGGCAGGACATTTTTCATTAGCTTTCACAGCAGTTTTTAAAGGAGAAAAAGATGTTAGATAGAAGAAAATTTTTAGGACTTAGCACGGCTTTAGGCGTTAGCGCTTTTGCACCAAATTTATTTGCAAAAGAGAGCTTTACTATGTGGGGCGCACCAGCGATCCCAAGCGTTATCATGGCGGTTGCTGCACTGCAAGGCGAGTTAAATAAAACTTATGATGTAAGCCTAAATATCTGGAAAACACCAGATCAGCTTCGTGCAGGTGTCGCTAGTGGAGATATCAAGGTCACGATGTCACCATCAAATGTCGCTGCAAATTTAAGAAATCAAGGGCTTGATTTTGCGATGTTAAATTTACTAACTCTTGGCGTTATGAACGCTATGGTCAAGGATGAAAAGATCAAAAATTTAGAGGATTTTGTAGGCAAAAAGCTTATCATGCCATTTCGAGGCGACATGCCTGATCTTGTTTTAAGAGCGCTTTGCAAGAAGAGGGGCATAGACGTTAGCAAGATAGACATCACCTATACAGCAACGCCGCCTGAGGCTCTGCTTTTATTTTTACAAAAAGATTTTGATATTTTAATAGTTCCACAACCTCTTGGCGAAGCGACTATTTTGCGTGGTAAAAAAGCAGGCGTTAGCGTGCATTACTCAGTTGATTTTCCAAAAATTTGGGGCGAGAGCTTTGGTACAAAACCGATAATCCCAATGGCTGGCATTATCGTAGAAAGAGGCTTTTACGAGAAAAGCTTAAGTCTATTTGACACGCTTCATAGCGATCTTAAAAATGCACTTTCTTGGATACTTGAGAACAAGCAAAGTGCAGCAAAGATAGGCTCAAGCTACTTGCCAGCTCCGGAAGTAGCACTTGCAAATGCTTTTGATAAGGCAAATCTAACAGTAACAAAAGCAAATGAACTACAAAATGAGATCATGGCATTTTTTGAAGAAATTTATCAGTTTAATCCAAAATTTCTAGGCGGCAAGATGCCAGATAAAGGTCTATTTTTATGATACTAATCGATGGCATTAAAAAAGATCGCTCAAGCTTTTTAAAAATAATTGACTATTTTTGGGGCGGATTTAGCGGATTTGCCGTAGTTTTTTTGATCTTAGCCATTTGGCAAGTGGGAAGCGAGTTTAGCTCCCCACTCTTGCTTCCACCACCAAAAGATGTATTTTTAAAAGCCTGTAAAATTTTAAAAGATTATAAAAACAGCGAGATAAATATAACGCTTTGCAGATCACTGATTGGAGTTTGCTCGGCAACATTTTTTGGTATATTTTTAGGGCTAATAGCAGGTAGTTTTAAAAGTTTTGCAGCCTTTTTAAAGCCTGTTATCACCTTGCTTTTGTCAATGCCACCAATTATTTGGATAGTACTTGCTATTTTTTGGTTTGGATTTGGAAATTTTAGCACCGTTTTTACTATCTTTATAACCGTTTTACCGCTTACTTTTGCAAGCTCAGCAGTTGCTATGAGTAGCGTAGATGAGGAGCTAAAAGAGATGTTTGACGCTTATAATCTAGGAATTTTAAAAAAGATAAGACACCTTTACATCCCGCATCTTACGAGCTACATAATAAGTTCTATTAGCGTAGCTGTCGCAATGGGTGTAAAGATAGTCATAATGGCTGAGCTACTAGGTGCAAATAACGGCATGGGGGCAAAGATAGCAAATGCAAGGGCAATGCTTGAAACAACCGAGGTAATGGCGTATGTTCTTTTAAGCATCACTCTTATCATGCTTTTTGAGTATCTCATCATTGAGCCTTTAAAAATAGCCTTGATGCCTTGGAGAAGATGATGCTTGAACTTAAAAATGTAGAGTATGAAATTTTAAGAGATAAGGTTGTAAGAAATTTTAGCCTAAAGGTAGAAAAAGGTGAAGTAGTGACACTTTTTGGGCCTTCAGGGTGCGGGAAAACTACCATTTTGCGGCTTATTAGCGGACTAAATGAGCCTAGAAAAGGAAAAATTTTTAATAACTTTAAAAAGACTACATATTTTTTCCAAGAAAATCGCCTGCTAACATGGAAAAATGCTCTTGAAAATGTGCTTTTAGTTATGGATAAACCTGATCAAAACAGCGTTTTAAAGCTCTTTGCTAAGGTTGGTCTTAGTCAGAAAGACGCACTAAAATATCCAAGTGAACTAAGTGGCGGTATGAGGCAAAGGGTAGCTTTCGTAAGAGCAGTTGTGACAAAACCTGATCTACTTTTAATGGATGAGCCTTTTTCTGGGCTTGATTATGATATGAAAGAAATTTTGATCGATATCGTTAGCCAAAGAGTAAGCGAAGGTATGAGCGTAGTTCTCGTCACCCACGATAGAATGGAAGCTGTGAAAATGTCAAATAGAATTTATTTCCTATCAAGTAAAGGTGCAGTCATACAAAGAGAACTTGAAATAGACAAAGATTTCAAAGAGCGTGATTTTACGTTTATTAGCAAGATGATAGATGAAAATTTCAAAGGGCAAATTTATTATGATTAATAACTTTTTTACTCATCCTATGAGAATATTTTTCTTGATGAGTGCCGCCTGTGCGGTGCTTGGTGCTAGTGTGTTTTTTACTCCAACTGATTTTGTGAGTTTGCATAAATTTATATTTTTGCAACTTTTTTTAGCGCTTGCTTATGCTGGATTTTTGCTAACTGGACTAACTGATTGGACAAATTTTCAAGCATCTCTAAAAATACACGCCTATATATTATTTTCACTCTTTATCGCAAGCTTTATATTGGCATTTTTTAGCCTATTTTTAGCACATTGTTTTATCACTCTTTTTTGGCTTTACTTGGTTTTGCTTTGTCTTTATATGATCTGGCTAGATAAGAATGATGATCAATTTGGCGTGCTTGGCTTTTTGTTTGGTATTTTAGGCTTTGAAATTTATTATCTAGTAAGTGGCAATGAAAAATTTCTAAATTTACAAGTTTTTATCCACGTGATCGCTATCTTACTCATCTCTTACCGCGTTAGTGTCGTACTTGGAAAAGAAGCATTAAAAAGAGAAAAAGGCATGGATGAAGCTGTTTTTGTGCCAAATTTTATCTATAAAAATATCGCTATCTGCTGCGTTTGTGCTTTTTTACTTTTAAACATATTTTTTGAAGCAAGCTTAGGTGTCTATTATGCTGCGATAGCTTGCGGAAGTGCGGTACTTGCAAAGCTTAAAGAGTGGCACTATAAAGAGCTTTTTAGACATAGTTTTGTGCTTTTATACTATTTTATGCAACTATTTTTAGCGCTTGGATTTTTAGGGATCGGCTTTAGCGGTATTTTTGAGCTACATCTCGAGACAAATTTTATGCATCTAATAGCGATAAATGCGGTAATTTTTAGCGTGATGCTTATATTTAATGTCGCTGGACTTCGTCACAGCGGACAAGAGCTTGAGTTTTTACGCCTTAGTAAGGTTGCTTTTATTTTAGTTCTTTTAGCTGGTGTTAGCAGAGGAATTTTGGCCTATTTTTGGAGTGGCTTTTACATTCATTTACCAGCAACACTCATAGCAATCGCTTTTGTTTTTTGGCTCATAAATTTTTATGTGATCTTTAGGGATAACGATTTTAGCGATGATCCAGAGTAAGAAGCTATTAAAAATTTATTCATTAATTAAAAAGAGTTTTTAAGTCTTTTTTGAAGTAAGTGGGTATATAATTTGCGATATTTATTATCAATATTATAAAAAGGATTCTTTATGAACAAACTTACTTCTGTTGCTTTAGCAGCTTCATTTTTTGCAGTTTCAGCTCTTGCATTTAGCGTAGAAGGTGAACCAAAGATAACATTTACTGGTTACAAGCTAGCAAATAAAACAGCCGTACCAGGTACTTTTAAAACGATAAATTTTAAAAGTCAAGAAAATGCAAATTTTGCTGATTTTTTAAAGAGCTTTGAATTTAAGCTTGAGCCAAAAGATATCGACACAAAGCTGCCTGACCGCGATAAAAGGATTGGCATTATTTTCGATGGCAAGGCCGTAGATGGTAAGATCGTAGCAGTAAATGGCGATGATAAAGCCGGAGAAATGGATGTTGAGCTTAGCATAAATGGCAATTCAAAAATTTTTAAAACAAAATATGAAGTGCAAAATGGCAAGCTTGTAGCAAAATTTTCAGTTGATCTTGTAAATGATTTGAAGCTAAATGAAAGCTTTGATAAATTTGCCGCTGCCGCCAAACCATTTCACGGCGGAAAGAGCTATCCAGATGTAGATGTTGGCTTTGAAGCAGTGATAAAATAACTTTTAAATTCGGCGCCAGTAAGTTAGCTTGCGCCGAAGTTACCTCTTTATCCTAGTTTCTTATTCCATGATACCAAAAAATCGAAGATGACGGATTTTTCATATAAAAAGCGGCAAGAATGCGAAATTTTACTTTAAAGATATCAAGTCAGCATTCGCGAGATAGACGCCAAGCGCAAAATTAGCGTTTTAAATGTAAAATTTAAAAAAGGCGGGCTGGAGCGCGAGCTAGCATACGGCCTCATGCAGCCTAGCGGCGATGATAACGCTGTGATATACGACAAATACGAGCTCTCAAAACACGAAATTTTTAAAATTTTAAAGCAGAAATTTGAGGCGCTAAGCGCGCAAAAAAGCGAAAATAAGAAAAAGTAAAATTTGGCTCGGCCAGCTGGCGTCAAATTTGATTTTGGTTTTGGCGACCCAAATTTGCGAATTTGATTAAAATTTGAGCCAAATTCGCAAGGCTAAATTTATTTATTAAAATACGCCGCGAGCGCGCTTAGCCAAACAAACAGAGCTATTATCCAAGACATCGTCCACGGCGTACCCGTGAAAATGCCGCAAGCATCGCCAAGGAGAGGATGCCGCTGCCGTATTGCAGCGAGCCGATGAGCGCAGCGGCCGAGCCCTTCATCTCCTGCGGCACGCTATCAAGAGCGGCGGCATTGGAGCAAGAAGCGATGATGCCGTTCATACTAAAAACGAAAAACATCGGGATTATCACGCCAAGAACTCCGCCCGTTTTGAAAAACGCAAACGCAAACAGCACGCCGGCAGCAAGCGCGGCAACGAGAGTGGAGACTATGAGCAGGTGATTTAGCGCATAGCGCTTTACCAGCTTTTTATTTACGAAACTTAGCGCCATGACGCCCACGATGTTTATGCCGAATAAAAATCCGTAGTATTTGCTAGGAATGCCGAAATAATCGATATATACAAACGACGAGCCCGTGATAAAGGCATAGACGGCTACGTAGAAAAACGTCACACTAAGAGTGTATCGCATAAATTTGGCATCTTGTAATAATCTTAGATAGTTCCTAAAAGACGATACGATGGGCTTTGTGGAGCGCTTTTGCGGCGGCAAGGTCTCCGGTAGAGAAAAAATCATCGCAAACATAACCGCGCTAGCTAGCGCCATCAGCCAAAATATCCCATGCCAAGAGCCAAATTCCAGTATTGCGCCGCCCAATAATGGACCCGCTATCGGCGCTATCGCCATGATAATAACTAGCGTAGAGAGCATCTGTGCGGCCTGCGAGCTACCGAAAAGATCGCTAATCATCGCCCTGCTTAGCATCGGTCCTACGCACGCGCCCACGGCCTGAAACACGCGCCAGAAAAGGGCGCAGCATAGCGTCTGGCATCGCGCATCCTACTGATCCGATCGCAAAGAGTGCCATACCGATGAAAAGCGGGATTTTACGCCCGGTCCTATCGCTGATAGGCCCCCATACGAGCTGCGCTATAGCAAAGCCGATCAAAAAGCCCGTTATCGTAAGCTCCGCATCGCCATGCAACTGCCGCTCCATCGTAGGCATAGCGGGCAGATATACGTCCGTAGATAGCGATGTACACGCCATAAGCGCGCTTAGGACGACTAAAAACAAATAGATGTTTTTGTTGATTGTAAGTTTTTTCTTTTTTATTTTTATATATTATTTTATACCCAAAATAAAACTACTTTATAGAATGATGATTTTACCAAAAATAAACTATCTGTATTTTTCAACAAAAATTTCTATTTTATCTTGATCATTATATTTTACGTATGACACAACTCCGTTGTCATGTAAAATAACTCTTTGATTTTCTTGTAAATTTGGATATTTTGGCATAATCTGATAATCACACCAATAAGCTAAAAATGGCATCATCTTAGCTTTAACAAAACCTTTCTCATCTTGGACTATAAAAAGAAAAGCAAGACCAACATACCACAATATGCCAGATATTACACAAAGAGCAATAATTCTTGCCAATATGGCCATTGAAGACAAATTTGAATTGGGAAAAAATTTTACCAAAATACTTTTTACTGACGGTATTTCCAATAAAAATATACATACTATTTGTACTACATATACAACGATGCATACAATGCTTAGTAATAAAAATAATATAGGCAGATAAAGCACTAGAGTTAATATTTCCGATGTCATACCAAAATCTTTAACTGGGAGTCCAAAAGTATCTGCAATTAAAATTTTAGAAAAAGTTCTGGAAATAAAAAAAGTTGTAAAATTTAATAACGCAATTATAATCTTTCCAATCCAACGATTCCATAATTTTTTTATAATTAAAGCCATCCAAAACACAAAACCCAAACATACCAATACAACAGCGATAATATTGCAAAAAGACATAATGGTTACTTTTGTCGCATTAGGCAAAGGAAAAAGACCAATAATAAAAAATAATATAAAAAAAATCAAAGCTATGGAGTAAAATTTTTTCTCTATATTCATATTTAAAAAATTATTTTTAATTCTTACAAAAAATGCTTCTAAGTTTTTTAAAATTTTATATATCATTTGCTACCTTTTATGTATAAGTTATTTTGTCACATCTGAAAATATATATTCCGTAATGTATTTTTCGCTTAGACGAGGCGAAATTTGATTTTTAAGCGGAGCGTATATGTAATACGTGAGCATTAAAAATCAAATTTCAACGAAGTATAAGTAGAAAAAGACAAGCCTAAATTTAGACTTCATACCTCTCGCCCGGTTTCATCTCTATCATCTCCCACGGCAAGCCCTGCTTGTTTAGCTCGTCCATGAAAGGTTTGGCGTCGAAATTTTCCATGTTAAAGACGCCTTTGCCGCTCCAAATGCCCTTTGCGACCATCATCGAGCCGATCATCGCAGGCACGCCCGTCGTGTAGCTCACGGCCTGCGCGCCCGTCTCGGCGTAGCAAGCCTCGTGATCGCAGACGTTGTAGATATAGACCTGGCGCTCTTTGCCGTCTTTTAGGCCTCGGATCACGCAGCCTATATTGGTTTTACCTTTCGTGCGAGGGCCGAGTGACGCAGGATCAGGTAAAAGCGTCTTTAAAAACTGGATCGGCACGATCTTTACGCCGTTATGCTCGACCTCGTCGATGCGTAGCATGCCGACGTTTTCTAGACACTTCATGTGTGTGAGGTAGCTTTGTCCGAAGGTCATAAAAAAGCGGATTCGCTTCAGCCCTTTGATGTTTTTTACGAGGCTTTCCAACTCCTCGTGATAGAGCAAGTAGCTATCTTTGACGCCCACTTTGGGGTAATCCCATTTAAACATGATCTGCATCGGCTCGGTTTCCTTCCACTCGCCGCGCTCCCAGTAGCGGCCCTTTGCGCTCACTTCGCGTAGGTTGATTTCAGGATTGAAATTCGTCGCGAACGGATAGCCGTGATCGCCTGCGTTGCAGTCTAGGATGTCGATCTCACGGATCTCGTCAAAGAGATTTTGCTGTGCGTAGGCGCAAAATACGTTCGTCACTCCCGGATCAAAGCCGCTTCCCAGCAGCGCCATCGTGTTTGCGGCTTTAAACTCACCGTCCTTCGCCCATTGCAGCTTGTATTCAAATTTGGCGGTATCGGGGTGCTCGTAGTTTGCGGTGTCGATATATGCGATGCCGGCGCGAGAGCACGCGTCCATGAGGGTTAGGTCTTGATAAGGCAGCGCGACATTTAAAAGTAAATCGGCACCCGTATTTTTGATGAGCGCGACTACGGCATCGGTGTCGTCCGCGTCGATCTGGGCGGTGTCAATTTGCACGCCTAGGCGGTCTTTGATAAATTTGGCGATCGCGTCGCATTTGCTTTTTGTGCGGCTTGCAAGAGTGATCTTGCTAAAAACGTCCGCGTTCATCGCGCATTTTACGGTCGCGACTTGGCTCACGCCGCCCGCGCCTATGATTAAGATATTTGACATCTAAGCTCCTTTAAATTTTAGTGATTTTAGCAAAGTTAATATTAATTTTAAGAGACGGGGTGCAATTAATTATAAAGTTGACTATGGCCGGCACAAAGTCTAACAAGAAAGACAAAAAACAGATAGCGCTAACACAGATAGTGGCATGTCGATTGACGGCGGCACAAAATTAAATTTACCTCCTGACAACGCACGATGATTTTTCTCTCAGATTCTATTTTTTAGTTTGAGATAGGTTGTATTAAGAAATAAGCTTAAATTTTTTAGGTTTAATTTTTTCACTAAAATTTGAGCGCCTAAATTTATCCTAAAGCATATCAACGATGTATTATCAAGTTGACTTGTTTTGGGTATAATCAGCATATTTAAATCTAAAAAGCTACCGCAACCGAGTTAAAAAACTTGGTGGATTAGCGCCTGGCAAGAAAACGCAAAAAGAGGCAACAATGATTGAAAATGGCAAGCAAAGACCGAATGAAAAAGAGATAGAAGCCTTAAGTCTTTTTTTATAATAGATTTTATTTTTTATATGATGAAATTTCTAGTGAAAATTTCAAAACTCAAGAACCATGCTTTAGATTTTATAGGCTCAGAGAAGCATTTTCGGTATTTAAAGAGATTTCTAATTATGAACCAATTAAAGAATATTTAAAGTGGATGAAAAGAGGAGGACGACCTTTTTTTGAAGGAGTGATTGCCGATGATCTATTTAGTTTTATTAGAAACCTCTTATTGCACTTTCCTATTTTTGACACATGGGATGAAGTCTATATAAACAAAAGTCTTGCCACTTGGGATAAGGCTGGGCAAATAAATAAATTTCTCACCAAGGCAAAAGAATATAAAATTGATGATAAATCAGAGGTCAAATATAGAATATGGGAGACAAAAAAGAAGAAAATGACTTATTTTTCTGTTAAATTTCCCAGTGAATATAATGAAATAACAAATATTTATCTAAAAGATATAATCACAGAAGAGATGGGTATGAAATTTTGCGTGGCGCTAATGAGGCAGATAATTGATACTCAAATCGAGAATCCAGAAGAAGAAGACATAAAAATAATGTCACAAGTTTATTTGCCAAGAAATAATACTGATTTATGAGGCAATACGGGATAAAATTTGCTTTCAATCGTTACAATAGCGCGAAATTTTAAAGGTAAAAACATGAAGAAAATTTTGCCATTTTTAGCGCCTATTTGCCTCTTTGCAAGTAGCTGTGACGAGCTAATACAAGAGAGTGTGAGGGAGTTTTATAAAAGCGATAGAAATTTGGAGAGAGCCATAAATTTAGCCGAGCAAGCGACTGATGTCTGCTTAAAAGAGGGCAACACCGAGCAGGCGATCACTTCGCTCATAAATGGCGCTAGCATGTGCATGGTAAATAAAGAGCCACAAAAGACGCTAGAGCTCTCGCAAAAAGCCCTAGAGCTCGCGGCAAACGTTAGTGACAAACTTCTGCTAGCGCGCTATTATCACAGCCTAGGTGCGGCACAAAAGGCGCTAGGCAGATACTACGAGGCGCTTGCTAATTTTCAAGAAGCTCTAAAAATTTATGACGACGTGCCAAATGCTCCGATGCACGACGAACTCATCTGTATAAAAGGCATCGCTAGCACCTACTACCTAAAAAACGACTTTGACAAAGCCCACGAAAACCACCTTCTAGCGCTAAATTTACTTGATATCACGCCAGAGTTAAGCAGCAACGAGCTTGTGCGATCAGAGCTTTTAGTAGAGCTTGCTAACGACCTAGCAAAGCTTAAGCAAAAGGACGAAGCCGCCAAAAACTACAAAAAAGTGCTTGAAATTTTAAATGGAAAAGAGCAAAATCCTCGCGCACGGGATCTTTTAGAGCGAGCCAGTAAAGGGCTAAAAGAGCTTAACTAAAGTTTTTCTTTAGACTTTTTAGCACGAAATTTGCAAGCTCAAGCCCCTTTGAGCGGTGAGAAATTTTAAGCTTCGTCTCATTATCTAGCTCGCCAAGCGTCTTAGTAAAGCCATCTGGGATAAAGAGCGCGTCGTAGCCAAAGCCATTTGTACCACGCTCCTGGCTAATCGCCTCACCATACATAAAGCCATGCGTAGTGAAGTCGCCAAATTTTGAGCTAATAGCGATACAGGCGGTATAGTGCGCTGATGAACTCTCTAAATTTAGTGCCTTTAGCTTGCTAATTAACTTTGCTCTATTGTTTGCGTCATTTGCGTTTTTACCGCATACTTTACCATTTTCATCAAGGTCAAAATAGCGAGCTGAGTAGATCCCCGGCTCACCGCCAAGTGCATCTACACTAATGCCACTATCATCGCTAAGTGCAATAAATTCGCCCTCAAGCCCTTGCTCTTTAAGCTTTGCAAAAACAGCCTTTGACTTTATGAGCGCATTTTGCTGAAAGCTGCTACCATCTTCAACGATCTCAAATGGCTTTACAACCTCGCTTAAAGCGTAAATTTCATAGCCTTTTAAAAACTCTTTTATCTCTTTTACTTTGTCTAAATTTGATGTCGCAAGCACGATCTTCATTGCAAGAGCTCCTTGATTTTTGGGCGTATTTTACAAAAAAGTAGATTAAATTTTTAAATTTAAATTAGCGTTAAAATGATAAACTTAGTCCTTTTAAAAATAAGGAAAATTTTATGTTAAAAAGCGTTTTACCACTATCTTTTATCATAGCAAGCAGATTTTTAGGTCTTTTTATAGTTTTGCCAGTGCTTAGCCTTTATGCCTTGAATTTACGCGGAGCAAACGAGTTTTTAGTAGGGCTAATAGTAGGCGTCTATGCGATCTCACAGATGATATTTCAAGTGCCTTTTGGAGCGCTCTCGGATAGGATAGGACGTAAAAAAACATTAACGATCGGACTTTTAGTTTTTATCATCGGCTCAATAATTTGTGCACTTACAAGCGATATTTTTACCATGCTATTTGGTAGATTTTTACAAGGTGTAGGTGCTATCGGAGCAGTTGCAACTGCGATGATAAGTGACTATATAACAGAAGAAAAACGCTCAAAAGCCATGGCGATAATGGGCGCTTTTATAGGGCTTAGTTTCACACTTTCTATGGTGCTTGGGCCGCTTCTTGCCAAAGACTACGGACTTTCAAGTCTCTTTTATCTAAGTGCCGCCCTTAGCCTGCTTTGTATTGTGCTTCTCTACACTGTTGTGCCAAAAGAGATAAAAGTGAGTGCTAAAAGTGAAAAAGTGCCATTTGGTAAGCTGTTTTTACAAAAAGACTACATGATCATAAATTTCACCTCTTTTATGCAAAAGATGCTAGCAAGCATCGCATTTTTGGTGATCCCTATCGTTTTAGTAAAAGAGTATGGTTACGAAAGTAGTGAGCTTTACAAGATCTATACACTTGGTGCCGTACTTGGCTTTTTGGCTATGGGGCTAGCTGGCGCCTTGGGCGATGGCAAGGGACTTAGCAAGGTCATCTTGATAGCTGGTACGCTACTTTTTGCCCTAACCTACACTATTTTTGCCATTAGCTTTACACTTTTTATCTTCGTTTTGGGAGTTGCTATATTTTTTATAGGATTTAACCTTCACGAGCCCATCATGCAATCAACCGCAACAAAATTTGTAAAATCCTCACAAAAAGGCTCAGCCCTTGGTGTCTTTAATTCATTTGGCTATCTAGGAAGCTTTGTTGGAGGTGCATTTGGTGGGTATATCTTGCACGCCTTTGGTTTTAAAGCACTAGCCATCATCTGCGTGGTGCTTTGCGTGATCTGGCTTGTTTTGCTCTTTAGCCTAAGCGATCCAAGAATTTTTAAAAATATCTATTTAAGCCCTGAAGTAAGCTTAAATTTAGAGTTACTAAATAGCCAAAAAGGTGTAGTCGATTATTACAAAAATGAGAAAAATCAAGTGATAAAATTTGACTCTCGCCTTACAAGTGAGGCTACTTTAAAAGAGAGCTTGAAGTTTTGATCTATGACGTCATCATTATTGGCGCTGGTGCTAGCGGGCTCTTTTTAGGAGCAAATTTAAAGGGTAAAAAGGTTGCCATCTTAGAGAAAAATAGCATCGCTGGTAAAAAAATCCTAGCAAGTGGTGGAGGTAGGTGCAACATCACAAACCGCTTTATAAGTGCTAAAAACTATCTTGGAGAGCAAAAATTTATAGAGCAAATTTTAAAAGTACTGACTCCAGATCAAGTTTTAAAATTTTTTAGCGAGCTTAAATTTAGCGAGCAAAAGCAAAATCAATTTTTCTGCGATAGCGGTGCAAAAAGCGTCTTGAGCGTACTTTTAAAAAGGCAAAATACAGATATTTTTTACAATCAAGAGGTTCTTGGCGCTAAAAAAGTAGATGAAATTTTTGAAATTTTGACAAAAGATGAGAAATTTAGAGCTAGAAATTTAGTCATCGCAAGTGGCGGACTAAGCTACAAAGCCCTTGGCGCAAGCGATATTGGCTATAAAATAGCAAATGATTTTGGCATTGAAATCTCAGCTCCTGCACCTGCACTTGTTGGATTTAGCGTGCAAAAAGATGAGTTTTGGTTTAAAGAACTTAGTGGCGTTAGCCTAAACGCAGACGTAAAGATAAATAGCAAAAAAGAGGGCCATAAATTTAGTGGAGACTTACTTTTTACACATAGAGGCATAAGCGGTCCAACGATACTAAACGCCTCACTCTTTTGGCAAAAGGGGCGAATTTGCATAAATTTTTTGTCCAAATTTAGTGAGAAAAATTTAGTAAATGGAAAAAAGCAACTTAGCTCAGTTTTGCCATTACCAAAGAGATTTGTGCTGGAGTTTTTAAGAAATTTTGGCTTAAAAGATAGAGCTTATTATGAATTTAGTGATGATGAAAAAAGTATCATAAAAAGGCTTTTTGCTTACGAATTTGCCCCAGCTGGGACATTTGGCTTTGAAAGGGCTGAAGTTACAAAAGGTGGCGTAAAAACTAATTTTTTAGATGAAAATTTAGAGTGCAAAAGCGTAAAAGGGCTTTACTTTATAGGTGAAGTTTTAGATATCACTGGTATGCTTGGTGGATACAACTTGCATTTTGCATTTGCGAGCGCTCTAAAAGTGGCTAGGGTCTTAAATCCATGATCTCCTAAAATTAGCTAATTTTAGATAAATTTTCATATTTTAAATAAGATAAGCAATTTATTTAGAGTAATTTAGATGTTAAAAATTCATAATAAATACTTTAAAAAGATTTTGGAGCAAATTTTATAGCCAAGCAAGCTAAACGTTAGGTTAAATTTACTTTAAAGGATAATCAGCTTGGGAATATTAGATTATTAAACCTCTTTTATAAAACTAACGGCTTCAAATGGGTTTGAGAAAATATGTTTACTAAAATTCCCCAAATCACTCTTTTGACCATATCCACAAGTTAGACCCACGCCTGTAATAAAAGCAGCTTGTGCAGCCATTAGATCCATAATGGTGTCACCTACCATAAATGCATTATTTTTATCTTTATTAAGTCTATCTAAAGCCAAATTTATTGGCTCTGGATTTGGTTTTGGATTAGTAACATCGTCTCTTCCAATAACAGTTTTTATATATTTCATAACTCCTAAATGCTCAAGCAAGATAATAGAAAATTTTGAAGTTTTCGTAGTAACTATACCAACATCAGCAAAGCTACTTGCCTCCTTCAATGCTTCACTTGCATAATCTAAGAGCACTGTTTCATCAAGATAAATTTTTTCGTAGCAAGCTTTATACTCTTTTATATAGCTATCAATTAAATTTTTGCTTGCACCAAGTCTTTCAAACATTATTTCAAGCGGATGACCAACCAAAGACTTTAATGCATTATGGTCTGGCTCTTTTTTACCATGAGATAAGAAAGCTCTATCAAATCCTTTTAGAATAGCAGAAGTCGAATCAATAAGCGTACCGTCCAAATCAAAAAGTATGGTTTTTTTCATCATTTTCTCCGTAGAAATAAAAAAGGGCCTAGCCGAAGCTAAGCCCCTAAAAGAAGTAACTTTAAACAATAAGATTATTTATTGAAAGTAGCTTCAACGCGTCTATTTTGAGCGCGGCCTTCTTTAGTTTTGTTTGTAGCAATTGGCTTAAGCTCACCGTAGCCAACTGTTGAAATTTTATCCTCACTTACTCCATAGCCAGCAAGAACATCAGCTACTGCTTTTGCTCTTTTTTCAGATAGTTTTTGGTTATAAGCTTCTGCACCTACGCTATCAGTGTGACCAGCAAGTACAACTTTATAATCTGGGTGTTCACCCATAAAGTCAGCTACTTTTTTGATCTCAGCTGCATATTTTGGTCCAACTTTGTAGCTATCAAATGCAAAGTTAACATCTAGATCTCTAAGAACGATAACTTTCTCGCATCCTCTTTCATCAACAACTACGCCAGCTGGAGTGTTAGGGCATTGATCTATATCGTTTGGCACGCCATCATTATCATCATCAAGAACTGGAGTTGCTGCTGGAGTTGCTGCTGCAACTGGAGCTGCTGCCACAACTGGAGCTGCTTTTGAATCAAGACCGATACCAAAGCCTAGTGAATAAAATAGGTTATGATCAGCATGTTCAAATTTGATAGCATCTCTTGCTTCTGCTTTAAGAGCAAATCTATCAGTTACTTGATATCTTAAGCCAAAACCATATTGGCCAAAACCGCCATCTTCATTTTTAACAAAAATAGCTGGAACATCTTCATAACCAGCACCAACTAAGCCATATAGACTAACTGGTCCAAAATCAACTATATCTTTTACAAGATTTGCATGATATCTAAGAACTCTTCCTTCTCTTGTTAAGCTACCTGTTTTTTCTTTTGCTTTTTGAGTGTAATCAACACCAAGTTCTACTTGATCAAAGAAAAAATCTTCAAGATTTCTAGCAGCTCTAACACCAACGAAGTTATGGTCTTTTACACGTAGATTTCCCTCTGGGTGAACACCACCAATAGTTGGAGTAACTTCATAATTGTATGCTGCGTTAGACGCAAAAACCGCTGTTGCGGCAACCATAGCTAAAGCAATCTTTTTCATATTTAGAATTCCTTTCTTAGGATTTATTTTAAAGTGGTTACATTTTAACTGAATAAAATTTAACCGACTCTAAATCATAATTTAATTAACAATGTAAATTTGAAATTTACACAACTTAAATTTTGCAAATGCAAAAGCACTTACAAAAATTCATTAACGTTTAGAGAATTGTGGGCTTCTTCTTGCCTTTCTTCTACCAAATTTCTTACGTTCAACAACACGAGAATCTCTAGTTAACAAGCCTTTTGGTTTAAGTGCTGCTCTAAAATCAGCATCCATATCAGCTAAAGCACGTGAAATACCGTGTCTCAAAGCCTCTGCTTGTGCTGAATAACCACCACCTAAAGTTGTGGCTACTACATCTATTAAACTCTCTTGTTTTGTTACTAAAAGTGGCTGAATTACTTTAAGCTTTATAGCTTCATGTCCGCCAAGCCAAGTATTAAGGTCCATACCATTTACTACGATTTTACCGCTTCCAGCTTTTATCCAAACCTTTGCTACGGCAGTTTTTCTTTTACCAGTTGCATAAACTTTTGCCATAATTATTTTCCTTCTTTTTTAGCTATTTGTGCCGTATGAGGATGCTCACTGCCAGCATAAACTTTTAGTTTTTTTATCATCTCTCTTCCAAGTTTAGTTTTTGGAAGCATTCCACGAACAGCTAATTTAAATAGTTTTTCTGGCTTATTTGCTATTAAATCGCCAAATTTTTCACTTTTTACGCTACCAAAGTATCCTGAGTGTCTGTGATAAAGTTTATCTTCAGCTTTGTTATTACCAGTAAATTCTACTTTTGAAGCATTTATGATGATAACATAGTCGCCACAATCTACGTTTGGCGTGAAGCATGGTTTGTTTTTGCCACGAAGTATAGTTGCTACCTCAGTTAGCAATCTACCAAAGCGCTTACCAGCTGCATCAACAACGATCCAGTCTCGTTTAACTTCGTTTGGCTTTGTTATTTTTGTCATTTTCTTACCTTTGCCAAGTTAATTTTTGAGTTGTGATTGTATTTAAACAATGCTTTTATAAAGCTTAAATTAAGTAGCATTTAAACTTCAATATATGAAATTTTTCCATCAAGAGCGTAGAAGATGACGGCAATTATACTATGCTTTGGATAAAATTTACTTAATGCCTCTTTGTATTCTCCAACTTGTTTTTTATTTTCCTCAATATTTTTATCTGTCGTTTTATAGTCAATCACACAAATTTCGCTCTCTCCAATACAAAATAAGTCCATCTGCTTTAGTTCATTTTTTACTTTAAATGGCTGCTCTTTGTAAATTTCTTTATCTTTTATACACTCTAGAAATTTTGGCTCATTTATTAGCATTTTTGCCCGTTTAAAAGCATCTTCAAGTCTATCAGGTGAGAGAAATTTATAAAATTTATTTAGCATTAAACTCTTAGCTTTTAAAAGCGATTTTTCATCAAATTTCTCACTCATCTCGAGTAAATAGTGAAACGCTAAACCAAAATAGATTGCCTCTAAATTTTTACCGCTCGTTTTTTGCTCTCTTGCCTCTACCTCTTGCCTTTCTATCTTTAAAATTTCAGGCATTTTTTCATCTTTTGTAGCCTCTTTTTGCTCGCTCTTGCTAGGCAAAATTTTGCCAAAGCTAAACTCTTTTAGATCAAGATAGTCGTTTACTTCGCTTTTATCACTTCTAGTATAAAAAGAAAAAAAGCTAGGACTATTTCCACTTGGAGCAGCTTGTTTAATGATGATAAGCGACTTTGTGGCTCTTGTAAAGGCGACGTAAATTTTATTGATATTTTCTTGCTTCTCAAGCTCTTTTATTTGCTCTAACACACCAGCATACTCAGGGTCAAAATTTTCTCTACCAGAAATTCTACTTTTTACTATCCACTCGCCTTTTTCGCTATATTCTGTTATAAAGTTTGAGTCATCGCCCCTGCCCTTACTCATCATATCACAAACTATTACGTGAGAAAACTCGAGCCCTTTTGACTTATGAACAGTCATTATCTTTACGCCGTCAGTATTTTTAGGACTGATTTTAGAGATAAAATTTTCAAGATTAAAGATAAAATCACTTAAATTTTTGTAGCCATTGCTTAGCTCAAAAAGCCTTAAAATATCAACATCAGCCATATCTATATATAAATTTTTAGCTAGATAAAATAGGCTTTTTGTCGCACTATCTTCAGCTTTTATTTTTAGCCTTTTAGGATTTGTGTTTACAAGTGCTTTTACATTTTTTTCATAAATTTCTTCACCAAAAATACAAAATTTCGCATACTCGATGATCGCTGCAACAAACGGCGTTCGCTTTAGCTCCAAAGTGCCTTCATTTACGCTTTTTATCCCCTCACTGTTAAGTACTTCTGAGATAAGACTGATGTCACTATTTTTCCAGCAAAGCACAGTTATCTCACTTGCATTTACGCCAGCAGCAAGTAGCTCTTTTACTTGCGAAACTGCTGCACCCGCGATATCTTCGTCGCTTAGCACACGTAAGTAGCCGTAGTCATCTTCCTCGGCCTCAAAATAAGGACACTCGCCACTTACTTTGTAGCTTAGCTCCTTATCTTTTTTAGCTGGCTCTTGTGGCTCAAAACTAAGCCCATATCTATGATAAATTTCTTCAAAAACAGCATTATTAAATTTCACTAAAGCCTTTAAACTGCGGTAGTTGCTAGGCAAATTTTCCACCAAAATTTGCTCAAATTTCTCTCCAAGCTTATCGAAAAGCTCTTTTTTACCGCCCCTAAATTTATAGATACTCTGCTTCGTATCTCCAACGTAAAAGAAACTTCCAAGTCCATTTTGTCCGTATCCTGAAACGATCTCAGTGATAAGTGGCAAGATGATCTCATATTGGATCACATTTGTATCTTGAAACTCATCTATCAAAAGGTGATTTATGCGGCCATCAAGCCTAAAATAAAGCACATCTTTATCAAAATTTTCAACCAAAAGCTTAAAGACCAGCTTATTTATATCAGCAAAGCTTAAAGCATTTATCTCTTTATTTAGCTCCAAATTTGAGTGTTTATAAACATTTAAGAGCTTACTAAAACCGCTAAGTCTATATCTTTCAACCTCCAAAATATACTCTTTTGCCGCCTCTTTTAGCTCGTTAAAGAGCCTATCAAGCTCACTTGTATAAATTTTACTAAAAGTGCGGTAATCTAGGCTCTCTCTTTCAAAGACCTTGTTTTTAAAAAGCTCAAACAAATTTTGCTCACTAAATGTCTTTTTGGCTGTATCGCTAGCACCATTTTGTAAGGCTATATGCTCATTTATCTCCTTTTGCGCTGCTCTTACCTTGCTATCATCTGGATAGCTTGCACCACTATCTTTTAGCTCACCACCAAAGCTCTCATAAAATTTAGCCAAAGTCTGTGAAAAGCTCGCCTCTTTTTGACTTGAGATGATCATCATGAGTGCAAGCTCACTAAGAAGCTTTTGATCTTTGCTTGCCTCTTTTACAAATTTTTTCCATGCCAGGTCTTGCAGACTATCTTGCACGCTGTAATCAGGACTAAGCCCTAAATTTTGGCTAAATTTCTTTAGTATTCCAGAGAAAAATGCATCAAATGTATAAATTTTTAGCTCACTTTGCAAAAACCTATCAAGCTTCTCATCGCGTCTTTTTATGACCTCATCTTGGCTCAAACTAAGCTCTTTGCAAAGCTTATCAAGCTCATCTTTTTTGTTTTGCAAGTCCAAAAAAGTTGTGATTATGCGCTCTTTCATCTCATTGGCCGCTTTTTTGGTAAAGGTTAGAGCGATGATCTCGTTTATATTTTCGCCTCTAAGCACCAAAGCGATATAACGAACGCTTAAAGCGAATGTTTTTCCGCTTCCAGCACTTGCTTTTAGGGCTAAAAAATCTTTCATAACTCTCTCCTACAAAGTATGGCATACTCGCAAAATTTACAAGCTCCGCTCTTTCTTTCAAAATTTATCTTAGTGTTATTTATACTCTTTAGATTTTCTATCTCGGCCTTTAGATCATCCACACTTTTTTTAGAGTTAATAAGTACTGGTTCATTCTTTAGAGCAAAGTAAGCACTTTTTACCTCGTTACCGTAAAGTGCTTCATAAAATGCAAGCTGAAGCGAGTTCGCATTTGCCTCACCAGTTTTATAATCAAGTATAAAAGGCTCACCATCAGGGCTAGCATCGATCCTATCGATAATGCCTTTTATCTTTACATCACAAAAATCACTCTCTATATCTTTTTCACACTCAAGCACTCTAAAGCCAGCATTTAAACGTTTATTTTCAAACTCTGCGTATTCTTTAAATTTCTGCGACCAAATCTCAAGCTCAAGCGAAGAAAAATCTTGCTTTGCAAGTATTTCTTTAAAAATAGCCAAATCAAATATATTTTTTTGTCTATAAAAATCACTCGTGTAGTATTCATAAAGCGCCTTATGCACGCTATTTCCTTGCTTAGATCCTAGCTCAGTTGCTATGGCTTTTGCTCCTTTTATACCAGCTATCTTTGCGTAATAATACTTTCTTGGGCAAGTTAGAAATAAATTTAGTGTCGAAAATGATAGCGGTTTAGTGAAAAAATCATGCTCCAAAATGATCTCATCATCGCTTAAATTTAGGCTTGTACTTCCTTTTAAAAATAATTTTAAATACGCCTCGTCACTAAATTTCTCATCTTTTATTGTTTTGAAATTTTTTAAAAATCTTGAAGGAATACTCTCTTCATTTAAAACACAGCTTATGGCGACCTTTTTGGCATTATTTATAAGACTTTCATAGTAAAATCTCTGCAAATTTTCACGCTCAAGGTAGCTTATAAGCCCTGCTTTTTGCCTCACTTTCGAGTTTAAAAACATCTCGTTTGTGCTTCTTGCTGGGATGAAGTTATCATTAAAATCAACTATGATCACGCCATCAAATTTCATTCCACGGCTCTCAAGCATGCCCATGACACTGATCTTTCCACCACCCACATCATCGATGCTAAGGCGTGATATATTTAGCAAAAAAATTTCACTTAACTGCTTTAAGCTAAAGCTAAAATACCTACATAAATTCTCAATCCTAAAAAGCTCAAGCGCGAGCTTCTCTTCGCATCTTGGCTCATTTTCAAGCATTAAAAGCTCGTCTATTAGCTCTTTAAATTTAGCAAAGTCACAAAGATCAAAGTAGCTTGATTTAAATTTATTAAAAAGCTCTTCACTTACGCTAAGCGTGTTCAAGATAAAGCCAAGCTCCTCGTAGCTCTCACACTTATTTTGATCAAAAATCGGCCTTACCTCTTCGTTTATCGCTCTTGTGATGTAGTAAAGCGCTTCATAAAATTTTGTATTTTTAAAGCTCTCGCCCATAGCGTAGTTAAAAATTTTATTGCTATCATGAAGCCTTAAAATTTCACTAAAACTCTCATCTGGCAATATAACAGCGATATTTTCAGGCTTTATTCCATCACGCACAAACTCGCTCACCTTTGCCATAGCGTAAGCACATTGCAGGCTTCTAGTGGCAAATCGCTTTTCTAAAACTGGCTCAAATTTTTTGATATTTTCTAAGCAAATTAGCTCATTTGTCTTTAAATTTAGCTCATATTTTTTGTAATTTTCAATCTCGCTAATAGCTGAAATTTGCTTTATTTTATTGATTAGCTTTGTGTTGAAAACGCTAGTTTGAAAGATAATTTTTAGCGTAGTTAGCTTTGAGATTTTCTCTAAAATTTCCCACTCAAATTCACTTAAAATTCCATCTATATGCAGTGAAATTTCACTAAAGCTTTTGATGTAAGCTTCATTTATGTTATAAATTTTTGGCAAGGTTATATCATAGAGATTTTCTCTATCAAGCAAACTCTCATACTCTTTTAAAACCTCTTCAAGTATGTTTAAATGCTCCTCAAAATTAGCGTAAATATCGTTAAATTTGATCTCAGCGATACTCTTTTTACTAATAGCTAGCTCTTTAAAAAAAGAAAAAAGATAGTCATTATTTTTCAAAAATTCAAAAAACTCAGTTGGAATTTTAAGAACAGAGTTTGCCTTTTTGACGCTAGCACAGGCTCTATTCATAAGCACTAAAGCATAGGTGCTATCAATCTCAAACCTACCATCTACATAAACTATCTTTTTATAAAACTCAGCGATACTTAGGCTTTTTGGGATTAATTCATCATTAAAACTTGCATTAAATTCACGAATCTTACGCGAGTTCGTAAAGACAAAAAGTTGGTTTAGGTTATGCATTTTTCTCTCTTAAATTTTTAAGCAATGATAGCTAATTGCTGATAAAAGAGCGCTTTTTACGCTTAGCCAAAGCTTTAAATTTTCATCTAAATACATTAAAATTTTTAGCCTTAAAGAGCCAAAAGCTACAATCACAAAAAAGGAGCAAAAATGCATAAAGAGTTAAACAGACAAGGTTTTTACTACGGCTTTCCGGTTTTGTTAGCCACCACAAAAGATAAAAATGCAAACGATGATATCACGGTGCTTTCATCTTCTTGGACATTAGGGAACACAGTAGTGCTTGGCATAGGTATTGAAAATCAAGGCTTTAAAAATATCAAAAATGGTTCAGATATCACGCTAAATTTGTGTGATGAAAGCCTACTAGAAGCTGTGCAAAAAATGGAAAAACTAACTGGCGATAGTAACGTACCAGAAGAAAAAAAGAATCTTGGCTACACCTACGAGCACGACAAATTTAAGGTGGCAAATCTCAGCAAAGAGCCTGGCATAAATGCAAAAACCGTCAGGATAAAAGAGTGCAAGATACAGATAGAAACGGTTGTAGAAAAGATAGAGTTAAAAGAGTGGTTTAGCATCGTTACTTGTAAGATTACAGGCATTTTTGTAGATGAAAATTTACTAAAAGATGAAAAGATAGACACGCAAAAATGGCATCCACTAATCTATAAATTTAAAGAATATGTCGGCACTTACGAGCGTTTGGGATTAAATTTTGGATTTAAAGAGATTTGATTTATAGTTTTATTTAATAAAAACTTAGTGTTTTAGTTTTAGCCAAAAAGATTAGTTTATTAAAATTTAAATCTGACTTTAAGATCTTTCTTAGATACCAAAGCTACGATTTTAAGATCATTTTGTGACATTAAGATCAAATTTATAATACCTTGTATCGTTAGTATCACTTAGTCTTAAAAGTAGCTGCCACCTGCCTTCTTTTAGACTTGTTTCTTCGCTTACTAGATCATTTTCTTGCCATGAAGCTCTTAAAATTTTATTTTCTTTATTTGTCTGTGGGCGAGTGAGTAAAATTTCATATTTTATAGCTAAAATTTCTCCTTTTTTTGGAGTTAGATGAAATTTAAACTTAGCATTTAGGGCATTAAAATTTGGTTCAAATTTTAGATCAAATTTCTCATCAAAGCGTTTTTCACTCTCTTTGATAAAGGTTATGTTTTCATCGACATTTTGGTAGCTTTGCATATAAGAGCTATCCATTTCAACTGGATGTTTCAGTGCTATGATGATCGTTACTGCGCAAGCGATAATGATAGCAATGAAGCTAAGTACGATAGCATAAGGCCAAAAGGTTTTTTTATCCATTTTTTACCTTTTTATAAAAGATAACAATTATAAAAAATGCAACCAAACCATAGATGAAAAATCTTAAAAAATTTAATGTAGTTTTGTTTGAATTTCCAACACTACTTTCAAGCTGTAAATTTAAGCTAGATGCGATTTGTTCGGCAATATCAGCGTAGCCATTTAATATAGCAGCATTATAGACATCTTTGCCATTTTTAGAAACCAAAATAGGAATTATCGTTCCTGACTCTGGATTTACACTTAAAATTTGTTCTTTATTAAAAAGCTTTGAAGTATTAGCATCGGCAAAAATTTCTACTTTCTTTTTATCCTTTATAAGCAGTAAAAAAGCATAAGGTGAGCTAAGGTTTTGCTCTTTAAAAAGAGATTCTAGCTCACCATCTTTATATACGCCAACTACTAAATTTATACCGCTTTTTGTGTAAAGCTCACTGCCGATCTCATTTAGCTTTACACTTACTTTTTGGCTTAAAATTTCATCATTATTTATCACAAAATTTGCTCCCAAAGCCAAACTTTGTGAGAGCAAAAATATAAAAATGAGTATAAATTTTCTCACACCTAGCCTACAAAAAGGTGGTTTGATGTAAGCACTGACCACGCACAAATAGCTCCTGCAACAACTATCAGCAAGATTATGGCTTTTTCTATTATGCCTAGCATCACTACTCCTTTATAATGACGTGTTTAGCGTTATCAACACTCTTCATCTCAATGCTACTTGCATCTTTTAATGAGTAAGGCTTGGTTGCTACATCTTTTTGCAAGCCAATACCAATATAAGTAAGTACGCCAAGGATAGATAGCAAAAGCAAAACCGCCACCAAATAACCGCTAATGCCATTTAAAGCAAAGATGTTTCTATTTTTATTTTCCATTATTCGCCCTTTGATAGCGATATGACATATTCGCCAACTGCTTTTTGTTGTATCTCATTTAATCTGCCGTCATTAAATTTAGGCATAACACCTATGTTGCCGCTTTTACCACGATTTAGTACATCCACTATAAACTCACTTGAACCATATTTACTAAGATCAGCCGACATACCATCCATGCCTTTGCCATCATCTCCGTGACAAGCTGCACAAGCTACGTAAAGCTCTTTTCCCATAGCTACTAAATTTTCATTTTTTGTACTTTTTATAGCACTTATCTCTTTTGCAACATAAGCTGCGATAGCCTTTGCACCATCAGCATCAGCTAGCCCTGCTGGCATCTCGCCCATAGGATAATCAAGTCCTTTTGAGCCATTTAGTATCGTATCAACTATTCCTTGTTCGCTACCCCAAATTTGTAAATTTGCAGCTTTGCCACCAATGCCATCGCCTGTGATGCCATGACATGCTGAGCATTGCACCAAAAATACGCTCTCTCCCATAGCGTGAAGCGTTTCTTTGCTTGGGTTTGCATACTCTTTTTCAAATTTAGCGTTTGCTTCTTTTACCTCTTTATTATATTCACCGATTTGTGAGTAAGAATTTAGTGGATAACCAAGTAAATAATACCAAATCGCCCAAACAAGCGTTAGTAAAAAAACTACCGCCCAACCAAATGGAACTGGGTTTTTATACTCGCCTATCCCATCCCAGTTGTGCTCGCTAAGCTCTACGCTTTCATCTTTTTTAACTTTCATTTGACCAACATACTTGCCAGCTACAACGACAGTTAGTACGATAATTAAGATGGCACCTATTAACGCAAGTAAATTTATATTATCTTCTAAATTTAGCCATTGCATACGCTCTCCTTTGTAGCCTTTTGCTCTAAAATTTTACTACCGATCTCATCATCTAGGGCTAATCTTGAATATTTCTCATAATTTCTTCTACCTTGCTTTTCACTTTTGTAAAGATGAAAAAAATAAGCATACAAGGTGATCGCTAAGAATGCTGTCAAAATAAAATAGCCATAAGCTTGAAGTTCTCTAATGTCCATTACTAACTCCTATTTTAGGCTATTTAGATAGGCAATAAGTGCCACGATCTGGCGAATTTCACCCTTTGCAAAAGCACTTTTTACTTGCTCGTCTTTCATACTTTCAACGATACTTGCAGCCTGCTCTTTCACGTTAGCATTTGCTTGCTCAAAAGTGCCAAGAGCTGGCATATCTTTCTCATCATAAGGCGTATTAAAGACCTTTTTAACAGTTAGTGCTTCAGCGTAAGCAGTCTCTATGTCAGCATTTTTCTTAAATAAAAATGGATATGCTGGCATGATCGAACCTGGCACAACAGAGGCTGGGTTTAACATATGATTTTCATGCCAATCTGTCGTTCTATAATTACCCACACGCATAAGATCTGGGCCAGTTCTTTTTGAACCCCAAAGATGAGGGCGATCATAAGCAAATTCGCCACTTAGCGAATACATGCCATATCTATCAGTCTCAGCTTTAAACGGACGTATCATCTGTGAGTGGCAGGTGTTGCAACCATTTTGTATATATATATTTTTTCCAGCAAGTTCTAAAACTGTATAAGGTTTTGTACCCTCGAGTGGTCTAGCTCTATTTGCAAAGTCAGGTAAAATTTCTACCACGCCAGCATAAGCTATGACGATAAAGACACAAACTGCAAAAAAGAATGGATTTTTTTCTAACCAAGCAAACATCACATCACCTCCGCATTGGCTTTAGCACCGCCCATAGGCGTTGCACTTTTTGGCTCTGCCAAAATAGCTTTAGCAGAAGTTGATTTGTAGATATTGTAAGCAAACATCAAAAAGCCAATCAAATACAAAAGTCCGCCAATAGCTCTAATGTAATAATAAGGTATAAGCACTACAACAGTATCAATAAATGAGTAGAGTAAATTTCCATAGCTATCAGTTGCCCTCCACATCATACCTTGCGTAATACCAGCAATCCACATCGAAGCAAAGTATAAAACAATACCTGTTGTTTGTATCCAAAATTGAGCTTCCATTAAGGATTTTGAATAAATTTCGCGCTTAAAGACACGTGGTGTCATATGATAAAGTGCTGCCATAGTCATAAAACCAACCCAGCCAAGTGCACCATCGTGTACGTGTCCTGGCACCCAGTCAGTATAGTGAGCTAGTGCATTTACAGATTTGATAGCTAAGATAGGACCTTCAAGAGTTGAAAACATATAAAAAGTTGAAGCTAGAATCATAAATTTAATAAGCGGGCTCTCGCGAAGTTGTGTCCATTCGCCTTTCATTGTAAGAAGCATATTAATAGCTGAACCCCAAGAAGGTAAAATCAAAACAATAGAAAAAACCGAACCCATAGTCTGCATCCAATCAGGCACAGCAGTATATATTAGGTGGTGACCGCCAGCCCAAAGATAGATAAACATAAGACCCCAGAATGAAAATAACGAAAGCTTATAAGAAAATATTGGCTGTCCACTCTCTTTTGGCAAGAAGTAATAAATTTGGGCGATGATCGCTACTGTAAATACAAACGCAACTGCGTTGTGACCGTACCACCACTGAACCAAGGCATCATTTGAGCCAGCATACATCGAAACTGAGTGTAGCCATGAGCCATATCCACTAACTAGTCTTGTTGGAATTTCCATGTTATTAAATAGATAAAGCATAGCAACGCCAAGAAATGTAGCAATGTAATACCAAACTGAGATGTAAAGCGTCTTCTCGCGGCGAATACCAATAAGTCCAAATATACTAACACCCCAAAGCACCCAGACTACTACTACTGCGATATCTAGTGGCCACTCAAGCTCGGCATACTCCTTAGATGTACTCTCGCCCATAAAAAGTGTCACAACAGCTAGAATCATAACAAGTATATAAAGCCAAAAATGAAGCTTACCAATGAACATCAAAAAGGGAGATTCACTCATTGATACTTTTAGAACACGCTGTCCTATGTAATACCAAGTGGCAAATATACCAGAGAGCATAAAACCAAAAATGATACCGTTAGTATGAAGAGGACGTAATCTACCAAATACCGAATACTCACCAGCTATATAGTTTAGATCAGGACAGGCAAGCTGAAAAGCTACCAAAACACCAATAGCCATACCAACAATACCAAAAAATATCGTGGAAAACATAAAGAGTTTTGCCACACTATAATCATAATGTAGCAACTGGGATGGTCGCATAAATTTTCCTCCTAGTTAAATTTATATTAATTTTCGGTTATTTTAGAGTAGAAAAACTATAAAAAGACTTAATTAATATAAATTCTCTTTTACTAGGAGAGTCTTCTATCTATTTTGTAACCAAGCCCAGGAACATTTTTTATAAAATTACTGCCGACTTTATCCCTGACACGTTTAACAAAGGTCCTAATAGCAGCCTCCGTCACGCTCTCGCCAACCCAAACAACATTTTTTATTTCATCGTGAAGCACAAGCGTACCAAGTCTTTTTATGAGTAAAGATATAAATGCAAGTTCTTTTTTTGTAAGAGAAATTTCAACACCATCTCTGATAAGCACACGTTTTATTTTATTAAAACTATATCCATTTGTAACCTGAATAATATTTGCTGTTTCTATCTTATTTTTAGCGACATTTTCTAACGTAACCAAAAAATCATCAAGATCAATCGGCTTTAAAACGTATTTATCAATACCAACATCTATCGCTTTTAGAAGTGTTTCTTTTTCACTATTTGTGCTAAAAACTATAATAGGTGTATCTTTTGAAATTTCTTTAATGCTTTTAGCCATATCAAGGCCATTCATTATAGGCATAAAAACGTCTGTTATAACCATATTTGGATTATATTTTTTAAATTTCTTAAGTCCTTCATCGCCATTTTGAGCAGTTATAACTTTTTCGAATTTATCTCGCATAACTTCTTGTACTATTTTTTTACCATCTCCCTCATTCTCAACGATAAGAACAGTTAGATTATTAAGAATCTTGCTCATTTATTCTTCCTTTTTGGTTATATATATCAAACATCATAAATTTTGACGCAACTAACAATTATTTCTCTTTTTTTATCTTAAGCATTTGCTCTATATCCTAAGAATGATAGATAAATTCCATTTATTATCATTATGCTAGCTGAGATCTTAAACATTATGTCTTTAAATTTTTCATTTAAAATTCCAAATACAAAGCTAGCTAAAAGTATAGCTGGCAATGTACAAAGACCAAATACAAGCATTATAAAAGCCGAATCAATAAAATTTGCACTTAAAATCCCAAGTGCTAAAAAGTAATAAACCACACCACAAGGCAAAAAGCCATTTAAAAAACCAAGTAATAAAAAATTTGTTAAATTTTTCTTTTTGATTCTTGTTTTTGCAATTCTTACTACAAAATTAAGTGCCTTTTGATTCTCTACAAATTTTAAAAGCTTGCCCCTAAAAAGCAAGGCAATACCGATAAACGCAATCACTAAGCCAACTATAAAAAATATAAGACCTCTTGCTTGCAAGCCAAAGCTAATAATAGCTCCAAAGGCACCAAACAAAGCTCCTAAAACTACATAAGCAAAAATTCTAGCTAGACTATAAAGCGTGCTTAGCATTAGAATTTCTCTCTTGCTTTTGCCTTTAAAAAATAGAGTCTGTAAGCTCAAAAATCCGCTGCACATACCTACACAATGACTAAAGCTACTTAAAAATGCAACTGAGATAATCATGTAAAGGTTTATATTTTGCATCTTATAAAATTTCTAAAAACTGCTTAAATATATATTTGCTCTCACTTGGGCCACCACTTGCTTCTGGGTGGTGCTGAACTGAAAAAATCGGATAGTCTTTGTATCTCACACCTTCAATAGTGTTGTCAAATAAATTTCTATGAGTCACAACAGCTACTTCTGCGATACTCTCAGGTACGTTGTAGTTGTGATTTTGTGTTGTTATCTCGATCGCTTTTGTCTCTAAATTTAGCACTGGGTGATTTGCTCCGTGCTGACCAAATTTAAGCTTATATGTCTCGTACCCAAAGGCGTTTGAGAGTAACTGATGTCCGAGACAGATGCCAAATATAGGTATCCTAGCCTCTATCATCTTTTTGATCTCGCCTATTTCGGCCTTTAAATTTTTTGGCTCACCAGGACCATTTGATAAGAATACCCCATTTATCTCGCCATTTTTAAATTTTTCTATCAAAATTTCAGCCTTAGTGTCGTGTGGCACGACGATGACTTCAAGACCAGTTTCACATAGCTCGTTTAAGATATTTCTCTTTACGCCAAAGTCAAAAACAGCTATCTTTTTGCCAATACTTTTTAGCGGCTTATATGACTTTAAATTTCTATCCCAAGCGCCTTTTTTGTGCTCATATTCATCCATCGCACTAACTGTTTTTACGTAGTTTATATTTTCGATACGCCCACTACTTTCAAGCCTGCGTTTTAGCTCGTCTTTATCACTTATTTGCGTTGAGATATAAGCCATCAAGGCACCTTCATCGCGTAGCATCTTTGTAAGGTATCTAGTATCAACGTCATAAACGCCAAATTTACCTTGCTCTTCGAAAAATTTTCCCAAAGATTTTTGCGAGCGGTAGTTTGACGGAGTCTCGTTGTAGCTTCTCATTATGACGCCACTTGCATGAATCCTAAGACTCTCCATATCGTCTTCATTTATACCTACTATGCCTATTTCTGGCATCGTAAAGACGATAAACTGACCAGCATAGCTTGGATCACTCATGATCTCTTCGTAGCCAGTCATTGAGGTATTAAAGACGAGCTCGCCTGCACACTCGCCGTGAGCACCAAAAGCTTTTGCTTCTAAAAAAACACCATTTTCAATATAAATGTAAGCTTTCATTAAAGCATGCCTCTTTTTTTAAGCTCATCTTGATATAAACGCTCAAAGATAAGATCATATTCATCAGTTCCTGGGATTAGCTTATGTTTATAATTTTGTATCATTTCATAGACATCATCTTCTATCTTCTCATAGCTTTTTAAGTACTCGTCTATTGAGTTATAAATCACATTTTTTACGCGATTTTCAGATACATTATAATCAACAAGACCGCTCTTCCAAATAGTTTCAAGCACCTTATGAGCGATATTACTAAATCTATCTTCGTGGGTTAAGATTACATCAAATTCACCTGCGAGCTTCTTTTTAACGAGCCAAAACATATTTTTGCGGTCAATTTGCATAGTTTGCATCTCATCTTCATTTTTCTCCAAAAGCTCATTTACTCGCTCATCTAAAGCTCTTTCTTTCTGAATGTCGACTGTTAAAAGTTCGCTTGTTTTTGATACGATTGGCTCAATGCCTTTATTTAATCTTACGAAACCACAATTTAGAAGATCTATTGCTATTTTATGTGAAATATACGGAACGTGTGGGAGTTTTAAACGCATTTTAAACCTTTAAATTTTTATGCCATTTTAACTAAATAAAGGTAAAACTTTACTTTGAAATTTTAACGACTTTATTATTATCGCTTCTTAAAAAATAAATTTCTCTTCGTCCTTCATAAAGTATCTTTCCATCAGTCTTTTGCTCATTTTCTAAATTTGATGAGATATCTAAGGATAGCGATTTGCTCATAAAATAATTCTCTCCTAAAGTGCGTCCAAAGTCAGGATACCAACTAAAAGCACAAACTATCAGCAAAACTAAATAAAAAGCTCTAAAAATTTTTCTAAAAGGCGCGTAAAAAAAGCAATACCCAAATATAAAAAATATAGGCAAAAGCCATAAGAAAGGTACGTTATCAACAAAAATAACATTAAAATACTCACTTATGCCATAGTAAGAAAAGTAGTTGTTGTAAATTCCAACAAATAGCGTAAAAATAGGAGCAAGGACAAATATAATACCCGTAAAAAAAGCATTTAAAATTTTCATAATCTCTCCTTTTGAGTGAGATTATATTAAACATAAGCTTTAATATTACTAGATTGATGAAAGCTAAACTAAAATTAAAAGCAAAATACCATATATGGACATCTATTACTTCTAATAATACTTTAAAAAACAGCTTAGCTATAAGCTAAACTGCCTTAAATTTATTATTTTTTAGATAAATACTCTTGCAAGCTTTTTACCTCAAGTGCTTTGCCGGTTTGTACCGAGCTTAGTGACTTGGCAGCTGCAAGTGCTGCACGGATAGTTGTGAAGTATGGGATTTTAAATCTAAGCACATTTTGGCGGATCTTTTTGCCATCATCCACACTTGATTTTGTATCGCTTGTATTGATGACAAGTGCGATATCGCCGTTTTTGAGCCTATCTTCGACGTTTGGTCTGCCCTCACTTATCTTATAGACAAACTCAGCCTCAACGCCAGCTTCGCTTAAAATTTTATGCGTACCGCCAGTTGCGATGATACTAAAACCAAGTGCTATTAGCTCTTTTGCAAGATCAGGCGCGTAAGATTTATCAGCGTCAGCTAGCGTTAAAAATACCCTGCCCTTGCTTGGCAAAGTGTTGCTAGCAGCGATCTGGCTCTTTGCAAATGAGCTTGCAAAATCGTGGCTTATGCCCATTACCTCGCCAGTGCTTTTCATCTCAGGGCCAAGGATGAGATCGGCGCCACTTAGCTTGTTAAATGGCAACACACACTCTTTTACACAAATATGCGAACTTACGCGAGGTTTTAAGATGTCGCCCTCTTCATAAACAACTCTGTAATCATCATAAAATTTAAGCGCCTCACATAAATTTCCCTGCCACATAACTCTTGTCGCCACCTTTGCCATAGGCACGCCAGTAGCCTTGCTCACAAATGGCACAGTCCTGCTCGCGCGAGGATTTACCTCGATCATGTAAAGCTCGTTTTCATAGATGGCAAACTGGATATTCATAAGGCCGACAACACCTAAATTTAGCGCGATATCTCTAGTTTGCTTCTCCACTTTTTTTATCATTTCTGCGCTTAAACTCATCGGTGGCAGTATGCAAGCTGAGTCACCAGAGTGAATTCCAGCCTCCTCGATATGCTCCATTATCGCGCCAATATAGACCTCTTTGCCATCACATATCGCGTCTACGTCGAGCTCTTTTGCATCTTGTAAAAATTTATCAAGTAGTACTGGTGAGTGATTACTAACTTTGACCGCTTCGCTCATATACTCTTTTAGTTCGCTCTCGTTGTGTACCCTTCTCATCGCCCTGCCGCCAAGGACGTAGCTTGGACGAACTAGCACTGGATAGCCGATATTTGCGGCCTTTTGTAAGGCTTCCTCTAAGCTAGTGGCAGTGTCATTTTTAGGTTGAAGGACGCCTATTTTATTTATAAATTCGCTAAATTTCTTTCTATCCTCTGCCACATCGATCACTCTTGCGGTTGTGCCGATGATCTTAGCGCCGATCACACTTAGGCGTTTTGCAAATTTAAGTGGAGTTTGACCGCCAAAATGCACGATCACGCCATCTGGCTTTTCGCGCTCGATGACTGATCTCACGTGCTCAAAATCAATCGGCTCAAAATACAAAATATCGCTCGTGTCGTAGTCGGTTGAGACGGTTTCTGGGTTGCAGTTATACATTATTGTTTTTATGCCAAGGTCTCTTAGAGCGTAGCTTGCATGCACGCAACAGTAGTCAAATTCTATACCCTGACCGATCCTGTTTGGACCGCCACCTATTATCATCACCTTTTTAGCGTCTTTTGCTAGCTCTTTTTTAGGAAATTTAGTGATATTTGTGGTTGAGTAAAGATATGGCGTTAGTGCCTTAAACTCGCCCGCACAAGTATCAACCTCGTTGTATTCAAGCTCGATGCCAAGCTTCTCTCTGGCAAAATAGATATCATTTTGGCTAAGCTCAAGATCGTCTTTTTCATTTATAAGCACAGCTATCATCTTGTCTGAAAAGCCCATGCTTTTGGCCTCTCGGAGCAACTCTTCGTTATTTAAGATATCCATATCGATCTTATCTTCAAATTTAACTATCTCATAAATTTGCTCTAAAAACCAAGGATCGATCTTACTAAACTCATGCACCTCGGCCACGCCATAGCCATCTCTAAAGGCTTGAGCTAGATATAAAATTCTTCTCTCGTTCGCATTTCTGATGCCATAAACCAAAGCGTTTTTCTCTAGGCTAAGGCTATTAAATCCGCAAAGATCGCGCTCTAGGCTACAAAGCGCCTTTTGGATGCTCTCTTTAAATGTCCTACCTATCGCCATCACCTCGCCAACTGACTTCATCGCAGTGCCTAGATATGGGTTTGATCCTGGAAATTTCTCAAATGTAAAGCGTGGAATTTTTGTCACGATGTAGTCAATCACCGGCTCAAAGCTAGCAGGTGTGCCTGTGATGTCGTTTTTGATCTCATCTAGACTAAAGCCAACCGCAAGTAGAGTCGCGACCTTTGCGATCGGGTAGCCAGTAGCTTTAC
This sequence comes from Campylobacteraceae bacterium, assembly GCA_902387145.1. Taxonomy (GTDB): domain Bacteria; phylum Campylobacterota; class Campylobacteria; order Campylobacterales; family Campylobacteraceae; genus Campylobacter_A. Next base: position 51,136 of record CABMKY010000001.1, on the reverse strand, counting down.
TGGCAAGTGCAGAGCTTCGGCTAACGCGTGGGTTCATCTCGATAACAATCATACGGCCCGTTTTTGGATCTATGGCAAACTGCACGTTGCTGCCGCCCGTATCAACGCCGATCTCACGAAGTATGGCAAAGCTAGCATCACGCATAGCCTGATACTCTTTATCTGTTAGCGTTAAAGCTGGCGCAACCGTGATACTATCGCCTGTATGCACGCCCATTGGGTCAAAATTTTCGATCGAGCAAACGATAATGCAGTTATCGTTTCTATCTCTAATGACCTCCATCTCGTACTCTTTCCAGCCAAGTAAGCTCTCTTCTATCAAAATTTCATGTATCGGGCTTGCGTCAAGGCCAGTGTTGGCTAGCTCTTTAAACTCATCCATATTATAAGCCACGCCGCTTCCTGCGCCACCAAGCGTGTAGCTAGCTCTTATGATGAGCGGAAAGCCTATCTCATTTGCCGCATTTAGCGCGTCGTCCATGTTATAAGCATATCTGCTCTCAGGTAGATCCATGCCGATCTTTTGCATGGTCGCTTTAAAAATTTGTCTATCTTCACCCTTTTTTATCGCTTCTGGGTTTGCACCAAGAAATTTGACATCCTTTAAAAGACCGCTCTCAAAGACCTCCATAGCGGCATTTAGCGCCACTTGACCGCCCATCGTTGGCAAGATAGCATCAATATTTTCTTTTTCGATGATCTTTAAAATGCTATCTTTTGTGATCGGCTCTATATACGTTGCATCGGCAAAATTTGGGTCAGTCATGATGGTGGCTGGGTTTGAGTTGATAAGCACTACGCGGTATCCAAGCTCTTTTAGCGTCTTGGCTGCTTGCGTGCCTGAGTAGTCAAATTCGCAGGCTTGACCGATGACGATAGGGCCTGAGCCGATTAGCAAAATGGTATTTATATCTGTTCTTTTTGGCATTATTTTTCCTTTGTTACAACGTATAGATAGTTTGGTATGTTTAGCTTCGCATAGGGCTCAACTATCACGCTTTGATAGGAGCTCTCTTTTAAAATTTTACTCACGCGCCCTACTGGCACCCCACTAAAAAATATCCCATCAAGCCCGCTCGTAAAGACCTCATCGCCCTCTTTTGGGCTGAGCCATTGTGGGATAAATTTCACCATTATTTGGCCTTGATTTCCATGCGCGACGCCTGGAATTTTGTCATTTCCTATGTAAACCGCAAATATACTTTTTGGGTCATTTTGCAAGTATGCTAGCGGCTTGCCGTCTTTTGCGATGACGATGCCAGCGCTATTTCCTTGATAGATAAGCCCATAAATTTTATTTGGATCGTATCCTTCAAACTCGCTTATCCAAATTTTATTATAATCCCCGATATGCACGTAGCTAAGCCCTTTTACTAGCTTTACAGCTGGGGCGTAGGCAGTCGAGTTTTTATCTTTTAAAATTTGATTTAGCTCGTTCGCAAAAGTAGAAAGAAGCGTGGCTGAGCGCTCTAGCTCTTCATTTTGCGCTCTTAGTTTTTCTATCTCGCTAGCCTGCCTAAAATATTCGTTTATATAGTCTTTCACGCTTTTAGCAAAATTGTCGTATGAATTTGTAGCATAGTTACTAAGCCCGATAGAAAGATTACTTAAAATTTCTCCCTTGAAAACTGAGGCCGTAGCAAGCAATGCTATAAAAACAAAAAGAACAATCTTACTCTTCATTTGTCAGCTGTTGTAAAAGCCCAATCTCTTCAAGTGCCTTGCCCGTTCCTCTAGCAACCGCGAGAAGTGGCTCATCTGCTACAAAAACTGGAAGTTTAACGATATCAGATAAAAATTTATCAAGTCCTCTAATGAGCGCTCCACCACCAGTTAGTACGATACCAGTCTCCACGATATCGCCCGCAAGATCAGGCGGCATCATCTCAAGCACGGTTTTAAGCGCATCTGCGATCTCTTTTAGTGGTTCTCTCATCGCCTCTCTTACATCTTCGCTTGTTAGCTCGACTCTACTTAAAAGACCACTCACTTGGTCGCGTCCTTTTACCACTACGCTTATCTCTTTTTCAAGCTGTACAGCAGAACCTACAGCAATCTTTATCTCCTCGCCAGTTCGCTCACCTATTAGTAGGTTATATTTCTCTTTTATGTAATTAACAATGCTAATATCAATCTTATCGCCAGCTGTGCGGATTGATTTTGAAATAACTAGGCCGCCAAGTGAGACAACACCTATCTCAGTCGTACCGCCACCGATATCAACTACTAGATTGCCTTGTGGCTCACGAACTGGTAAATTTGCGCCAATCGCTGCTGCCATAGGCTCTTCGATCAAAAATACTTCTCTTGCTCCAGCACTTAAGGCGCTTTCTCTAACAGCTTTTCTTTCGACCTGGGTTAGCCCATAAGGAACTGAGATGATGATCCTTGGGCGTAAAAAGCTTTTTCTTTTGTGAGTCTTTTCTATAAAATAGCGTATCATACGCTCAGTCATATCAAAATCCGCAATAACGCCATCTCTCATCGGCCTTATCGCCTCAATATCGCCTGGAGTTTTTCCTACCATCTCTTTTGCAGCATGTCCGACCGCTAAAATTTTTTGTTTGCCATATTTCTCACGCCTTACTGCAACAACAGAAGGCTCGTTTATTATTATGCCTTTATCTTTTACCAAAACAAGCGTATTTGCCGTGCCGAGATCTATGCCCATATCACTTGAGAAAAAACCTATAACCTGATCTAAAAACATCTATTTCCTTTACGCAATTTTCTTATCGTGTTTTATTAAAATTGGCTTTGCCTTATCTTTTACAGTCTCTTTTGAGATAACAATATCATACTCTTTTAACTCTGGTAGCTCATACATTATGTCTGTCATAAGCTCTTCCATTATACTTCTAAGCCCCCTAGCTCCAGTCTTTCTCTCAATAGCCAGACTTGCTATCTCTTCAAGTGCTTCATCATCAAATTTAAGTGTAGCACCATCAATCGCACAAAGCTTTTGATATTGTTTTAATATCGCATTTTTTGGCTCAGTTAAAATTTTTACCATATCTTCTTTTGTTATTTCATTTAAAGTGGCTACTACGTGAAGTCTGCCGATAAGCTCTGGAATGAGGCCATATCTTACAAGATCGTCTGGCTCAAGTAGGCTTAGTAAATTTTCTTTTTCATTTTTACCACGTTTTTCTTGGTTAAATCCAAGTACGTTTTTACCAACCCTTCTCTCGATAATATCAAGAAGCCCATCAAATGCACCGCCACAAACAAATAAAATATTTGTCGTATCTATCTGGATGAAGTCTTGGTTAGGATGTTTTCTGCCACCTTTTGGTGGGATATTTACAACACTTCCTTCGATGATCTTTAAAAGTGCTTGCTGTACGCCTTCACCTGAAACATCCCTTGTAATGCTTCTATTTTCACTCATTCTAGCGATCTTATCGATCTCATCTACAAAAACAATGCCCTGCTCCGCCTTTTTCACGTCACCATTTGCAGCTTGTAAAAGCCTTGTTAGGATATTTTCAACGTCCTCACCGACATATCCAGCCTCAGTTAGGCTTGTGGCATCACAAATTGCGATAGGCACATCAAGAAATCTTGCCAAAGTCTGAGCCATCAACGTCTTTCCGCTTCCAGTTGGGCCAACAAGTAAGATGTTTGATTTTGAAATTTCAGTATCGTCTTTGATGTCGCTTTGTTTAAAAATTCTCTTATAGTGGTTATATACGCCGACGCTAAAGACCTTTTTAGCCCTATCTTGACCGATCACATAGTTATCAAGTACCGCTTTTAACTCCTTTGGTGTAAGCTTTTGATACTCTATCGTTTCGTCATTTTTACTCTCTTCTACGCTAGTATCTCCATGTATCATATCGTATGCGGCTGCTATACAATACTCGCATATATAGGCATTTCCTTCGATATCAGCGAGTAATCTTCTCTCAGCAGACTCTGCCTCTCCACAAAAATTACACTTTCTAGCCATTAATCTCTTCCTTTTGCAAGCGGAATTCCTCTTGTCGTTTCTAATATAAATTTACACATTTTTTTAACATTTTCATCGCTGGTTTTTGCGATTAGCTCGTTTGCTTGATCTTTTAGGCTAATGCCTTGATTAAACAAAAATTTATAAGCGCGAACTAGCTCCTCAACTTGCTCTTTGTCAAATCTACGTCTAATGCCGACCAAATTTAAGCTTCTTATATATGCTCTATTGCCCTCAGCTAGGCAAAATGGCACTACATCTTGGCTAAGCGCGCTTGCACCTGCTATCATGCAGCTTTCCCCTACTCTAACAAACTGATGAATTGGCGTAAGACCACCCACAACAGCATAATCACCAAGCTCGACGTGACCTGCCAGGGTTGCGTTATTTGCCAAAATGACGTTGTTGCCTATTATGCAGTCGTGTGCAATGTGAGAATATGCCATTATAAAAGCATTATCACCGATCCTTGTTATACCATCGCCTTTGTGCGTTCCTGAGTTTATCGTGCAAAACTCACGTATAGTTGCGTGCTCGCCGATAATGACGCCGGTATCAATCTCATCTTTATAGCTGATATCTTGTGGGATGTCGCCTACGATCGCATAGCTAAATACACGAGAGTTATCGCCGATCTTAGTCTTGCCAAGTACCCTTGCACCTTGCTTTATCGTGACGTTATTGCCAAGGACTGCATCTTTACTTACAAATGCATAAGCCTCGATATTTGCGTCATCTCCAATGATCGCTCCATCTTCTATAACGGCTGTTTGGTGGATATTTTTCATTGTCTCTCTTTTTCTTAAAGCCTATTTATCGACTATCATCGCTTTTAGTTCAGCCTCAGCGCAAAGTGCGTCATCTACGTATGCCTTGCCTTCAAGCACCCAGATATTTCCCTTGTGCTTTAGCACATTTAGTCTATACTCTAGTCTATCTCCAGGACGGACCGGATGGCGAAATTTCGCTCCGTCTATACTCATAAAATAAACTACTTTATTCTCAATACCAGCTTGATGCTCATCACTCATGCTCTTAAAAGCTAGCACGCCACCAGCTTGCGCCATACCTTCAATAATCATCACGCCAGGATATATCGGATGGCCCGGAAAATGCCCCTGAAATATCGGCTCACCAATGGTTACATTTTTATAAGCGACAATGTTTTTTGCAGGCTCTAGCTCAACAACTCTATCTATAAGTAAAAATGGAAATCTATGTGGAAGAATTTTTTGAATTTCTACGACGTCTATCACGTTTTAGCCTTAGTAATGTAAATTTGTGGCGATTGTAACAAATTTATACTAAGAAAAAAATTATTAGCCTCTTTTAAAAATCTCTAAATTTCGCCTTATGTGGCAAAAATTTAATTCACTGCTTTAAGATAAATTTTATAAACTCGCCTTTTAGTCTAAAACCAAAATTTCTTCACTATCGTTATAAAAAACAGCCTTTGCGTAAATTTCGTAGCTGCCCTTTTTGACCTCGTCTAGGATGATGATAGGATTTTGCGAAAATTCTCCGCTTATATCACGGCGAAATTTTAGCTCAGCGTCAAGCTCAAGCGGCCTTTTGCAAAGCTCATCAACGCTTTTAAATTTGCTATTTGTAAATTTATTAAAGCGCTCTATGCTCATAAATATCACGCCCTCTTTTAGCTCATCATCGATCTCGCAGTCACGCTCTACATTTAGCTTTAAATTCTCTCTTTTAAAGCCAGAGTAGAGTACAAAATAGCTTGGTATCACAGCGTTTTGAAATTTCACACTAGCGCGCAAAAGCCTGTAGTTTAAAAATCGCCTTCTAAAAAGGTGAAATTTCTCACCTCTCGCCTCGCACTCGCGCACCTTTTTATAAAGCTCAAGCCTCGCTTCTATGCTGCCATAAAGCGCCCTTGCGTGAAGCTCGCTCATTAGCTCACTTTGGGGCAAATTTTGCGAGTCGCGCTGTTTTTTTAGCGCAAAGACACAGCCACAATAATTTTGGTGATAGAGTTTGTCTTTTTTAGCGAGGATAAACTGCTCGCTTGTGCCGCCATTTTTTCTATAATCAACCGCAACAGCCTCTAAATTTGAGCCAGCCACCGCCTCATCGAGCGCCTTTTTAAGCTGAGAAAAGTCCTTTTTTGGGCTCATCAAAAGTGTCGTCGTGATCTTATTTAGACCAAACTCAACTGCCTTTTTAGCGGAGTCTTTCATACGAAAGTCAAAGCAGTACTCGCACCTTTTGCCCTTTTCTGGCTCATCTTCAAGCCCCCTTGTGCCACCAAGCCACGCTTCGTAGTCGTATTCGCCGCATAAAAGCTTGATGCCTAGCTTCTCGCAGCTTCGCTTCACGTCCTCAAAACGCAGTAAAAACTCACTATATGGATGTATGTTTGGATCGTAAAAATAGCCTACTATTCGTTCATTTGGGAAGTCTTTTCGTAGGCGCTGTAAAAAGTAGTGGCTATCGACCGAGCAGCAGATGTGAACTAGCAAATTTGACCTTTTTTGCTTGCATTATATCAAAGTTTGCCTTCATAAAATTTAGCCGCATCAAGGTATTTTTTAAGTACATTTTGGCTTACTAGGTCATCAAATTTACCAAAAGCCATTTGTTTGCCAGATTCGATTATAAGTACTTTTTTTGCGATCATCTTAGCACTTAAAATATCGTGCGTTATGAAAATTATGCTGATCTTTTCATCCAAGCTTAAAAGCAAATTTATGATCTTTTGCTTTGTTGCATTGTCAAGTCCGCTTGTTATCTCATCGCAGATTAGGATTTTTGGTTTTGAAAGAAGCGCTAGCAGTATCCCGACCCTTGTCGCCTCGCCGCCACTTAGTTGAGAGGGGAATTTTTCTAAAATTTCATCTTTTAAATTTAAATTTGCCAAAAGCTCTTTAAGCTCATTTTCACTAAAGCTAAGCTTAAGATATGACCTCACGTGAGCGATCGCGGTTTTTACTTTTAGCGCTGGATTTAGGGCTTGTTTTTGGTTTTGCAAGATATATCTGATATCTTTTTTAAGCTCATTTTTGTCCGTGATCTCTTTATCGTTTATATAAATTTTGCCCCCACTTTTTGGCTCACTAAATGATATAAGCTTTGCAAGCGTGCTTTTGCCACTGCCGCTTTGCCCCAAAATGGCTAAATTTTCGCCATCATCAAGCTCGTAATTTATCCCCTCTAAAAGGTGCAGCACTTCAGCTCTAGCGTTAAAATGCTCCTTAAAACTTAAACTTTTTGAGACGTTTTCAAGCCTGATTTTCACGCATTTTCCTTTAAGCTTAGCCGTCCATCTCTCATCTGCCAAATTTCATCACTAAGATAGTTCGTTAGCGCCTCATCGTGCGAGATAAAGATGACGCTCATCTTGCCTTTTAGGCTCTCTAAGATGCCCGCCACGTGGCTAGCGCTAATGCTATCAAGCCCGCTTGTTATCTCGTCGCAGACTAAAATTTTTGGCTTCAGGCAAAGCGCAAGAGCGATCTGCACGCGGCTCGCCTCGCCACCACTTAGCTCGTATGAGTATTTGTGCCAGATGAGATTAGCATTATCTAGCCCAAACTCCCTAAAATAGGTAAATGCGAGCTCTTTATTCGATTTATTATCGCCGCCAAGATAGGCGTTAAAGTGATCGCCCACGTTTAAGAGTGGATGAAGGCTAGCAACGGAGTTTTGAAAAACGAGCGCGGCGACTTTTTTTCGGTGCTCTTTTAGCTCATTTTGGCTAAGTTTTAAGATATCTTTTTTATAAATGCTAAATTTCTCCGCCCTCACTCTAAAATCATCATCAAAAAGCCTTATTAGGCTCTTTACAAAGAGTGATTTGCCACTACCACTAGCGCCAGTGATACCTATAAATTTACCCTCACTCATCTCAAAATCAAGCTCATGCAAAAGCTTCTTATCCTTATAAAAAACGTTTAAATTTTTAATCTCTATCATATTTTTATATTGCCATTTTTTGAATTTGATGTGATGATTGAGGTTGCAAGAATGAGTAAAAAGAGCGTCACGCCAGGGAAAAGCACCATCCACCAAGAGCCAAGAAAAAGTGCCTCTTTACTCTCATTTAGCATGATGCCAAGGCTTATCTTATTTGCGTCGCTACCCACGCCAAAAAAGCCAAGCGTTGCCTCCATGACGACTGCGTTTATCGCGTTTATGCCAAAGATGCTAACTACAAGATGCTTTAAATTTGGCAAAATTTCAAAGCATATAAGGCTAAATTTACTAGCTCCATTTATCACAGCTTGCTCGGCGTAGTCACACTTTTTACTAAGTCTTAAATTTTGCATAAAAACTTTTGCGCCCTGCATAAACGAGCAAATGGCGATGATAAAAGATGTTATAAGCAGATCTCCACTACTAAATGAGCTAAAAAGCATGATAAAAACGATGTTTGGTATGCTTAAAAAAGCATCAAGCCCCTTATCAAAAATACTCTCACAAGCTCTACTCTTGCTCGTGCCAAAATATGCGTAGATGAGCGAGAAAAGCGTCGTTAAAAAGCCAGCAAGAAGCAAGATAAGAAGCGAGTTTTTAAGCGCATAGGACACTCTTATGAGATTGTCCCTGCCTAGGATGTCAGTGCCAAAGATGTGCTCGCTACTTGGGATTAAATTTACCGCCATAAAGTCAGTGAAATTTGGCTCAAATTTAGAAAAAAATGGCGTCACAAAGGCAAATATGGCAAGAGCTAAAAAGACAAAACAGGCTAGGAAAAATATGACTTTTCTCATAAATTTCTCTTATCTGCCAAGATGGCAAAAATTTTAGCCAGTAAATTTGCAAAAACGACAAAAACGGCCGTTAGCAAAATAGTCGCAAGTGCGACTGGATAGTCTTTGGCGATGACTGCATCAAGGCCAAGCTTGCCTATGCCTGGAAATGAAAAAATACTCTCAATCACGTATGAGCCTGCAAAAACGCCAGCCACAAGTGTGGCAAAATAATAGACTATATCGGTGCTTGCGTGCTTTATGGCAAAGAGATAAATTTTGCCCCGTCCCAAACCTCTAGCGTGAGCTGTTTGAATAAAATCAGCGTTTAGGCTTTGATTTAGCCTGTCTCTTACAAATTTCACATTTGCGCCAAGGTGTGGCAAGATGATGGCAAGAGTTGGCAAGATGATAAATTTAGCCCCTACTCCGCTAGAGCCTAGCTCGTTTGCCCCAGAGCTTGGCAGCACGTTTAGATAGACGCTAAAGATCGCTATTAGTACGAGCGCAATGTAAAAATGCGGCAAGGAAGCTAGCAAAAAAGAGCTAAAGTTTATAAAGATATCGGCAAATTTATTCTTATAAATGGCGCTTAAAAACCCCAAGAAAAATGATAAAAAAACTATCAGAAAAAACGAAGCAAAAAATAATATAAGCGAGTTTAAAAGTCTCTCTTTAATGAGCAAAAAAACGCTTGCTCCACTTACAAAGCTAGTGCCAAAATCCCCCGTAACAAAGTGAGTCAGCCACCTAAAATACTGCACGAAAAAGCCATCTTTTAGCCCCAAATTTTCTAAAATTTGCTCTTTTATGGCTAAATTTACCGCCTCACTCCTCGAAAACATCACGTCAGTGACATTGCCTGGCAAAAAATATATGAGCAAAAATAGAAAAAATGAGATGAAAAATAGCAATCCAAGGCTTGAGATCGCTGTTTTTAAAATGGCTCTAAACAAAGTTTTTATCCGCTATTTTACTTGCCACTCTCTTATGTTCCATAAAAATCCAGCTCCATGGTGGCCTAAAATTTGCGTCTTGATGCCTGAAATTTTATTGTTAAAGACGAGCGGATAGTCAAGATAGGCTATGAAAATATAAGGTGGATTTTCAAAAAGCGCTTTTAGAAATTCTTTGTAGTATTTTTTTCTAAGCTCCACATCCTTTGTATATCTTGCATTTTTTAGGGCAATATCAACGTTTGCATCTTTGTAGTGGTTAAAATTCCAGCCATTTTCATTCACACTCACATCGGCAAATCCGCCAAAAATTCTATATGTGTGAAAATCTGGATCAAATGGGCTTCCCCAGCCGATGATAAAGCTATCAACCTCGCTTATACTAAAGGCTGTTCTTGGCTTTGCGTAGGCTTTGGCTCTCACACCAAATTTATTTAGCTCACTGCTTAAAATTTTGGCTAGATTGACCCTTAAGATGTCGTTATTAAAGGCATAGATATCAAAGCCAAGCTCCTTGCCGTCCTTTTCAAAAAAACCAGCCTTATTTTTTTTAAAGCCACTCTTTTCAAGCAGCTCTTTGGCCTTTTGCGGATCGTAGCTAAATTTAAACTCGCTGTCATTTGCAAAGCTTTTTTCTATAGGATTATTCGCTACGCTTGCATATCCGTGAAATAAATTTTTAACTATCTCATCTTTATTTATAGCGTAGTTTAGGGCGATTCTTACATTTTTATCTTGAAAAAGAGGATCATTAAAGTTAAACATCAAAGCTCTATAATCCGCGCTTTTAAATTTAAGCAGGCTTAATTTTTTATCATCTTTTATGAAATTTACACCAGTTGGAGAGATGAGCGCGACATCGATCTCACCACTTTTAAGCCCAACGAGCCTTAAATTTTCATCACCAACAATTTTAAAAAATACCCTTTTTATCTTTGGCTCGCCCTTGTAAAATTTCTCATTTGCCGCAAATTCCAAGCTCTCATCTTTTTTCCACTTTACAAGCTTGTATGCGCCAGTGCCGATGGGTGCCTCGTTAAATTTATCAGTTGAGATATCTTTACCTTTTAAAATGTGCTCAGGCAAAACACCAAAACTAAGTGCGTCAAGAAATGGCGGAAAAGGCTCATTAAGCGTAATCTTTACTTTATAATCACCTAAAATTTCAACACTTTTTACCACTTCATAATTTGAGATAGCAGGCGCGTTTAGCTTCTTATCTTGAGCCGCTTCGATAGTAAATTTAACGTCTTTTGCGCTAAATTTCACCCCATCATGCCAAAAAGCATCATCTCTTAGCTCAAAAATATACTCCAACCCATCATTGCTTACTTGCCAAGACTTCGCAAGCTCTGGTACGATGTTGCTATTTTCATCATGGCTCGTAAGCCCCGAAAAAACGAGTGAAAGCGTAGGATCGTGATCCTCGTCGTAGAGTGGATTTATACGAGGTGTTTGCTCCTCGATAGCGACCACGACTTTACTCTCATTTGCGTAAAGATAGGTGCTAAACAACAAGAAAAATACGAATAAAATTTTCTTCATCACAATCCCCTTTGTCTAAAAATATTTCTGCATAGTAATACGAATCGTATAAAAGTGTTATTAAGCTAAATGTAAATTTATAGTATAGAAGTTTTAAATTTCTAACTATCTTTTAACCTTTTTTAAAGTAAAATCTCTCCCTATTTTAGATAACAACAAGGCAAATTTTACAATGAATAAAAATAAAAAAACAGCACTTATTTCAGCCATCTGTGTAGTTTCACTTTTAGTTATTTATACTATTCTTGGATTTTTTGGAGTACCTTATTGCATTAAAAATATCGCTCCAAAATATCTAAAAGACTACAACGCAACGCTTTTTGTGGCAGATGCTAAATTTAATCCATTTACCTTCGAGCTAAATGCCACAAACACCGAGTTAAACACTACTTCGCCACTTTTTAGCACAAAGCAAATCGACATCAAGCTAAAGCCATTTTCTATTTTTAAAAAATTAGTTGAAGTTGATATTTTTAGGCTTCAAGAGCCAAATGTCAAAATTTTACGAGATAAAAATTCAAAATTTAACTTTAGCAATTTTATAAGCGACGATAACGCGACTACCGAAGATAACAGCACTAGCTCTATAAATTTTGCCTTAAATAACGCAAAAATCATCAAAGGCTCATTTTCATATAGCGATCAAAATTTAACAAAGCCATTTAACGTAAATTTTGATGATATAAACTACGAGCTAAGCTCGCTAAATACGAAGAAAAATAGCGCAGGTAGCCATATTTTTGACTCAAACTCGAGCTTAGCTCACAAGATCGATCTAAATGGCGATATCAAGCTAAATCCACTAAAAATCGAGGGTAATATCAGCATAAAGGATTTTAGTATCGATCCAGTCGCGATTAGCTTTATTGATAACGACACACTAAATCTTAAAAATGCGGTCATAAATTTAGGAATAAATTACGCTTTAATTGCCGATGAAAACGCTACAAATATAAATTTAAAGGATAGCTTTTTAAATGTAAAATCACTAAGCATAGATGAGGGCAAAAATGAACTAAGCCTTGGTGAGCTAGAGCTTCCAAAATTTGATCTATCAAGTAAGATAGCAGACAAGATAGATGCTAAATTAGAGCTAAATGCCATAAATTTAAGCGATATATCATTAAAAAATGCAATAACAGCAAGCTTAAAATCGCTAAATTTAAACGATATTTCGCTTTTAGCAAATTTAAATGAAAAAAGTGAGCTAAATGCGACAGCTGCACTAAATAGCATAAATGCAAACGCCCTAAAAATAGACGAAACTGGTAAAAATTTAGTAAATCTAAAAGATATAAATGCCTCAAATTTAAATGCAAATTTAGCAAATAACAAAACCGCTCTAACGCTTAAAAAAATAGCGTTTGATGACATCAATGCCCCGCTTAGTAAAAATGCGAATGCAAATGTGGCAGTGGTTAAAATCTCAAACATTAGCTTCATTCAAGATACCAATAAAAGCCTTGCAACTCTTGATGAGATTAGTATAAATGGTATAAATTTAAAGGCAAAAAATAAAGAGATTTTAGATACCACTGATGTGCTTACAAAAACGATCAAATTTGATATTTTAAATATGGCTTTGAGTGCTGAGAATATCGATGTAAATAGACCAAAATTTAACTCAGAGTTAAATGATAGCGGCTTAAGCGTGATAAACCAGCTTGGACTTGGTGAGAAAGAGCCGGCAAAAACAGCTAATCATCGCACTAAAACTAAAAAAGAGAATACATCAGCTTCAAAAAGTAAAGAAAATGAGTTTAAATTTGACATAAAAAATATCAATGTAAATAACGCCAATATCGCTTTGGCTCACCTTTTTGAAGGCGAGAAGATCACTCATAAATTTGATAATTTATTTGTAAAAATAGCAAATTTAAGTAGCGATTTTAGTAAGCCATTTGACGCAAAAGTGGATATGAAAAGCTCGCAAAAGCTAAATTTGGACCTAACCTCAAAGATCAAACTTGAACCACTTGATATAACTGCTAAAATCAAACTTGAAGATAAAAATTTGCCAAAATATTTTGCCTACGCAAAGCCATTTTTAGAGGCAGACCTTTCAAGTGGAGAGATGAGCGCAAACGCCGAACTTCACTATGCAAAAGATATAAAAGCAGATGCAAAGCTTAGCGTAAAAGATATTAGATTAGATGATAAAAATAAAGAAAAGCTAATCGCATTTAAAAGTTTAGATGTAGATAAAATTTCACTTTTTAAAAATAATCTTGAAATTACTGGAGTTGCTTTAAATTCACCATTTATCAAGGCTCATCTAAGCAAAGAGCGCGAATTTAATCTAAGCAAAATCGTAAAAGAAGATAAAAGCAAAGCCCAAAGTGAGCAAAAAGCTGAGAGCAAAAAGATAGCTAGTAAAAAAGATGACGAGCTAAATTTTAGTATCAAAAATTTCTCACTTAACAACGGCGAGGTTGATTTTTCAGATGCGTCACTATTTATGCCATTTGCTACAAAAATTTCAAATCTAAACGGCAAGCTAACTGACATCGATAAAAAACGTCCAAGTTTGGGCGAGTTTAAAGGCATAGTTGGTAAAAATGGCTTTTCTCAGATTACAGCAAAACTATTTCCTTTTGAGTTAAAGCAAAATACCGACATTAAGCTTGATTTTAAAGACATCGATCTAATCAATATAACGCCATATAGCGGACAATTTTTGGGTTATAAAATAAAAAAAGGTAAGTTAAATTTAAATCTAAATTATAGCGTTGTTGATTCAAAACTAAATGGCTCAAATCTTATAAATTTTGACACACTCACACTTGGAGAAAAGGTTGATTCAAAAGATGCTGTAAATTTGCCACTTTCGCTTGCTATATCGATATTAAGCGATCAAAATAATCAAATAAATATCGACCTTCCAGTTGAGGGGAATTTAGACGATCCAGACTTTAAATATGGCGGTGTCATTTGGGCTGCTGTTAAAAAGCTATTTGCTGATATCACGTTAGCTCCGTTTAGATTTTTGGGCAATGCTCTAGGGCTTGGCAGCAAGGATCTAAGCTCTATTGATTTTCTTGCTGGAAATAGCGAGCTAATAAGCTCAGAAGCACCAAAAATAGCTGATTTTATAAAATTAACTACTGCAAAGCCTATGATGAAACTTAGCATCACGCCTACTTACTCCGAAATAGATGTGCTCTACTTTAAAGAAAAAAAGCTTGATCAAAAGATCAATCAAATCATCGCTTCAAGCGGCAAAGACTACGTTGCAGCGCTAAATTCACTCGTGCCAAACGCAAAAGATAGAAGCGACAAAGCTTTAAGAGAAGAGGCACTAAAGGCGATCGAAGTGGATAAAGAAAAGCTACTTGAGCTAGCAAATGAGCGCGCAAATGTCGTAAAAGAGGCGCTTATCAAAGCTGGGCTTGAGGCTGACCGCATAAATATAAACGATGCAACAAGCTCAGAGCCTAAGCAAAACACCTACACAAGTGTGCTTATGGGAGTGGCGAACTAAATTTCATTTATCTCGCTGCTTCTTGCGTTGTAAACAAACCAACTAAGAAGCATGAGCATCATAAATGCGCCAAAAACTAGGCTTGCGTAAAAATATAAGCTAAAGCCTTCACCTAGTAAATTTGCATTGTGAAGAGCGATTATAACGCCAGCAAGTGAAATTAAATAGCCAATTAGCTTGATGATAAAAATTTTTGGATTTATAAGGACGATTAAAAGCCCACAAAGCATGACACCAAGGGCTATTTGTAAATTTAAAATGTCAGCTTGAGCACTTGAAACAAATGTCAAAAAACCAAGCAAAAATATGACTAAAAACATCAAAACAGCATAAACTATCCTGCTTCGTCCAAAGCCGTACATAAAGCAAACAAAGCCTTTGTTATGTTTGTTGTAGTCCATTTTTCGCTCCTAGTAACAAGTTTTTGTATTTTAATGCCAAATTCTTAAATAAAGGCTTTAATCTGAAATTTCACTCATTTTGGCTAATATTTTACATCTTGAAAAAGGAGCAACAATGCCTTATGTTAATATCAAAATAGCAGGTCCAGAGCCGACAAAAGAACAAAAAGATCAAGTTTTTAAAGAGGTGACTGAGACGCTTGTAAGAGTGCTTGGCAAGAAAAAAGAGGCGGTGATGATTTTCATAGAAACTCATGACGCTAGCAATATTGGCGTAGGTGGCGAAAGCGTAGAAGATAAGAGAAAGGTGATAAAATGAGCGAATTTAGCAAAGCAGATATTGAACGAAAAATAACACTTGAAGTTGGTGACAAGGCGCCAGAGTTTGAAGCACTAAATCAAGACGGTGTAAAGGTCGCACTAAAGGACTTTATAGGCAAAAATGTAGTGCTTTACTTCTACCCAAAGGACAACACTCCGGGCTGCACAACTGAGGCTTGCGAATTTAGCGCAAACTACGATCAGTTTATCAAAAATGACACCGTTATTATCGGCGTTAGCCCAGATAGTGTGAAGTCTCACGTTGGCTTTATCGCAAAGCAAAATTTAAAGCACATTCTATTAAGCGATGAGGATAAAGAAATTTCAAAACTTTATGGCGTTTGGCAAGTTAAGAAAAACTACGGCAAAGAGTATCTTGGTATCGCAAGAAGCACATTTGTGATCGGCAAAGACGGCAAGATAGTTAAAATTTACAAAAGCGTAAAAGCCAAAGACCACGCCGCAAAAGTGCTAGCTGATCTTGTAAAATAAGGAGCAAAGATGAAGCTTGTAAAAATGCTAATTTTAAGTGCATTTTTTGCACTAAATTTATCAGCACTAACTGAAGGTGTGGAGTATCAAACTCTAGCAAAACCGCTTAATGTGCCTAAAAACTCGGTAGTTAAGGTCTTTAGCTACGACTGCCCACACTGCTATAAATTTGACCGGACTATCACAAGAAAGCTGATGTCAAAGCTTGATGGGGTTAAATTTATCCCATATCACCTAAGCACTAAAGGCAAGCTTGGTGAGACCGCGAGTAAAATTTTTGCCGCTCTTATATCAATAGATGAGGCAAATGGCACTGATCTA
Source organism: Campylobacteraceae bacterium (assembly GCA_902387145.1). Lineage (GTDB taxonomy): Bacteria > Campylobacterota > Campylobacteria > Campylobacterales > Campylobacteraceae > Campylobacter_A. The sequence continues at coordinate 34,958 of CABMKY010000001.1, read as the reverse complement.
TTAAGCGATGAGTCAAAATTTAAGCAAGCAAAATTTACGATCTATAAAGCAAGACACGATGAAAAAGATGATTTTAATGATGGCAAAGACAAAGAGAAATTTATAAATTTAGCCCTTAAAGCAGCTCACGTGAGCAAGGACGACTACGAAAAAGCACTAAATAGCGAAAGAGCAAAAGAGCTTTTAGACGCATGGTTCGCCTCTTATGATGTGGCAAGTATCAGCGGTGTGCCAGCTTTTGTAGTAAGTGGCAAATATCTGATAAATTTAAGTGCAGCTTCGTCGATCGACGAGATGGCAAAGATCATACAAGAGCTTTTAGATAAGTAGTTTTGGCGGGTAATATCTGCAAATTTTGGTCTTAGAAATGTAAATTTAAAGCAATTTTAGATAAACTCAGACCAAAATTTCTAAGAAAAAAGAAAGGTTTAACAATGAATGCTTCAGAATTTATCTGGATGGATGGAAAATTAGTTAAATGGGACGATGCAAAAGTACACGTTCTAACTCACTCTTTGCACTACGCTAATGCCGTATTTGAGGGTACAAGAGCTTATAAAACAAAAAAAGGTCTAGCTATTTTTAGACTTCAAGATCACACAAAAAGGCTTTTAAGATCAGCAAAAATGACTGTTTTAAATGTACCTTACACCGAGGAAGAGCTTGAAAAAGCGCAAATAGAGCTTCTTCGCGCAAACAAATATGACGGCAATGTTTATATCCGCCCACTTATATTTTTAGGATACGGCGTAATGGGCGTAGCTCACACAAAAGCGCCAGTGCAAACTGCTATCGCTTCATGGGAATGGGGTGCTTATCTTGGCGATGAAGGCCTAGAAAAAGGCATTAGAGTTAAAATTTCAAGCTTTGCCAAACTCGCACCTGCTGCTCAAATGAACAGAGCAAAAGCTAGCTCAAACTACCTAAGCTCACAAATGGCAAACTACGAGGCAAAAGAGGCTGGATACGACGAGGCACTACTTCTTGATAGTGAGGGCTTTGTGGCTGAAGGTCCAGGCGAGTGCTTCTTTATCGTTGAAAACGGCGTTTTAATCACTCCGCCAAACGACAACAGTCTACTTAGCATCACTCAAGATACAGTCATAAGACTAGCTCACGACCTTGACATCGAAGTAAGAAGAGAGCGCATCACAAGAGATCAAGCATACACAGCTGACGAGGCATTTTTCACTGGCACTGCAGCTGAAGTAACTCCGATAAACAGCATAGATAACCGCATCATCGGCAACGGTGCTAGAGGCGAAGTGACAAAGAGACTACAAAAAGCTTACTTTGACGTAGTTTATGGTCTAAATAAAAAATATGAATCATTTTTAACATATATTTAAGATTTAAAGGAACGAAATGCCCGCTGATTTAAACGATTATTTCAATAAAAAAAAGCCAGGTAATGACAACAGAGGCTCAAGTCAAAATAGCGACAAAGAGCCGCCTTTCAAAAAGGACTTTAAAATGCCAAATTTACCAAGTGGTTTTGGTAAATTTGGAGCACTTGCCTACATTGTAATTGCAATTATTGCTATTTTTGCTATCACTCAGCCATTTAAAGTGATTCACTCAGGCGAAGTTGGTATTAAGTCTACAGCAGGTAAATACGAGCCAAATCCTTTGCAACCAGGCTTTCACTTCTTTTTACCTTTTATCCAAGACATCATCATCGTGGACACCAGAGTTAGGATCATAAACTACACTTCTGGCGAGGATATGGGCGAATCAATGCAAAAATCATATCAAGGCGTTGGCGCTGGAATTTTACGTAAAAATTCTATTTCAGTACTTGATGCTAGAAATTTGCCAGTTAGCATTGATATTACTGTGCAATACCGTTTAAATCCAGAAAATGCCCCTCAAACTATTGCCTCTTGGGGTCTTAGCTGGGAGAGTAAGATAGTTGATCCTGTCGTTCGTGACGTGGTTCGCAGTATCGCTGGTAAATACACAGCAGAAGAGCTTCCAACAAAGAGAAACGATCTAGCAAGACAAATCGATGATGGCATAAGAAAAGACATCGACTCTCAGCCAAATAAGCCAGTTGAGCTTTTAACAGTGCAGCTTCGTGAGATCATCTTGCCTTCAAAAGTAAAAGAGCAGATCGAGCGTGTTCAGATCGCAAAACAAGAAGCTGAAAGAACAAAATACGAAGTAGAAAGAGCAAATCAAGAAGCCTTAAAACAAGCCGCACTTGCAGAAGGTACCGCTAAAGCTGCGATCATTGAAGCAAAAGGTAAGGCTGATGCCATTAAAATCGAGGCTGACGCAACCGCGTATGCAAATAAAGAGGTTGCAAAAAGCGTTGATCAAAATCTACTAAATTTAAAGCAGATCGAGACGCAAAACAAATTTAACGAAGCCCTAAAAGAAAACAAAGATGCTAAAATTTTCTTAACACCTGGTGGAGCTGTGCCAAATATCTGGCTAGACGCAAAAGATAAAGCAAGAGCTAGCTCAGTAAGCGAGAGATAAAAATGAATAGCGTAACAAAAAGTATAGACTGGCAAAAAGTTGGTGGGTTGCTTCCAGTAGTGGTTTGCGATCATACCACAAAGGAAGTTTTAATGCTTGCTTACATGAACGAAGAAGCATTAAATTTAAGTCTATCTAGCCGTTACGCTCACTACTTTTCACGCACCAAAAATAGAATTTGGAAAAAAGGTGAAGAGAGTGGAAATACACAGGAGATAAAAGCTGTATTTCTAGACTGTGATAACGATACTTTGCTTTTAAAAGTGATTCAAAACGGAGGTGCAGCTTGTCACACCGGAGCAAGGTCGTGTTTTTTTAATGAGATAAATTTGCATGACGGCAAAATTTTAGATACAAAAGTTGAAGTCAAAAAAATAAATTATGGTGTGCTTGATGAGCTTTACCATGTGATAGAAGATAGAAAGCTAAATGCTAACCCTGAGACTTCATATGTGGCAAGTCTTTTTAAAAAAGGCGAAAATCAAATTTTAAAGAAAGTTGGCGAAGAGGCTGGCGAATTTATAATGGCCGCAAAGGATCTTAGTTTCGCAGAAAACTCAAAGCAAAATGAGCAAAAAGCAAAAGATGATCTGATCTATGAAGCAGCCGATCTTTGCTTTCATGCACTTGTAGCACTTTCAGCCCATAATATCCATCCAGATGCTGTAAAAAAAGAACTTGCAAGACGTTTTGACATGAGCGGCATTGAAGAGAAAAGATCGCGAGATGTTAAATAGCATCAAGCACAACTTGCTTTTTGTATTGCAAAATGCAAAGCTCATTGATTTTCTAACCTATGGCTGGATATTTTTAGCATTTATACTAATTGTACTTTTAGGGATTTTTATCGCGATAAAGTCGTGGTGGCAGATAGGATTTTTATTTATTTTGGCTGCTTTTTTCGGACTTTTTGTAGGTAATTACTACGCAAATAAATATATAAATGAAAACTTAAGGCCAGTTAGCATAAGTAAAATAACCACCAAGCAGCTTCAATATGTCGATGCGTTAATGGTCGATTTTAATATTACAAATAATTCAAATAATGCACTTAGCATCTGTAAAATCGAGCTTGACTTCTATCTAAGCTCAAGACAAAATACGAAAGATTTTTTTAACTCACTTAATCCATTTGCTAGAAAAAGAATCATCTTAAACGAGGAATTTTTACCAAAGCAAAGCATTGAGGTTAAAGAATTTGTCAATGATTTCGCATTTATAGACTACAATATCTCTAAAAAAGTGGAGTGTTTTTGATGAGCTCAGCATATTTTACGATCGTTCATATTATCGTTCTTTTTGCGATCGCTCTGCTTTCTATTTTGTTTCTTGTTCTTTCACTTAGAGTTGAGCGAAAGTTATTTTTATCACTATTTTTTACAAACATTCTAGTCTCAACCACACTTGCTGTTTTTTTAATGCTAGTGCTTGATAAATATACAAAAAAAGGCATGCTCGAAAATGTAAAAAGTGAGCGAATTTTGCGAAATGAGAGTATCGTTTTTAAGGGGCAAGTGAGAAATATCGGTAAATTTACAATTAGCAACTGCACACTGACAGTCAAACTAATCAATCAACCGCTAAATAAAAATGACCTTGGCGGTGAAGCATTTTTCAAGCCAAGTGGGCTTTCATTTTTCTCATGGGTTCTTGGCACAGATAAGGACGAGAGGCCAAATACAGTTGAATATAAATTTGATGTAGCCAAAAATTTACCAAAGCAAAAAAGCACACCATTTACCGTATATATGCCATATCCGCCTTATTTTAAAAATGGCATGAATATCACAAAACTAAATTGCTACTAAGTCAAATTTAAAGCAAATTTTTACAAATTTCATAGGATAAATTCTAAGTCTTAGTTTGATTTTAGAGTAAATTTTATCTTTTTAGCATCTGCAATAAACACGATTTTTTAAGTTAAAGTTTTAAAAAGTACAAAGTATGTCAAGTAGCCTACCCAATTTTTGTAGGTCATTTAAAAAAAGCTGCTTTGTCTTTTGCGTAAATTCTTTTGCTTCTTTTAGGGTTTTAGCCTCAGATATATTGTAAGCAAACTCTTTTTTTAGGATCTTTGCACCTTTTTTATAAAAGAAATTTGCTTCTATAATGCTTGCAAAAAAGCTATCATCTCTTAAATAATAGTTTGTTGCTATATTTACATGTACTGGCTTTTGTAACAAAAAATCACTGCAAACACTATTTTGTGAGCTAAATTTAACACTCTCAAGTACATCAGGCCTTATCTCATAAAATTTTATCTCATTAGCTTTTTTCAAAGCTAGAGTATCGCTTGATTTATTTAAATTTATAGAGCTATTATTTACTTCAAGTACGTTTATAGTGCCTTTTGCAAGCGAATAAGCATTTAAAATTTTATCTTCTGCTAAAAAATTGGCCACACCAAAAAATGGCACATTAGCATTTTGTTCTACAAAATTTTGAACGGTTTTTATTTGCAGCTGTTGTTTTGTGCCATTTATCTCATAGTAGCTTACGTAAATAGAAACGTCTTTTTTACTTGGATTCTTTTGTGAGCAACCACTAAAAAATAGTGCAGCGAGCAAAAAAATAGCTAAATTTTTCACTTTATGAAATAGTCACCATCAAAGCTTACAAGCGAATATTTTCGCTCATTGCCGATACTTTCTTTAAGTTCGTCTATGCTTAAAAATTCTAAGCTATCTGCACCGATATATTCTCTTACTTCCTCTGCATTTTTTTTAGAGCTTATTAACTCTTCAAAGCTTGGCGTATCGATACCGTATCGCTCAGGGTATTTAAGCTCAGGGCATGCGACTCTAAAATGAACCTCTTTAGCGCCCGCATGTCTTAAAAGATCAACCACCTTTTTTGAAGTAGTACCGCGAACGATACTATCGTCGATAACAACGATACTTTTACCTTTTAGAACCGATGACATCGGGTTAAGTTTTAGCTTGACTTTTAAATTTCTCATCTCTTGGCTTGGCTCGATGAAGGTTCTACCCACATAGTGGTTTCTGGTGATAGCTAGCTCAAAAGGGATCTTGCTCTCATTTGCATATCCAAGCGCTGCTGGTACTCCGCTATCTGGTACAGGTACGACGAAATCTGCTTTAATTTTGCTCTTCTTAGCTAGTACTTCACCCATTTTTTTTCTAACTTCATATACGCTTTTACCTTCTATTACGCTATCTGGACGTGCAAAATAGATATATTCAAATGCGCATATTCTAGGATCTGGCTCATAAATTTGAATGCTTTGAAACTCACTTTTTCCATGTTCAAAGACTATCATCTCACCAGGTCTAATATCTCTTATAAAGCTAGCCCCCACAAGATCAAAAGCGCAAGTCTCGCTAGCTACGATATATCCACCATCTTTTAGCTTGCCAAGACTTAGTGGCCTAACACCCCAGCGATCTCTTATGGCAAAGGTTTTATGGCGTGATTGGATAAGCAGACAATAAGCGCCTTTTATCTTATCAAGTGCCGCGATAATACGGTCCTGCAAGTGTTTGCTATGGTTTCTTGCGATTAGATGGATGATATTTTCAGTATCCATATTTGTCTGAAATATCGCGCCATCTTTAATAAGCTCATCTCTAACCTCATCTTTATTTACCAAATTTCCATTATGGACGATCGAAATTTGTCCCAAAGAGTAGTTAGCGGCTATTGGCTGGGCATCACGACCCGAGTTTTTACCAGCAGTTGCATATCGGTTGTGACCAATAGCCATATCGCCTTTTAGTGATCTTAAAATTTCTTCATTAAAGACCTCTGTAACCAGACCATTACCCTTGTGAGTAGAAATTTCTCCATCATCACAAACGCTAATACCACTCGCCTCTTGGCCGCGATGCTGCATAGAAAATAACGCATAATAGGCAGTCTTTGCTGCATCTTTAGAATTTATAATACCAACTATTGCACACATTTTTTTCCTTTAGTTTTCATCATCTTTGTAAATTTCAAGAACATTTTTGTAGTTAAACTTGATCTCATCGCCAGCATTTAAATAGCCTTTTGTAAATGGTTCATTGTCTAAAATGCCGGTAAATTCGCCGTTATTTGTCTCACTAACGACCACCCACATGCGCTCAACCTGAGCAAATTCATCATCTTCAAATCTAAATATAAGCTTTACTATATCGCCAGTTCTTAAATTTTGACGCTTTTCACGCTCCGGCAGGTAGAATTTATCACCAAATTCTAGCTTATAGTTCTCTACATCATCAAGCACAAATTTAATCATCAAGCCCTAAACTATCATCTATCGAGTAAAGGCCACTATTTTGATCTTTTAGCCAAATGGCAGCCCTGATCGCGCCTTTTGAAAAGGTTGCCCTACTCGTTGCGGTGTGATTTAGCTCGATAAATTCGCCGTCATTATAAAAGCCAACCGTGTGGCGACCGACCACATCTCCACCACGAAGCGCCATGACTGCGATCTCGTCTTTGCTCCTAGCCCCTACCATGCCGGCTCTACCAGTTACTAAAACATCTTTTAAATTTAAATCTCTTGCCTCAGCTACACTTCCTGCAAGTGTCATCGCAGTGCCACTTGGAGCATCTTTTTTATGCCTGTGGTGTTGCTCTACGATCTCTATGTCAAATTCTCTTAATGTTTTTGAAGCAATCCTTGCAAGGCGGTTTAGTACAGCCACACCCAAACTCATATTTGTTGCGTAAAGAATAGGCATAGTTCCTGATGCTAGGTGGAGCAAATTTTTCTCGTCATCATCTAGCCCGGTCGTACCGATAACTAATGGTTTTGGATTGGTTCTAGCGTAGTTTAGCAGTGCCATGGTCGCCTCTTTTTGACTAAAGTCGATTATCACATCGCACGCTTCAAAAAATTTAGCAAGGTCATTTGTCAAAAGCTCGCTACTTAAATTTTCAACCTCATTTTTTTGGCTAAAAGCGATGCTTAGAGTGGCATCTTTTTCATCTTTTAAACAAGAAATGATACTTTGAGCCATCTTTCCACTAGCACCATAAAGTCCTATTTTTACCAAAATTTATCCTTTGATTTTTGGGTGAAATTTAACATAAAATTTATTATAGATAGATTACAAATAGGCTTTTAAAAATGCGTATAAAATCAAAATTTTAATAGAAAAAAGAAGAAAAATTTAGCCAAAAAATTTGGCTAAATTTTAGTATTAATGCAAGCTTTCTATGTAACTCATAGCACTAAGTGCAGCCACTGCGCCGTCACCTGCTGCTACGATGACTTGCTTTGGAGCGTCTTCTCTGATATCACCTGCTACAAATAGCCCTTTTAGACTAGTTTGCATCTTAAGATCGGTCTTGACCTGCCCGCCATCAACCATTTCGCAGATAAATTTGCCATTTTCATCTTTTAAAATTTCATTATTTACATTTAGTCCGACAAATGTAAAAATTCCTGGCACATCAAGCACACGCTCGCCATTTTTGGTATCAAGTACGATCTTTGTTAGGCCCATTTTATCGCCAAGTGCCTCTTTTATCGTCGCACTTGTTATAAACTCGATCTTTTCATTTTTTCTAGCTTTTTCAACCGTAGTTGGCGCCGCTCTAAACTCTTCACGTCTATGGATTAGATAGACTTTTGAGCAGATATTCGCTAGATAAAGTGCCTCTTCAACGGCTGTGTCGCCACCGCCAAGAACAGCTACCTCTTTATTTTTGTAAAAAAATCCATCGCATGTTGCGCATGTGCTAACACCTTTGCCAAAGAACTCATCCTCGCCCTTAAAGCCAGCACGTCTTGGAGTTGAGCCAGTTGCTACGATGACAGCCTTTGCCTGCTCGCTCTTACCGCCCTCAAGTAAAATTTCAAAGCTACCGTCGCTATTTTTTCTAACACCAACGACGTTTGCCCACTTATGAACTAGTCCAAATGCACTACACTGCTTCCACCAAGTGCTCATAAAGTCAAAACCGCTCTCGCCAGGGGCTTTTTGGCCTGGGTAGTTTTCTATCTCTGAGCTAGAGGTGATCTGACCGCCAGGCTCGCCTTTTTCAAACATTACAACATTTTTTAATCCGCCTCTAGTGGCGTAAAGTCCGGCGCTTAGTCCTGCTGGACCGCCTCCGATGATCGCTAAATCAAGCATAAATTTCCTTTATTCTAAAACATTTATGGGCGAATTTTGTTTATAAATTTCACCCCTTTGATGAACTATCTCAACACTACTTGGAAGTTTTGTGATGCTCAAATTTCGCATCAGCTCCAAGACCGTATTTATATCTGAGCTTATATATTTTAGTGTTGAGTTTGACTCATATCTTTTTTGAAAGATATCGATTGCTACAACTGTTTCATTTTTGGTTGGTAAAATTTCGTCTAATTTTGATTGATTTGAACTGAAGATTAAAAGCGTGTATTTTGGCTCTTTTGGAGTGAAAATTTCGCTTTTTTCGTAGAAAACTAGCTTCGCAAAATCAACAAATTTATATTGTGAAAAACGATAGTTGCTATACGTAAATGCAGCTGCTATCATAGCTGCACCAAAAAATGAACCAAATATATATGTAAGAGGAAGTAGGCTTCCTCTTCTTTTTTCGCTCATTAAAGAAGCGAATTTAGTTTGTCAGTTAAGGCTTGTTTTGACTGTGCACCGACCATTTGCTCAACTAGCTCGCCATTTTTGAAAAATAGCAATGTTGGGATCGATCTGATGCCAAACTCAACCGCAAGATCTTGCACTTCGTCAGTATTTACCTTGCAAATTTTTGCTTTACCGTCAAAGTCTTCAGCAAGTTCTTCGATCACTGGAGCTAGCATACGGCAAGGTCCGCACCATGGAGCCCAAAAGTCTACTAAAGCAACGCCTTCTTTTGTAACATCAAAATTTTCTTTTGTAAGTTCGATGTATTTTCCCATTTTTTCTCCTTATTTTTAAAATGTGGCAATTATACAAATTAAATTTAAATTTTATCTAAATAATAAATTTTATTATAAACTAATATTTTCTATCAGTTCTAAATTTTCATTTTTTATAACGAGTAAATCGACTTGAAAATCTCTATTTGGCTCATTTTTCATCATATAAAAATTTATAGTTTTTAAAATTTTTATATATTTTGCCTTATTTAGTCTATACTCTGCTTCATATTCTCCGCTAGTTGCTTTTACCTCTATAAAGTGTAAAATTTTATCACTGCTTAGTGCGATAATGTCAATCTCGCCAAATTTAGAGTAGAAATTTCTCTCTAAAATGATAAAACCGAGCTTTTGTAAAAATTCGCATGCCCTATCTTCTGAGCTTTTGCCAAAGAGATACTCTTTTAACCCCAAGCTACTCCTCGATCCTCATCATAAATGGCTCTTCTTTTATATACTCTTGCTCTTTTAAAATTTCAATTGTCCTTCTTACATCAGCCTCAAGACTCGTATGTGTCGTAAAGAACAATACCGCAAATTCGCTCTCATCTTTTGGTTTTTGAAGTATGCTATCGATCGATAAGTTATTTTCGCTCATTAAATTTGTGATCTTTGCTAGCACACCCATTTTATCTTCGACTTTTAACCTAAAGTAGTACTTCGTCTTTATCCTGTCGCGGTCAAGTAGCTCAAGCGTATTTAATTCAAAAGGTGCTTTATATCCAAGCATCGGCGATTTGCTATCTCTTGCGATGTCTATGAGATCACTGATCACCGCGCTTGCTGTTGCATCGCCACCAGCTCCAGGTCCATAGTACATCGTCTCGCCAACGACCTCGCCAACGACACTGATCGCATTTGTCACGCCACTTGCCTTTGCTATCATTTTATTTTGTGACACAAGCGCTGGATGCACACGTAGCTCAATTTTACCCTCGCTTTTTTTGGCAATTGCAAGAAGTTTTATTGAGTATTCGAAATCTTTTGCGAAAAAAATATCTTCAGGTGTAATACCTTGAATACCTTCGATCAAAATATCCTCTGGATCGCCATGTACACCGTATGCGATGCTTGCCAGTATAAGAAGCTTATGAGCCGTATCAAAGCCACCCACATCAAAAGTAGGATCAGCCTCAGCGTATCCAAGCTCTTGCGCCTTTTTAAGTGCGTCTTTAAAATTTGAGCCCTCGTCCATCATCGAGGTTAGGATAAAGTTACTAGTTCCGTTTAGTATGCCATTTATACTAACGATATGGTTTGCACTTAAGCCTTCTCTTAAGGCTCTAATGATCGGTATGCCACCAGCCACGCTTGCTTCAAAACCAAATGGCGTGTTTTTGGCTAAATTTTGCAAAGCGTATCTGTGGTAGGCAAGAAGTGCTTTGTTTGCAGTTACAACTGCTTTTTTGCGCTTTAAAATTTCACTCACAACCCTAAAAGGCTCTTCTACACCACCCATAAGTTCGATAAAAACGTCAATATCATCGCGGTTTACAACGCTATTTATATCGTCAGTCAAAGGGATGCCCACGTCTCTTTTTTTGTTTAAATTTCTGACCACGCCGATGACTGGTACGATCTCTTCGCCACTTCTTGCTGCGATTAGCTTTTTATTTTTTAGTAAAATTTTAACAACTGACTCGCCAACCGTTCCAACGCCTAATATCGCTACATTCATTCAAATTCTTTCAAATATTTTTTTATATTTCTAGCTGCTTGCCTTATTCTATTTTCATTTTCGATAAGAGCTAGACGTACATAGTCGTTTCCGCCCTCGCCAAAACCGATGCCCGGACTAACAGCAACTGATGCCTTTGTAAGAAGCTGCTTTGAAAACTCAAGGCTGCCCAGATGACTAACTTTTGACGGTAGTTTCGCCCAGATAAACATACTAGAGCTTGGTTTTTTAAGCTCCCAACCAGCCTGAGCAAAGGCCTCTATCATCACATCTCTTCTTTTTTCATAAATTTGGCGTATCTCCTCAACGCAGCTTTGATCGCCATCAAGTGCAACAGTAGCAGCCACCTGTATCGGCGTAAACATGCCGTAATCAACCCATGATTTTATCTTTTTAAGTGCTGCGCAAAGTCTTTTATTTCCGCACATAAACCCAACTCTCCAGCCAGCCATGTTATAGCTTTTTGAAAGTGTGTAGCACTCGACTGCAACGTCTTTTGCACCATCAACCTCAAAGATACTTGGCGTTTTGTAGCCATCAAATGTAAGATCAGCGTAGGCGATGTCAGAGATAACGTAAAATCTCTCTTGTTTTGCGATGCTTACAAGGCGCTCGTAAAAGCTCTTTTGCACTGTCACGGTCGTTGGATTGTGAGGGAAATTTACGACTACGTATTTTGGCTTTGGTGAGCTTGCGTGTATAGTTTGGATCAAATTTTCAAAAAATTTATTCTCATCTAGCTCAAATTTATCATTATAGTAAAGCGGCATCTTTGCGACACTTCCGCCAGCAAATAAAAACGCTTGCGTGTGTATCGGATAAGCAGGATCAGGTACAATAGCAACATCGCCTGGATTTATCACAGCTTGAGCTAAGTGAACAAAACCCTCTTTACTACCCATAGTGGCGACTGCTTCAGTGTCTGGGTCTAAATTTACGCCGTATTTGCGCTTATACCAGTTGCAAATGGCAAGGCGGAGCTTGTAAATTCCAGCACTGGCTGAGTAGCCGTGAGTCTTGTCCTTTTGCGCGCTTTCACATAGTTTATCGACAATGTGCTGTGGCGTTCTGCCCTCAGGATTACCCATAGAAAAGTCGATGATGTCCTCGCCAGCTCTTCGTGCAGCCATTTTTATTGCATTTACTTCGGCAAAAACGTAGTTTGGCAAACGCTCAATTGTATTAAATCTTATCTCATCAAACACTGCTTACTCCTATTTTATAAGCTTAATAATTATCTCATTTTTTATATTATTTATATCAACATTGTCGCTAATTAATGCGTATTTTGCGCCTATTGCTAAATTTATAGAAATGGCGGTTTTTGCTTGCTCCTCTTTTATAGAGTCAATCTGATTTAAATTTTTATCATAAATCCTAACAAGTGGCATCCATCTATTTGACTCTTTTGATGCGATATCCAGACTACTTGCACCCTCAACATCAACAAAATAAGTACCACCGCTTTTTAAAAGTGGCGTCTCTTCGTCAAAATTTACCTTTGTAGCCTTAAGGATCATATTCTGAGCATCTAAAAATATCTCTAAATTCCCATCAACCCTATCAAATCCTAAAATTCTAAAACCGCTTTGACTAAGTGCTAAGCTTAATAAACTTGGATCTATTCCACCATTTTTTATGGCTGAAATTCCATAAGAAATTTGATCTCCATTTTTTAGAGAATTTATCCTTGAAATACTTATATTGGCATCGTCTAGAGTTGAATTTATTGATTTTACAAATAATGTAGAAGGAACCTTTTGCTCACTTATAAATTTTAAATTCAAACTATTTGAACCAAATGAAATGCTATCGTAACTTGAGTTTTGTTTTAATCTTGATACTAGCTCACTGACATTGAGTGAGCCATTTTGGTCTAAATTTTCTAAAGAGATTTGCACATTTTCAACATTGCTTAAAGCACTTGCACTAGTTTGTAAGCTAAAAGCATAGGCAAATACACTAAAAGCGGTGAAAATCGCTATTTTTCTTACCAAGATTTGCCCTTGTTGAGTTCTACAAACTCATCATAGCTCACAAATTTCATCTCTCCATTTTCCACTAAAAATCTAGCTGGACGACTTGGATTATATTTTGTCACCTTGTCGCCGATCTTTAGCTCAATGTTGCCATTTCCACAAACTACGAGCTGTCTTTGGTCTAAATTTATATTTATGCTTTTACTTGTGTCGTTTGATACTTTTTGACCATTTTCAAGATTAATTATCCCTATCCAGACACGTTGTTTTGGTGTAATAACCGCCTCATTTAGTGGCTTTGTAATGTTTTGCTCTATCTTAGGAGCTGGCTGAGCCACCATGCTTGGCTTCACAGCATTTTGCTCCATGTTTGCAGGACTTGTTGTCACATTTTGCTCAACTGGAGCTGAAATTTTTACGCTTGATATGTTTGCTTCTATTTTAGGGCTATTTTGAGAGATGGTGATATTTGTATCGATGATATTTTTCTTCACCTCATTTACTATGCTTGACTGAGAATAGCTCACGCTTTTATTCTCATCATTTAAAAACGATAAAAAATTCTCAATATATTTGTAAGCATCAAAATGATATGCCCCACCAGCGATAATAGCTAAAATGATAAGCCAAAATAAAAATCCAGCACCGCCAGTACCGCTTTGTTTTTGTATGGTAATATCTTTTGGAGTGTAGGAAGAAATTTTTGGAGTAACTTTAGTTTTGTGACTCTCATCTGGAGTGTTTTCTTGCATAAAGGCATCGTATTCAGCGAGCAATTCGCTCAAATCAACATTATATTCACGTTGTAAAATTTTGGCATAACCTCTAATGTTTAAACGTGATAATTTTTCAAAATTTTTATCAAAAATATACTGTAAAAATGTAGGCTCAATATGCGTTTTACGTGAAATTTCCTTTATACCTATCTCTTTTAAATTCTCTAATTCATTCATCTATCATCCTGTCACAAATTATTGCAAAAGCTGCACTTACATTTAAGGAGTCCCAGCCCCCTTTTAACTTTATACCGATACACTCATCACACTTCGCTAGAGCCTTTTGCGGTATGCCTTCGCCCTCTGAGCCCATCACCAAAGCTCTTTTGCCAGCAAACTTCATCTCTTTTACGTTTTTGCCATTACTTGCTGTTGCATAAATTTTAAAACCAAATTGTTTTAGTTCATTTAGCAAACTAAGCCCGTCTTCAAAAATCGCTATTGGTATCTCATAGGCAGCGCCACTACTTGATCTTAAAACACCTTGCATATTTATACTTTTTGCCACTATCACAAGACCTTCGCAGCCTAGAGCATAGGCACTTCTAGCGATAGCACCGATATTGCCAACATCACTTATACCATAAAGAATAGCGATAAAATTTAGCTTTTTAAGCTCAGCAATGTCTGAAAATTCAAACTCACTAACATTCGCTAAAAAACCTTGATGATTCCCACCGCGAGCCAAAGACTGTGCTTTTTGATTATCCACGCGAATGATCTTTTTGCCTGTGCCACAAATTTTAGAGAAGAGTTTTTTGTCACACTCTTTTGAGAGATATATCTCTTCTAATATCTGTGGTCGCTTGTTCAAAATATGTAAAAATAGTTGTTTTCCGTATATTATCATAGTAACTTATGGTAGCTAAAGTCAATTAAAATTTAACTTATTTTTGTATGTAACTAGAGTAAATTTTACACTTTCGTTTTAGTGTCACTTAGTAGTTTTGTAGCTTATAATTTAAGCTTTTATAAGCTCATCATATATCTTTTTTACATCTTCTCCAGTTATTTTGTTAAGTAATTTTGCTTTCACTTTTGGAGCAAGATCAAGCGAGATGATCTCATCTTTTGTGATATTTTGAGTGACTGCATTGGCACTTTTTGAGATGACAACCGCCCACTCTCCACTTAAATTTGCTTTTTCTAAAATTTGAACTAAATTTTGAGCCTTTTCTTTAAATTTAGTCTCAAATTTTTTAGTGGCCTCTTTTATAACAAAAATTTCTCTCTCAGGTTCTAGATTTGCGATGCTTTGTACTAAGCCTAGTATGCGTTTTGGACTTTCGTAAATAACGGCTGGATAGGCTAAATTTAGAGCATTTTGGATAGCGAGGGCTCTATCTCTGCCGGTATTTGGTAAAAAGCCTAAAAAGACAAATTCCTTATCGCAAAGCCCGCTTGCGACCACGCTTAGAAGTGCGGCGTTTGCTCCGCTTAAAATTTCATATTCAATGTTATTTGTTTGAGCATATCTTACTAGACTTACTCCAGGATCGCTGATGCCTGGCATGCCAGCATCGCTCATGTAGGCTACATTCTTACTAAAAAAATCATCACTTAAATTTACAAAAAAATCATTTTCATTGTGAGTGTGAAGTGGGATAAAATTTAAAATGTTTATATTTGCATCAAAACGCTCATTTAGTAGGTTTATAAGACTTTTACAAACTCTTGTATCTTCGCAAATAGCTATCTCGCATTCACGCAAAATTCTAATCGCACGAAGCGAGATATCTTCTAAATTTCCTATTGGAGTAGGAATAAAGTAGAGCAAGGCTTATTTTTGAGCGTATTTTTTCTTAAATTTCTCAACACGGCCAGCACTGTCAACTATCTTTTCGCTGCCTGTGAAAAATGGGTGGCACTTGTCGCAAATGTCAATTCTGATCTCGCTTTTGTTTGACTTTGTTTTAAAAGTGTTTCCGCAAGCACAAGTTACAGTGCAATCTACGTATTCTGGATGGATATCTTTTTTCATCATTTTTCCTTTATTATTTTTGGGCTAATTATCTACATTAAAAGTTGCTGATTATATAAAAAGAAATCTAAAAATCAAATAAATTAAGCCAGGAATTTTGCAACCACTGAGATAACCGCGGTCTGTGATCTTAAGATATTTTTAGTATTTAGGCAGTAGCTATTTTTAAATTTAGCCGTCTCATCCTCACTAAATCCACCCTCTGGACCGATTATTAAAAGCTCATCATTTTTTTTCTCATTTAAGCTTTTACCGCCAAAATTTATAGCTGAGACATTTTTATAAATGCTCATTAGTTCGTCCAAATTTTTATAAATTTCAAACTCCATTAGTGAAGTTCGTCCGCACTGCTCGCAAGAGAGAGCATTTATGTAGTTTAGCCTTTCAATATCTATCTTAAAATTTGCTTGAGAAAATTTAGTATAGACAAAAGCTATTTTACCAACGCCAAGTTCGTTTAAAAATGGCAATGTCTTTTCGATCGTCTTTGGATCGACGATAGCCCAAGCGATCGTAAAGTCGAATTTATGCTCGCCATTTAAGCTGGCAAAAACAAGGCTTAAGCTCGCACTTCGCCTATCCATCTCGTCAATTTCATAGATATACTCTTTAAAGTCTCGTAAATTTCTAACACTTATTCGCTCACCAGCTTGCATTCTTCTAGCTTTTATGTGTAAAAAAGCCTCATTTACTATCTTTAAGTTTTCATTACCTGCGTTTTTATCATATAAAAATTTCATCTAAATCCCTGCAACTAAAACTAAAACAAAATCGCAAAAACCCTTAATAAGGGCGAATTTTTTAAATTTTTCTAAGTCGCCATTAGCTGCATAAATTTTTAGCCTTTTAAAACCTATGGCACTAAGTGCGATTAAAATTATTAAGATAATTAACATTTTTATGGCATTAAATTTAAACTCATATCCGTAATACGCCCATAAAATAAGTCCGGTTAGCACAAGAAAACTAAGTAGCATATGATAAATTGGCAAAAAATATCTTATACGAAGCACATAGTTTTTACTATTGTTACCAAACTGAGTAAGTATTAAATAAAGTACATTACAGGCAACTAGTGCATAAAAAAATATCACATGAAAAGGCAAAGTGTATGCAAAAAGTGAGGAGAGATGTTCATTCATTTCTTATCTTTAGAAGGCTCGTTCTCTTCAACGACTGGCTCAGGTGGGAGTTGTTCATCGATTGTGACATTTGCGTCTGGTTGAGCTATGGTCACGTCACTCGGTACTGGCTCGCTAATATCATTTTTAGCCTCATCTTTATCTCCACAACCCGCAAATAGACCAGCTATAAATAAAAAAGAAGTTATAATTTTTTTCATCAAGCGTCCTTTGGAATTTCTATTTTTAACCTATTTTTCATTTTCTCGAATAAATTTTTATCTTCCCACTCTTCTATGATAGCATCTGAAAATTTGATCTCATCTAGCTTTATCTCGCCCATTTGCGCATTTACGGCATCCTCTTTAAAGCACTGCGCATAGCCCGTATCAGTCTCATGCACGATAATGCTATGAAGCTTCACTTCACGCTCGCCGTTGTTCATCACACTAAGCTCAAGTAGTCGCTCGATCATTACAAAAAATATACGGCAAAACTGCTCTGCACTTGGATTTAGCGGGATCTCGATCCATCTTGCCGAGTGCTTTTTTAGATCATTTTTATATTCATCATTATCGCCTGAAAATATTGTCGTAGCATGATCAAAACTATCAATGATCGTTTTTATATTTTGTTTCATTAAGCCAAAATCATAAACCATGCCAGCATTATCAAGAAAATTTGAGCTAAGTAAAATTTCAGCCACATAGCTGTGCCCGTGGATGCTAGTCCTACAACGCTTTGAGCTGCAAAATCTCACAATATGTGCATTTTCAAATCTAAAAAGCTTTCTAATAATCATCAAACACCTTCTTTATCGTTCCAAAGCCTGATGTGGATACGCTCCGAGTAGTTAAATCCATACTTTATGGCAAATTGTGCTGTTTTTAGAGCATTTTTGCTTAACTCGTCCTTATTTGCGCCCATCGCCATGCACCAAACTGGCAAATCCACTTGATTTTTTATATTTATAATTTCGTCTAACTCGCTTTTGTCAAAGTGCGAGAGGACAAATTTTAAAAAGCTACTTCTTGCATTATTTTTAATAGCCAAAATAGCATCTAAATTTATACGTTTTTGCTCATTAACTCCGCTATTTGCTAGCTTTACTCCAAGTGCAAAATGGCATTTTTTATAAATTTCATATTTAGCAAAATCAACTAAAATCGTGCCATTCGTCTCAAAATGCACTTCATAATCTTCAAGCAATTTCTTTACCAAATTTATAAAATTTTCATTTTCATGCCAGATAAGCGGCTCGCCACCGGTCAAAACAATGATAGGTTTTTGCTTTAGGCCTTTGCAAAGCCCATCAACTAAGCTTAAAATTTCATCTGCGTTGTATGTTTTGTGATCAAAATGCCCTTTAAAAACAGCCCTTATACTATCGCATCCTAGTAGGCTTTCACCGGTTTTTAAAGACTTTTTTTGCACGCCAAAGCCAGAACAGTTTAGGTTGCAACCTAAAAAGCGTAAAAATATGGCGAGCCTGCCTTGGTAAGCTCCCTCGCCTTGAATACTTAAAAACGCCTCAACTAGCTCTAGCTCTTTGCTCATCAACCACCAGTTTGATAAAAGGCACGCGAAGAGGTTTCATTGCTAGCACCTATTGCCCATTTGTTCTCTTTTGGTTTGTTTGCTAGTACTTGCCTTAAAATTTCACTTGCAGCTACGATATCACCTTTTTCAACCGCTTTTTTGATGCTAAGAGCCTCTTCAAAGTAAAGGCAAGGTATCAAAAGTCCCTCGGCACTTAGTCTGATGCGGTTACAACTCTCACAAAAGTCGTGCTTGTGTGGATCTATGATGCCAAATTTATAACCATCATCAAGCCTATAAATAGACGCAGGCGCATTTGGTAGTTTTCCATCTTTTGTGACATTATATTTTTGTGAGATGATTTTTAAAATTTCATCGCTACTTAGCCCTTTTAGATCATCTTTAGCGTGTGAATTTTCCATATACTCAATAAATCTGATCTGAGAATCTCTAAATTTAGCAAACTCGAGCAAATTTATAAGCTCATCATCATTTACACCTTTTAGTGCGACAGTGTTGATTTTTACCTTTAATCCAGCATCATGAGCCGCTTCAAAGCCAGCTAAAACTTCGTGTAAAACGCTTTTTTGTGCGATAAATTTAGCCTTTTGCTCATTTAATGTATCAAGCGACATATTTATGCGCTTTAGCCCAGCGTCTTTTAGCCTTTTGGCAAAGTGTGAAAGCATATAACCATTTGTAGTAAGCGCTAGATCGATGTCTGGATTATAATCACTTATCATCTTTATAAAAACGTCCAAATCCTTACGTACAAGCGGTTCGCCACCAGTGATTCTTATCTTTTTTATACCTTCATCGATAGCCACTTTTACAAATAAAAATAGCTCCTCAAAGGTTAATAAATTCTCCCTTGGCGTCCAGCTAAATGGCGTTGTAGGCATACAATACCTACACCTAAAGTTGCAACGCTGAGTTACAGAAATCCTTAAATAATCAACAACCCGACCATATTTATCGATTAGCATAAAGCACCTTCTTAAGCTTGGTTAGAGCTTTTTATAATTTTTTCAATTATATGTTAAAAGATTTAAATCAAAATAAAAATTTAAGCCAATTTTTGCAGTTTAAGAGTAGATTAGTCTTTTTAAAATTAGCCTGTAAATTTAGGCTAATTTATGAAATTTAAGCACAAATTCGACTCGCCCCATTCCAACATGAAGGTCCTTTGCGATCATAGCTGCACTTTTTCCGTCTTTAAACATTTTTAGAATTTGCTCTTCTTCATTGATGACGCTTGGTGCGATTTTATTAATATCTCTTGTTCGCTCTTCAAGACTAACTATCCTATCTTTTTGCTCTGTTGCAAAATCATCAATTACTCGCTCAATACTCTTAATCGCACGAATTATTGGTACAATCTTTTCATTTATTTGCAAATCAATATTTTCTTTTATCTGTTTTTTAAGTGGCTCATATTGTTCACTATTTTTAAACGCCTCGCCCTCAAGCATTGAAATTTGCTTTTTTAGATTGAAATTTTCTTGCATAACGCTTTCTATCGCTCGCTCAAATCTCGCAAATTTTTTATTTGTCTCACTATCTTTTATCAACATTAAAGCTACTATTATCGCCAAAACGATACCAAAGCCTAAAAAAATATAAATTTCCATATTTTTCCTTTATGAATTCGCTCTCATTTCTCTTATCATTACACGCTCTCTAGCTGTTACGTAAGCGTTCCAGTCGGCTTCATCCTCTTCGTGCATATTTTCTATCTTTGCTAAATTTTCACTAATAGCTCTTAAATAAAGACTCAAATTTCTCTTTGGAAAGATAGGCATAGCAATCCTTGCGTAGTAAATTTCATCTTTTATAAATTTTTCTTCGCTTATTTTGATATGTGTAAAGCCTATTTCTTCGATACTCGCTCTCTCTTTTAGTGGCAAATATTGCTTATGCTCATTTTTAATATAATCACTCAGAGCATCAACTTTTCTGTGAAGCTCGATCAGTAAAGTTAATAAAATTTGATCACTCTCTTTGGTTTCGCCACGTGATTTAGCTCGTTTTAGCCAAGCCCCAAGCGCATCCTCTTCGCCCGGCAAGATAGAGTCGAACTCTCTTTTAAATTTCTCGCTCCCATCTTTATCAGACTCAAATTCCATATCAAGAGGTGCTTTAAACAGCTTAATCTCACTCATAATACGCTAACCCAAACAAAGATAAAAAATAAAATTCCCAAATAACCATTTAATGTAAAAAATGCTCTATCTATCTTGCTAAAGTCGCGTCTTACGATCCTATGCTCAAAAAATAAAATAACGCCACTTACTAAAATTCCAAAAAATGCCATCGCTCCAAGCCCAGCTGCCCAAGCAAAAAGTAGCCAAAATATAAAAGCTAAAGCGTGAAAAATGGCCGATAAAAAAAGTGTAGCCTTGTCGCCGTAAATAGCTGGTATGCTAAAGAGCTTATTTTCTTTATCAAATTTCATATCCTGAAGTGAGTAAAGCAAGTCAAATCCAGCTACCCAAAATGTCACACCAAGGCAAAGTAATACGCTCCAAAGCGGTATAGCAGCGCTCACTGCCACCACACCAGCGATAGGAGCAAGACCTAAGCTAAGGCCAAGCACTAGGTGTGCTAGATCGCTAAAGCGCTTAAACAGAGAATATCCACCAAGAATAGCTAAAATAGGAAAACTTAGCCAAAATGCGAGCGAATTTATGAAATAAGCGCATACGATAAAAATAAACGCATTTGCCACAATAAAAAGCTGCATATTGCTCCTGCCGATACGGCCATCAACACTTGGACGGCTTGCAGTTCGCGGATTTAACTTATCGATATCTTCATCTTTGTATCTATTAAAAGCCATAGCAAAATTTCTAGCACTAACAGCGCAAAAAGTACCTAAGATAAGCAGTTTTAAGCCAAACCAAGCCGAGCCACTTTCTATCTTGCTAGCAACTATCATAGCAACAAAAATAAAAGGCAAAGCAAAAACAGAATGCTTAAAAACGATAAGTTCAGCGATAATTTTTAATTTTTCTATCATTTGATAAATTTCCATTTTCTTTAAAAATGGTTGATTTTACACCATTTTGCTTTAAATTTGAATTTATATTATCATTACAAGATTAATTTAAAACAAAGGGTTATTATGGGCAAAGTAGCGATTATTGGAGATAGTTTTAGTGCGTTATTTACGGCTTACGAATTAGCTAAAAAAGGTGAAGAAATTTTAATTATTAGCAGCCAAAAAGATGATTTTACAAATGGAATTTTAACGCCTTTTGGCACACACGCTCTTGCAAAAGATGGAGCGATATCTAGTTCGTTTATGGGATTAGTTAGCAAAAAAAGCGAGCTTGATATAAGTATTTGCTTAAATGAAAATTTTAGAGCTTGGATGACAAATTTTACACTTAAATCAACCAAATCTCACGATAAAAAAATACAAATTTTGTTTTCAAAATTTGGTAAGAAAAGCTTTGAAATTTTAAGAGAGCTAAACGAAAAATATCCACAGATAAATTTCGATGAGAGCGGTATTTATCTACTTTTTAGCAATGACGAAAGCTTTAAAAAAAGGCTTGATGAGACAAAGGTTGCCCATAGCGAGCAAGAAATTTTAAGCGTAGATAAAGAGCTTGCAAATTTTGGACTAATAAACAAAAACATAAAAGGCGCTATAAATTTAGCCAAAAACGCAAGTATTTATACAAATGAGCTCAAAAAAGCTTTGATAAATGAGTTAAATTCTCTTGGGGCAAAATTTATAAATGATGAAATTTATGAGCTAAAAACGCAAGGGCAAATAGTGCAAAAGGCTACCGGCAATAACGGCGAATATGAGGCTGATAGCTTTGTCATAGCTACAAAAAGTCTGGATATATCAAGCAAGCTTGGTACGAATTTAAATGCCATTTTGGCGAAATTCTATACGATCGATCTTGCGTTAAACGAGGGGCAAATCCCTAAAAAACCAATCATTTTAAATGATCTATTTGCCAAAATTTATCCTACTAAAAATGGTGTTACGATTATTACAAATTTACAAGTCGGCGCTATCGATACGCTTGTTAAAACTGAAAAGATTAATGCATTTTTAAATGAGCTAAAGATACATCTTGGTATAAGCGAGCTAAAAGAGCCTAGTTTTAGGGCAAATTTCGTGCTTCTTAGCTCAAACGATAAGCCAGCTCTTGGACGCGATAACATATATAGCAACTTGATCTATAACCAAGCTTATGGACTAAATGAGCTTAGCTTTGCTCCGTATTTTGCTGGTGTTTTGGCAAGTCTTATAAAAGATGGCAAAAATAACGAGGAAAATGATGAAATTTTACTCTTTAGCTCATTTTACGAGGGCTAGATTTGTTTAAAGAATTTGCAATAATTGGCACCACGGCAAGTGGCAAAAGCGATCTTGCATTTGAGCTTGCAAAGGAGCTTAACGGCGTCATCTTAAGCCTTGATTCGCTTGCACTTTATAAAGAGATAGATATCGCCAGCGCAAAGCCAAATAAAGAGCAGCTTGAAACTATAAAGCACTTTGGTGTAGATGAAATTTATCCTGATGAAGAATTTAGTGTTGGGGCATTTTTTGAAATTTATAAAAACGCAAAGGAATTTGCATGCTTACAAGACTGCCCACTCATCATTACAGGAGGCAGCGGCTTTTATCTAAAATCAATGCTTAGCGGACTTGCACCAGATGTGCCAAAATGTGAGCTAAATTTAAGCAATGAAGAAATTTACGAGCTAGCTGTAAAAATCGATCCTGAGTTTGCAAGCAAATTTAGCCAAAACGACTCTTATCGCCTCGAAAAGTGGTATCAAATTTATAAATTTAGTAGCCAAATTCCAAGCATTTGGCTAAGAGAAAATACTAAAGAGAGCATCATAAAAGAGCTAGCGATATTTGAAATTTTATGGGATAAAGATGAGCTTAGAGAACGTATTAAAAAGAGAACAAAAGGCATGCTTGAAGCTGGGCTTATAGATGAGGCGAAATTTTTATTTGATAAATATAAAAGTGAGCCAAAACCCCTAAAATCAATAGGCTTAAAAGAGTGCAAGCAATTTTTAAATAAAGAAATTTCTCAAAACGAGCTTGAAGAGCTCATAGCTACACATACGGCTCAGTTAGCAAAACGTCAGCGAACCTTTAATCGCTCGCAGTTTGAAAAAAAATTCGTGGGTGATTTGGATCAAATTAGAAGTGAAATTTTAAAATTCTTAAGAGAATAAAAACTAGCCCACAAGGGCTAGTTAATAAAATCAAATAGGCATTACCCTAATTTTTGGGCTTAAGCTCTCTTGCAAGACATTTTCAATCGCATAAAGAGTGCCAGTTGAGCCACTTGCACAGCCCGAGCAAGCACCAAGATAGCGGATATAAATATCAGTATTTTCTCCGTTATCATTTCTGATATCTAAAATTTCTAGATTTCCACCATCCATCTCGAGCATTGGGCGAATTTCTTTATCTATGACAGACTCGACTGCTTTTAACTGCCCTACCATCGTCATATTTTCAAAGCTAATGTCACCTAAAGTGTGATTTGCTTGGGCATTTGCCTGAGCTTCGATCTTCTCACGCTCCATCTCAGCTCTAGTATCACGCAAAATATCTACCAAATAATATTCTCTTTTTTCATGGCCACCAGGCTTTACGCAAGACTTGCAAAACGCACCAGCTTTGGTGTATTGCGTAATCTCCTCAACTGTGTGAAGATCATTTAGCCTTATCACTTCTTTAATCGTACCAAGGCTTACCCTAGCGCACTCGCAAACGATGATCTCATCTTCAAAATGCTCTGGATCTATGCCTTTATAGCTTGCAGCTGCTGCTTTTATAACGTCATACGCCATAACTGAGCAGTGCATCTTTTGGGGTGGAACTGCTGGCGTTTCTGGATTGTCACGCATAGCCTTTTCGACATCAAGGTTTGTGATCTTGACTGCTTCATCAACTGTTTTGCCGATACAAAGCTCAGCCATCGTATCAGAGCTAGCTATAGCTGTGCCACAGCCAAAGCTTTTAAATTTAGCATCTATTATTTTGTCTGTTTTTTCATCAACAAGCCAGTATAGCCTAACCGCATCACCGCAGCTTTCTGCACCGAAGTCAGCCACAATAAGCTTTGCATTTGCTTTTTTAGCATCTTCTTCGGTTATCTCCCCCATAAATTTAGGATTATTCATCCTGTCTTGCACTACCTTAGAATACTCATCCCAGATAGAGCCTCCAATCAAATTATTCTTTGCCATGTTATTTTCCTTTAAATTTTATAATCCACCCTTATGCCATTCTGGGGCGTAGGCAAATGTACTAGAGATACCTCTTAGTCTATTTACCGCTTTTGTTATATGCTCGATCGCATAATCAACCTCTTCTTCTGTATTAAATCTAGAAAGAGATAGTCTAAGTGCGGTGTGAGCCAGCTCTTTATCTGCCCCTATGGCCTCCATTATTGGGTTACTCTCTAATGTTTCACTTGCACATGCTGAACCAGTTGAAGCTGCGATGCCAGCTTTGTTTAGATCCCAAAGCATCGCCTCGCCTTCAACGCCTTTTATAGAAGCCAAAATGGTATTTGGCACACGTTGTTCTTTTTTTCCTACAACGCTAACGTCAGGAATTTTTAAAATTGCATCTTCAAGCTTATCACGCAAACGGCGAACATGAGAGTGCTCATAATCCATAAATTTATTTGCCAGTTCAAGTGCTTTACCCATGCCGATGATGCCAGGAACATCAAGCGTGCCGCTTCTGCGTCCGCCCATATGCTCGCCGCCATGAAGCAAGCTACTTAGTGGCATACTATTTTTTATAAATAGTGCTCCAACACCCTTTGGTCCGTGAAATTTATGCGCAGAAAAGCTTAAAAAATCAACGTCAAGGTCTTGAACATTTATCTTTATCTTTCCAACTGCTTGAACCGCATCCGTGTGGAATAAAGCTCCATATTCATGAGCGATACTAGCAAGCTCTTTTACAGGAAAGATCATGCCGGTTTCGTTATTCGCGCTCATTATAGAAACAAGCGCTACATTCTCATCCATTACAGATCTTAGCTGTTCTGGAGTGACTATGCCATCGTTATTTACATCTAAAACAGTAAGCTCTACGCCATATTTTTCTAAAAATTTACAAGTCGCCAAAATAGCTGGATGCTCAACTGCGGTTGTTACGATACGCTTTTTCTCGCCAGTTGCTATTTTGTCAAAGTAGATGCCTTTTACTGCCCAGTTGTTGCTCTCAGTTGCACATGAGGTAACGACGATATCATCGCTATCTTTTGCATTTAGTCCGGCATAGAGCTGATCTAGCGCTGTTCTTAAAGCTGGATGTGTTTCAGAGCCAAATTTATGAAGCGAGTTTGGATTGCCGTATTTTTCACAAAAATATGGCTTCATAAGTTCAAAAGCTTCAGGATCAACCATTGTTGTAGCGTTATTGTCTAAATATACTCTCAAATTTAAAACCTTAATTAGGATAAAAAATA
Organism: Campylobacteraceae bacterium; assembly: GCA_902387145.1. Classification (GTDB taxonomy): domain Bacteria; phylum Campylobacterota; class Campylobacteria; order Campylobacterales; family Campylobacteraceae; genus Campylobacter_A. The sequence goes on along the minus strand of CABMKY010000001.1, from coordinate 9,063 downwards.
TCCTTTTTATTTTTGATGGGATATTATAACAAAAAAGTTAAAAGCAAGTTTAAAAATATGCTTTAATTTTTTCAAAATTTAGCTCATTTTGATATTAAAATATATTGAAATTCTTTATCAAAATTTGTATAGATCGCTATTTGCGATTTTTCTTATAAAAAAGTCTAATTACCTCTTAAAATTAATTCATTTTTTTAAGTTTATAGTGCGATAAACATATTACTTGAGTGTATTATCTCTTTATAGTTTTCTTCTAATTTTTCATACAAGGTTTTATAAAGTTCTATTAGTCCGGTTATTATAGAGATGCCTATGTCCTTGATTGTAGTGGCTTAATATATTTATATTTGGCTCCAAGTGGAGCCATAGATATTAAATTTATTATTTAATCCTTTACATTATGCTCTTTAGCATAACTTAGGATCTTAGCTCTAAGATCTTCAGGAAAGCTTTCTCTATACATTACTGGTGTTAGAGGGTTTAGTTTTTTATCTAATTTACCAGCCTCATATAGTCTTGTTAGCTCTTCAGGTGTGTTATAGTATGGTGCATTAGGATATCCCTCTGGTGGGGTTAAAGACATTATTTTGGATTCTAGAAGGGTGGAGTCGATATAGAGATCTATGTCTCTATCTGTCATTTTGTTTGGAAACCCTTTTTTATCAAATCTAGTTGTAAAATGAGGCATTTCAGCTTTTAAGTAAGACATAAATTCTTCTCTTGTAGCCTCATTTGCATCAAGGTCTCTAGGGTCTAGTAATTTACCTTTATCTTCTACGAGTTCTCTTAAAAATTTATGTGTTGTTCCTTCTGGATCAAATGCTACTCCGTCCCTATTAAAATCCATTACAAAGTAATTACCTACTATTTCATCAAGATAAGGCATCATGCCATATTCATCTAGTGGAGGATTAGTAAATAGTTTTCTAAACTCTTCTGCCATTTGTAAATTTTTGTTTAGACCTATATTGTAAGTTTGATATTCAAATAGATCACCTAAAAAATCTAAAGCCTTTACTACTCCTAGCTGAGCTGCCAAGAAAATTCTTTGATAATCTCTTGCTTTAAAGCCTGCTTCATTTCCATGTGAAAATCCCATAGGATTTCCAAGTATGCCAGCACATATTCCCCACTCTGCAGAAAAGAGCATTGATTTTAATGTACCTTTATTAGCATTTACTTCATCATAAATTTCAGCATATTCTGGTTTAGTTAGTTTGCCTTTGTTATCTACTCTAGCTATTGCATCTTCAGGGATATCTATCATAGTGCATTTTAGATTACTTCTTTTTACTAGATAGATATATCTATCTCTTTTATCTTTTAAGCTTTCATAGTAAGCTTTTTCTGATTTAGTCCAAGGAGATAGTTTAGTTGAGCTTGGTTTATAACTAATATCTAGCCATGGTTTAAATGATAGATAGTCTGTTTGACCTAGAGAATTTGGTTTAGGGTTATAGTATAGTGGTTTATAGTTTTTATATGGAGATGAGTCTAGGATGGAGCGAGCTTGGAGAAGCATTTGGGAGTGCTCTTTTACACCTATAGTCTCACTCCCATAATCAAGAGGTGAGACTGATAAATTTGTATTTTTATCAAATGGTATTTCCATTCCATTTGGAGCTATTACCATATATGTATTATTGTTATCCATTAAATTTCCTTTATTCATTCTTTTATTTATTGCTATTAGTGATATAGCTATTACTAAGATAGCTAAAGCTGTAAATATAATCTTTTTCATCTTTTATCCTATGTAAAGACCATCTTCCATGACTATGGTGGTGGCTAGACGACCGATTAGGCGAGGGGGAATATTCTCTTTACTTCTATCTTTTAAATCAACTTTACACCCCACATACACACCCTTTATGTTATTGTTGCCAATAGTATCAAGAGCCTCTACCAGATTTCTTGAGAGATTAGAATGATTGTTTTCATCACTGGTGTTAAAGATTCCTTTTTTAAATTTGTTTATTATCTCAACAGCTTTTTGATAGGCTTTTATAGCAGAAGAGAAACTATATCCATCTTGGTTGTCATCTTTGTTATAGACACTATAAATTTCTTTCTCCTCTTTAACATCTAAATTTAATCCTCTTATCTCTACATCAGAGTTAATATATCTACTTCTTGCATAATTAAAGTAGTTTGCATCTACTTCATTGCCAGCTCCTCTTAGTTCATCTAAACATAGATAAGCACTAAGGTTATTTAGTGCTAGCTTTGAAGCAAGGTTATGTGAGAGTTTGCTTTGTTTATTGTTTATATCATAGTAGATAAATGAGTTATAGTCTAATCCTCCACTATTTATATTAGCTCCTAGAAATAGTCTATTTAAATTTAGACTTATATAGTTTTGATAGATCATCACTGGATAGTAGCAATAGCTATTTGTACTATTTTTATCATAAGCTTCTTTTATAGACATAGGTTTATATGAGATATTATTTAGTGCGTAAGCTTCATTAAATTTATATGTGTATCTTGTGTGCATTATTTCGTTGTAGTTCTCTTCTAGTTTTTCATATGATGTTTTATAAAGTTCTACCATACCTTTAAGAAAAGCTACTCCTACATCTTTGCCTAGTGATTTGCCATATCCTTTTAGCATATTTCTCATAGCTTCGACATCTTTTGGGTTAAACATATAAGTTTGTTTCATAAAAGCAAAGCTTCTCATACTATTCCAGATGATACTTATGTTATAGCGGCCTATTAGGAGACGAAGTTTTACAGAGTTAATAGCCTGTTTAAGCAGATTTCCTTTTGATTTCCTTAGGATTTCAACATTTGTTTTAGAATTTGTTACATACTTTATAAATTTATCCACATTTTCAGTATTATTCATAGTAAATAACTGTCTTACAATGTTTAATACACCAAGCTCATCAAGAAGCTCATCTGTTGCCTCTTTTTTATTTGGATCAAATATAAATGAACCAATAGAATTATAAATTTTTGATTGACCATCTTCACTAAAGTACTCTGCAAAAGGAAATAGCCCTTCTATGGCGGTTTTTACTATAAGCGTTGGAGCTTCCTTCTTCATATCTTTTTCTATGGTTTCATAAGGGATATCTTGCATGTTTAAAGTCTTTTTCAAGATAGCATCGTCCTTTTTCCAACAATCCTCTATCTCTTTTGCTTGTTTATCAAGTAGCTCTTCTATCTGCTTTTGCTCCTTTAACCCCAAGATAGAAGTGTCTATGACCTCATGTTTATTCTCATTATTTGCTTTTAAGAGTTCTTCCACACTTGCTACGTTACCTTTTTTTGAGTATTCCATATAGTCTCTTAACTCTTCAATGCAAATATATTCACCAACATTTGCATTTATACTATCTTTGTAAAAAAACAAAGCTTGCTCTTTTTCGCCAAGTCTTATTGTTGCGTTTTTATGGATAACCTTTATCTTTCTTTCTGCTATCTCTATATATTCCCCATCATTACTAACAGATTTCTTTACCAGGTCCCCTGGGTAGCTTTTAGTTATTATAAAGTAAGCCACGGCAATAGAGAGCACTTCTGTTAAAGAGTAGTGGTCTTTTGGCATACGATCGATTATTTCGCTTGTAAGTTCTTTAGCATCTTCTATATTCATTTCATCTTCGTATTTTTTCATATTAACCATATCATCTACACTAGGATAGTTTGGGTCAAAACTTCTTTCAGAAACATTTTTATTTATCTTTTCAAAAATATCTTTAAAAGTTAGAGTGACCTTATCCATATAAGCTTTTTCATTTTCTTTTATCTTCTCCATATCGTTTGGCTGCTTAGCATAAGCATTTATATGTAAAAAATTCACATTATAAAGCTCATCATTATTTGATTTATTTGGTGAAAGTCCAATAGAACTTTGATTGGCTCTACGATCACTAGCTTCTTTTTTCTCTATAATGTTATCTATATAGCTTTTTTCTATCCTTGCAAATGGAGATAAATTTAGCAAAAGAGTTGATTTGTCATTATTTTGATCTATATCTATACTATATTTGCTATAGTCTTTTACTGGATTTAGAGTCTTTATGTCACTAAATTTTTGTTTTACCAGGTTGCTACTTTTTGATCTATTTATATCATCTTTTATAGTTTGATCAAGACTTTTACTAATAACTTCCTCTCTTAATCCTGCACTTGATCTAAAAGGGGAGTTTGAAAGAACGATGTAGTTTTTATTTAAATTTGAGAAGTCTTTACTATTCATCTCATCATTTACTGAGGTATTATTTTTATCGGATTTATCTGCTATTAGATTAGCTAACTTTATAGAGTTAAAATTTGAAGCACAGATAAAATTTAAATTTGCATTTGTACTTTTTATCTCTTCTTTTAGTCTATTAAAGAGCGTATCATCACTTGAGCCAAATCCTAAGTTTTTATTTATGATATCGTAAGAGCAAACATCTTTAGTATATTCAAACACTGATACATCATCTAAATATCCATATACGCTATATCCTTCATCTGCATTGCAGTTTATCTCCTTTGCGACTGAATTAATCTGAAAAGGTACATAGTCTAAATTTAAATGTGTAAAGTCTATAAAAAATCCAGCCTTAGAATTCTTATCACTTTTGAACACCAATACATTGCAATTTGAGTTTATATTTAAGGTATTTATAATAGAAGCAAACCTAGATGTAAAAAATCTTAGTATAGGCAAAGATACTCCATAAAACGCTTTATTGTCATAATACTTATATGCTTCAGTGGAAAAATTAATAAGTTCCCAAGCAACAGTACCCCATCCTATTAATTTTTTTCCTACTGCTTTTGTACCTGACAAATCAACAAGGCTTAATATAGAAAGTATGAACTGCTTTATAATAAATTCTCCATCATCCTCATTTAGATTTTTTAAATTTTTATCTAGCTCATCAAAACACTCTTTGACGCTTCTTTCAAATTTAGTTTCGTTTAACTCCTCATTAGACATTAAAGGCTTGGCATCATTTATTAGATCGTCTTTTAAAGTACTTAAACACTCTCTTAAAACATCTTTGCTTTTGTTGTAATAAGATATTATAAATTCAAACATTTCAGCAAAATTTTCTACTGGTCTAGCTTGATATTCTCTTCCTGGACCATACTTTATTTTTTCTGTTTTAATTTTTATGGGATCGATCTTCTCCTTTAAATTTACAAAGAACTTATCAACTGCACTCTTTTTATGAAATACTTTTACTGGAATTCCTCTATATTTAAATTCCCTTGATTTATCTAGATTGTTATCTTTAAAACTCTCTTTATCTATATAAAAATCAGTAACGATAGATATTGTCCTATCTTCTTTAGAAAAAATTGCTTTCCAAGAACGAGGATTTAGAAATGTTGATAGTTCATTTCTTATTAAGGCTGCCATACTGCCAAAGTAGTTTGACTCAAGAGAATTTAAACTAGACGTATAAAGCGTCACGCTCTTTGCATCAGCCATGTACTCTTTTATCTTTTTTAAACTCTCTTCGCAAGAGTAGGTTATATTTATATCATTCATCGTTATGCCACCACTACTGTTTTAATTATATTTATATTATCGCTATATTCACTATCTAACCCACAAGCAAATTTTATACATACTGTTTTTGCCTTACTTGGCGTAATATAGATAAGATTGTTATCGTCACTCATATCATCTACAAATTGAAAAAATCCTATTCCGCTCTTAGGAAGCGTCATATCTTTATAGATAGGCTCAGTATATTTAGGGGTAATAAAAATAAAATTTTTATTCATAAGCGAGTATTTAAAGTTAAATGATGAGATACTAAATTTATCATCTCTAAATCGGGCCTTTAGATACTCTTTTAGCTTCTTATCTTTTATATCAGAGCCTTCGTCTAAATTTAGCTCCATTTCTTTAAACCCCTCTTGGTTTTTATATTCCACATCATTTAACTTATATATGCAAACGGCAAGATTATCTGTTTGATTAAGAGCTGATTTTATATGAAGCCTTATGTAGGCATTATTTAAATTTATATCTTTTATTACTTCGCTACTATCTTGCATACCAGGATTACTTAAACTATGCTCTAGTTTTAGTTTATTCTCTTTTTTTATGCACCTTAGCGAAGAGCCGGTGTTGCTTAGGCAGTTTGGCACTAGATCTTGCATTACAGCGTAGTGATCATTCATGCTTTTTAGACTAAGTGCTGATCTTGGTACATAAGCTACTATGACGCATGGAATCCTAGCCGAGCAGCCTACTATCGGCGAGTTTATAAAATCAACATCGAGTATCACGCCTTGATCGTCTGATCTTATGCTCCTGCCTGCCCTACTTTTTAAGATCACATGACCACCATGTGGGCAAATGATAGTGTCGTCTTCTATGACAGGGCATGAAGTTGCAGTGGATGAAATTTCTTTAGATTGATTATCTTTTTGTAAATTTTGCCTTTGATTTAAATTTGAAAGAGCCTCTTTAGTCTTTTTGCTCATTGGTTTTAGATCGATATTTAGACTCTTATTTAATAGTGAATAATTTAATATATTTGCTTGAGAATTTCTATAAGCAACATTTAGCCTTCCTATATCTTTATCTTCATCTCTTGGCTGATGAGTAAAATTTAGAGGTATATTCTCATCACTGTTATATTTTTCGTCTTTAAAATAAAGTGGATAATCCTCCTCTTCATTGGCTTTAGATAAAAGAGCAGAGTTTAGATATATTCTTTGATTCATATTTTTGCTATCTAGCTTAAATATCTCCTTTAATACCTCAACATCGACTATACTTTTATCTACTGCACTTACACTAAGGGTATCGTTGTTTTTATAAAAGATACTTCCTACGCTCTCATTCATAAGAGCTTTTATATCATCGGTTGCTACTTTATTATTGTAAGCTACATCATCATTATTTTGAGCGGATTTATTATTGGCTATTACTATGGCTTCATCGCTAGAGCTTATGTCCTTAGAGTCTATGCTAGCTAAAAAATTTTCATTTTCTTTTAGCTTTGCTAGATCCGCGTATTTTAGATTTATTATGCTCTTTAGCATATCTATTCTATCTTTTACAAAGATGCTAGCCTCTGCTATATCTACTCTATTATCTCGTAGTATCGTTATATTTTTATAGATATTTTTGTTATAAGAGAAGTATTTTCCAAGTTCATTTACATCTATCTTTTTTTCAAATACAAATAAATTCAAAGCACAAATAGCCACTAGCATATCTATATCGCCAGCTCTAGCATCACTTACTATCTTTGTCGCATCTAGTTTATCTATATCATCTATATCTAGTATCTTTACTAGATGTGCTTCTTTATTGCTATTTTTATCTATGTTGCTGCCTAAATTTTCTATTATATACCCGACCATATCTTGCTTGAAATTTTCATCACTAAATTTGCCATATTCGTAAAAGAGATTTAAATAAGCATAAAAGATATATAAAGGCGTATCTAGCATAGAAGCATCACTTATATCATCTATATTTACATCCAAATTTAACTTCGATCTTATGCATTTTAGTTTAAATTTAAGCGACTGGATATATTCATTTAGATAGTCAAGTGCTTCAGCTATATCTTTGCCTTCTATCTTGGCTTCATTTTCTTTATTTTCTAAAAGATAGCACAGCATATATAAAACCAAAACGCTCTCTTTTAAAAAGTGAGATCTAATTAATATATTCACCAAGTGTCTATTCTCGGTATTTTCATACTTTACTTCGCCAGTTGTATCTATGCCTAGTTTATAGCCTAGATCAGATATGACTGAAAAGGTAGGTTCTATCAAAACAGCTACATCTTTTGAAAAGCTATCTTCATCTCTATTGATACTTTGTTTAACGCTCTCTACGTGATGTATCTCTATGTCTATATCTTTTTCTTTGCTAGCCTTATTTATATTAGAGCTAACCTTTTTATCTGCAAGAGTCTTTTGAGCTTGTTCATTATTTTTAACTACATCTACATATTCATCTACGCTGCTCTTATCATCTTTAAAGCCAAACATACCTTTTATCTTATTAAAGACTGAGCCTACCATCTTTCCTATAAAGCCATCTTTGTCTATGACTCTTGCTATCCATCTTGCACCTTTTGCTATGGCTTTGGCTACAAAGCTAAGAAGCCTTAAGCTCCAAGTAAAAGCTGAAGCTAATATGCCACCATAAATTCCTGGAGCGTTATAAGTATAGAGTTCTTTTACTCCGCTATCTTTGAAAGTTACTGCATATATTTGAGCTAGATGACCTCCTAATGAGTGACCTGACAGGATGATGTCTTTAGCAGTGTTATCTAAATTTAAAGAATTACCACCTTCATTATCTAAACCACTTAAGTTTTTACTATGAGAATTTATTGCTTCTTGCATAGAGGATTGAAGTGATTTTAAGGCAGATATTTGCATAAGTGCTCTTGATGTGATAGCCATAAAGGCATCATCTAAGAGATCATTTATTTTCATCTCTGTTCCTCTAAAGCCTATTATATAGTTCGACTTAAGCGTATCATAAAATATAGTTGAGCTAAAACCCGATTTTTGATTAGGTATGTGCTTTACTAACTCATAGCGATTGACAAAGAGTTTTGTGCGAGGAGAGAGTTTATAAATTTCATCTTTTCCAACAAGTAATCTTTGCTCTTTTGTATCTTTGTCATAGTAGATAAAATTTTTAACATCGTTATCTATTTTTATATCTTTTATCTCTCCATTTTTACCAACTGGCTTCTTAACTACTTTGTCAGCCATAAATCTAGCTTCTATGCAAAGAGCATAAGCGGTAGGATCACCAAAATTCCTACCATTATTTTTTGCTTTCTCGGAAAGCTCCTCTATTGTGTCACCCTTGATAACATCATCTGCATATCTCCAAACAGGCTTTTTTATTTCATCTTCTCTATAAGAATTTGCAATATTTTCAGGGACATTATCTTTACCAAATTTATCATAAAGCTCATCAAGTCCGTTTCTTTCATTCTCAAATACATTATGAAGCATTGCATAACTTGCATCAGCTATATCAATATAGTCTTTAAAGCAATTTATTAGCTCTTTATTTGATTTTTTAGTTTGCACTTACTTGTCCTTGTTTGCTTTTAT